>NZ_JBIVFT010000010.1:0-161410 GCF_044748305.1 Arthrobacter sp. NPDC090010
CCCCATACCGCCGCGCGGGGCGTGGGGGGGGGTCGGGGGGGGGGCGGGCCGGCGGCCCCGGGTGTGGGGGGGGGGGGGGGGGGGGGGGGGGGTTGCCCCCCCCCCCCCCCCCCAACCCCACGAACTCGGCCGAGGTTATACGCCGCCGGAGCTGCCGAGGAGCGGAGCCAGGGCGGTCCATTGGGCGGTGCTGCAACCGTTGGTCCGGGACAGCTTCGCTTCCACGGGCTTGCCGTTCAGGGTGCCCGTGACCCTGGCGGTCTCCGGACCACCGTAGAGATCGGTGCATGCGGTGCCGGGTTTCTGCGCCGGGCCGAGCAGGCCGGGCTGGCTGTTCAGGAGCGCGCAGGCTGCGGCTGGATCCGGAACCGTGGACCCAGCGGCGGCTTTGCCCGCCCGGCATTCCAGTCGCAGCGTGACGGTGGCCGCTCCGGGCTGATCAACGCGGGCCACGGTGAGACTGATGGCGTCGGCGCCGCTCGGGGTACCCGGCGAGGTGGAGGTGCCGGGCGAGGACGACGTCTCAGGCATGGAGGGAGCGGCCGACGACGGCGTAGGCGTCGGGGAGCCGGTGACGTCCGGTGCCGTGCCTCCGGACGAAGGGGATGGGCTCGTGGCGGGTGAGCCGCAGGCCGACAGCCCGAGCATCAGGAGCGCGCCGATGGTGAGGGCGCGTGAAGCGGCCGTCAGGGACCGCGTGCCTTTGCGGAATTCCATACCCCCAGCGTAAGCCCGGAGGGGAACTCAGTCCTCGGAGGTGGCGGCCTCGATGAGGTTGTGCATGGCCTTGTTGAGTACCCGGACTTCTTCGCGGCTGAGTTTGAGGCGGGCCAGCATGGCGGGTGGGACCGCCCGGGCGCGTTCCTTGAGGGCGGCGCCTGCCGCCGTCAGCTCGACGTCGAGGGCGCGCGCATCCTGGACGTTGGGGGTCCGGCGCACGTAGCCCATGTCCTCGAGGCGTTTCAGCAGAGGAGAGATGGTGGCCGGTTCGTGCAGCAGTTGGGCGCTGACCTTCTTCACGCTCAGAGGGTTGTGATCCCACAGGGCCAGCATCACCAGGTACTGGGGATGTGTCAGGCCGAGGGGCTCCAGAACGGGGCGGTAGGCCTGCACCACGGTTCGGGAGGCCACCGTGAGGGCGAAACACAATTGGTTCTCGAGGGTGAGATCCTCGTCCGCAGCCACATCCACAGCGTTCATCCTATCGGCCGGCGCATCGACAATTACTTAGTGCACTAAGTATATTGCTATGCTGGATGAGTCAGGACATCCGCGAACCGGGGAGAAATGATGGCTCAGGACAACTTCGCACAGCGTTTCATGCGCGCCACGGGCAAACTCAGGGTGGTGTTCGGCCCTGCCAATCGAAGCGCTCTGGACCATGAGATGACCGAGGAGAACAAGGCTCTCCTGATCCAGCGTGAAGCGGAGACCCGCCAATGGGAGACCGTGACGCGGCCGGATGGCAGCAGCTATGTGGTCTCCAGGAACCCTGAAGACCACTCCCTGCGCTGAGCCGGGCACGCTGAATCCTTTGACGGCAGGGTCTTTCCGGCGGCTCCGGACTTAAAATAGTTGTCAGGCGCAGGAGCGGAAAGACCGTCCGGCGCTCACAGGAGGTGGTTGCCATGACCACGCGTACCGACAAGTTCATGCATCTGACCGAGAAGGCCAAGAAGCTCTTCGGCCCGGCGAACCGCAGCGATGCGGACACCCCGGTGGTTCACAAGCACGACGCCTTCGAGGAGGCCTCGGAGGAAGAGCTCCGGACTTTCGAGATCGAGACGGACTCCCTGGGGCATCACTATGCGGTCCGGAGGGGCCACGAAGAGGGCGGCCGGCGAGAACACTCCTGACTGTCCGGTGGCCGACCTGTCCACTGAGCTGAGCCTGCCCAATGTGCCGGGTCCGCCCAATGTGCCGACCTGCCCACTGAGCCGAGCCGCTGAATGAGCCGAGCCCGCTAGCCGGGTGCGAGACCGCGCACGAAGTGAGCGGGGCGGCACGCAACTAGCGGGCTCGGCAGAGGGGCTGCGCGGGGGAGCCTCAGCGGCCGGTGCCGCCGTAGACGGTGGCCGCTGCGTCGCCGTCGAGCTCGAAGGCCTTGTGGATGGCGCGCACCGCGTCATCCAGAAGATCCGCGCGGGTGACCACGGAGATCCGGATCTCCGAGGTGGAGATCATGTCGATGTTGATGCCCGCATCCGAGAGCGCCTTGAAGAAGGTCGCGGAGACGCCGGGGTGGGAACGCATGCCCGCGCCGATCAGGGAGAGCTTGCCGATTTCGGCGTTGTAGTCGATGCTTTCGAAGCCGATCTCGCCCTGCGCCGCCCGGAGCGCGTCCAGGGCGTCCGCGCCCTCCACGATCGGGAGGGTGAAGGAGATGTCCGTGTGGCCGGTGCCCTTGGTGGACACGTTCTGCACGATCATGTCGATGTTCGAGTGCGCCTTCGCGATCACCTGGAAGATCGCAGCGGCCTTGCCCGGGATGTCCGGGACGCCCACCACGGTGACCTTGGCTTCGGAACGGTCGTGCGCGACGCCGGAGATGATTGGCTGCTCCAAGGCAACTCCCTCTTTGATGGTGATCTTGTCATCGGGGCTGGGCAGGACCCAGGTGCCCTCGTTCTGGCTGAAGGATGAACGCACGTGCAGCGGCACACCGAAACGGCGGGCGTACTCCACGCAGCGCAGGTGCAGGATCTTGGCACCGGATGCGGCCAGTTCCAGCATCTCCTCGCTGGAGATGGTGCCGATCTTCTGGGCGGCGGAGACCACGCGCGGGTCGGCGGTGAAGACACCGTCCACGTCCGTGTAGATCTCGCAGACATCCGCATCGAGCGCGGCGGCCAGGGCGACGGCGGTAGTGTCCGAGCCGCCCCGGCCCAGCGTCGTGATGTCGTGGGTGTCCTGGCTCATGCCCTGGAAACCGGCCACGATCGCAATGTGGCCCTTGTCCAGCGCGGTCCGGACACGGTGCGGGTCGACGTCGATAATCCGTGCCTTGCCGTGGATCGCGTCCGTGTACATGCCTGCCTGAGAGCCCGTGAACGACTGCGCCACGGCCCCCTTGTTGTTGATGGCCATGGAGAGCAGTGACATCGAGATGCGCTCGCCGGCCGAGAGGAGCATGTCCATCTCGCGCGCCGGGGCGCCGTCGGTCACCTGACCGGCGAGGTCCAGCAGTTCGTCGGTGGTGTCGCCCATGGCGGATACGACCACGACGACGTCGTTGCCGGCCTCGCGTGCTGCCACCACCCGGTCCGCGACACGTTTGATGCCCGCGGCATCGGCCACGGAAGAGCCTCCGAACTTCTGCACGATGAGTTGCTTGGTGATCCCGGCTCCGGCGCTCTGCTGAGCAGCTCCGGGCTCGGTGGTCAGTTCTGCTGCGGGCAGCTCACTGGTGGGCAGGCTCATGCATGGACCCTTACTGGTCGGGCACCGGTGGCGCCGGTTTCTGCGGGTGGCTGGACCTCTGCGTCCGTCGATTGCGGCGCGTGCGGGCACAGGCCGTCTGGAGCCATTTTATCGCCGTCGTCTCGAAGGGTGGAAAATATGACTCAGATAGTGGACGGCCACCAGTCGGCGTTCGCACGGTCCAGCCGGAAACGGATCGAGGCCAGGCCCTTGCCACTTTGATCCTGTTCCGCCGTGAAGTGCAGATCCGGGGCGAACCCGAGGCCCGCCAGGAGCGCCTGCGAGGCCAGATTGGGGGCGAAGACCGCTGCGAAGACCGTCTGGATGTCCCGTTCCGTGAAGAGCCAGGACACCAGGGCGCGGGCGGCCTCGCGGCCGTATCCCTTCCGATGGTGGGCCGGGCTCAGGACGTAGCCGAGCATGGCCTGACCAGGCTCCAGCCGGCCCGGCTCGGGTGGGTTCCTGCTGGTCCAGACGTTGCCTTCGCCGATCATCTCGCCGCCATCCCGGCGTTCGATGACCCAGCTGTGCTGGAATACGGTGACCGTGGATGCCCGGGCGGACTCGATGACGCGGGCAAGCCGCTCCCTGACGCTGTCGTGATCCAGCGGACCGTGGGAGAGGTAGCGGGTCACCTCTTCGCTGCTGCGGAGTGCTGCGATGCAGGCTTCGTCGGCCGCAACGACCGGTCGCAACAGGAGTCGTTCGGTGCGGATGGGGTTGAGGTCCATGCGGCCAGCCTAGCCGCAGGCCTGGGCCGGCTTCGGCGTGGTCTGCGTCAGACCGACAGGCGCCCGGCGAAGGCGCGGCCCAAGGTGGCCTCGTCCGCGTATTCCAGGTCTCCGCCGACGGGCAGGCCCGAAGCCAGCCGGGTCACCGTGATGCCCAGAGGCTTGAGCGTCCGGATCAGGTAGGTGGCGGTGGCTTCACCTTCGACGTTCGGGTCCGTCGCGATGATGATCTCCTGCACAGTGTCGTCCGAGAGCCGGGTCAGGAGTTCGCGAACCCGCAGTTTCTCCGGCCCGATCCCGTCGATCGGGCTGATGGCGCCACCCAGCACGTGGTAACGGCCCCGGAAACTCCGGGTGCGCTCAACGGCCATGACGTCCTTGGACTCCTCGACCACACAGATCACGCTCGCATCGCGCCGCGGGTCGCGGCAGATACTGCAGGTGTCCTGTTCGGAGACGTTGCCGCAGATGCTGCAGAACTTCACGCGGGTCTTGACCGCGGTGATGGCTTCGGCGAGTTTCTGCATGTCCCCGGCGTCGGCCTCGAGGATGTGGAATGCCAGCCGCTGAGCGGACTTGGGGCCGATCCCCGGCAAACGGCCGAGCTCGTCGATCAGCTCCTGAACTGCGCCCTCGTACACGGCGTCCTCTCTTCAAACATGGTGGTCAGCGACGGATGATGGGTTGCCCGTCCAGGGTGGTCTCCTCGATGAGGGTCCCATTGAGCAGGCGTTCCACGGCCTTGCGGCCGAACGTCGTCGATTCCTCGATGGTCTCATCATCGGCGCTGATCTCGTCTTCGGCATAGCCCGAAGACGGTGGCGCTTCAGGCGCGGCCGTCGCTCCGCCTTGCTGATGACGCGCTTCCTCTCGGGCCCGCTGGGCCTGGGGACTGCTGGAGAGTCTCTGGTACAGACTCTGCCCGCCCCGGTCCTCGGACTCGCCCGGAGCATGGTGGGAGGGCATGCCGGGAGACGGTGCATCGGCGGGCGCCGCAGGAGAAGGCACCGTCTCCTGCATGGGTGCCGCCCACGGATCCTCGGACGGCGCCTCGGCGTCTCCTGGTTCCTGCTCGGCGTCGTCGTCGACCGGTTCCGACGGTTCGGCCGGGGTGCCGGCCGCAGCGTCGACGACACCGGTGTTCCCGGCGCTGACGTTGCTTTCGGTCCCGACGGTCCAGCGGCCCGGTGACTGTTCCCGGGCACGGGACCAGGGATCGTCCACCGGGAGCGGAGCCGGCTCGACGGCGGCTTCAACCGGCGCCGTCCGTGGTGCCTTCGTCGCGGCAGGCCGTGATGCGGCCGGTGAGGCACCGCTCCAGCCCGAGGGGCCGTCGTCGTACGGC
The DNA here is from genome assembly GCF_044748305.1 of Arthrobacter sp. NPDC090010. NCBI lineage: Bacteria > Bacillati > Actinomycetota > Actinomycetes > Micrococcales > Micrococcaceae > Arthrobacter > Arthrobacter sp. NPDC090010. The sequence goes on from NZ_JBIVFT010000010.1 coordinate 5,497, forward strand.
GGTTCCTCGTCCAGCGGAGGGGCATCCTCATCGCGCGGAGCGTCCAGGGGATGGGATTCCTCCCGGGAGGCCACCCGTGCCTCGTTCCGATCCGCGGGGCCGCCAGCCGGTGGGGTGCTTACTCGGCTAGCCGGCGCTTTTGGGGAATCATCCCAACCCGCCGGTTCCTCCGCGGCTCGGGGTGCCGGAGGCGGTGCGTCCTCCTCCCGGGGCGCCGACGGCTGGAAGGAGGGCGGCGGGGCCGCCGCGTCGCCCGCGACGGCCTCCACACGGCAGTCCATTCCCAGAATGTCCTTGACCGCTGTCTGGAGATGCAGCTTGTGATCCCCGCGTCCGAACGCACCGGCCAGGCCGGGCGTGGTGAAGGAGAGGACCAGGGCGTCGCCGTCGAGCCGGGCGACCGTCGCATTCGGGGCCACGAGAGCCCAGGTGCTCCTCTTGATCTTGCCGAGCCTGTCCAGTATCTGGGGCCAGGACCGCCGGAGAGCTTCCACATCGCCGCCCCCGGCGGGTGCCGGCCGGGGCGCTGAGGGGACTGACGCCGGCGGGACGTCCTGTGAGGGCCGGACGTCCGATGGCTGCGGAGCGTCCGACGACGGCGTTTGCTGGGGCGGCGTTTGCTGCGTTGGTATTTGCTGGGGCGGTGCCTGCTGGGGCTGCCGCTGTTGATCGGGTGCCGGCTCGGCGTCGGCGTTGCGCGCGGTCTCCTGAGGGGCCGACTCCTGGCGCGAGGGCTCCTGCCGCAGCGGTTCCTCGGATGACCGGACGCGGACCGCCGGTGCCTCGCTGGCCGGTGTCTCGCGGGCGATGTTCTCGCGCGGGACGGACGAAGGCTGTGGTGCTCGGGAAGGCTCTGCTGCTCGGGAAGGCTGTGGGGCCGTTTGCGGTGCGCCGCCGAGCGTCAGACGGCGTTCCAGGGCGTCCAGCCGGGCCGCGGCGCCGCGCTCCGTGGAGTCGGCAGCCGGGAGCATGAGGCGTGCACACAACAGTTCCAGGTGCAGGCGCGGAGAAGTCGCTCCCGTCATCTCGCTCAGCGCGGCATTCGTCACGTCGGCGGCACGGGACAGCTCGGCGGGACCGAGAGAGAGTGCCTGCTGGCGCATCCGGGCGATCTGGTCCTGCGGCATCCCCCGCAGGATCGTGGCCGCGCTGTCCGGCATGGCCTGCACGATGATCAGATCCCGGAAACGCTCCAGGAGATCCTCCACGAAGCGGCGGGGATCGTGACCGGTCTGCAGGACACGGTCGACAGCCCGGAACACCGTGGCGGAGTCGTGCGCCGCGACCGCGTCGACGACGTCGTCGAGCAGCGAGGCGTGCGTGTAGCCCAGCAGCGAGACCGCCAGTTCGTAGTCCAGCCCCTGGGGCCCGGCACCCGCCATGAGCTGGTCCAGCACGGAGAGCGAATCACGGACCGAGCCACCGCCGGCACGGATCACGAGCGAAAGGACGCCCGGGGCCACTGGCACGTTCTCCTGCTCGCAGAGTTGTTCCAGATAGGCCAGCAAAGGCTCGGGCGGGACCAGGCGGAACGGATAGTGGTGGGTCCTGGAACGGATGGTGCCGATGACCTTGTCCGGCTCCGTGGTGGCGAAGATGAACTTGATGTGTTCCGGCGGTTCCTCCACGATCTTCAGCAGGGCGTTGAAACCCGCCGAAGTGACCATGTGGGCCTCGTCGATGATGAAGATCTTGTAGCGGTCCCTGGCCGGTGCGAAGGTGGCACGCTCGCGCAGATCACGGGCGTCGTCGACGCCACCGTGGCTGGCGGCGTCGATCTCGATGACGTCGAGGGAGCCGGCACCGCCCCGGGCGAGCTCCACGCAACTGGGGCACACGCCACAGGGCGTGTCCGTAGGGCCCTGCTCGCAGTTCAAGCAGCGCGCCAGAATACGGGCGGAAGTGGTCTTGCCGCAGCCGCGCGGGCCGGAGAAGAGGTACGCATGGTTCACGCGGTTCTTCTTCAGGGCGGTCATGAGGGGGACCGTGACGTGCTCCTGGCCGATCACGTCCGCGAAGTTGTCCGGCCGGTATCTGCGGTAGAGGGCGCTGGCTTGGGTCACAGAGAAACCCTACCAATCGAGGCTGACAAAGAAGACGGCGCACAGGGTCCCGCAGGACGCCTGGGGGTATGAGAAGACCCCTCACGCACCCGCCAGAGCCCACTTACCCTTGCTACCTTCCGGTCCTGGGGGAGTTCAGCAGGATGACGCCACGTGAGGGGTCGTCAAGAAGTTTACCCGATGTCACGGGGTGAATCGAACCGGGGGAGTCCCCTCCGTGGGGGAGCCTCACAGTCCGGAGATGGTGTCGGCTGCGATGCCGGCGCCGACGACGATCAGATCGGTCCTGCGGGGAGGTCCTGGGATGCTCATGAGGCTCATTTCGGGAGGGGTCGAGGTGCCGGGTGGCCGTATGCGACGGCGGTTCCCGCCGTCAGTCTCCCACCTGTATAGACAAGTTGAAAGTGCACAAGGAACCCCGATTGGGATCTCCGGTGAAACTCGGATATAGTTGAGTCTGCTTTTGGTTCGTTTCGAGCCGATTGCAATGGAGAATTCGCCTAGCGGCCTATGGCGCACGCCTGGAACGCGTGTTGGGTTAACGCCCTCGGGGGTTCAAATCCCCCATTCTCCGCCAGAGAAACCCCCGGTCTTCGGACCGGGGGTTTCGTCGTTTCCTGGGAACCATGTCGCTCAGGTCTGAGCAACCACAAGGCCCTCCCGGGGCTCCTCTCAGCCGAAGGTGAAGGAGTACAGCTGGACTCCGGCGCTCGGAGCCACTTCGAGTGTGCCGCTCCTCAGAGAATCCGTGTTGACGAGAACTTTGGATCCGGGCGGGCCGTCCACCGCGATGCGCTGCGTCCCGGCCGGCGTCGTCAGGGTGAGACTGCCGGTTCCTCCGGCCACGAGCTGAACCTGACGGGCGTGATAGTTCAAGCGGACGCCCGACGGCATGCCCCCACTGGGCCGGGCGGTGATCCGTTGTGATTCCAGGAGCCAGCTGCCCGTCAAAGCGAAGGAATCCGCGGGCTGGGCGGAAGGGTAGGAGAAGGCCGAGACGCCGGACCGGTAGGGCTGCGAACCGGAATAGTTGACCTGTTTGGCCACCCCGAGGAAGGTCTCGCGCGTCGTGTCGGCCGGAACGGCCGACGCATCCGCGCCGTTTTCCACCGCAGCAGGCAGGGAGACCCCGGGCTGCGCCGAGCTCAGCAGCGAGCGGATCAGCTTCTCCGTGGTCGCGTAGCCTCCCTCGCCCTGCTGGATATGCCGTACGGTGCCCTCGGCGTCGATGAGGTACTGCGCCGGCCAGAAGCGGTTCCGGTAGGCGGTCCAGTTCGCATAGGAGTTGTCCATGGCCACCGGGTACTCGATGCCGTGGGCTTTCATCCCGGCGGCCACGTTCCCCTGCTCCCGTTCGAAGGAGTACTCGGGGGTGTGCACGCCGATCACCTGCAGCCCCGCCGCGCGGTACGCCTTGTCCAGCGCGATGATGTGGGGGAGCGACCGCTGGCAGTTGATGCAGGAATAGGCCCAGAAATCGAGCAGGACCACCTTGCCCTTGAGCTGTTGCAGGCTGAGCGGTGCGGATCCGAGCCAGGCCGTCACGTTCTGAAGCGCCGGGGCCTGACCACAGTTCTCCAGTTCCGTGGCCCCCTGGGTGCAGCGGGAGAGGTCCTTGTTCTGATCGGTCACGAGCCCGCCCAGGTCCAGGGGAGTGCCGGACACGGGACTCAATTTCTCCTGGATGCCGGCCGTGTAGTCCGGGATGAGCCGTTGGACGGCGGCCGGAAGATCGAGTGCGAGGCCTGCTGCGAGGGCGATCATGAGCGCGCCCGCGGTGATCCTGATGCCGCGCTGCCGACGGCGGAAGGCTTTCAGCCGCTCGCCCAGCCGGCGGCCGGCGAGGGCGAAGGCGAGCAAAGGAATGCAGACACCGACGGCGAAGGACAGGGTGAGTGCGAGCGTCTCCGGTCCGATCCGTCCAGTCGCGCCGGAGACCGCGATGGCGGCGAGCACCGGGCCGGCGCAGGGCACGAACACCGCGCCCAGGGCCAGGCCGAGCCCGAAACCTCCTCGCCGCCGGGCGTCCACCTGCCTCCGAGGGATCCAGGAGAAGGGCCGCTCAAGCCATTCCTCCAGCTTCGGGATGATCATGCCGAGGCCCACCAGGCACAACACCGCGATGCCGGCCCAGCGGAAGAGGTCCTGGGGCAAGCCGAGGAACCCGAGGATCAGCGAACCCAGCAGGGTGAAGACACTGAAGCTGAGCGCCAGCCCGGCGATGACCTGATACGGCCGCCAGCGTGAGGTCAGCGCCGCGGCCTTCCCGTCCGGAGGCCCGGCGCTCTGGCCTGGTCGTGCGCTGTCCACGCCGCCCGAGACGAAAATGACCGGCAGGACCGGCAGGATGCAGGGGGAGATGCCCGTGATGAGCCCGCCCAGGAAGCCGATGAGGATGTTCGCATTCATGTCCAGGGTTCGGCGCGGACACTCGATCCGGATTGCCGCCAATCCGAACAGGTTCCCGCTCCGAAGTATCTGCACACACCGGCCACGAAGACGTCGTGGACCGGGCACCCGGACAAGGAGCACGTCATGAAGAAGATCCAGCGCGGAACGGTTCTCATCGGCCTGAGCATGGCCGCAACCCTGGGCCTGGCGGCCTGTGGAGGTGGTGGCGGGACGGCATCGTCGTCGTCCTCATCCATGCCGGACATGCCCTCGATGAGCCCGAGCGCCACCCAGTCCTCCATGGACCCGTCCGCAGGCCTCGTCGGCCCCGGCTGCCAGGCCTACGCCGCCGCCAACCCGAGCGGTCCGGCGTCGGTGGAAGGCATGTCGGCCGATCCGGTGGCGGTCGCGGCCTCACACAATCCCTTGCTGAAGACCCTGGTCCAGGCGGTCTCCGGGAAGCTCAACCCGAAGGTGAACCTCGTGAACACGCTTGACTCGAGCGAGTTCACCGTCTTCGCGCCGGTGGACAGCGCCTTCGCCAAGATCGATGCGAAGACCATTGACGGGCTGAAGACGGACAGCGCCACGCTGAGCAAGATCCTGACCTACCACGTGGTCCCGGGCCAGATCGAGCCGGCCTCGATCGCGGGCACCCACACCACGGTGGAGGGTCAGAAGCTCACCGTGTCCGGCTCGGGCGACAGCCTGAAGGTCAATGGCGCCAACGTGATCTGCGGTGGTGTCCGCACCGCCAACGCCACCGTGTATCTGGTGGACTCCGTGCTGATGCCCCCGGCCAAGTGATCCCCGCCGGGTGATGGCCGGACGGACGGCCATCACCCGGATCCGAGCCGTGAGGAAGAAGACATGAGTCGGGACCATGACCAGGCGTGAGACAGTGGTGCACATGCCACATGCTGGAAGCGGGGCGACGCCGGGAGACGACGTCGATGAGTTGATGGGCAAGGTGGCGCGAGGGGATCAGGCGGCCTTCGGGCGTCTCTATGATGCCCTGGCGCCACAGGTCCATGGACTCGTGCTCAGGGTGCTTCGGGACCCGGCGCAAAGCGAGGAGGTCACCCAGGAGGTGTTCCTCGAGGTCTGGCAGCAGGCCAAGCGCTTCGATGCGGACCGTGGACGGGCCCGCGCCTGGATCACCGTGATGGCCCATCGCAGGGCCGTGGACCGGGTCCGCTCGGCCCAGGCGACGCTGGAACGCGAGCTGCGTGAGGGGATCAAGGAGTTCCGCGAGAGTTACGACGACGTGGAACACCAGGTGCAGGTGGCCCTGGAGAGCGAGCGGGTCCACCGGGCCATGGAGTCGTTGACCGAGGTGCAGCGTCAGGCCATCAAACTCGCGTACTACGGCGGTTTCAGTTACGGGGAGGTGGCCCAGGAACTGGGCCTGCCCCTCGGTACTGTGAAGACCAGAATTCGTGACGGCATGATCCGTCTGAGAGACACGTTAGGAGTTGGCCATGGATGATCAATTGCATCTGCTGACCGGCGCCTATGCGCTCAATGCCGTGGACGACGACGAGCGCCGCCGCTTCGAAGCGGCCGCGGCTCCCGGCCTGCCTTTGACGGAGGAAGCCAGGGAACTCAGTCAGGTTGCGGCGCTGCTGGCCGCGGGCACCACGCCGGTCGCCCCGCCGTCCGGTCTCAAGGACCGTCTCATGGCGCAGATCGCCGTGACCCCCCAGCTGGAGGCCGCCGTGTCGGAGGTTTCCGAGGTGCACGAAGCGCCCGCAGCCCCGGACCCGGAGGCGGTGCCCGCTCCGGCCGTGGCACCCGTCGTCGAGCTTGACCGCCGACGTCGTTCGTCTTCGCCGTGGCTGCTCGCGGCGGCCGCCCTGCTGGCGGTCGCCGCGGTCGGCGCCGGCGTCTGGGGAATCCAGATGCGTGGGCAGCGCGACGAAGCCGTGCGGCAACTGGCGGCGAGCCAGGGGACGCCGGCCGAGGCCTTGAGCAGGATCGTCGCGGCTCCGGATGCCTCAGTGCGGCAGATAAAGGGACCGGACGGGTCGACGGTTCTGATCGCCCACTCCCGTGCGGAGTCGCTGGCGGGAGTCATGACGCTCGGGATGAAACCCGCGCCGCAGGGCAAGAGCTACGAGTTGTGGCTCATCGATTCCGCGGGGTCCGCCAAAGCGGCGGGGCTGGTCAGCGCCTCGGGGACGACATCCACCTGGAATGAGCTCCCCGGAGGTATCGGCGACGCCGCCTTCCTCGGCATGACCGTGGAACCTGCCGGCGGCTCGCCGCAACCCACCACCAAGCCGGTACTGGTGGAGGCACTCGGATGACGGCGGGCCCCGGAGATTTCTCCGGGGCCCAATCCGTTGTCCGCCCCGCTCCGAATCACTGTCACGGGATGGTCCCGTCGGCGGCGTCGTCCGCCGCAGGGTGCGACACTGCGTCGCGCTGAGAAGGTGAGGAGTTCGAAATGTCCAGCAATGTGTTCGCAGGCAAGTCTCCTGTGCAAGTGATCGCCCTTGCGGTCGGCGCCGTCTTTCTGGTGGTCGGCGTTCTGGGATTCGTCCCGGGTATCACCTCTGACGGCATGGCGATGGCCGGGCACGGTTCGCATGCCATGCTCCTGGGGATATTCCAGGTCTCCGTTCTACACAATGTGGTGCACCTGCTCTTCGGCGTGGCGGGTCTGCTTCTCGGCAGGAACGCCGCCGGTGCGAAGTCGTTCCTGGTCTGGGGCGGCGTGATCTATCTGGTGCTGTTCGTCTACGGCCTCTTCTTCGGTGAGGAATCGGCAGGGAACTTCGTACCCGTCAACATGGCTGACAACGTTCTGCACCTTGCATTGGGTGCGGGAATGCTCGTCCTGGGCCTGATCTTCGGTCGTTCCCCGGCTCAGCAGAGGGCCTGACAGGCGGTCCCCCGGATCCGTGCAAGGAATCTCCCGGAGAACTCTTGAACTGGCGGTGGGCCAGGAGGAAACTGAGGAGTGGTCGTCTACTCAGGGCGGCCGGCACGGAAATCCGGGGGAGAAAGCACCGTGTACATCATGCGGCACGAAAAATCATGAGGGGCTACCGTGCGCCGCGTAGCCGTCGCAGAACCTCAGTCACAAGTGGAGCAGTACTGACCCTCGTGGTCCTGGCCTCATTGGCCCTGGGTACCGCTCCGCCGGTTCACGCGCCGGGCGGAGCGCCGGCCCCGGTTCTTGCCGCCGGGCAAGTGGACCATCCTGAGAGCAGCCTTCCGGTCACCGCCTCCTGGGGAGCCCAACTGGCCTTTGAATGGCCCAGCGTCCGTACCCGGCCGAAAGGCGCCAAGGACGGTATCGATGTGGCGGAAGCCGGGCGGCGCCGGCCGGCTGCGGGCCACCTTTCCTCGCCCCTTGAACACCTCGTGCCCAGCTCGCCCTACGGGCCCCGCATCAGCCCCATCACGGGGCAGGTGGATGAGTTCCACTGGGGTCAGGACTATGCGGCACCCTGCGGGACCCTCGTCTACGCGGCCGACGCCGGTGTGGTCCGCAGTGTGGGCTGGCACCCTTGGGGCGGCGGCAACCGGGTGGAGATCGATCACGGTAATGGCCTGGTCACCACGTACAACCACCTTCAGGGGATCGCGGTGACCCGCGGACAGCACGTGCAGGTGGGCCAGATCCTCGCCAAGGTGGGCACCACCGGCGCTTCAACCGGCTGTCATCTGCATTTCGAGACCGTCAAGAACGGCACCTACGTCAATCCGGACGGCTGGATCCTGGACCCGATTCATCAGGAAGCGCCACCGGTGTCGCTGAACTTCACTGACTACTCTCACAGCACGTCGGACGGGAGCAGCTGGAGCCTGCCGAGCGGTGGGACGGGGACCGGTCCGGGAACCCCAGGTGTCATCACTCAGGACGCGGAGAAAGACGGCTCCACGGTTCCCACCCCGAAACCAGGCACACCGTCGCCGAGCCCGGCACCGTCCCACCCGAATCCGACACCGAGCCCGACGACACCAGACACACCCAAACCGACGCCGACCCCCACACCAACACCTACCCCGACTCCCACACCCACTCCGACCCCCACACCAACGCCGACCACACCGGTTCCGACGCCCAGCAGCCCGCCGCCGGACCCCACGACGCCGCCGGCGACTGAGCCACCCGCTCCTGCACCGAGCGCTCCGGCTGACTCGGTCACGCCTCTGCTGCCGCTGCTTCTGCCAGGGCTTTCGTCGCCCGCGGCCTGAAGCCGGCTTTCCCGGGAACGGTGTCGCCGGTGTCGGCGGGGCGTCACGAGCGGATGGCCAGCGGCGAGGGCTTGGCCGCAAGGCGTGGCGTACGCGACAATCACTAGGAACCGGCTCATGGCCGGGGACGAGTGATGGGGGAGCAGTACATCATGAAGAACTTTTCGCTGACGGGATGTCCATGAGCGGCCGGAGGGTCGCCCAGGGCTCCGGCGGAGGACACCGGTCCAAGAGCCGGGGCTCGCGCCGGGCTCAGTCGAGCCTGCTGACATCGATGGGTGTGTCCGTGCAGCCCGCGGGCAGGGTGGCCACGGTCTCGGCCGTGGCGGCGCTGCTGGTGGTCTCGACCGTGCTCGTCTCCCCGGAGACCCAGGGGGATCAGGCGCGGGCGAACGCCCCGCTGTCGAGTGGTCCAGTTCCCGCTCAGGCCGGAACCTCGGCGTCCTCCGCTCCGGTCGTCCCCCTGAAGCCCGGCACCCTGAAATCTGGCACTCAAGTCCCAGAGGCCTCCAGACCGCGGGCCAAAACCGTCACTGCAGTGGGTTCCGGGACCGGTGTCTCCGACGGCACTTCCTCGACTGAAAACGGGGAAGTCTCCTCCGGAACGGCCGCTTCCCCCGATGAGCTGCCACCTGCCTCGACCCAGCCTCAGTCCTCAGGGACCACGCAGCCGTCGGCAATCGGTGAACAGGGCAGCGGTTCCCCCGTCGGCATGCCCTCGACAGGGGGTGCCCCGGGCACGGGAGAGCCGCAGCCGCCTACCCAGTCCCAGCCTCCGGTGCTTCCTCCGGTTACGGGCGGGACCGGGAGCGGATCTCAGCCAGGAACCGGCACACCGCCGGTGGTTCAGCCACCGGTCGTCAAGCCCCCTGTCACCCAGCCTGGAACGGGAACCCCGAAACCGCCCGCGACCACACCCGACCCCACGCCGGTGACTCCGCCGAAGAGCTGCACCATCAATGTGCTGGGAATCTGCATCTCGATCCTCCGCTGACGCTCCGGCCCTCTAGGCTTGAAGGGTGACTGCACTCCATGAGATCCCGCTGACCCTCAACGACGGCACTGAAACCACCTTCGGACGCTTTCAAGGCCAGGTGGTGCTCGTGGTCAACGTGGCGTCCAAGTGCGGATTCACTCCTCAGTACGAGGGCCTGCAGGCTCTCTATGAGCGCTACCGCGAGCAGGGCCTCGTGGTCCTCGGGGTGCCGTGCAACCAGTTCGCCGGTCAGGAGCCGGGCGAGGATCAGGAGATCGCCGAGTTCTGCAGCGTCAACTTCGGGGTGACCTTTCCCCTGACGATCAAGGCGAACGTGCGGGGCAAGGATCAGCATCCGCTGTACACCGAACTCGTGAAGTTCAAACACTCCATCCTGCCCGGCCTGGTGAAGTGGAACTTCGAGAAGTTCCTGGTGAGCCGCGACGGCCGGGTTCTGGAGCGCTTCGGCTCGCGCACCGAGCCGGATGCCCCGGAGCTGATCGCAGCCGTCGAGGCCGCCCTCGCCTGAGGTGTGAGGAGAGGACGGCCCTCAGGCGTCCAGGCGCTCGTGCCAGGCCTTCAGGAACGCCAGCCCGGCGTCGTCGTTGACGACGTCCCGCCCCAGCCCCACTTCCACGGACGTGAGGATGCGGTACGGCTTCTCCGGAAGGTCCTCCGGCGGACGGACATCCACATGGGCCACGGCATGTCCCTGGCTCTCCAGCCAATCGGCCATGGCATAGTCCGTGCCGGAGTCTCCGACCGTGCGCCACTGGGCCGGATCCACCCCACGTTCCTCGAGCCAGCGCAGAGCCCGCCAGGCTCCCAGATCCTTGCCCAGCCTGGCATGCTCGATGTCCGTCGAGATGATGGTCGGGTCGATGAGGAAGTGGTCCGCCCGGCTGTCCTTGATGCCGCTTGACTGCTCCGGAGCGGAGGACCGGCGCACGCCTCGCATCGCGTGGGCCGGCATCAGCGAGAGTGCATCCGCGTCGAAGCGGGGCTGCTGGGCCAGATAGTCGGCGCTCGGGGTGTCCACATGCTGTTCCACGGACACCATGGCCAGCTTCGTCTCATCGAAGAACATCCACGACGAGTACGCCCGTGCCACCAGTTCCCGGATGGCCGAGGCGTAGCTCCGCGGAACCACGTAGCGTTCCTCGACCTGGACCTCCGAGGGCCCGTGCGCACCGAATGTGAACCAGGTGGCCCCCTTCTCGCAGACCGCGAGGAACTCCAGTCCCTCGGGAATGCCCACGGCGAGCATGGGTTCCACCACCTGTTCGCGGATGAACTCGGCGGAACGGCCCGTATTGAAGATGACAGGGACCCCTGTGCCCGCCAGCCAGAGCAATTCTGAGATCACCTCGGCGTCCACGGTGCGGGTGACGGGGCTTGCGATCGGGCCGTCGACGTCGAGCAGCAGCGCGAGCGGAGGCTGGACGCCGTCGCCGGGTTCCACAGGGATGGTGGCACGGCGTCGGGGCTTGCTGATCTCGCTCATGGAAATATTCAACACCGGGGCTTCAGGGCCGCCAAATGGTCACTGTTTCGCTACGAAGAGCCCGGTGGTGCGGCGCGGCAATTCCGGCCGCGGCCAATCTTGCCTACGCTTGCAAGGTGATCTTCAAAGCAGTCGGCGACGGACGTCCGTACCCGGAACACGGGCACAACACACCCAAGGATTGGGCGGCGTTGCCACCTCGTCCCGTCCGGCTGGATGAGCTGGTCACGACGAAGCGGACTCTGGACCTCGAGGCGCTCCTCGCCGAGGACTCCACCTTCTTCGGTGATCTGTTCCCGCACGTCGTGGAGTACAAGGGTGTGAAGTACCTGGAGGACGGCCTGCACCGGGCCGTCCGGACGGCCCTGCATCAGAGGACCGCGATCCATGCCCGTGTTCTGGTGATCGAGGGCTGACACCGTGGCGAAGGATCCCGAACGGCTGCATGGGAGTCATGTGGTTTCCGGCGATGAGCTGGACCGGGCCTTCGCGCATGAACCCGATGACGGTTCCGGCCGGCGGCGCTTCCGGGTCCGGCTTCGTCACGCGGTGGTCCTGATCCTCCTGGTGCTGCTGTTGGTGAGCGGCGTGGTCGCGTCCGTCGCCATCCAGAGGGGCTTCCTCACCGTTCCCCAAGCGGCGGCTCCGTCGCCGAGCAAGAGTTCGCTCTGCCCTGCCGGTGCCGTGACGCCTCTTCCCGCCGCATCCGTCACCGTGGGCGTCTTCAACGCGACGGACACGCAGGGCCTCGCGGCGAGGACGGCGGCCGGGCTCAAGGCCCGGGGGTTCGTGATCGGGAAGATCGACAACCGCATGGGGACCTTCGCTGGAAGCGTGGCCGTGATCTCCGGACCGGCCGGGCATGGCGCTGCGCTTGCGGTGCAACGGCAGTTCCAGGGGGCGGACTATGTCCAGGACGCCCGAAAGGACTCGACCGTTGACGTGGTGCTGTACTCGCCGGTGGCCGCGTTGACCCAGACCGCTCCGGCGATGACCCCTGGACCGCTTCTCTGCCCTCGCGAGGACGCGACGCCGAGCACCGTTCCCACCACGCCCGCCGTGGGCTGACCGCGAAGCCTCCGGGAGGCCCGGCTGGTCAGACGGACTGGACGGGTGCGACGACGAGCGGCCGGCCGTCGTCGTCGAACACGGCGCCCGCGCCGCTCGCGACGAAGCGGACGGTCGCCGCGATCTGCCCTTCGAGCTCGGGCGAGCCGGGTTCCTGTGCCTTTGCGCGAGAGGCGGTCGAGGACAGTGTTCCGAGGATGAGACGTGCGAGGGCGTCGACGTCACCCAGCGGCAGGAAGCCCTGCGCCATGCCGGAACGGAGGATCTGCTGGAGCAGACTGTTCAGCTCGCCGACGTGGTCCGCCAGGCGGGAGAACGACTTGGGGGAGAGGACTGCCGCCATCGCCGGCCCCGGTGGAAGGTGCCGGCGCGTGAGGTCCTCCACCTGGGCCCGGATGTAGAGGGCCAGCTGGTCCACCGGATTCTCCAGGGTGTTCAGCCCGTCCCGCAGCTCGGCGACGAACTTCTCCGTCTCGGTCAGGGCGTAGGACACGAGGAGTTCTTCCATGTCCGCGTAGTAGTTGTACACGGCGGTACGGCCGATCCCCGCGTGACGGGCCACATCGGTCATGGTCAGGCCGGGCAGGCCTTGAGTGAAGAGCAGCTCGCCGAACGCGGTGAGGATCTTCCGCTGGGTCTCAGCGCGCTGGGCCACATTCGTGGCCGCGGAGATTTTGGGCATAGAGACACTTTACCGGAGAGTGTCACTAAATGCGCCACGCTGTGCTGGGAGTTGGCTGGGGATCCTTCGGGTCAGCAGCCGTCGGGGCCGCAGACCTCCCCGTTCAGCCCGGAATCCGTGGCGCCCTGGGCGACGGCGGCCGGTACCAGCAAGGGGTGGCTCTCCTGCCAGACATCCTGCAGGACCTGGGCGAACGTCTCGCTGGACTGCGCTCCGGAGACCCCGTACTTGCGTTCGAAGACGAAGAAGGGAACCCCGCTCACGCCGAGAGCGCGAGCCTCTGCGATGTCGGCGCGGACCGCATCGCTGTAGGCATCCGTGGTGAAGATCTCCTCGACGGCCGCGGTGTCCAGGCCGAGTTCTCCGCCCAGAGCGCGCAGGTACTCGTGGCTGCCGATGTCCTCGCCGTGTTCGAAGTGATCGCTGAGCAGCCGTTCCTTGGCCTCGTCGGCCTTGCCGGATCCTGCGGCGAGGTGGATGAGACGGTGCGCGGTGAAGCTGTTCGCCACCACCACGGAGTCGAAGTCGTAGGAGAGTCCCTCGCCGGCGGCCTGCTCGGTGACATGCTGGAACATGCCGCGGACCTGCTCAGGGGCCATCCCCTTGCGCTCGCTGAGGTAGCTGAGCTCCGTGCCGTCATAGTGTTCGGGGATACTGGGGTCCAGCTGATAGCTTCGCCAGTGGACCTCCACGTCCTGGCGATGGGGGAAAGCCTCCAGGGCCTTCTCGAAACGGCGTTTACCGATGAAACACCAGGGGCAGGCGACGTCTGACCAGATCTCAATCTTCACAGTGTGAGCAACCCCTCCTGGGCCCGGGATATTCCACGGCCCGAGCCAAGGCCACGAACGGTATACCGTATTGGTATGTTCGAAACAGGGCGGTGAAGCCGCCCGGATAGCGCGGAACCATGACACGTACCCCCACGCCCCTCGCCTCGCGAAAGGGGCACGCCACCACGCACGGCCAGCCGGCCTGGCTCCTGCTCCTCGCGATCATCGGCATCGCACTGACCATGCGTGGCCCGTTCATCGGCATCGCCCCGCTGGCCCCCGTCATCCGCGAGAACGTCGGCCTCACCGAGGTGCAGTTCGGACTTCTCACCGGCATCCCGGTGCTCTGCTTCGCCGCGTTCTCTCCCGCAGCCTCCTGGCTGGCCCGTAAGGTCGGTGCGGAGCTGGCCGTGTCCTTCACGGTGGCTGGTGTGGCGCTCGGCGCGGCACTGCGCTCGGCAGGACCGGAATGGGCGCTCTTCGCCGGAACTGCCGTCATCGGCGCGGCCATCACGATCGGCAACATCGTCATGCCTCTGATCGTGCGCCGGGACTTCCCACTGGAGCGCCAGAGCCTGACCATGGGCGTCTACTCCGGCACGCTGAACTTCAGCGCCTTCCTCGCCTCCGTGGCCACGGCGCCACTGGCCCAGTGGCTGGGCTGGCAGGGTGCCCTGGCCCTGGCGTGCCTCCTCGCCGTCGTCGTCCTCGCCTTCTGGATCAGAACGATGGGCGCCGCGGTGGCGCTCCGACCGGCAGCCGTCGACGGGGGTGGCCCGGCGCGTTCGGACGCCGAGAGCAGGGCTGCCGCGAAGGCCGCAGCCAAGCTGAGCGGAGGAGCGCTGGGTGTCACTGTCGCCTTGGTGATCGGATTCGCCGGGCAGTCTTCCAGCTACTTCGGGATCACCGCCTGGCTGCCCAGCTATCTCCACGACACCATCGGGCTGGCACCCACGGCGGCGGGAGCGGGATCCTCGATCTTCCAGCTGATGGGCATCGTCGGGGCGATCGGCACACCCCTTCTGGTCCGCTGGTTCGGCGGGACACGTTCCTCGATCGTGGTGGGTCTGCTCTGGGTGACCGTTCCGCTCGGCCTGCTCCTGGCCCCGCAGGCCTGGTGGCTCTGGTCGGTCACCGGCGGTTTCGCGCAAGGAGGTGGCTTCACCCTGGTGCTCTCGGCCATCATCAAAGCGGGTTCGAGCCAGGGGCAGACGGCCCGGATCTCCGCGCTCGTCCAAGGCATCGGTTACATCTTCGCGGGCATCGCCCCGACGGTCATCGGTTCTGTGCACGTCGCGGCGCAGAACTGGCAGCTTGCGCTTCTCGTCCCTCTCTTCACGACGCTCGCCTTCCTCGTCTGCACCACCCTCGGGGTGGCCCGCGCCGGGCGGATTGCCGCCGAACGTCAGCAGGGCCAGTAGCGGCGGGAATCTAGGAGCGGCGGCCACTCCGGACCGCGTCGAGGACTTCAGGGTCGGTGCAGGGTGCCCGCGCCTTAAGCTACTTCTCGTGCTGCCGAGGGATGGTTTAGTCCGAGGTCAGGACTTCGGACAGGGTTACGAGGAACGCCGAGATGATCGCGGATTTCCGTCGTCTCGACATCGTGTGGATCTGTGCTTCGCGCTGGTTGAGCACACTGTGATCAACCGCGACGAATACCAGGCCAGTGAGGGCATCTGCGGGTACCGCCAGCCGACTCGCGAGCGCGATCCCTGCCCCGTTCCGCGCGAACTCCAGGGCTGAAGCCACCTGGTCCGTCTCGAGTGCTATCTCGGCAGCCAGCCCCTCACGTTGCAGCGCGATGTCGAAGAGTTCTCGCTGAGTGATCCCAGCCCCCGCCAGCGTCAATTTGTGCTCGCACAATTCTTCGAGGGTGATGCTGGATCGCGCGGCGAGCGGGTGTGAGGTCACCATGGCGGCATACAAGGGGGCGGGCCTGGAGAACTCCACCGCGACGTCCTTCTGTGGACCGAGAGTGAATGCTGCGCCGACATCTGCCCGTCCGTCGATGACCTGGCGAGTCGCGTCTGACGAGGATGTGACCGCAAGCTTGAACACCACATCCTGGTGAGCTGCGCTGATCTTCGCCATGGCAACGGCCACCCTGCTGCTGGCCAGCCCCTCGGCGCTCGCAACTTTGATGAGACGAGTTCTTCCTGCTGTGGAAGCTCTCAGTTCCTCCAGGAGGGCGCCACTTTCGGTTTCGCTGCGGCGGGCATGCGCTAAAAGGAGCCGGCCAGCTTCGGTGAGCAGCATCCCGCGTGGATGCCGGATGAAAAGTGGAACCCCGATTGCGGCCTCCAGCCGGCCGATCTGACGGCTGATGGCCGAGGGGGAGACGTGCAGAGCCTCGGCCGCCTCGGTGATGGAGCCGCTGCCCGCCACCTCCTTGAAATAGATGACGGGTGGGGTCAGCAGGTGCATCACGCCTCCTCGATATGCATGAAAGTCAAAGCCATTTGAGAAAATGATACTGGGATGTGAGTTCCAACACCTCTAGGCTCGTGAAATCAATCACGATTCTAGGAGTAATTTGATGAGCCTTAGGGCTGAACTGTGCCGAAAATCCAGGGAATATGTCGAATCCGGACGTTTCATTGCCGAGCTTCGCGAGGCGGTTGCCTATGCGACCGTGAGTGGAAGTCCTGAAGGGCGTATTGCACTTAACGCATACCTGAATGATCTTCTTGTTCCGTCTTTGGAAAAGCTGGGCTGCGTCGTCACCCGCTTCGACAGCTGGGGTGGGGGAAACAACTCCTTCGTCCTGGGTAGCAGGGCCGAGGACTCCCGCCTGCCTACGGTGCTCTGCTACGCGCATGCGGACGTGGTGAGCGGCCAGGAGTCGGAGTGGAGCGAGGGACGGAACCCGTGGGTCCTGAGTGTGGAGGGTGAACATTGGTACGGTCGCGGCACGGCGGATAACAAGGGACAACATCTCATAAACCTGGCCGCACTCCACCTCTTGCTGGCCGAGAAGGGGCAGCTGGGCTTTAACCTGAAGTTCCTGATCGAATGCGGTGAGGAGATCGGTTCCCCCTCCCTGTCGGAGTTCGCAGCGGCCGAGCGCCCACGGCTGGCCGCGGATGTGTTCATCGCCTCCGATGGGCCCAGGCTCGATGCCGGGACTCCCACGATCTTCCTGGGGGCGCGGGGTGGAGCGGACTTCGAGCTCTCCGTCGATCTCCGGGACGGCGGATACCACTCCGGCAATTGGGGAGGGGTGCTGCGCAACCCGGCTACCACTCTCGCGGGGGCGATCGGCACTTTGGTAGACGGGCACGGCCGGATCCAGCTTCCCGCTCTCCTCCCGGAGTCGCTTCCGGAGTCCGTCCGGCGGTCCCTCGCGAAGGTCGTCCTTCAGGTCCAGCCCGATGGTCCGGACCGGGATCCCCTGTGGGGTGCTCCAGAGCTGACCGCTGCCGAGCGCGTGTACGGCTGGAACACTGTGGAAGTCCTTGCCATGAACGCGGGGGACATCGCTGCCCCCGTCAACGCCATTCCCGGCACGGCACGCGCTATGCTCCAGCTCCGCTACGTAGTTGGAACCCCGGTGTCCGGGATCGCTCAGGCCATTCAGGATCACCTGGACGCTCACGGCTACGGAATGGTCCAGGTGAAACTGGGCACGGTGTTCCCCGCCAGTCGACTTGACCCTGATGATCCCTGGGTGGACTGGGCCACGCGGTCCGTGGAGGAAACCGTCGGACGGGCCCCCGCCGTCCTGCCGAACATCGGTGGGTCGCTGCCGAACCACGTGTTTGAGGACATCCTGGGGCTTCCCACCCTCTGGATTCCGCACTCCTACCCCGGTTGTCTCCAGCACGCTCCGAACGAGCACCTCCTCGGTTCCATCGCCGTGCAGGGTCTCCAGATCGCGTGTGGGCTGTTTCACGACCTCGGTCAGGGCGTGAACCTGCCCTTCGCAGCCCGGGGCAACGCCTCAATCGTCTGATGATCCCCTTCACCCTGAGGAAACCCCATGTCACTTTCCCCTGAATCCCCCCGGAATCCGGATGCGCCGGAAGCGGTGTTCTCCACAGCCACTCCCACCGGACAGCGGCGGGCGAATGCCCGTGGCATCGCCGCCGCGACAATCGGGAACGCTCTCGAATGGTTCGACATCGGCATCTACGCGCTGTTCGCGATCTACATCGGACGGAACTTCTTCCCCTCAGAGAACCCCGCGGTGGAACTGATCCAGACCCTCGCCGTGTTCGGTGCCTCCTATCTGGTCCGCCCGCTCGGCGGCCTGATCCTGGGCTCCTACGCAGACCGGAAGGGGATGAAGAAGGGTCTGATGCTCACCATCAGGCTCATGGTGCTCGGCACGGCTCTGATCGCCTTCATGCCCGGGTACGACCAGATCGGCATGCTCGCGCCGATCGGTATCATCGTGGCTCGCCTCATCCAGGGTTTCTCCGCCGGTGGCGAGTTCGGCGCAGCCACTTCATTCCTGATCGCCCAGGACCCCTGCCGCCGGGGATTCTTCGCCAGCTTCCAGTTCGCCAGCCAGGGGCTCGGATCGCTCATGTCTGCCGGCTTCGCGGCCGTTCTCACGGCGATCTTCTCGGACGCCGACATGACAGCCTGGGGCTGGCGGATTCCGTTCGTCTTCGGCCTGCTGGTGGGTCCGGCCGGATACTTCATCCGCAAACACGTGGACGAAGCTCCGATCATCCGGGAATCCGAGAAGGTTGAAGTCTCCCCGATGCTGGACATCTTCAAGACCCAGAAGATGGGCATCCTCATTGCGGCGGGCGCCCTGGCGATCTCCACCGCGCTGAACTACATCCTGCAGTACCTGCCCACTTTCGGCATCAAGGAACTGGGACTGGAGCCTTCGGCGTCGTTCTTCTGCTTGGTGATCGCGGGCGTCATCTTGACGTTCGGTACGCCGGTGGTGGGACACCTCTCCGATCGCTTCGGACGGCTGAAGATCATGGTGCCCACGGTGGTCGTCACCGCGGCCGTGGTGGTCCCACTCTTCCTTTGGTTGGTGGCAGGGAGGTCATTCTGGGTATTGGCGGTGTCCATGGTCATCCTTGGTAGCCTGAAGGCCGCCTATTTCGGGGCTTTGCCCTCGGTCATGTCCGACGCCTTCGATGCCAGGTCCCGAGCGACAGGCCTTTCTTTCAGCTACAACGCGGTGGTGACAGCGTTCGGGGGTTTTACTCCCGCGATTGCCGCGTACCTGGTTGACGCCACGGGCCAGGACGAGTCACCCGGATACTATCTGGCCGCCGTCGCCTGCCTGAGCCTGGCCGCACTCGGTGCCGGGTTCAGGTACCGCGGTATCAGGTGACGATGTCCTGCACGCGAGAAGCCAGTTGAGCACAGTGTTCGTAACGAACACTGTGCTCAACTGGCTTCTCGGGGTGCCGTGCCCTGCCTGCTTGCTTCTCGCGGAGCCGGGCGGTTCTTCCCTTCCTCACCGGGCCGCCCCCGTCCTTCGGGGTACGTGTTGCGAGTCCGTCGCGGCCCGGCGCCGACAGGAGGTCTCAGGCGGCCACCAGCCGGCGCTCTCTCGCATCCTCGGTGGAGGTCGACAGGAAGCGGGCGTAGGCCGGGATGGTCAGGAAGGTCGGGAAGAAGGAGGCCAGGGCCACTTCCTCGAAGATCTCCCGGGCGTCACGGAAACGATCGCCTTCGAAGCGCTCCAGGCTCGCGTACACCTCTTCGAAGATCTCCGTCACCCATTCCCTCGTGATCACCTCGCCCTGGTCCGTGATGGCCTGGTTGTGGATCCACTGCCAGAGCTGAGATCGGGAGATCTCCGCCGTGGACGCGTCCTCCATGTTCCGCCGGATGGTCACCGCGCCATTGCCCCGCAGCCAGGACTCGATGTAGCGGATGCCCACCTCCACATTGGAACGGATACCGGACTCGGTGATCGTCCCGGTGGTCTGGGACAGATCGATCAAAGCCCGGGCGTCCGGCACGACGTCGTCGCGCCGGCGGTCGATCTGGTGCGGGCGCTGGCCGAGGGCCGCGTCGAGCACCTCACGGGCCGAGGAAACCAGGTCCGGATGCGCCACCCAGGTGCCGTCGAAGCCGTCCACCGCGAAGCGGGTGGTGTCCGCCCGGACCGCCGCGGTGGCGCGGGCGTTCTGAGCCGCGTCACGCCGGCTCGGAACCTCGGCCGACATGCCGCCGATCGCCATGGCACCCCGCTTGTGACAGATGTGCACCAACTGCTCCGAGTAGGCCCGGATGAACGGCTGGGCCATGGTGATCTGGGATCGGTCCGGCAGGACGAAGCGCGGGCCGCGGGTGCGGAACGTCTTGATGAGGGAGAAGATGTAGTCCCAGTGGCCGGCGGCCAGCCCGGAGGCGTGGTCTCGCAGCTCGTACAGGATCTCCTCCATCTCGAAAGCCGCCGTGATGGTCTCGATCAGGACCGTTGCGCGGATGGTGCCCTGCGGCAAGCCCAGCAGATCCTGGGCCAGGATGAACAGGTCATTCCACCAGCGGGCCTCCTGATGGGTCCCCACCTTCGGCAGGTAGAAGTACGGGCCGCGTCCCTGGCTCAGGAGCCGGTGGGCGTTGTGGAAGAAGTACAGCCCGAAGTCCACGATGGAACCGGAGACCGGTTCGCCGGCCGCCAGAATGTGCTTCTCCGGCAGGTGCAGACCGCGGGGCCGCATCACGATGGTGGGCAACTGACCCTCGTTCAGGCGCAGCTCCGTCCCATCGGACGCCGTGAAGTCGATCCTCCGCTCCAGGGCGTCGACCAGGTTCAGCTGACCGGAGATGATGTTGCGCCAGGACGGGGTGAGCGAGTCCTCGAAGTCCGCAACCCAGACCGAGGCGCCCGAGTTGAGAGCGCTGATGGTGGTGCGGCGGTCCGTAGGGCCCGCGAGCTCCACGCGGCGTTCGTTCAGGCCGGGGGCCGGCGGGGCGACGCGCCAGGCCGAGTCCTCCCGGATGTGGCTGGTGCCGTGCAGGAATCCAGGGTCCTCGCCCCGGGTGATCCGGGCCCGGCGGCCGTGCCGCGCGTCCAGCAGTTCGGTGCGGCGTTCGCCCAGGGCGCGGTGCAGCTGTCCGATGAAGTGCAGTGCCTCCGGGGTCAGGATCTCGCCCTGGCGCCGGATCGGCTGAGCCGTCAGCTCGAAGGTGGTGGTCATGTCACTGTCCTTAGAAATATCGAGGGAACCTCAGTGGAACTGACCTTCTTCGGTGGATCCCACCAGGGCCAGGGTGCTGCCGTTCGGGTTCAGGGCAGTGGAGACCAGATCGAAGTAGCCGGTGCCCACTTCGCGCTGGTGCTTGGTTGCGGTGTATCCGCGGTCTTCGGCGGCGAACTCGCGCTCCTGGAGCTCCACGTAGGCGCTCATGCCGTCACGGGCGTAGCCGTGGGCGAGATCGAACATGGAGTAGTTCAGGGCGTGGAAGCCGGCCAGGGTGATGAACTGGAAGGTGAAGCCCATGGCGCCCAGCTCGCGCTGGAACTTGGCGATCGTGGCGTCGTCCAGGTGCTTCTTCCAGTTGAAGGACGGGGAGCAGTTGTAGGCGAGCATCTGGTCCGGGAACTCGGACCTGACGGCCTCCGCGAAGCGGCGGGCGAGTTCGAGGTCGGGAGTGCCGGTCTCCATCCAGATGAGATCGGAGTACGGGGCGTAGGCCTTGGCCCGTGCGATGCAGGGTTCGATCCCGTTACGGACCTTGTAGAAGCCCTCCGCCGTGCGCTCGCCGGTGATGAATTCGGCGTCGCGTTCGTCCACATCGCTTGTGATGAGGGTGGCTGCTTCGGCATCGGTCCGGGCCACGATCACGCTCGGAACGCCGGAGACGTCGGCGGCCAGACGGGCCGCATTCAGCGTACGGACGTGCTGCTGAGTGGGGATCAGAACCTTGCCGCCCAAGTGTCCGCACTTCTTCTCGCTGGCGAGCTGGTCCTCCCAGTGGACGCCGGCGGCGCCGGAGGCGATCATGCCCTTCATGAGTTCGTAGGCGTTCAGCGGGCCGCCGAAGCCGGCCTCGGCGTCGGCCACGATCGGAACCAGCCAGTCCTCAACGCTCTGCTTGCCCTCGGAGAACTCGATCTGGTCCGCGCGGAGCAGCGCGTTGTTGATACGGCGGACCACCTGCGGTACCGAGTTGGCCGGGTAGAGCGACTGATCGGGGTAGGTCTGGGCGGCATTGTTGGCGTCCGCGGCGACTTGCCAGCCGGAGAGGTAGATGGCCTTGAGGCCGGCCTTCACCTGCTGCACGGCCTGGTTGCCGGTCAGGGCGCCGAGCGCGTGGGTGTACTCGCCACGGCTCTTCTGGTCCTGGAGCTGTGCCCAGAGCTTCTCGGCCCCACGGCGGGCGAGCGTGTGCTCTTCGCTGACACGACCACGGAGGCGGACGACGTCGGCGGCCGTGTAGTCGCGCTGGATGCCCTCCCAACGCGGGTTGGCAGACCATTCGAGCTGCAGGGCGGCTGCTATCTCTTCGGGAGTGCCCTGTGCTGCGCTGAATTCTGCGGTCATGTCTGTCTCCTCATATAGGGCTCTTCGCTGAGCTCATGAACGGATGGGCCGTTCTTTCCTGTGCTTCAAGATTTCCGCACTTTCCACGCCCGCTCTAGAGAAAAGTGGTGGAAAGAAATGCACTTCTTCGCGTATTCTCAAAAAATGACGGGTATGGAGCAGCGGAAGGTCCACGGCGGCTGGAGTGCGGACCGCGAGCGGCCGGTGCCGCTGGCGGACAGCGGCGGGGTGGATGTCATCGCCCTGGGGCGCCGGGTGAGGCACCTGCGCAAGAAGGCCGGGCTGACGCTGGAGGCGCTTTCCGCCGTCGTCGGCATGGCCCCGAGCCAGCTCAGCCTCCTGGAGAACGGAAAACGCGAGCCCCGTCTGGGCGCCATTCAGCAACTGTCCGCAGCGCTCGGCGTCGGACTGGACGATCTGCTCGGGGCGGAGCCGCCGAGCCGCAGGGCGGCGATGGAGATCGAGCTGGAGCGCTACCAGCGCAGCGCGCTGTACGAGTCGCTGAACCTGCCGGCGATCCGGATCGGGCCGCGCTTGCCCAGCGATGTGCTGGAAGCCCAGCTGGGGCTGCTGAAAGAGCTGGAACGCCGGCTCAATGAGCAATTGGCGACGCCGGAGGAGGCGCGCCGCGCGAACACGGAACTGCGCGTCATGATGCGCGAACGGGGGAACTACTTCCCGGAGTACGAGGCCGAGGCCAAGAAGGTGCTGACGGGGGTCGGTTACACGGGCGGCCCTCTGAGTCAGTACGTCATTTCGGACATTGCTGCGCATCTGGGGTTCACGCTGCACCATGTGGGGGACCTGCCGCATTCAACGCGCAGCGTCACGGATCTGAAGAATCACCGGATCTACCTCACGCAAGGCTCGTCCGGGGATCACGACCCGCGCTCCGTGCTCCTGCAGGCCCTGGGGCACTATGTGCTGGGGCATGAGACACCCCGCAGCTATGGGGAGTTCCTGCACCAGCGGGTCGCCACCAACTATTTCGCCGCGGCCCTCATGCTCCCGGAGGATGCCACCGTCGAATTCCTGCAGCACGCCAAGGCGGCCAAGGAGATCGCCATCGAGGATCTGCGGGACCACTTCGCGGTGTCGTACGAGACGGCGGCGCACCGCTTCACGAATCTGGCCACGCATCATCTGGGCATCACCACGCACTTCCAGAAGACCCATCAGAGCGGGATCATCTACAAGGCCTATGAGAACGACGGAGTGATCTTCCCGAAGGATCACACCGGCTCCATCGAGGGACAGCCCAGCTGCAAGAACTGGACCAGCAGGGTCGTCTTCACGGTGCCGGACAAATTCAGCCCGTACAGCCAGTACACCGACACCAAGGCGGGCACCTTCTGGTGCACGGCTCGCACGGAGAGATCCGCCGGCGGTGAATTCTCCCTGTCCGTCGGGGTCCCGTACGCCCACGTGAAGTGGTTCCGTGGGCGGGAGACGACGGTCCGTTCGGTCTCCAATTGCCCCGATCCGTCCTGCTGCAAGCAGCCTCCCGGAGACCTCGCCGAGGCCTGGTCCGGCAACGCCTGGCCATCCGCGCGGGCACATTCGCACCTGCTGGCGGCCTTGCCGCCGGGCGCCTTCCCCGGGGTTGACGAGACCGAGGTGTACAGCTTCCTGGCGGCGCACGAGTAAGAGGCTCCGGGGGATTCCTGGCCGTTGGAATTCCTGTCGGGGCGGGCTTTTATGCTCGGAAGCATCCCCAGATCATCCGGGGGACTGGTAATTCATCACTATGACATATATAAATGTCCTACAACTGGATGGGACATCTCCCGTCTTCGTCGATGGATGGGTGGAGCCATGGATGATCAAGGCCGGAACGGGCGCGCCGACGCGACGGGCGCGACTGGACCGCGCAGGCTGTCGCTGGGTCAGAGGCCGGGCCTGCCCTCCCGGGCCACTCGTGCGATCCCGACGGATGGGTCCCCGCCCCCGGGTCCGGTCTTCGGGATCGCGCGGGTGGTCTGGGCGGATCTGCCCCGCCGCCCCGAGCCTGAACGCTCGCGACACGGCTGAGCGGGGGTCCGTGTCCTCCGGGTGGACTCTCAATGGTGATCTCTGAGCGGCGCTCTCTCAACAGTGCTCTCCCGACAGCGCTCTTCAACTAGGATGCTGTGCCGGCCGTGCTTCCGCTCGGCGCAGCATCCGTACAGAGGGAAGAGGTCACCATGTCAGCGGCTCCAGCAGACGGCGGCGGAAAGAAACTCCGGTCACGGCACGTCACGATGATCACCCTGGGCGGGATCATCGGTTCGAGTCTCTTCGTGGGCTCGGGCAATGTGATCCATGCCGTCGGCCCGGCGGCGGTGATCTCCTATCTGATCGGTGGCCTGCTGGTCTTCCTCGCCATGCGCATGCTGGGTGAGATGGCCGCGGCCCGGCCGGCGGTCGGCTCTTTCATGGAGTATGCGCGCGTCGGCCTGGGGGACTGGGCCGCGTACTTCGTGGGGTGGCTCTACTGGTATTTCTGGGTGGGCGTGATCGCCTATGAGGCCGTGGTGGGCGGATCGATCCTGCATGGCTGGATGCCCGGCGTGCCGCAATGGGTTTTCTCAGTGCTCCTGCTGCTGATCTTCACCGGTTCCAATCTGGTGTCGTTGCGGTCCTTCGGTGAGACCGAATTCTGGCTTGCCAGTATCAAGGTGGCGGCCATCGTGGTCTTCCTTCTGGTGGGCATCCTCTTCGCCTTCGGGCTCTGGCCGAACTCCCACTTCGCGATTCCCAATCTGTGGGAGCATGGCGGATTCATGCCCGCCGGTGCGGGGGCTGTGATCGGTGGCGTGGCGATCGTGATCTTCTCGTATTTCGGCACCGAGATCGCCGTCATGGCGGCATCGGAGTCCGAAGATCCTGCCAAGGGTGTCCGCCAGGCGACCAGCACGGTGATCTGGCGAATCCTCATCTTCTTCGTCGGAGCGGTACTGCTCATCGTCACGATCGTTCCCTGGAATCAATTGCCCGATCCCAAGGAGCGGGCTCCGTTCGCCTACCTCTTCGGTCTCTACGGATTGCCCGGGGCTGAAGTCGTCATGAGCGCCGTCATCCTCACGGCCGTCTGTTCCGTGCTCAACTCGGGCCTGTACTCCGCGGCCCGGATGTTCTCCTCCATCGCCGAACAGGGCTATGCGCCGAAGATCATCGCGCGCAAATCGGCTTCGGGCGTCCCGGTGGCCGCCGTCATCGCCTCCACGCTCGGCGGCTATGCCGCGGTCATCATCAACTTCGCCGCTCCCGATTCGGGAATCTTCGACTTCATCATGAATTCCGCGGGTCTTGTCGCGCTCTTCGTCTACGCCTTCATCGCGCTCACCCAGATGCGCCTGCGCTCCCGGATGACCGCCGAGGAGGCTGCGGCACTCAAGCTTCGCATGTGGCTGCACCCATGGCTCGCGATACTGCTGATCGCGGCGGTACTCGGGATCGTCGTCGTCATGCTGTTCTCTGGCGAGTCCGGGCAGACGCAGGTGTGGACCTCCCTCGTCTCCGTGGCGGTTCTCGCCGTGTTCTGGCCACTGGTGCGCCGCAAGCTCAAGACCCGTCGCGCGGCGGGCCTCGCGAACGAGGAGGCACCAGTGGAGGTCGCCGGTCACTGAGTCTCCGCCCGTCCCGCAGTACCCGTGAAACCGCGGGCCTTCTGCGAAACAGTGCATCAAGCCCACTGTTTTCGCAGAAAGCCCGCGGTTTCACGCCGTCCTGGGCGGTGCTGTCCGGCTGGTATCGGCCGCTGGTGGTGCCGGGCCGGAAATTCTTCAGCAGCAAACCCTTGACCTCATCAATGTGACATGTACCATTGCACATAGCACGTGATGGACATCACAAAGTGCTGAGAGGCCGGGAACCCAACCCGGCCCTGACAGGGAAGACGGGCATGGCGAAAACTACCCCCACCGAAGCGCACCGAGTGCCTCGGCTCGGTATCCAGCTGGAGCACATCTCGAAGCACTACGGAGACCATGTGGTCCTGGACGATGTCTCGCTGGACGTCGAACCGGGCACCGTGACGGCTCTGATCGGCCCGTCGGGCGCGGGGAAGAGTACCTTCCTGCGCTGCATCAACCTGCTGGAACAGCCGGATGGCGGCACCATCCGCGTGGCCGGCCACACCATCGAGCCCGGTAAGAACATCGCCCCCCGCGATCTGGCCCGCTTGCGCAGCGCCGTCGGCATGGTGTTCCAGTCCTTCAATCTCTTCCCGCACATGACCGCGCTGAAGAACATCAGTTTCCCTCAGCAGCGTGTTCTCGGCCGCAGCAAGGAGGAAGCGGACGAACGGGCCATCCAGCTCCTGGAGCGCGTGGGACTGGCCGACAAAGCGGGCCAGCACCCCGGCCGCTGCTCAGGTGGTCAGCAGCAGCGCATCGCCATCGCCAGGGCGCTCGCGCTGGATCCGAGCATCATGCTTTTCGACGAACCGACCTCCGCACTGGACCCCGAGGTGGGCCTGGAAGTGCTCGCGGTCATGCGGGAGCTGGCCTCGGACGGCATGACGATGGTCGTCGTCACGCATGAGATGCAGTTCGCCCGCGACGTCTCAGACACCTTGGTGGTCATGGCCGATTGCAAGATCATCGAACAGGGTGACCCGCGGGCCATCATGAGCGATCCGCAGGAGGCCCGCACCCGGCGCTTCCTGCGCGCCGTCCTGGAGCGCTGAGATGGACGCGCTCATCGCGGTCGTCCAGGGTCTGCCCATGACCCTGTTGCTGACCCTCTCCGCCTTCGCGATCGGGATCGTGGGTGCGGTTCCCGTCTCCCTGGCCCTGACCTCGCCCTTCGCGCCGTTGCGCTGGCTCGCCCGCCTCCTCGTGGATCTCATCCGGGGTGTGCCGATCATCGTCTGGCTCTTCCTGCTGAAGTTCGGCATCCATTTCGGCGCCTTCAAGTTCAGCCCGATCAGTGCCGCGATCGTCGGCCTCGGAGTGGTCTCGGTGGCTTATCTCGCAGAGATCTACCGCGGTGGAATCCAGGCCGTGCCCCGGGGCCAGCTTGAGGCCTCCAAGGCTCTGGGCCTCTCCGGCGGAGTCACGTTCTTCGGGGTCGTCATCCCGCAGGCCTTCCGGATCGTCTCCCCGTCCATCGCCACCTACCTGGTGGGCCTGCTCAAGGACTCCTCGATCGCGTCCACCATCATCGTCGCCGAGATGGTGTTCCAGTCGCAGTCCTATGCGCGACAGCATCCGACGGTGGAGGGCATTCTTCCGTACGTGATCGTCGGAATCATCTACATCGCGCTGAGCCTGCCCGTGGCCTATCTGTCCCGTCGTCTGGACGCCCGTATGAGGAAGGCGGTCTTCGCATGAGCTGGCTGGAACAGTGGGGCGGCTATCTTCCCCAGATGATGTCCGGGCTTGGCGTGAGTCTCTTCATCGCCGCGGTCGCGATCGTGCTCGGCTACCCCCTCGGGCTCCTGCTGAGCCTCATGGTCCAGCACCGGAACCTGGTGATCCGCACCCTGGGCCTGGTCGTGGTGGAGGTGGGTCGCGGCGCTCCGGCACTGGTCATCCTCTACCTGGTCTACTACGGCCTGCCGAAGTTCGGCATCGCCTTTGAGAGCATCCAGGCCGCCTGCATCGCTCTCGTCTGGAATGCGGCGGCGTATTCGAGCGAGATCATCCGCGCCGGACTGCAATCGGTGGCCCGCGGGCAGACGGAGGCCTCGCAGGCTTTGGGGCTCTCCACCAGGGACGCCTTCCTCCGGGTGATCATGCCGCAGGGCATGCGCTCGGCGATCCCCGGGCTGATGGGTGTGGCCATCCAGATGTTCCAGGGCACGTCCCTGGCGTACGCCATCGCCGTGCCGGAACTCATGAAATCGGCCTACAACATCGGCAGCCAGGACTTCAACTACCTCCAGATCTTCACGCTGGCCGGTCTCTGCTATGCCGTGATCTCCATCCCGGCTACCTGGATCACCGTCTTCTTCGAAAAGCGTCTCTCGCGTCACGCCTGAGACATCCGTTCGCTTCTCTTCCCAACCCCTTTCCCGAGAGGAAACCCCATGGAAATCCGTAACTTCAAGCGCCCCGGCGTGCTGGCCGCCGTCGTCCTGCTGGCCGGGGCCGGCTTGACGGCCTGCAGCGGCTCCGGTTCGACGGCGGCGCAGTCCGATTGCACACCGAAACACCAGAACGTCCAGACCGTCTCGCCGGGCAAGCTCACCATCGGCGTGATCGACATCCCGCCCTTCAGCAGCTACAACAGCGGCAAGCCGACGGGCATCGACATCGACATCGTCAACAAGATCGCCAAGGACGAATGCCTGACGCCCGCCTATCAGCAGGCTACCTACGCGGACGCCGTCCAGTCGATCTCCGGTGGGAACATCGATCTCGCGGTCGGCACCATCGACGCGACGGAGAAGCGCATGAAGGCGGTGGACTTCTCCGCCTCCACCTACCTGGACGGCATGGGCATCGCCACCAAGAGCGGAGCCACAAGCGTTGCCGATCTGGAGAAGCTGAACAAGGTGGGCACGATCGACGGCTACCTCTGGGTGGAGGACCTGAAGAAGATCCTGGGCGACAAGCTGGTCACCTACCCCAGCAGCGTCGAACTCAAGGCCGACTTCGACGCCGGTCGGCTCGACGCCGATGTGGACGCCTACGGTGTCCAGGTGCTCCAGTTCAAGGACGCGAAGGGCATCACGGTGTCCCTGGCGAACGACAAGCCGGACCCCCGGGTCGGTGCGATCACCCACTCGCCGGAGGCCGCCTTCCCTCTCACGAAGGGCAACACGAGCCTGAAGCAGGCCCTGAGTGACGGGATCGAGGCCCAGCGCAAGGACGGGTCCATCACCAAGCTCCTCACGGGGGCCGGTCTCACCGAAGGCCTCGGCAAGGTCGCGGACACGCAGTACGTGGTTCCCGCCAGCTGACGGGACCCGTTTCCGATGCCGGGGCGGAAGCCCCGGCATCTTCTCCAGCTCCTGTGCAATGTCACATGGTAATATAAATACTGTGAGGTGACTCACAGCGCGGCCGCCCATCCGGCGCGGAGCCGCCTCATCGAAAGGAACCGGAAATGACCGAAACCCGTATGCCGTGGCGCGGAGTCCACGTGGCCACCACCCTCCCGTTCAACGCGGACCTGAGCGTCGACTACGAGGCGTACGCCCAGAACATCGCCTTCCTCGCCGCCGGCGGCTGCGATGGCGTGGCACCGAACGGCTCCCTGGGGGAGTATCAGACCCTCAGCGACGAGGAGCGGGCCCGCGTCATCACCACGGCCATCGAGGCCGCACCGGAGGGCTTCACCGTAATGGCCGGCGTCGGCGCCTATGGCGGTCTGCAATCCCTCCGCTGGGCCGAGCAGGCCGCGGAAGCCGGCGCCCAGTCCGTCCTGGCCCTGCCGCCGAACACCTACCGTGCCAACGACGACGAGGTCGTGGAGCACTACCGTCTGGTGGCCAAAGCCGGCCTGCCGATCGTGGCGTACAACAACCCCATCGACACCAAGGTCGATCTGACCCCGCGGCTCCTCGCCCGACTGCACGGCGAGGGCCTGATCGTGGGCGTCAAGGAGTTCAGCGGAGATGTCCGCCGTCCCTACGAGATCAAGGAACTCGCCCCGGAGCTCGACATCATCATGGGCGCCGACGACACCGTGCTGGAACTGGGCCTTGCCGGTGCTGTCGGCTGGGTGTCCGGCTACCCGAACGCCATCCCGGAGATCTCGATGGAGCTGTACCGGCTCGCCATCTCCGATCAGGGTGAGGACCTTGCCCGCGCCCGGGAGATCTACCGTGAACTGCACCCGCTCATGCGCTGGGACAGCAAGACCGAGTTCGTCCAGGCCATCAAGCTCTCCCAGGACATCGTGGGCCAGCGCGGCGGCGTGACCCGTCCGCCGCGCGGCCCGCTGTCCCCGGAAACCGTCGCAGCCATCACCCGCGACACGGAAGCCGTCCTGGCCAAGGGTTACAAGTAGGACCGGACATCGATTGCTCCGTAGCTGTCGTTATGGAGCCTTAAAAGGACAGTTACGGAGCACTCGATGAAACGAGGGAGCGCAGCATGAGGACGAAGAGGATTTTCTACGCCGTGGACTCCCACACCGAGGGGATGCCCACGCGTGTCATCACCGGCGGCGTGGGAACCATCCCCGGGGCCACGATGGCGGAGAAACGCCTCTGGTTCATGGAACACAGCGACTGGATCCGCACCCTCCTGATGTACGAGCCCCGGGGCCACGCCTCCATGAGCGGGGCCATCCTGCAACCGTCCACCCGGCCGGACGCGGACTTCGGTGTGCTCTACATCGAGGTCTCCGGCCTGCTGCCGATGTGCGGTCACGGCACGATCGGTGTGGCCACGGTGCTCGTGGAAACGGGCATGGTGGATGTCGTGGAACCGGTCACCACCGTCCGGCTGGACACCCCGGCCGGACTGGTGGTGGCTGAAGTCGCTGTCACGGACGGGCACGCGGAGTCGGTGACGATCCGCAACGTCCCCTCCTTCGTGGACCGGCTCGATGCCGAGGTGGAGGTTCCCGGGTACGGGACGGTCTCCTACGATCTGGCGTTCGGGGGCAACTTCTACGCGGTCGTTGAGCTGGACGCCCTGGGCCTGCCGTTCGAGCGTTCCCGCAAGGACGATCTGCTCAAGGCCGGCCTGGCGATCATGGAGGCCATCAACGCGGCCGACGAGCCCGTCCACCCGGAGCGGCCGGACATCCGCGGCTGCCACCACGTCTATCTGAAGGCGCCCGGTTCGACCGCGGAGCTTTCCCGGCACGCCATGGCGATCCATCCGGGCTGGTTCGACCGGTCGCCCTGCGGCACGGGGACGAGCGCCCGGATGGCCCAGCTGCACGCCCGTGGCGAGCTCGCCCTGGACACGGACTTCGTGAACGAGTCCTACATCGGCTCCCGTTTCATCGGCCGTCTGGTCGAGGAGACCGAGGTGGCAGGCCGCCCGGCCGTGGTTCCCACGGTCACCGGCCGGGCCTGGGTGACGGGCACCGCCCAGTACTTCCTGGACCCCACGGACCCCTTCCCGGAAGGTTTCCTGCTGTGAGCCTTCCGTACTTCGACGACGCCGCGGTCCGTGCCGCCGCGGGATGGACGACGGCGGTGGAAGCGCTCGCCCAGGCCCTCCGTGACGGGACCGACCCGGAGTCGGACAGTCCACGGATCTTCGCGCCCGCTCCGGGCGGGGAGTTCCTCATCATGCCGGCTGCGGACCGCCGTTACAGCGGGGTCAAGGCGCTCACCGTCGCTCCCGGGAACCCGGCCCGCGGCCTGGAGAAGATCCAGGGCGTCTATGTTCTCTACGACTCGGACACGCTCGCTCCGCTCGCCGTGCTGGACGGTACCGAACTGACCGCCGTCCGGACCCCCGCCACGACACTGCTGGCGGTTACGAGACTGCTGGCAGCAGCCCCCGATGCTGCCCCGGAGCGTCCGCACGTGCTGGTGTTCGGGGCCGGTGTGCAGGCCCTGAACCATCTGCGCGCCGCACACGCTCTCATCCCCGGAGCCACCTTCGGGGTCGCCGGACGCACTCCGGAGCGCACCCGCCGGCTGATCGAGACCCTGGCCGCAGAGGGCGTCGAGGTCAGGGAGCAGACGGCCGACGACGTCGGGACGGCCGACGTCGTGCTCTGCGCCACCACCTCGGCCACGCCGCTGTTCGACGGAGCGCGCGTCGCCCCCGGTGCGGTGGTCGCGGCGGTGGGCCAGCATGGCCTCGACGCGCGCGAGGTGGATGCCGCGCTGGTGCTGCGCAGCGACGTCGTGGTCGAAGGGCGGGCCTCGGCTCTGCGCGAGGCGGGCGATCTGATTCCGGCGCGCAGTGCCGCCGACTGGGAACGGATCGCCCCGGGCAACCTCCGTGATCTGGTGCTGGGCCAGGTCACCCGGACACCCGGGAAGCCGTGTCTCTACGCCGGGGTGGGCATGGCCTGGGAGGACCTCGTGGTGGCGGCGGTGGTGTATGAAGGGGGTAACACCTCGTGACTGCCCTAGGAGTGTCTGCCATGACCGCGAACCCCGGCCTGCCCCTCGCCCCTCTCGGCCCGCAGCGGAGCCTGCGGGAGACCGTGACCGAGTCCCTTCGCGCGGCGATCATCGCGGGTTCCCTGGAGGAGGGCACGCTGTACTCCGCCCCGGCCCTCGGCACCGCTTTCGGGGTCTCCGCGACCCCGGTGCGGGAGGCGATGATGGACCTGGCACGCGAAGGTCTGGTGGAGACGGTCAAGAACAAGGGCTTCCGGGTGACCGGCATGAGCGACGCCGAGCTGGACGAGATCACCGAGATCCGTCTTCTCGTGGAGCCACCCATCGTGGGACGGCTGATCGGGCGCATCCCTGAGACGGCGTTCCCGCGCCTGCACACCCTGGCGGAGGCGATCGTCAGCGCGGCCCGGGAAGGCAACCTCGCGGAGTACCTGGCAGCCGACCGCGCCTTCCATGCGGAGCTGCTGCGCCACTACGGGAACGGCCAGCTGGTGGAACTCGCCACCCAGCTGCGCATGAAGACCCGCATGTACGGCCTGCGGAGCCTCAGCGAATCGAACAAGCTGGCGGACTCCGCCCAGGAGCATCACGAGCTCCTGGACCTCATCGAGGCCGGTGACGCCGGGGGCGCGGAAGCCCTCATGCGGCGCCATCTCGGCCACGCCCGCGGCCTCTGGGCCACGGGCGATCAGGAACCACAGACCTAGGAGAGCACATGAGCAGGGCCAGCGATGTCCTGGTGATCGGCGCCGGCGTCATGGGCGCGGCCACAGCCTATTTCGCCACCCGCGCGGGGTTGTCGGTCACGATCGTGGACAAGGGGTCTCCCGGGAGCGGGACATCGTCGGCCTGTGAGGGCAACATCCTCGTCTCGGACAAGGAGCTCGGCCCGGAACTCGAACTGACCCGGTACTCCCTCTCCGTCTGGAAAGGTGAGCTGGCGGAGCACCGGCATCTCTGGGAGTTCGAGGCGAAGGGCGGGATCATCGTCGCCTCCCGGCCCAGCAGCCTGGAATCCCTGCACCGGGTCATGACTGTGCAGCGTGGTTTCGGCGTCGCCGTGGAAGAGCTGGATCCCGCCGCCCTGCGTGCGACAGAGCCCCACATCACCCCGGCCGCCCTGGGCGGCGCCTACTATCCCGAAGACAGCCAGGTCCAGCCCATGCTCGTGGCCGCCCAGCTGATCCGGCTGGCCGTCGACGGCGGGGCGCGCTTCCACGCGGGAGCGTCCGTGACCGAGGTGCTGCGCGACGGCGGACGGGTCACCGGAGTGCGCACGACGCGTGGCGATTTCAGGGCGGACGCCGTCGTGAACTGCGCGGGCACCTGGGCCGGGGAGATCGGTGCGCTCGCGGGGGTGAATGTCCCCGTCATGCCGCGCCGCGGCTTCGTGATGGTCACCGAACCGCTCCCGCCCCTGGTCCACCACAAGGTCTACGCCGCCGAGTACATCGACAATGTCGGGAGTTCCGATGCCGGGCTCCAGGGGTCCCCGGTGGTGGAGGGCACCCCGGGCGGGACGATCCTGATCGGGTCCACCCGGGAACGGGTGGGCTTCGACCGCCGGGTCAGTACGGAGGCGCTGGGGCTGCTCGCCCGGAATGCCACCGCGCTCTTCCCCTTCCTCTCCACGGTCCGGGCCATCCGGCACTATCACGGTTTCCGGCCGTACTGCCCGGACCATCTGCCCGTGATCGGGCCGGACGAGCGGGCTCCCGGGCTGTGGCATGCGGCCGGTCACGAGGGCGCCGGCATCGGCCTCTCCGTGGGCACCGGAAAGCTGCTGTCCCAGGCGCTGACCGGGGAACCCACCGACGTGGACCTGACACCCTTCGCGCCCGCGCGCTTCGGCGAGCGGAGCCCCGCGCATCCGAGCCTTGAGGAGGCGGCACAGTGAATTCCCCCGGACGAGAGATCGGCTTCACCTTCGATGGCCGCGAGCTGAGCGCCCCGGAAGGGCAGAGCGTCGGAGCGGCACTGGTCGGCAACGGCATCACGGCCTGGCGTGGAACGCGGAAGGAAGAACGCCCGCGGGGGCTGTTCTGCGGGATCGGCGTGTGTTTCGACTGTCTCGTGGAGGTGGACGGTGTGAGCAATCAGCGGGCGTGCCTGGTTCCGCTGTGCGAGGGGATGGAGGTGCGCGGCAGTCTGCCGGACACCGAGGCGGAGGAGACCTCATGAGCGGAAAGTTCACCGTGGACGTCGCCGTCGTCGGAGCGGGCCCCGCGGGGCTGGCTGCCGCGGTGGAGGCGGTGGAGGCCGGGGCGAGTGTCGCCGTCGTGGATGCGGGCCAGCAGCCCGGCGGTCAGTTCTGGAGGCACCGCCCCGAGCAGGACGGGGTGGAACCGGACGGTCAGGGTCATCACGACTGGTCGGTGTTCCTGGAGCTGCGCCGCCGCTTCTCCGCCGCCCGGGCGTCAGGCCGGATCACCTACCTGGCGGGCCGCCAGGTCTGGATGGCCTCCCGGGACGAGGACGGCTACGTGCTGCGGACCACGGACACCGTGGCCTCGGCTGAGGGCGGGCCGGGGGAGACGGTGCGGGCGTCGCGCCTGGTCCTGTGCCCGGGCGGCTACGACCGCCAACTGCCCGTGCCCGGCTGGGAGCTGCCCGGTGTCATGGCGGCGGGAGGTGTCCAGGCCTTCCTCAAGGCCAACGGTGCCCTTCCGGGCCGCCGCTTCGTCGTGGCCGGGACCGGGCCGTTCCTCCTGCCGGTGGCGGCCAACATCGCCGAGGCGGGCGGTCAGGTGCTCGCCGTGCTGGAATCCTCCAGCCTGAGCGGTTGGCTGCCCCAGTGGCGGGCCGCGCTCGGTGTGCCGGGCAAGGCGCTGGAAGGGGCCGAATACGCCGCCGTGTTCGCGCGGCACCGTATCCCGTACAAGACCCGCAGGATCGTGACCTCGATCGAGGGGGAACGCGGCGTCGAGTCCGTCCGCTGGGCACGGGTGGACGGTCAGGGCCGCGCGATTCCCGGCAGCGGTGGGCAGTACGACGACGTCGACGTGGTGGGTTTCGGCTGGGGCTTCACTCCGCAGATGGAACTGCCGCTTGCACTCGGTGTGGCCACGCGGGTGGACGCCGACGGTTCCCTCGTGGCCGTCGTGGACGAGCAGCAGGAATCCTCGGTGCCCGGCCTGTACCTGGCCGGTGAGGTCACCGGCGTCGGTGGCGCCGTGCTGGCGGTCCTTGAGGGCCGGGCGGCCGGTGCCGCGGCGGCGGGCGCCGTCGTGCTCTCCTCCCAGGACACCGCCCGCCGAGACCGGCACCGGCGCTTCGCCCAGGCGATGCACCGGGCTCACCCTGTCCCGGAGGCATGGCAGGAATGGCTCACCCCGGAAACCCTCGTGTGCCGCTGCGAAGAGGTCACCGTGGAACAGGTGAGCGAGGCCCGCACCGGGCTCGGGGCGGATGACTCCCGGAGCCTGAAATCCTTCACCCGTGCCGGCATGGGCTGGTGCCAGGGCAGGGTCTGCGGATTCGCCGCGTCCTGCCTGGGGGCGGGCCCCGGACGGGATGCGTCCGCCGATTCCCTCGCATCAAGTGCCAAGCGGCCCCTGGCGGTCCCGGTGCCGCTGGGCGAACTCGCCCTGCTGGACACCCCGGGCGACTGAACCTGCTTTTCACCTCTTCGATTTCCCTCTCCGCGGCCCGGCCGTGGAACTCCCCGGAAAGGATTCTCCATGAGCGTCACCACCCCTTTCAGCACGACTTTCAGCACGACGGAACCCACCCAGGATGCGGAGCTTGAACGCCTGCTCGCCGGTGTCCACGCTGCGGCCGCACCGCTGGCGGCCCTCCGCCCGGCCGCGCGGGCCACCCTCCTGGAGGCGGTGGCGGACGACCTCGACGCCGCCGGTCCGGAGCTGATCCCCGTGGCCCAGTCCGAGACCCGGCTGGCCGCGGCCCGGCTCAAGGGGGAGCTCAAACGCACCACCTTCCAGCTGAGGCTGTTCGCTGAACTGCTGCGTGACGGCGCCTATCTGGATGCCCGGATCGACCACGCGGACCCGGAATGGCCCATGGGCGCGCCCCGCCCCGATCTGCGCCGGTTCCGCACCGCGCTGGGCCCCGTGCTCGTGTTCTCCGCGAGCAACTTCCCCTTCGCCTTCTCCGTGGCCGGAGGAGACACCGCCTCGGCACTGGCCGCGGGCTGCCCGGTCCTGGTCAAGGCCCACTCGGGGCACCCGGAGCTCTCCCGGTTCACGGCGAAGGTGGTGGCCGGTGCACTGCGCCGGGCGGGTGCCCCGGACGGGACCTTCGGCCTGCTCTTCGGCACCCAGGCCGGTGCCGCGGCCTTGCGGGATGACCGGATCACGGCCGGGGCCTTC
The DNA here is from genome assembly GCF_044748305.1 of Arthrobacter sp. NPDC090010. Classification (NCBI taxonomy): domain Bacteria; kingdom Bacillati; phylum Actinomycetota; class Actinomycetes; order Micrococcales; family Micrococcaceae; genus Arthrobacter; species Arthrobacter sp. NPDC090010. Next base: position 41,932 of record NZ_JBIVFT010000010.1, read on the forward strand.
ACCGGGTCCATCCCGGGCGGTCGTGCGCTGTTCGACATCGCGGCGTCCCGCCCCACGCCCATCCCGTTCTTCGGGGAGCTGGGCAGCAACAACCCGGTGTTCGTCACGGAGGCGGCCTCAGCTGAGCGCGGGGAGGAGATCGTCCAGGGCTTCGTGGGATCCTTCACCCTCGGCTCCGGCCAGTTCTGCACCAAGCCCGGCACGCTCTTCGTCCCGGCGGGCTCGGATCTGGTGCAGCGGCTCCGGGACACCGCGTTGCCGGATGCGGCCCCTCTGCTGAACGACCGCATCCAGGGCGGATACACCGAGGTTCTGCAGGATCTGGAGCGGCATCCGCACCTGAGTGTCCTGGTTCAGGGTCCGGAGCCGCTGGCCGATCCGCCCTCGCCCACTCTGCTTCTCACCACTGCGGAGGACATGCTGGCCGATCCGCACGCGCTGCAGGCCGAGTGCTTCGGGCCGACCGCCGTCGTGGTGACGTACACGGACGAGCGGCAGCTGCTGGAGCTGGCGGAGAGTTTCGAGGGACAGCTGACCGCCACGATCCATGGCACCGAAGCCTGCCAGGTGGCCGGGCTGGTGGAGATCCTGGCCCGCAAGGCCGGACGGGTGCTGTGGAATCAGTGGTCCACGGGCGTCTCGGTGACGTACGCCCAGCAGCACGGCGGGCCGTACCCGGCCACCACAGCGTCCGGCAGCACCTCGGTGGGCACGGCCGCGGTCGAGCGTTTCCTGCGTCCGGTGGCTTACCAGGGCTTCCCGCAGCACCTCCTGCCGGAAGCCCTGCGGGACGAGAACCCCTTGGGTGTGCCGCGCCTGGTGGACGGCCGGAGAGACTGAGCGCTGTGTCTCACTGACAGTTCGGGCCCCGCAGGATGTCTCCTGCGGGGCCCGAAATTTCTGTCAGTGGGGACCGTTAGGCTGCGGTCATGGAGAGGTGCTCAGGAATCGTTCGATTGCACGACGTCGATGAGTTCCCGGGCGTCTACCTTGAAGACGCGGGCCAGTGCGAGCAGGTTGGCGACGGTCGGGTTCGACGCGGAGCGGTCGCCGTAGTCGCGGTAGCCGAGTTCCAGGGTGCGGTAATAAGGGCGGGACATTCCTGCGAAGTCCGCCACCTCGGCCTGAGTCCAACCGAAGTCCGCCCGGAGAGCCTGTAAACGCTGGCCGAGGGCCTTGGCGGCTTCCGAGGAGATCTTCGTGTGGGAGGACATTCCTCCATGACAGAATGAATATTCCACCATGATGACATATATATGTGTCAATGTATGCGAGCTTGATCACTCTCATTCGCCAGCGTGGTGAAGTGGGTGTTTTTTCGTCCACAGGCGAGGCGGTGGTCCAGTGCCGGCGGCGGCCTAGTGCTCTTGTTTGCGCGCGGGTATTGCGCGTGGACCGGGCTGGGCATTGCGGGGTCTTGACTTAATGAGTTAGTGATTACTAACGTATTGAACATGCCGGATGCACTGGAGGTCGCAGCGGAGCCGAATAGACGCAGGCTCCTGCAACTTCTTGCGTCCGGCGAGCGAACCGTCACTGAACTGGCCGGGCACTTCACCGTGACCCGCTCGGCCATCTCTCAGCATCTTCTGCTCTTGGAGACCGTCCATCTGGTGGTGGCGCGTAAAGAGGGCAGGAGCCGTTACTACAGCCTCGACCCCGCCGGGATGGCCCGGCTCCGTGCCCTGGTGGAACAGTTCTGGAACGCGGAACTGGAGCTACTGGCCCGGGATGCGGAACTCCTCGCCGCCCGGAAGACCGCTTCCGCTGCGGAAGACCTCACAAAGGATTCGCCATGAAATACAGCAAGACCCTTCTTCTTCCGATCACTCCCGACGAAGCCTTCGCCTTGGTCACGGAACCGGACCGGCTCAGGCGCTGGCAGACCGTGGTGGCCCGCGTCGATCTCAGGGTGGGCGGGGAGTATCGCTGGACCGTGACCCCCGGCCATCATGCCGTGGGCACTTTCAAGGAGATCGAACCCGGCCGCCGCGTGGTCTTCGGCTTCGGCTGGGAAGGCGAGGGGATGAGCCCCTCCGCGGACGGTTCCACCGTCACCGTGACCTTCACGCCGTCCGGCGCGGGCACGGAGGTGCTTTTCGAACACGACGGGCTCACGGCCGAGGAGCTCCCCGGGCACACCGAAGGCTGGGACCACTTCATGGAGCGGCTCGAAGCGGTCGCCGCCGACGGAGTGGGTGCCGGCCCCGACCCGTGGGCCGCCTATCCCCAGGACCTCGCCCTCGTGAACACTGCGGAGTCCGCGCTGGCGGTACTCCTGGATGTGCTGCGCCGGATCGGTACGGACGATCTGGACCGGCCGACTCCGTGCAGTGACTTCACGGTCTCCCAGCTGGCTGATCATCTCGCGGGATCGCTGCTCACCGTGGGTGCCGCGGCCGGGGCGGATCCGGTGGACCGCGCCGAGGCAGGGCTGGAGGCCCGGATCGCAGGCCTGGCCCAGACCGCTTTGGAGGCCTACTCCCATCGCGGTCTGGAGGGAACGGTCACCCTGCGGGTGGGGGAGGTGCCCGCCGAGATCGCGGCCCGTATTCTCAACATCGAACTCCTGGTCCACGCCTGGGACTTCGCCACGGCCTGCGAGCTGCCGATCCAGGTGGCGGATGAACTGAGTGCAGCCGTCGAGAAGACCGCTCACGTCCTCATCACCGACGGCGTGCGCAAGAGCGGAAGCTTCACGGACGCCGTGCCCGTCGCGGAAGCGGCCGGGAGTCTTGAACGGCTGATCGCGTTCACCGGCCGTGAACCGCTCGGTGTGTGAGCCGGAGCCCCGCGTCACGGAAAGACACCCCGTGACGCGGGGCCTGGACCGGCCTAGGCTGAACCCATGAGCACCTTCGCCGTCAGTCGCAGCGCTTTCATTCCCGCCGCGCCCCAGGACGTCTTCGCCCATGTCAACGACTTCCACCTGTGGGGAGCCTGGTCTCCCTGGGAGAAGCTGGACCCGGCGATGAGCAAGAACTACAGCGGCCCGGAATCAGGGCCTGGCGCCCACTACTCCTGGGAGGGGAAGAAGGCCGGTTCGGGGAACATGACCATTGAGGCGGCCACCGCGCCGGAGTCCTCCACGGACGGGGCGGGTTCGATCGACATCGATCTGCACTTCCTGAAGCCCTTCAAGAACAACAATCACACGCTCTTCACCTTCGTCCCCGAGCGGGACGGCACCAAGGTCACCTGGACCATGAGCGGCGAGAACAAGACCCTCTTCTCCAAGATCTTCGCCAAGGTCTTCAGCATGGACAAGATGGTGGGCAAGGACTTCGAAAAGGGTCTGGCCGATCTGAGCACCGTGGCGACGAGCCGCTAGTCTGCGCCCGCGAAGTTACAGCTGGTGCCCCTATGAACTGGTTTTAGGGGCACCAGCTGTAACTTCGCGAAGGGGGTCAGGCCTTTGCGATCCCGCCCTGCCACAGGGCGGTGAACGGGGCGCCGGAGGCGACGCGGTTCTGGATGCCCCGGGTCACGAACGCCTTGGCGGTGCGAGCCGCTTCCAGGGGAGTGGCGCCCTTGGCCAGCTCGGCGGTGACCGCCGCGGCCAGTGAACAGCCGGCGCCGGAGACGGCCACTTCGCCGATCTTCGGAGCTGCCAGCACTTCCAGGGTCTGCCCGTCATAGAAGACGTCGACGGCTTCGTCACCGGAGAGCCGGACCCCGCCCTTGGCCAGGACCGCCGCTCCGCTGAGCTCGTGGATCTTCTTGGCCGCCGCCACCAGCTCTTCGACGGTGGAGATCGTCATCCCGGACAGGGACTCGGACTCGAAGTGGTTCGGCGTGACAAAAGTCGCCAAGGGCAGGATCTGCGACTTCAAGGCCTGATCCGTGTCCAGGGCGTGCCCCGGTTCCTGGCCCTTGCAGATCAGCACCGGGTCCAGCACGATGTTGCGGAATCCGCCGTCCTGCAAGGCCTTCTCCACGGTGGAGATCGTGGCCGGGCTTCCCAGCATGCCGATCTTGACGGTGTCCAGCACGCTGTCGGCGCCCGAGCCGGTGCCGTACGCCGCCGTCGTCGCCTCCAGCTGGTCTGCGATCACCTGCTGGTCCACCGGCACGAAGCGATGATTCCAATTGTCCTTCGGGTCGAAGGACACGATGCAGGTCAGGTTCGCGATCCCGAAGACGCCCAGCTCCTGGAAGGTCTTCAGATCGGCCTGGGCGCCTGCGCCACCGGTGGCTTCGGAACCGGCGATGGTCAGCGCGATGGCGGGGGACGAGGAGTGCAGTTCGGACGACGTCATGTGACCATCCTCCCATTCCTGTCCGGGTGCGGCGTTGTGCGGAAGAACAGTGGACGACGACGGCGGTGAGGCGGACGGGCAGTGGTGCTTACTGCTTGCGGCCGATCTGGGATTTGGTGGAGGAGACCTGAGCGGGGTCGTCCGTGAGGAAGCGCTGAGTTGAGGGAAGATTCTTGTAGTCATTCAGCGGCCCGGATTTTTCTGCCTCACCAACGGAGGTAGCGTACTTTCCGTAGTCGTGATTGGCCTTGGGGTCGCCAATTCCGGCGGGACTTTTCAGATCGACGACGGTCGCGTTGTTCTCGCTACCGAAGGGTATTAGAGGCACGCCAGCCACGGTACTGAACTTGTGGTTCCCTAGGTCAAGTCGTGGCACTACGTCCTTATCGTGTTGGATGGCTACCGCGTCGATATTGTCCGGAACACTGACGGAGTCAATAGGAGACCCATAGGTGATCAGGTTCGTCACGTTGTATTTATCGGTGAATTCATCGTTCGAGGCGAGGTCGGCGGCGATAATCCCTCCCTGTGAGTGACCGACCAAAAGCACAGGAGCGTCGCGAGGAATTCCTGCCTGGTCCAGAGCCAATTCAATCGATTTGGTGGCGGTCGACTCGCCGTTGGCGACGCTTGTTAGATTTCCCGTGAGATCAAGCGGATTGTCACCCGTCTGCCGATCCCATGATTCGGTGCCAGGGATACTCACGATGTAAGCCGGGCCCTGTCCGGGCTTGTTTACCTCGGTGATGCGGACGGTGGACCCGTCATTCTTCTCGTCCCCGTAAGCCTTGGTGACCCCTCCTAGGATGTCCTCCAGGTGCTCGGGAACAGGAGTGTTGGAACCCCCGGAACCCACCCCGACAGGGACTGGTGGACCGGCAGTCGGATGGCCGTCGTCGAGAATATGGGGGTGATTTATGCCTCCTGAGAAGAGTACGGAACCAAGGTTGAGTCCCGAACCTGTAAGTTTTGTCGCACCGGCGAGGACTTGAGAGATCGATGGAAGCTCACCGTGGACGAGAGGGTCCCACTGCAGCAGCTTGGCGAGGTCAAGGGAGTCGTTTAGAACATCCCCGACGGCATCCGGAATGTTGTTGAGGGGCGAATGAGATCCGTTCTTAGCCCAGTCCCAGGCGTTCCCCGCCCCGTCCTTGGCTCCCTCAGCCACATCCACGCCCCGGTCTCTCAACCAGGAGAACCCGTCCTGAGCGCCGTCTGCGACATGCTCGGCGGTGTCCTTGGCGCCGTCGACGACATCTTCGGCTTTGTCCTTGGCCCCGTGCAGCAACCCGCCGACTTTGTCTTTGGCTCCGTGCAGCAGTCCGCCGACGACCCCGCGACTGGACTTTGCTTCCGAACCGTTGGACTCACCCGAGGCCAGGAGCCTGCCATACCACTGCCACGGGCTTTCCCCCGGTAGCGGCGCATTGACCCCACTGGTGGCAGCGCTGCTGGCGAACTGTTGTTCGTCAATGTTGTGCTGCAGAGTCTGTGACGCTTCGCGCAAGGCCCTGGACGTACTCATGAGAACTTGGCGGTGTCCGTTCCAGTCACTCTTGAAACGCTGTCCGTCGGGTCCGCTCCACGGACTGGACGCGATGATGGGTGTCAGTTCGCGCCCCAGAAAATCCAGCCGTTCCGCCGCGACGCGGAACGAGCGGCTCAGGCTTTTACCCTGTTCGATATCCATTCCGAACATGCTCATCGGGACACCTCGCTTTCATCCCCGGCGAGGTGGTCGACTGCTTGATAGCCGCCCAACACGTCCCAGACGAACTGGCGAGCGATGGCCCCGGGCTGGTGTCTGATCAAGACGGTTGCAGGCTGCTCGCCGTCCCCGGTACGGCGAACCCGCGCCTCCTCCAGGTGTTCGTCAAGCAACCACAGATGAAGCGCCTGGTAGCCGGGAGCCGTCAGGGAGAACTGAACGGTCGCTCGGGCCGATTGCTCCAGGGCCTCCATCGCGTCCTCCCCGATCTCGCGGCGTCCCAGTTCGCGAGCACCCCCGCTCTCTGTCGACGTCAATTCAGGGAACGGGGGGAGGGTGCGCTCGACAACCTCCCATGCTTCTTCGCCCGTGAAAAGTGTCACCACTACAGGCGTGCTCCCCGGAAGGGCGGCGCCATCGTTCGAAGGGACGGGCTGGGAAGCATCGACGGAGAGCCCCAGGCCGTCGAAAAGCGCCAGCTCGCAGTGAGTCCTGATGCCGTCTCCGGTGCTGATGAGGTTCGCTTTGATCGGTGCCTCAATCGCGGCGCGCAGAGCACGCAGCCAATCGGTGGTCAGCTCTCCAGCGGAATCCAGAATGCCGGCTTCTCGGAGTTCGGTGTCCAGCCGGTTGCGTACGTCGAGGGGGAGGGCGGCCAGTGCTGTTGCTTCCCGCATCCCGAGGCGCTGTTCGATCGGCTCGCTCCGGTCATCTGATGAGGAGGCGTGGTGCACAGCCAGCCTCCAGGCCGGGGCGCTCAGAGTGAGTGTTCTCTGTCCTTGTGTCATGTCCATCCTGTCTCCACGGTGACAACGACGGAATGATGCCGAGGTTGTGAGGACAAAATATCCTTGTGTCTGCCGTACTGACCATGGTGAGTCCTCCCCATGCATATGTCCAACATGGCCCGTGAAACAATGGTGGGCGGTGATTCTCCGGAACCATCGCCATTAGTGCTAATACAGCGGGGCCGTCCGGCCTTGGCGAACCACTAGGAATGAGAACTTCATGAGCGCGAACACGCAGGCCCCCGCGCCCGCAGGCAAGGCCCACTACGCATCCACCGGCAGCCCCTTCTTCGGGATCTTGCTGGCGGTCATGGCGGTGATCGTGATCCTGTCCAATATCGGCGCTTCCAAGGGTGTGGTGTTCGGGCCGATCGTGACCGATGGAGGCTTCTTCCTCTTCCCGCTCGCCTACGTCCTCGGTGACGTCATCTCCGAGGTGTACGGCTTCAAGGTGGCCCGCAAGGCCATCATCAGCACCTTCGTCCTCTCGATCTTCGCGTCGCTCTGCTACTGGGTCATCATCCTGTTGCCCGGCTTCGACGACGACTACGGACGCTCGAAGCAGGCCGCGCTCGAAGGCGCGCTGGGCCCGGTCCCGCAGATCGTGCTGGCCTCCCTGGTCGCGTTCCTGGCAGGCCAGACCATCAACTCCTGGATTCTCGTGAAGATGAAGGCGAGATCCGGTGAGAAGAGCCTCTGGGCACGACTCATGGGTTCCTCGGGCGCCGGTGAATTCGTGGACACGCTCATCTTCTGTTCCATCGCGGCACCGGTCATCGGCATCACGGACGCCCCGACCTTCATCAACTACGTCCTGGTCGGCTTCCTCTACAAGACCCTGGTGGAATACGTCCTGGTCCCGGTCACCTCACTGGTGATCAGGGCGATCAAGCGCCGGGAACCGAGCTACGGCGCCTGAACCGGGGCGGGGTCGCCGCCGAGCTTCCAGATCGCCAGGCGGACGACGACGGCGTGCGCTTCAGGGAAGGCGAGTCGTTCGCGGATCTGTAACACGGGCCGGGGGTGCTTTCCTGCCTCCGGGCCACTGAGCCATCGTTACTTGAGTCCCGATCGTCCATCCAAATATAGGTTTCCATGTCGGAAACTCTCAGGTAGAGTTTCCGACATGGAAACCTACAATGACTTCCCGGACGACAGCGAGGCTCGCCGGTGGCTTGATGAGGCCGCAGACGCGGAGAACGCCACTCGTAACCCTCCATTGCCGTGGGTGTTTTTCGCGCTCCAAGCCGCCCTCCTGGCACTGCTGTTCTGGGTCCAGCTGTTGCCGGCGGAGTACGTGCGTGGGGCTGCGTTGCTGTGCGCCGCTGCGATCATCGCCGTCGGCGCCCGCTGGGTTTTCCTGCGGCCAGGGTACGGATTCGTCGCACCGGACCTGCGCCGGGCGTTCCCTTACCTGTGCCTGATCGTGCTGGGCGCCGGGATCCCCGCCGCAGTGGCTCTGGGGACCGGTCTTGCCTGGCTGTGGGTGATCGCCGGGGCGATTGCCGCCGTCGTCACTCTCGGCATGGGCCGCCAGTACCGACAGGCGTTCCTCCATGCCTGATGAACCTCGCTTTGACGACTTGATCCACGCCCCTCAGAGACTGCGCATTTGCGCGATCGCCAGTGCCGCGACACATGTGGAATTCGGCGAACTTCAACGGCGGCTGGAGATCTCCAAGTCCGCGCTGAGCAAACAACTCTCCCAGCTTGTCGACGCCGGTTACCTCAGCGAGGAACGGATCACCCGCGGTGGTCGCCCGCGAGTCCGCCTATCGATGACCGACGTCGGCCGCCACGCCTACCTGACCCACCTGGCAGCGCTGCGGGAGATCATCAACGCACCTGAGGCCGGAATGCAGCCCGCCGCTCAGACGAGCACCGGGTAAAGCTCTGCCCAAGCCACACAGGAGCGAGCTCTCTCGCTCCTGTCCGATGCTCGGTGCCTCACCGGTGGTTCACCGCCACTGTTGGAGACAACGAGAACCGCCCCTGGGGGCGTCCGCCCCCGTACTCTCAAGTGATCAGGGAAACCATGAAATCCATCAAGAAGCGCTTCGCCGCTCTCCTCAGTACCTTTCTCATCGCCGCCGGTCTGATCGTCGCCATGCCAGCAGCCTCCAATGCCGCGACGTCCTCGAGCTCATGCTCGGGCAGCTATGTCTCCACAAAGTACGTCAAAAACGGATCCGGAACGGTCATCGGCCGGGTCGGTGTCTACCGCGAAGGCAACTACATGTGCGCGATCCTCATCAAAGCGGGTCCCGCATACGGCGTGCGCACCTACGTGAAGCTGGACATTCAGTCCCGTGACGGGGGCTTCAGATGGGACTTCGGGGACTTCCTTTACCGGACCGACGCGCTCCGCATCTATGCGCCGGACCACACCATCTATTTCAACGCGCACGTGGAAGGTAAGAATGGTGGCAATTTCTATGCGGAAGGATATGTCCGGGGGTAGGCGGCCCTGAGCCGCTGGAAGTGCCACTGGTGGACATCCGGTGTTGGACGCCTTCAGAATGCGGACGCAGCCTCCGGGCCGCCGTCAGTGGTCGGGGTCGTTCAGCACGGGGCCGAGAGCCAAAGATCCCTCGGGAGTGAGTCGTAGCGCTCGAGTGCCGCCGAGGCGTACGAGCCATTGTCTGCGGAGGAGAGTAGCCAGCAGCGCCTCCGCGGCGGTGCCGGCGAGGTGGTCCCTCCGTTCGGTCCAGTCCAGACAGGGGCGGGTGAAAGCCCGAATGGACGTCCTTGGCAGGTCCACCCCGAGTATCTCGAACCAGCTGTGGCCGGCCGCCGTCAGGGTCCACGTGGGGTGCAGATATCCGCAGCGGTGCATGCCGTCGGTCAGGGCCACACCCAGTCGTCCGGCCAGGTGGCGATAACAGGTGCGCGCCTCACGCAGGGCCTTGTCCGCACGCTGCGAGCGAAGAGTCGCGGCAGCCGGGACTGACATCTGGGAGAAGGCCGCGAGCGACTCCACGAGATCCGCCACGGCGGGGTTCGCAAGGCGTACATACCGGTGCCGGCCTTGCCGGACCTCGGTGAGCATCCCGGCGTCGACCAGGCGGTGGAGCTGTTCGGTGGCCGTGGGGCGGGCTATCGTGAGGGAGTCGGCGAGTTCAGTGGGCGTCCACGCCCGGCCATCCAGCAGGCTCATCATGATGGACGCCCGTGTTTCATTCGCCAGGAGAGCCGCGGTGCCTGCGAGGCCCGGCCTGCTGACGCTGTTCATGTCACCGAGTGTAGGCCGATCACGATTCGGAGCACCGCGAAGTGTTCCGGCAGCAGACTTCAGACCATGGATTCTTCAGTCGTGATTTCGCCGTCAGTGCACTACTTCGGAACGCCGGTGATGCTCTTGAGCACTCTGATGCCCGATGGGCGGACGACGAACATCACCCCTGTCTCGTCCGGATGGGCCCTTGGCGACACCTATGTTCTAGGCCTGGGTCGCGGCGGGCAGGCACTGCGTAATCTGGAAGAGCACCCTGAACTGGTGATCAACCTGCCGTCACATGATGCGGCCGCCGCCATTGAACGCATCGCCCCGACCACCGGAGCCGCCATCGTGCCTGAGGCCAAACGACGTGCGTACCGCCACGAGCCTGACAAATGGGGGCTCGGCGGCTTCGACCCTCTGCCGAGTGAGCGCGTGAAACCTGCCCGCATAGCGCAGTGTCCGGTCCAGATCGAGGCGAGAGTCATCCGCTCGGCGCCGCTCGACGACACCGACGACGCCGTGGTCGTTCACGCTCGGATCCTGAGAACGCATGCCCATGAGCCGATCATCATCCCGGGCACATCCCACATCGACGTTGAGCGATGGACTCCGCTGTACTACACCTTTCGGCACTACTTCGCTCAGGGGCCCAGCGTGGGCGTCAACTTCAGAGCCGAAGCCTGAACCGGCTGACGGCGGGCCGGCTAATCCCTTCCGGCGAGTGGGGTCTGGGAGGCTGGGCAAAAGGCGGCGGAACACCTCTTAGCGTCCAAGGCCCGCTTGCATGAGGCCGGCACCCGCTGCCCAGATCAGGATGGAGAGGCCGGCGCTGGCAAGGGTGACCCACCAAGCGGTCTTGCGACGGGCGAGGCGGATGACTGTCCAAATGACCGCTCCAACAAAGACTGCGGGCGGTACGGCAAGAGCTATCAACCACCCGGCCGACATCAGGCCTGTATTACATCGGTCCGCGTAGCACCCGTCAGACATCATCGAGAGAAAAAGAGTCAGGAATCCGAGGAAAGCGAATCCGACGACGCCGACAACGATCAAGATGATCGTTGCGATCAAGTCTGCGATCTGTGCACCTGACCTGGTCGGCTTGAGAACGCCCGGCCAAGACCCTGCCCCCACGGGGCCAGAGAATTCCGGTGGTGGCTGGGTCGTCATGGCAAGAGTATTACATGGCCCCTCACGCCCTCGAGGGAATACGCCGGCCCGACCTCGTCGTCCGCTGTGTGGCTGCAATCGCCATGCCACTAACGGTGGCGGTCTCAATCCACCAACGCACCACCCCCTGGGAAGATGCAAGGGAATCTGGGTGGAAGGAAGTCGACGGGCGGCGTTGAGGCGCAGCACTCGGCGGCAGGGATCGTGACCGTCGCGCTGAGTCTGGCGATCATGCCGGTTCCGTCCTGGTTGCAACGGCGGCCCGGCCGAGAGCTGGGATCTCGGGCTGCGGTGGTCGACTCCCACCGGACACTGCTGTGCACCTACCTGTCTGCAGTCCTTCACAGGGGGCTACTTCTCAACAGCCTGTTCGGCTGGTGGTGGCCAGGGCACCGGAGCCGCGGGCGGCGTCACCTCGACCAGCTTCCAGATCGCCAGGCGGCCGACGACGGCGCACAGCGCCCCGGCGCTGCCGAACAGGACCCCGGTGCCGAACGAGTCGCCGCCGCCACCAACGGCGGCGAGCAGCGTCATGGGTGCCGGTGTGAGGAACCCAGCGACAGCGAATCCGAGGATGTGCCACCACTGATTTCTCACGTTGCGCAGTGCGAAGACGACGCCCAGCGCGGCCGGTACCCCGACGAAGAGTGCGGGGAACGCCGCGAAGAGCGGGATGTACACCAACATCATGAGGCTGCTGCCGAGGAGAGCTGTGGCCGACGGGGCCTGGCCAGGCGAGAGTGCCTCCGGTGGAGCCACGGACCAGAAGAACCACAAGATCAACAACAGGGCCAGGAGCGTTCCGTATGAGACCAGCCAGCCGATCACGAAAGTCTTGACCGGGTACCTCACCGCGGGTCGTCGTCCGTATCTATTGTCCGGCCGCCCATATCGTCTGGCCAGCAACTCCTGAGTCTCCGGATGCAGACCCGGGATGACCGGCGCCTGACCCGCGCCCCCGCCGTCGTACGCCATGTTCCCCATGAGGGCAGCCTAGCGGCAGGGGGCGCGGTGGGCCGGTTCAGGGCAAGGGGAGCAGATCGCCTCCGGACATGATGATCCTGCGCGAGGAGGCATCAGCGAGGACTCCGATGTCGGAGAGCGGGTCACCGTCCACCGCGATGAGGTCGGCGTAGGCGCCTTCCTCCACGATGCCGGCCTTTCCGGACTCGCCGACGATCTCCGCGCCCACGATCGTGGCTGAACGGATGATCTCCAGCGGTTCCTGTACGCGGGCCCGGAGCCGGAATTCCTCCAACTGGAACGGCAGTCCTTCGCCGTGGAGATCGGTGCCATAGCCGATTTTCACTCCTGCAGACGCTGCCAGGGAGATCGATTCGAGTCCGCGCTCGAAGATGTCCTGGACGGCGGCCCGCTTCTCCGGGGCCAGCCCATGGCCGGTGGCGCCGCTGAGGATCGCCCAGTAGGTGGCGAGCGTCGGGACGTAGTAAGCGTCCTTCTCCAGGAACAGGCGGATGCACTCCTCGTCGAGCAGATTTCCATGCTCGATGGTGCGGACGCCCAGCCGCAACGCCCGCGAGACGGCTTCGGCGGTGTAGACATGGGCTGCGATGTAACGCTGGGCGAGTCTGGCTTCGTCGACGGCGGCGAGGATCTCCTCCTCGGAGAACGCCAGCGCTTCGAGCCGCATCTTGGAGATCACACCGCCGGAGAGGGTCATCTTGATGTGGTCCGCCCCGTCGCGGAACCGAGCCCGGAACGCGCGGCGGATCTCCACCTCGCCGTCCACCACCTCGGTGAGTGCATGGCCGCCTGTCGGGGCGAAGATGGGTCCGCCCGCTTTGAGACGGGGCGCCGTGAGCAGCCGCTCGTCCACGGCCCGGGCGAGCCCGTTGTCGGCCCCTCCCATGTCCCGCACCAGGGTGAAGCCTCGCAACAGCATCTCGTGCAGCACCCTCGCGGTGCGTGCCGCGTGATAGTCGGGGGTCCAGGACAGGATCTCCTGGAAGTCGCCGGAGGACTGGGTGACGTGCGCGTGGGAGTCGATGAGACCGGGCAGGACGGTGAACCCGCCGGCATCCACCTCCACGGCCCCGGAGACGGTCCGGGTTGAGGACGAGATCTCCTCGATGCGGCCGTCGCGGGTCATGATGCTCTGGGGAGCTGCGATGTCGCCGCTGCGTGGATCCAGGATCCGGGCGTTCCGCAGCACCACGGCCTCCGGGATGGAGCGGTGTGGTTCGAGTCGGACGGCCATATCAGCCTCTTTCGTTCTGAAGGGGTGGTTCGGTGGACAGCAGGGCCGTGTCCGGACCGGAGCTGACAGGTTCCGGAGGAGCGGCCGGTCCGCCGGGCGCGGAGTCGATCTCCTCCAAGGAGCGGCCGCTGGTGGAGACGCCGAAGACCAGGACCACCACGGCGGCCGCCCCGAGGACGGACATCACCATCACGAAGACGCCGCCGAAGCCCAGCGACGGATAGGCGGCTCCGATCAGGATCGGTGCGGTGATACCGCCGATCCGGCCGAATGCCGAGGCGCTGCCCATGCCGGTGGCCCGCAAGCGGGTGCCGTAGACCTCCGGCGTGTAGGCGTAGAGGCCGGCGTAGCAACCGTTCATGAAGAAGGAGAGCATCGAACCGAATGCCAGCACCGCCCCTTCGGAGGACGACTGTGAGAGCAGGAACGCGGAGACCGTACCGCCGATGAGGTAGGCGGCGATCGTGATGCGGCGGCTCAGCCGCTCGTTGAGATAGGCGGCGCTGTAGTAGCCGGGGACCTGGGCGAGGGTGATGATCAGCGAATACGTGAAACTCGTGGTGATGTTCATCCCGCGGGCGACCAGCAGGGACGGAATCCAGGTGAAGAAGCCGTAGAAGGAGAACGTCACCGACAGCCAGAGCAGCCAGATCACCGCGGTGCGGCGGGCGTTGCCGTGCCGCCAGAGATCGAGGTGCTGGAACAGCGGCGGTGCCTTGACCGCCGTCGACGTCGCCGCGTCGGAGGGGCGTGCCTTCGTCGGTACGAGCCGGCCCGCTTCGAGCCCGCGCACGATCTCTTCGGCCTCTGCTTCACGCCCGCGTGTCAGCAGCCAGCGGGGGGACTCGGGGAGAACCCGGCGCCACCAGATGAGCATGACCACCGGAAGGGCTGTGATGAGCTGGGCGATGCGCCAGCCTTCGTGGACGTTCACCACGACGGTGGTTCCGATGATGGCCGCGGCCACATAGCCCAGGGCGAAGAAGCCCGCGACGGCGCCGACGAAGAACCCGCGGCGTTTCTTCGGGATGAACTCCGCGATGAAGGTCGGCACGATCGCGCCTTCGGCGCCCAGCCCGATACCGGCGATGACGCGCATGACGAAGAAGAACTGCCAATCCTGGGAGAAGGCCGCCACGATGGTGGCGCAGGTGTAGACCAGAAGCGCGTACATCATGACCTTGCGGCGTCCGATCCGGTCTCCGAGCACGCCCGCTGAGATGGCGCCGATGAGGATGCCGATCAGGAGCGAACTGCCGATCAGGCCCGTCTGGGCGCCGTCCAGATGCCACAGCGGCTTGATGATCGGCATGAGATAGGAGATGAGAGAACCGTCCATCGCATCGAAGAGCAGTCCGAGCCCTCCGATGACGGCCAATTGGATATGAGGTTTCTTGACCGGCATGTTGTCCATGCGCTCGAGGAGTGACCGCGTCATTGCCATCACGGACCTTTCTTCTGAAGGAAGGGGGAAAGGGATACCTCGCGAGTACTTTGGTATACAGATTCTCATTGTTTGTGTGCAATGTCACGTTGTTCTTGGGAGAATTTCCGAGCGATCTTCCAAGAAATCCCCCGATTTTCGGACAAGGGGCACGGGGGAGGCCTCAAGAGGTATCGCTTTTTGGGATACCGAAAGCGGCACAGGCGAGCCCGATGAGCGCGTGAACAGTATGACCAATACCGCAGGCGCGCCACCTCGCGGCGGTATCGTGGCGCGGGCTGCGGCGCATCGGCGCGTGGCAGCGGAAAGGTGCAGAGCAATGTCAGGGACCCGAGTCTCCGCCCCGGAACGGAACCCCGCCATGGGGCGTGCCGTGGCGAACATCCTGAAGGGTTCGGCAGGCAACCTCATCGAGTGGTTCGACCTCTATGTCTATGCCTCCTTCTCCTCCTACTTCGCCACCTCGTTCTTCAGCTCGAAGGACCCTGTCCAGGCCCAGATCGACGCTTATCTGACCTTCGCCCTGACGTTCCTCATGCGACCCGTGGGCTCGTGGTTCTTCGGGCGTTACGCCGACCGCAAGGGCCGTCGTGCGGCGCTGACCCTCAGCGTCAGCCTGATGGGTCTGGGTTCCCTGATCGTGGCCGTCCTGCCGACGGTGGCCCAGATCGGCGCCGCGGCGACCATCATCATGTACGCCTCGCGCCTCCTCCAGGGCTTCTCGGTCGGCGGGGAGTACGGCACCAGCGCCACCTACATGAGCGAGGCCGCCGTGAGTGGCAAACGGGGGTTTTTCTCCAGCTTCCAGTACGTCACGCTGGTGGGCGGCCAGGTCCTGGCGCTCCTGACGCTCGTCATCCTGCAGCAGACGCTCGGTGAGGACGCCCTGAAGGAATGGGGCTGGCGGATCCCGTTCTTCATCGGCGCGGTCGCGGCGCTCCTCGTCCTGTGGCTGAGGCGGACCATGGACGAGACCATCACGAGTGAACAGCGTCAGGCCACCCGGGCCGAGGGCGCGCAGCCGGGCACGCTCAAGCTGCTCTTCACCAAGCACTGGAAGCAATTCCTGGTGGTCGTGTTCTTCACGATGGGAGGCACCTGTGCCTTCTACCTGTACACCACGTACATCCTGAGCTACATGAACAACGTCTCGCATATCCCGAAGGCGCAGACCTCGGTCATCAACTTCTGGGCGCTGCTGCTGTTCATGCTCATCCAGCCGCTTTTCGGACTGCTCTCAGACCGGGTGGGACGCCGGACGCTGCTGATCGTCTTCGGTGTTCTGGGCACCTTGCTGACCTGGCCGATCATGTCCACCCTGGCGACCGTCAAGGACCCGTTCCTGGCCTTCCTGCTCATGTTCGCGGCGCTGCTGATCGTGGTCAACTACACCTCGGTCAACGCGATCATGAAGGCCGAGCTGTTCCCGTCCTCGATCCGGGCCCTCGGCGTCGGTCTCGGTTACGCCGTGGCGAACTCGCTGTTCGGCGGCACCACTCCGCTCATCGGCGAGTGGCTCTCCGCCCAGGGGCACAAGGAGTGGCTTTTCACCTACGTGACCATCACCATCGCCCTGTCGCTGGTGGTGTATATCTTCTTCCTGCCGAAGGACCGGCCGGAGGACCTCGACTAGCGCTGCTTCCCCCCGCAGCGTTTGACGACGACGGCGTGCGGCGCCCAGCTGAGCGGATCATCCGATCCAACGGCAGCTGGGTGTCCGTGCGCCGTCGTCGTATCCGGGGCGCAGTCCTCTGACACCCTCGCGAGTAGGCACTTGTTCACAGTGTGGGGGAGCTTCATTGTGAACAAGTGCCTACTCGGGGAGCGGAGAGGACCTTTCAGCGGTGCGGCGGAGGTGGCGGACCACGGCTCGCCGACAGACCATGCGAGCGCGAACCACAGCAGACAGGTCACCAGCAGTGCAGCCGCGAGACCGAGGACCATCCGCCCGGATCGCATCGACAGGTGTTCACGTACCTCCTCGCGCTCATCTTCGCACCGCTAGGGTCCGTCCTGCTCCGCGAACGAGGGAGAGCGGATGCTCAGACCGAGTAGTACCGCCCCAGGGTCTCTTCCTTGTACGCACGGAAGTCGCCGGACTCCATGGCCAGGCGGGCGTCGTCCACGAGTTTGACGATGAAACGTTCGTTGTGGATCGAGACCAGGGTGGAGGCCACCATCTCCTTGGCCTTGAAGAGGTGATGGATGTAGGCCCGGGTGTAGTTGGCGCAGGCGTAGCAATCACAGCCCTCGAAGAGCGGGCCGAAATCGGTCTTGTACTTGCGCCCGGTGAGGTTGAAGCGGCCGTCCGGGGTGTAGAAGGCGGAGTTCCGGGCGACGCGCGTCGGGGAGACGCAGTCGAAGGTGTCCGCTCCGTTCTCGATGGCCGTGAAGATGTCGTCCGGTTCGGAGATCCCGAGCAGGTGGCGGGGCTTGTCCTCCGGCAGCTCCTCGGCGCACCAGCCGACGATCGTCCCCAGGTTCTCCTTCTCCAGCGCACCGCCCAGCCCGAAGCCGTCGAAGTTCATGGCGCCCAGGTCCTGGCAGGCCTTGCGGCGCAGGTCTTCGTAGTGGGCGCCCTGGATCACGCCGAAGAGGGCCTGATACGGCTTGCCGACGCGTTCGTCCGTGAGCCGGAAATGCTCCGTGACGCAGCGTTCCGCCCAGCGGCGAGTGCGCTCCAATGACTCCTCCTGATAGGCGCGGGAGTTCTGGAGCGTGGTCAGCTCGTCGAAGGCGAACATGATGTCGGCCCCGATCTGATGCTGCACCTGCATGGAGATCTCGGGGGTGAAACGGTGCTTGTCCCCGTTGAGGTGGCTTTTGAACCAGACGCCGTCCTCGTCCACATGGGCCAGGCGCTCCTTGCCGGGGGCGACCGCGTCGTCGGGGCCGGAGGTGTCCACCACGTCCATGTTGATGACCTTCTTGAATCCCGAACCCAGACTCATGACCTGGAAGCCGCCGGAGTCGGTGAAGGTCGGGCCCTGCCAGTTCATGAACCGGCCCAGCCCGCCCGCAGCGTCGAGGATCTCCGGCCCGGGCTGTAGGTACAGGTGATAGGCGTTGGAGAGGAGGGCCTGGGCGCCAAGCTCCTTCATCGACTCGGGCAGCACGGCTTTGACCGTGGCTTTGGTGCCGACGGCGATGAACGCCGGGGTCTGGATCTCACCGTGCGGCGTCCGGATGATTCCGGTGCGGCCGTGCATCCCGGGCTCGGAGTCGTCCAGGCGGGTCCCGACGCTGAAGCCGAAATCCTCCTGACGGGCGGGCGCGGCCGAAGAGGGCACGGCAGAGTCGATCACGGGTTCGTTGGTGGAAGGCACTCGGCCATTCTGCCAAAGGCTGCTCTTCTGCCAAAGCCGGCCGATCCGCCGGAGACCGGCGGAACGGCCGGCCGCGGACGGTCCGGCTCAGCCGCGGATGAGGTCCACTTCCAGGCGCACGCGCCGCTCGACCTCGTCCGGTGCCAGGGTCTGGGAACCACCGTGTGCCATGAGATGCAGCAACGACTCCAGCCGCAGGATGCGCCACTCACGTTCCGCCTCGTGATGTCCGCCGTCCATGGCCCGGAAGACCTCTTTGTCGTAGAGATTCGGTTCGTTGAGACGGCGCTGCCGGATCTTGGCCTCCAGCCGGGACCGGAACGGGTCAAGGTTCTGCCCTTCGGGCGCCTTCATCAGCACGCGGTACGCCTCGGCACGGTCCCGCTCGCCGAGCTCCTCAGCGACGAAACTGGACAGGGCGAGGCTTGCCTCGGTGTGGGTCCATCGGGCCGGATTCCCGTCGAAGGGCAGGACATTGAGCAGGTCGGCCACCGCCAGGGACGCCTCGCGATCCTGGTGCTCCAGGAACAGGTCTTGCGCGAAGGCCCGGAGATCGGCCAGGCAGCTGCCGGACTTCACGTTGATGCCCTTGACCAGTCGGTCCGCCAGATTCTGCAAGCCGCCTCGCCCGGGGTACCCCTGTGCGATGTCCTGAACAAGTTGTTCCGGTGTGCCATCCATCTCGGGAATGCTCTCCCGGGCGCTCCGCACCGCGGAGTCCTCCTCCGGGAGCGGTGGCTGCACAGGAAGGGAAGGGAGCGAGCCCGACGTCGGCTCCTCGGTCTGCTCCTGAGCCTTGAGGTGCGTCGCGACGTCGTCCTCGGAGCCGGTCACGTGACCGTTGCCGCCCGCCGCCTCGGTCTCAGCCGAAGGCAGCACGTGTGAGGACCCGACCACGCGCACGGTGGCCGTGAGGGCCACCCGAAGGTGGCCGCCGTCGTCGAACTCAAGACGATTCGCCAGCGGATTGCCGAGATCATCCTCTTCGGCCTTCACCGTGCCCACCACGGGGCTGAGGGAACCATCCGGCAGAACCAGCCGGACTCCCTTGGTGATCAGGCTGGCCGCGAGTTCGACCTGCAGCGCTTCGCTTCGTTCCATGAGTGGGTTACCTCCCGGTGTCCGGTGCAGCTCGCAGCACAGTCTACAAAGCGCAGCTGACAATTCCAGGCGGGAGCGGATCCACGCTCAGGGCTGGAAGACCTGATCGAGCTGACGGACCCACGGATCGCTCAGCCGGTGACGTCGCCACCAGGCTGCGTAGCTTTTCGACTCACGGGCCTGAGCCGAGTAACTGTCCACGGTGACCCGGTGACATTGTTCGACGGTCGCCCACTGCGCACGGTCACGGTGCCAGGCCAGGACCAGCCGCAGCCTCACAGGCACCCCGCGCAGAGGCCTCGTGACCAGGCCCGGAAGCTCCGTGGAGGCGGGATCGACCAGCTGGACCGCCCGCCCGGCACTGATCAATCCACGTCCACCGCCCTGCGGGAACATGAAACGGACCCGTGGTTCGAACCCCGCGGCTCCGCAGACCGCGCGCAGTTCCGCCAGCGAGCCGTCGTCCGCCCCGGGCGGCCCGATCCAGAACTCGGCGGCGAGATCCCGTAAGTCGATCTCCTCCTCGGACGCCAGCGGGTGGTCCGCCGCGAGCGCGACGAACACCGGGAGCGTCGCGAACACCACCCTGGTGCTCAGCTCAGGCGGAAGCTCGGCAGCCGAGTCGTCGGAGAGCATGACCACGGACAGATCGTGGAAACGATGAGAGAACGCCTGGGCAAGTGCCGCCGTCGAAGAGTCGACGGAGAACAGCGGATCCAGCCCGGACAGGCGGTCGTCCAGACCGCACAGCAAACGTTCGGTGCAGGCCATCCGGGACACCCCGACGCGGAGCCGGCTTCCCGCGGTGCTCCGGCCCAGTTCCGATTCCAGCAGATCGAACTCGGCCAGCGCGACCAGGGCTCGCCGGAGCAACTGCTCGCCGGACGCGGTCGGTGCCACCCCCGTGTGATCGCGGACGAAGAGCCTGCTTCCTACGCGTGCCTCGATCCGCTGCAACAGCGAGGTCAGGGAGGGCTGCGACATGCCCAGCTCGGCCGCGGCCCTCGAAAGAGAGCCGGCCGAGGCGATAGCCCGCAGGGCGCGCAGATGACGTATTTCGAGGCCCACGAGGCAAGGCTACTCGCGGAGTCAAGGGTACGTGGATATAGCACCGGTCAATACCCCCGTGCCATAGGCGCGGTCATCGAGGGCTTGCCAGACTCGTGCCACCAGCCCGGGCGGCATTCGGCCCGGACCGCCAATCGGCTCCCGGATGCCGGGAGGAAGAAGGAACACGTGACCATGTCAACCGTCCGGCCGCCGTCCCCGCGTTCGATGCCGAGCCCTGCCCCGAATGGCTCACACTCCGGCAGCGCGGGCCTTGCGCTCGCGGGGCCCTCAGTACCCCGGCCCGCCGACGCTGAAGGCTTCCGCTCTTTCATCGCCACGGGCTGGGGTTCCCCTGAGCGGCCGGTCAGAACGGCGCCGGGCACCGGGGTGGCCGCCATGCTGCACCGTGAACGGCTGAGCGAGCACTTCCCGGGCCGGCCGCTGCTCATCTCCGCAGGCAGTGCGCCATTGAGATCCGGCGACTGCTTCTACGAGTTCCGTCCGGACAGCGCCTTCGTGTGGTTGACCGGGTGCCAGACCGAGAACGCTGTGCTCGTCATGAGCCCCAGCGGGACGGGTCACGACTCCGTGCTCTACATCCCGGAACCCTTCGGCCCCGGGGACAGGGGTTTCTTCGAGGACACGGAACACGGGGAACTGTGGGCCGGCCCGGTCCCCGGTCTCGCGGAATGGGAGGCCGCGCTGCAGATCACCGTCCGGCCGTTGTCCCGCCTGGGTGAAGCGGTCGACGCCGTAGTGCCTGCCTTGCGTGCCGGGCACCACGAGGCTCCGGCCGCACTGCGAGGCATGGAACGGTCCGCCGAACTGGACCGGGTTCTCGCCGAACTCCGGCTGGTCAAGGACGCGTGGGAGATCGGCCAGCTCCGGGAGGCCGTCAATGCCACCGTCGAAGGCTTCGCCCAGGTGATACGCGAAGTCCCGCGCAGTCTGACGGCCGGTGGCGAGAGATGGCTCCAGGGAACCTTCGATCGCGCGGCGCGCACGCTCGGGAACGGGCCCGGCTACGCCACGATCGTCGGTTGCGGCGGACACGCACCCACGCTCCACTGGAGCAAGGCCGACGGTGCGGTCACCGCGGACGAGCTGCTGCTCCTGGACATGGGTGTGGAACTCCGTTCGCTGTACACCGCCGACGTCACCCGGACCTTTCCGGTGTCAGGCACCTTCAGCCCCGAGCAGCGGAGGGTGTACGAACTGGTGGAGAAGGCTCACCGGGCGGCGCTGGCCGCCGTCGGCCCCGGCAAACGGTTCTCCGACTTCTACACGGCGAGTCTGGAAGTCATCGCGCAGGGCCTGCATGACTGGGATCTGCTTCCAGTCTCCGTGGACGAAGCACTGTCTCCGGGCGGCCAGCAGCATCGGCGCTGGATCGTCTGCGGAGTCGGCCATCATCTCGGGCTCGATGTGCACGACTGCGCCGGAGCGAGCTATGCGGCCTATCAGGCGGGCACGCTCGAACCGGGCAACGTCCTGGCCGTGGAACCCGGCCTCTATTTCCACTCGCACGATCTGACCGTCCCCGACGAACTGAGGGGCATCGGCATTCGTATCGAGGACAACGTACTGGTCACGGGCGCGGGGCACGAGGTGCTCTCCGACGCCCTCCCGAGCACGGCCGACGGCATCGAGCGCTGGATGGCCGCAGTCCTGGGGTGAGCAGTCCGAAGAAAGAAATCGAATGACAGGAAAACGCCGGGAGACCGGCTCTGAACACAGGAGATTCGATGAACAGCACCCTCAAGAACAAGAACACCGGTGCAGGCCACAGCACCGTGAGGAGCCGAACCGCACGGAAGAAGGGCCTGGCCGCCGCCGTCGCCGGTCTCGTGTGCCTGGGCGCCACGCTGGCGATCGCACCGCCGGCCAGCGCCTCGGACGATCCCTACGGCATGCTCGTGGATGGCTACCGGCCGTCCGATCAATCGGTGGCACCGTTCGCCTGGGCCGGCAAGCTCAAGGCGACGAGCGACGGCACGCTGATGGAGTCGTGCAGCGCCACCCTGGTGGGTCCGCACACGATCATCACGGACGCGCACTGCTTGCCTGACCCTGATTACACCTACACCTTCTATCTGCAGTACAACAACGGATCGTCGGGAGACTTCGCCAGCTGCAATGTCGCGGGGACCAGTACGCTCGCGCCGTATTACATCAACCCGAAGTACAACGCGAGCTCCGACGGCGACGTCTCCTATGACTGGGCCATCGCGAACCTCGGATCGTGCAATCTCGCGCCGCTCGGCCCGGGCAAGTACCCGGCGGTGCGGGACAAGTCCTTCACCCCGTCCAGCTACATCAACATGGGCTACCCCTACGTCGACATGGACACCAGCTCGAAGTGGAACTCCATCCGTTCCCACAACGGTGACCCTCTGCGTTCCACGGCCGAACGGACGGCGCTGAGCAACGGCGAATTGCTGCAGACCTGCGGTTTCGTGTCCAGCTCCGGCACCCGTCCCGCGGACAAGTGGCAGTCCCAGCCGGCCGTGGGGATTCCGTGCCGTCTGGGCAGCGGATCCAGCGGTGGCGGCTGGCTGGCCGAGGACAGCAACTCGTCCTCCGGATGGGCCTTGGTGGGCGTGAACGGTTTCGACAACAACGACGCGCCCGGCATCCAGTACACGGGCTACTGGGACCAGAGTTTCCTGACCACCGTGAACTCCTACCTGAGCTGACGGTCGGGCAAGGCTAGAAGGAACCGACCCCCGCGTAGGCCAGCGCCTGCCGCACGAGGTGGCCGCGACCGCCGTCGAACTCCTGCTGGACTTCTGGACTCAGCATCTCCTCCGGTGACATCCAGGTCAGTTCCAGCGCGTCCTGTCGAGGGCTGCACTCGCCCGTGACCGGGACGAGGTACACGAGGGAGACGGCGTGCTGGCGGTCGTCCGTGAAGCCGGTCTGGGAAGGGGCCGGGAAGTACTCGGCCACCGTGAAGGGCACGGGGCTCGGCGGCAGCAGCGGCAGCGCCAGATTGCCGAGGTCCTTCTCCAGATGCCGCAGCAGTGCAGCCCTGATGGTCTCCCGGTACAGGACCCGTCCGGAGACCAGGGACCGCGCCATATTGCCCTCGGCATCGCCTTGCAGCAGCGTCCCCACCTCGATCACCAAGCCGAGGGGGTCCAGACGCACGGGAACCGCCTCCACATACACCATGGGGAGGCGGTTCCTCGCTTCGTACAGGTCCTCATCGGACAGCCAGCCGGGGTAGGGGTCCGGTGTGCGCACGCTCATGAACCCATTATCACCGCCCGGGCGCCCCAATCCGGGCAGCTCAGCCGGAGAAGCTCGCGGCCCACTCGTCGACGCGCCGCTTCGCCTCCTCCACGGAGAGGTCCTCGATGCGGGTCATGACGGCCCAGCGGACGCCGAAGGGGTCGAGGATCGAGGCGTAGCGGTCGCCCGAGACGAAGTTCGCGGGGGCCTCCCGGATGGTGGCGCCGGCGGCCTCGGCACGCGCCGTGACGGCGTCCACATCGGTGACGTAGAGGGCCAGGGACATGCTGATGCCGCCCGCTTGCGGGGCGACGAGCCCGTACTCGGGCAGCGGATCCCCGACGGTGATGCTTCCGGAGCTGAAGCGCAGCTCGGCCTCGCCGATCATCTCGCCCATGCGGGTGTCGGAGACGACGACGGCGCCGAAGACATCGCGGTAGAACTCCAATGCCTTGGCGGCGGGGGAGACCACGACGTGAGGGGTGATGGAGGTGCGGCCGTGGGGCAGGCCGTCCGTGGTGTACTGCCCGGTGACGGCGGTGGTGTTCTGCTGTTCTGGTGTCTCAGTCATGACACCATGATGACGCGCGCCCGGGCGGCGGGTCTTGAACAAATCGGCCAGTGCCAGTGCCAGTGCCAGTGCCAGTGCCGGTTTCGGCGCTGGTGCGCCTGTCGGAGCACGAGCCTCGCCGGACGGCGGACTCAGTGCCCCTGTGCGACCTCGGCCAGGACTCTCACCATGGCCTGAAGATCCTCCGCCGAGGGACGGTCTTCGATGCCTGCGTGGCTGCTGTCCGAGTGCAGGAACAGCGCTGCGAACACGAGCGAAGTGGCGGCACGGGCCCGGAGGGGAGTGGTCTTCTCCTCTGCCAGCGAGATGATCTCCGCCCGGAGCCCTGACATCCAGTGGTGCACTGCCGCCATGAGCTCCGGTTCGTTGTCCACGAGCTTCTTCAGCCGGGGCACACTGTCCGGCCCGGTGGACAGGCTTCCAATGAGCACGCACAGATCGCTGATGATCGGTCCCCGGCTTTCGAGGAACAGCTCGGTACGCGACTCGGAGAGCGGCGTGTTCGGCAGGCCGAGCGAGGCTGCCGCCTTGGACGGGAAATAGTTGAAGAAGGTGCGTTCCGAGATGCCCGCGCGGGCGCAGATGTCCGCGATGGTCACCTGGGCGAGCCCCTCTTCGAGGACCAATTCCTGGGCGGCGTTGTGAATCGCTTGGCGGGTCTGTTGCTTTTTCCGCTCGCGCAAGGAGGGCGCGGGAGGGGTGGCCGGTGAGGCCGGAACGCTGTTCATGGGTCTTCCTCCGGTCTGCCCGCTGCCGGCCCGGTGAGAGGCCGGCAGCGGTTCAGTCCTGTGCTGCTCAGGCTTCGGCGGCCTGGGCGGCGTTGTTCTTGTCCGCCTGCTCCTGCAGAGCCGAGCGCTGACGCAGCGGCGGCACCTTGAAGAACCAGCTCAGAATGAAGGCAACCACGATCACGCCGAGACCCACCCAGTAGATGCTCACAGCCGAGTTGTTGAACCCGGTCATGAACTGGCGGGTCAGCCGCGGATCGGCACCCTTGAGGTACGAGGTGTCCGATGTCGAGGCGCTGCTGCCGCTGTCCTGCGACTTCTGCTCCTTCAGCTTCTCCACCATGGTCGGTACGAGCTTGTCGACGACGGCGGAACGCTGGCTCTCATTGGAGTAGTCGATGCTCAGTTTACCGTTCACCACGGAGGCGTTGGCCTTCTGGGACGCGGCCTCCAGTGCCTTCTGTTCGGCCGTCGGCTTGGCCGCGGCGACCTGCTGCTCGATGATGGCCGGGGCCATCTCGGCGGGCAACTGGCCTGCGGTGACCTTCGCCTGGACCGCTGCCGTGACCTGCTGGGTCACGGCGTCGTCGGCGGCCTTCTTGGCCGCGGCGGTGCCCTGGTCCAGACCCTTCTGGATCTCGTCCTTGACCGGCCCCACGATCGGGTTCCACAGCTGGTCCATCACGCCCTTGTTGGACGGGTTGGTGGCCACGGAGGGCGTGAGTGCCGCATCCAGGGAGGTCCGCAGGTCGTTCTCGTTCTGCATGGCCGTGGTGATGTTGTTCGGCATCACGGCGAACAGGACGGAGAGCAGCACGGCGGTTCCCAAGGTGCCGCCGATCTGGCGGAAGAACGTGGAGGAGCTGGTGGCCACACCCATGTCACGCGGCTCCACCGAGTTCTGCGAGGCCAGGGTCAGCGTCTGCATGAGCTGGCCGAGGCCGAGACCGATCAGGAACATGCCGATCATCAGGAACCACAGCGGTTTGTCGATGGTCATGAAGGTCAGGACCACGTAGCCGCAGGCCGTGAAGAAGGTGCCCGTGATCGGGAAGATCCGGTAGCGGCCCGTCCGGGCGATCAGCTGGCCGGAGATGATGGAGGCGAGCATGAGGCCCGCGACCATGGGCAGCGTGGCGAAGCCGGACTCGGTCGGGGACAGCCCCGTGACGAGCTGGAGGTAGAGCGGCAGGGTCAGCATGGCGCCGAACATCGCGAAGCCCACCAGGAAGCCCAGGATGGTCGCCATGGAGAACGTCCCGGACTGGAAGAGCCGCAGCGGGATGATCGCGTCCTTGCCCATGCGGTTCTCGATGATGATGAATGCGATCAGGCCGACGACGCCGATCACGTAGCAGGTGATCGAACCTGCGGAGCCCCAGCCCCATTCGCGGCCCTGCTCGGCCACCAGCAGCAGCGGGACCAGGGTTGCGACCACGGCTGTGGCGCCCCACCAGTCGATGCGCACCTTGCCGTGCTCGTGGAACTTGGGCAGGTGCAGGAATGCGAGGACCATGGCGAGGGCCACCAGGCCGATCGGCACGTTGATCAGGAACACCCAGCGCCAGCCCGGGATCCAGAGGATCTCACTCGCGTCGGCGAAGACGCCGCCGATGAGCGGGCCCACCACGGAGGACACGGCGAAGACGGCCAGGAAGTAACCCTGGTACTTGGCGCGCTCACGGGGAGCGAGGATGTCACCCATGATGGCCAGCGGGATGGACATGAGGGCGCCGGCGCCGATGCCCTGGAAGCCTCGGAAGGCGGCCAGCATGATCATGGAGGTGGAGAAGGACGAAAGCAGGGATCCGAGGAGGAAGACGCCGAGTCCGAAGAGGTAGAGCGGCCGGCGTCCGAAGATGTCGGAGAGCTTGCCGTAGATCGGGGTCGCGATGGTGGAGGTGATCAGGTAGGCCGTGGTGACCCACGCCTGCTGATCCAGCCCGTGCAGGTCGTCGCCGATGGTACGGATGGCCGTGCCGACGATCGTCTGATCCAGGGAGGACAGGAACATGCCCGCCATCAGGGCGTAGATGACCAACAGGATCTGCCGGTGGGTCATGATGGGCGAGCCGGAATCCGATGGTGGATTCCCGGCCGTGGCCGTACTCGTGGTACTGGTGCTCATGGAGTGACAGGACTTTCCGTGCGTGATGGTTCGGGGAGTGCTGTGCCGCAACAAGCGGCGAGAAATTTGCAGACTCTGCAAGATTACAGAGCCTGCAACAATTATGGCAAGCAAGTTGCTTGTGACAACTAACACTCAATGGGAGGGAATGGATGGGCGTCGTCTCCAAAGGACATCTGAACCCCGGCTCCGCCGGAGTGCGCATGGAACGTTTCGCCCTGGCCGCCCCGGGAGAAGCGCTCTCCGAGATCGTCCGGCACCTCTGGTTCGTGCGCTGGGAGCTGCCCGCCGGCGTCGTCCGCCCACAACGCGTGCTCAGCTATCCCGCCTCGAATCTGGTGATCGGGCCCGAAGGGGCCATCGTCTCCGGGCTCGGCACCGCCGTCGCCGTCCAGGAGCTGCGCGGCCGGTCCTGGGTCCTCGGGGCGTTGTTGCGGCCCGGGGCCACGCGGCTCTTCAGCGTCGAAACCCCTGCCCGGCTCGTGGGGCGGCAACTGCCGCTCACGCAGGTCCCCGTAGGCGACATTGCGCGGGCCGTCGACGACGGCGGCGATCCGGAGCGGCTCAGGGAGATCGTCAGTGCCTGGCTGGGGCCGTTCACGGAACGTATCGATGAGCGCCTACGGCTGTGCAACAAGGTCTGCCGGATCGCCGAGGAGGACGGTTCTCTGACCCGCGTCGACGAGCTGGCCGAGCGGGTCGACCTGCCCCTCAGAACACTCGACCGTCTGGTCAAGGAGCATGTGGGGGTCACGCCCAAGTGGCTCATCGACTGCCGACGGCTGCAGGAGGCCGCCACGGCGCTCTACGCGGACTCCGCTGTCCACTTGGCCGAACTGGCCGAGCGCCTGGGCTTCGCCGACCAGGCCCACCTGACGCGGGCGTACCGCAAGGTCATCGGCGAGACGCCCGCCCAGACCCGGCTGGCCGGTGAACAGGCCC
Organism: Arthrobacter sp. NPDC090010; assembly: GCF_044748305.1. Lineage (NCBI taxonomy): Bacteria > Bacillati > Actinomycetota > Actinomycetes > Micrococcales > Micrococcaceae > Arthrobacter > Arthrobacter sp. NPDC090010. The sequence goes on from NZ_JBIVFT010000010.1 coordinate 69,819, forward strand.
GGGCGGCGGGCACCGCGCCACCCCGGTTGAGGTGAGCAGGGTGCGCACCGCCTAGGCTGGTCCGATGAGTTCTGTGCGCCCGCCCGCTCCGACGATCCGGACAACGCTCCGTCGCGCCTTGTTCCTGGCCGTTCCGGGTGCCGCGTGGTTCGTACTCATGATGGCCATGTATCAGGGGCACTGGGGCTTCGGGGCGGCCGATCAGCCCGTGCACGACTGGGCCGTCGGGATCCGTACGCCGTTCGCCACGGCGCTGCTCGCGGCACTGACCACGGTCACCGGGCCGACATGGATGACGGCGATCAGTGCCGTGGTGGGGTTCGGCTGGATGCTGTGGCGCCGTGAATGGCGTCGTCCTCTGGTCTTCCTGGCGTCGATGCTCGTGGCCGTGCTCTGTTCAAGCCTCATCAAGCACGAGCTCAGCCGTGCCCGGCCCGATCCGGCCTTCATGGTCCTCGGCCCGGAAGCGAGCCCGGCGTTCCCATCCGGCCACACGCTCGGATCCGCAGTCTTCGCGCTCGTGCTGGCGTATCTGCTCACCGTGCACACCGGCCGTCGTCGCGCCGTCGTCGGCCTTGGGCTCGCCGCGTTGCTGCCGCTGGCTGTGGGGTTCAGCCGCATCTACCTCGGGTACCACTGGCTGACGGACGTGCTCGCCTCGCTGGGTCTGGCCCTCGTGGTGCTCGCCGCGGCGACGGTGGCCGAAGCATGGCTCGATGACTCGCGAAGTAACAGCTGACGCCCTTATCGCGGTGTTTTAGGGGTCTCAGCTGCGCACTCGCGAAACGTGCAGGGGCGGAAGGTCAGGCCGACGGGAACGCGACGGCTTCGCCGACCACGCGCAGCCTGAGTTCGGTGCCGGGGCGGGCGATGGCCGCGTTCCAGTGGCGGATGCTGATCACCTCGCCGCCTTCCGGCAGCAGCAGGCGGACGGTGGTCTCCGGTCCGAAATAGTCGGTGTCCAGCACGGTGCCGCGGATGGGGCCGTCCTCGGTGATGCGGATCTGTTCCGGCCGCAGCATGACCACCACCTTGCCCTGCGCCGGAGGCCGGCGGACCGGGATGGCGCCCAGCGAACAGGTGGCCAGGGAGCCCTCCAGCCAGGCGTCCAGGATGACGGCATCGCCCAGGAATTCGGCGGTCGCGCGGTCCGCCGGACGGGTGTAGACGACGAACGGATTGCCCACCTGGGCGAGCTTTCCCGCCCGCATGATGGCCACCTGATCGGCAAAGGACAGGGCCTCGGCCTGGTCGTGGGTCACCAGGATGGTGGTCACCCCGGCCTCTTTGAGCACCTCGGCGACGGAACGGCGAGTGGCGACGCGTAGTCCGGCGTCGAGCGCCGAGAACGGCTCATCCAGCAGCATCAGCTGCGGCTCGTGGGCCAGCGCCCGGGCGATCGCCACGCGCTGCTGCTGCCCGCCGGAGATCTCGTGCGGACGACGGCGGGCGTAGTCCGGGTCCAGCCGCACCATGGTCATGAGTTCGGCCACCCGCTCGCGACGCTGGGCGCGCGGCAGGTGACGGAGGGAGAATGCGATGTTCTGGCCGACGCTCAGATGCGGGAACAGTGCACCGTCCTGGGCCACGTAGCCGATCTGGCGGCGGTGTGCGGGCACCCAGGCGCCCGGTCCCGCCACCTTCTCGCCGTTCAGGGCGAGACTCCCGGTGGTGGGTGCCTCGAAGCCCGCGATGATGCGCAGGAGGGTCGTCTTGCCGGAGCCTGAGGGGCCGACGATGGCGGTGGTGCCACCCCGCCGGACGCTCAGGTCGATGCCCTTGAGCACGGCCTGCTGTCCGAAGTCCTTGGTCAGGCTCTCCAACACGAGATGGCTGTCCGTGGTGGGTGCGACGCTGGGCGACACCGTGGGGGCCGGGAGCCGCGAGGGGACTGGTTCTGTCACTGTCCGACTGCTTTCTTGGACTGCTGCAGGAGAAGGTAGGTCATGGGTGCTGAAAGCACGATCAGGGTGAAGGCGTATGGTGCGGCCGCGGCGTAGTCGATGGAACTGCTGTAGGACCAGAAGTAGGTCGCCAGGGTCGAGGTGCCGTTGGGGGAGAGGAGCAGGGTGGCGGTCAGTTCATTCGTGATGGCGAGGAACACCAGGGCGGCGCCACTGGCTGCGGCCGGTGCGCTCAGCGGCAGAGTCACCCGCAGGAAGGCCCGGAACGGGGAGACCCCGAGAGCCTGCGCCGCCTCGTCGAGCTGTTTCGGAGCCTGGGACAGCCCGGCCCGGAGGTTCACGAGCGCGCGCGGCATGAACAGCAGGACGTAGGCGGCGATCAGCACGGCATTGCTCTGATACAGGCCTGGCGCCAGGCGGATGGAGACCGTCACGAAGGCGAGGCCGACCACGATGCCGGGCATGGAACTGGTCACGTAGTTGGACAGCTCCAGGGCCTTGCTGAACCAATTCGGGCGGCGGACTGCAAGATAGGCCAGCGGGAAGGCCGCCACGATGGTGACCAGCGAGCCGGCCAGGCCGTAGCCCAGAGTCTGGACGAGGGACGGGAGATACTCCGAAAGGTCCCAGATGGCGGTGCCGCCGATCACCATCCAGCGGATCACGAACCAGAGCGGGAAGAACAGGGCCAGGGCGGTCAACGCAAGCAGGAACAGCTGGGAGGGGAGCTGATACAGGCCGAGGCGCAGGGTGGCCGGCGACGCCTGGACTCCTGAACCGATCCGGGCATAGCGGGCCGAGCCCCGGCTGCGGACCTCCACGAGCAGCAGGACCAGGCAGGCGAGCACCAGGACGGAGGCCAGCATATTGCCCGCCTGGCCATTGAAGGTCGAGCGGAACTGTTCCATGATCGCCGTCGTGAAGGTGTCGAATCGGATCATGGCGAATGCGCCGTATTCGGCCAGCAGATGCAGGGCCACCAGCAAGCCGCCGCCCGTGAGCGCGATCCGTAGTTGAGGCAGAACCACGCGGAAGAACACCGCCCAGGGGCCGAGCCCGAGTGCCGCCGCGGATTGCTCGATGGCTGGATCCAGGCGGCTCAGGGTGGCCGCGGCCGGGATGTAGGTCAACGGGAAGTAGGACAGCGTGGCGATCAGGACACCCGAACCGAGGCCGGCCATGGACGGGACGGCGGAGACCCAGGCGTAGCTGTTCACGAAGGCCGGGACCGCGAGCGGCGCGGCGAGCAGCACGGCCCAGATCTTGCGGCCGCGCAGCGAGGTGCGCTCCACCAGCCAGGCGGCGGCCACCCCGAGCACCAGGCAGACCGGGACGGTGCAGACCACCAGCCAGAAGGTGTTGCCGAGCAGTTCCAGGACTCTGGGCCGGAAGATCAGGGCGGAGGCGGTACTCCAGCCCGTGGACACCGTCATGTATGCGACGTAGCCCAGGGGCATGAGGGCGAAGAGCGCCACGAGGGTGGCGATGACGGTCAGCCCGGGAACGCCGGAAGGCCGGCCAGGGTGTGATCCCCGGCCGGCCTGGGCGCCGGAGGCGCCTCGGTCGAGCAGTGTTGGCAAGGCCTTAGAGCAGTCCCGCCTGGGTCATCAGATCGGTGACCTTGGGCGAGTTGAGTTTGGCGGCGTCCACATCGGGAGCCTGGAGGTCCTTGAGCGGAACCAGTTCCTTGTTGGCCGCGACCTCGGAACCCACCGGGTATTCGAAGGACGAGCCGGTCTGCAGGATCTGCTGGCCCTTCTTGCCCGTCACGAACTTGAGGAACTCCTGCGCCTGGGCCGAGTGCTTGGAGGACTTCAGCACGCCGCCGCCGGAGATCGAGACGAAGGCGCCGGGATCCTGGTTCTTGAAGTAGTGCAGGGCGACGTTCTTGGAGTTCTCACCGGTCTTGGCTTGATCGCCGAACCAGTAGTAGTGGTAGATCACGGCCATGTCGACTTCGCCGGCGTTGACCGCCTTCATCGCGGTGCTGTTGCCCTTGTAGGCCTTGGAGTTGTCCTTCATCGCCTTGAGCCAGTCGAGCGTTGCGCTCTCGCCCTTGAGCTCCAGCATGGCCGAGACGATGGCCTGGAAGTCGGCTCCGGACGGGGAGGCGGCCCAGCGGCCCTTCCAGGCGGGCTGCGAAAGGTCCATGAGGGACTTGGGCAGATCGGCTTCCTTGACCTTGTCCTTGTTGTACGCCAGCACGGTGGAACGGGCGGCGATGCCCGTCCACTTGCCGGTGGACGGACGGAAGTTCGCGGGAACCTGGTCCTGGGTCGCCTTGTCGATATCGGCGAAAAGGCCCGCGTTCTCCACCTGGGTCATCGCCGGTGAGTTCTCCGTGAGGAACACGTCCGCCGGGGAGGCTGCGCCCTCCTGGATGATCTGGTTCGACAATTCCGAGTCGTCACCGTTGCGGAGCGTGACCTTGATGCCGGTCTCCTTGGTGAACTCGTCCACCCATTCCTTCGTCAGCGACTCGTGCTGAGCGTTGTAAACGGTGATGCCGTCCCCGGATCCGCCGTTGCCGGCTGCCGAGCCGGAGGGGGCGGGGGAGCCGCTGCAGGCGCTCAGGCCGAGGGCGGCGCTGGCGAGCAGGGCGAGGCCGGCAAGAGCGGGCTTACGCTTCAGCATGGATGTCCTTCGTGAAAATTCCGGGGAGGGCAGCCCGCAGAGGGCTACGCCTCGACTTTAGGTTAGGCGTCCCTAAGGGGTCGTCCGTTAAGGCTTAAGTGTGAGACAAATCACAGTCAATGCGTCATGAAAGATTTATCTAATTTCCTGCGGAAGTGTCGCGGCGGCTTCCAGGGTCATCCACGCCTGAAGCTGCGAGGAAAGCTCGACGACGGCGCCGCTCTGGCTGGCGTCTTCGGCTGCATCGGTGTGGCGCGGGAAGATCCACTCGCCTGCAGCGCCTCGCCGGCCCGACCAGAACGCGTCCGCACTGGCCTCGACGAGTGTGGATGCCGTGCTGCGCGCCGTCGTCGTCAGCCTGCCGTCCCGGGCGGCGAGCGCGAGGTATCGGGCGAGGATGCCGGTGAAGAGGCCGCCGTCGCCCGGCCCGTGGGTCTTGAGGCTGCCGTCGTCGTGACTGAGGTGCGCCGCTACCGCGAGGACGAGCGACTCCGCCCGGTCCAGGTCCTCCTCCGAGCCGAGGGCCAGGTAACTGCCGAGGACCGGGCCCTGGTTGTAGCTGTACACCTCCCGGGCCACCGTGGTGCTCCCGTCGCGGTGCAGGTGGATGCCGTCGAGGAACAGGCCGGCGTCCGGGTCCAGCAGATGGTGGTCGAGCCAGCGGACCAGGGCCGAGGCGCGCTCGACGTCGCCGCCGCGTGCGAAATAGAGGGAGACCGGGGCGGTGGCGGGGGTGTTCTTGAAGTCCCGGGCGCTGCTCCAGTAGCTTCCACCACCCAGTTCCTCGGTGCTGGCGAGAATGAGCCGCCGGGTGATCGCGCGATGCAGGGCGCCGAGCCTTCGCACCTCCGGATCGAGAGCTTCGAGCCGCTGGGCGGCCAAGCCGAGCCAGGCCATGTCGTCCGTATAGGAGTTCACATAGCGGAAGGCGTTGTGCAGGCGGATGGAGCGGATGACCCGGCGGGCCAGGCGGGCGTGGGATCCCTGGGGTTCCTTGGTGCGCAGCGCGGCGTCGACCAGCGCGTCCACATAGTGCGCCTGCCACCAGTAGTGCCATGGGCCGAGCTCGCTCAAGGCCCGGCTCGGCGCCTTGATCCGGCCCAGGTGGGTGCCTGGCAGGCCGGCCAGGCGCCGCCCGTGCCGGGCGATGACGGAGGCGGCGGCCTGTGCCGCCCGCTGCTGTGCATCCATGGGCCTCAGAGTAGTGGAGCGGGGTGTTCCATGCCTGGCGGGGAATGTGATTTAGTTAACATGCATTAACGCAATCGGCCCACCGGCCGGACGTGATGCCAAGACCAGGAGGGTGCCCGGTCGATCACGGGGCGCCAGGAAGGCCGTCGTGACCATGGAGCCGTTGACCCGCGAGTTGCCCACCGCCGATTTCTACGGGGTGGAGGATCTCCTCAGCGATCGCGAGCGTGGGAAGCTCGCCGAGGTGCGTGACTTTCTCGATGCCGAGATCCGTCCGCACGCGGCTGCCTGGTGGGACGCCGCCGAGTTCCCCTTCCAGATCCTGCCGAAGCTGGCCGCATTGGAGATCGGAACGCCGGTGCGCCGCGGCTACAGCCACCTCTTCACCGGCCTGCTGATCGCCGAACTCAGCCGGGCCGATGTCTCGCTGGCGACCTTCTTCATGGTCCACCATGACCTCTTCGTGGAGTCGTTGCACCGCTTCGGTTCGGCGGAACAGCGCGCGCGATTGCTCGATGACGCGGCGTCGCTGCGTACGACCGGCGCCTTCGCACTGACCGAACCGGACCACGGTTCGGACGTGGCGCGAGGCCTGGCCACCACCGCCGTGCGGGATGGCGACGAGTGGGTCCTCAACGGCTCCAAGCGCTGGATCGGCAACGGGACATTCTGCGACCACATGCTGCTCTGGGCCCGGGACGAGACCCCGGGTTCGGTGGGAGCCATCCGGGGGTTCATCGTCGCCGGAGACCTGCCGGGGCTCAAACGCACCCGCATCGAGGGGAAGACGGCTCTGCGCACCGTGCAGAACGCCGACATCGAGTTGCACGGCGTCCGGGTCCCCGAAGAGGACCGCTTCGCCGGCATCGCCAGCTTCGCCGACACCAATGAACTCCTGCGTGGCTCGCGTGCTCTCGTCGCGTGGCAAGCGGTAGGCCAGCAGCTCGCGGCATTCGACGTCGCCCGGTCCTACGCCGTGCAGCGCCGCCAGTTCGGCAAGCCGATCGGGTCATTCCAGATGGTCCAGGACCGTCTCGTCAGGATCCTCGGCAATGCCGTCTCCGGCGCGACGATGATGACCCGGGTCGCTCAGCTCGAGGAACGTGGCCTGGCAGGCATGCCCCAGATCGCCCTGGCCAAGGCGCACATCACCTCGGCCATGCGGGAGTCCGTCGGGCATGCGCGTGCGGTGCTCGGAGGCAATGGGATCGTCACCGGTTTCGGCGCCGCCAAGGTCTTCGCGGATGCCGAGGCGATCTACACCTATGAAGGCAGCTACGAGGTCAACACCCTGATCGTCGGGCGGGAGATCACCGGGGTCTCCGCCATCCACTGAGCGGGCCGCGTCTCAGCGCGGCTTGCGTTCTCCGGCCTCGACCGGCACGGGCAGAGCGTTCCCTGGGACGGGCGCGGGGCAGGTGCCGAAGTCGGTGAAGGCGCTCGGATAGTTGATGGTGCGGTTGAAATCGAGCACCACGCTGCCATCCGGCCTCGGGCGGGCGGTGGCGAGCTTGCGCCACTCATCGGTGCTCTCGCCGTTGCTCGCGTCGTGGAACGTGATCACCAGGGCGCCGAGCTTCTCCTCCTCGGCCTGCAGGCGATATTCGGTTTCCGAGCCGGGGAGGGTGAAGGCCACTTCCCCCACCGAGCGGTGCACAGCATCCACGAGCGGATTGGCCGTGGAGATGGGGACATCGCGCGGTTCCGGGTACGGCTCATAGTGGGCCGTCACGGCGAGCTCGGGACGGTAGTCGAAGACTGGCACGCCGGAGAATCCCGTATAGACGGGGGACGCGTCGTCGCGCGTGCGGATCGCGTAGCGGCCACCCCGGACGGCGAGTTCCACCGCCACCTGGCGGCCGTCGTCGCCCCCGAACTGGACCCACAGGAGCGAATCATCTGGTGCGACCACCGCGCTCACCGTGCCGACGACGGCGGGCGGGGCCGCGCCGTCGTCCGAATCGGCCACCATTGAGAGGCCGTCCTGCGCGGTGACGGTGACGAAAGCGCTCACCCCATCGGTCCACCACAGACCGGGAAGGCCCTCCAGTGAGCTGGGCTGCTCAGGCAGCCAGTGGAAGGACGTCAGTGTCAGCCAGCCGTGCGGGCTCGCCAGGGCTGCGTTGCGGTTGTCCCGGAAACGTTGCCAGCGCTGAAGCTGAGGGTCGGTGACAGGCGGGGAGGGAATGGGGTTGGACGACATCGTGGTTCCTCCTAATAGAGAACTCACCTTCTCTAACCACGATGTCGTCCACCCCATTCCCCGCATGAATCCCGGCTGGATGGCTCCGCCGGGAGGCTTTAAGTGGGTGGCACCGTGGCGGACCACGGTGCCAGCTCCGGAACGATGGGGGCGTGCCCCGGAGACTCCCGGTCAGTTAGTACCGGGGATCCGGGGAACGTGACGCGGGTTTCAGGAAATTTTTTTGCGGGCTTCCGCAGTGGGCGGAATCGGCTCGTTCTGGGTCGCACGGTGCTGAGTCAGAACCACGGGGCGCAATACGCCGTCGCGGAGTGCTTCGAGAGCGCCCCGGCAGCTGTCCAGCCGCTGCTGCGACTCGGGGGAGTCCTGCACGAGCACGGCCACTGCTCCCGGCAGATGCGCGGCGCACGGGCCGTGGCCGAGAGTCCGCCGGACGCAGTCCCCGAGTTCGGCGAGGAGGGCCCAGCCGAGCCGTGCCGGTTCCGGGGCGTCGGCTTGCAGGGTGAAGCGGGCCACCAGCATTTCGGCCGCCTGTTCGGCGTCGTCCTGCAGCAGTTCCTGCAGGCGATGCTGGAAGTGGGCTGAGGTGAACAGGCCTGTCGCGATGTCCACGCAGCCCAGCTCGGCGACGGACTGCACGCCCTCAGCCCAGGCGGCGGCGAGCGCGGACACGACGTCGAATTCCGGGGCGATGCCGACCGTCTCGTAGAGAGAGTGCAGATCCTGCAGGGTCTCCTGAATGCCGACCCCGGCCTCTGCCCGGGCCAGGCCGAGCTCAGCCGCCAGCGCGGAGGAGAGAGTGGGGGACCCGCTCAGTTCCCGGGCCACGGCCGTCACCGGCGCGAGATCCCAGTCAGCGGGGTGCCGCCAGCCGTCCTGGACGCTGGCATCCCGCCAAGCGGTCACAAGACGGTCCCAGGACTCGCCGTCCTTGTCGCCTTCTGGCCCGGGCCGGTGCATGCTGACGCCTCCCTTGCCTTGGGGTCCCCTTTGAGCTTGCTTCACGTAAACTTTAGTGTGCGAGGCAGGCCGATCGTGACGGAAGAATGGGCCTGCGGTGAGAAGGATCACGACGCCGAAAATTCGGGAGGGGTTTTCGCGTCACGAAAACAAGACTGAGGCCACTTAACGCTATTGGGGATGGCTTCAGGCGATTCCGGTCTTGTGTATGGGGGGTCCGTGTGTCCGACGACGCACTTGTGAGTGATGGTGAGCTGTGTCTGCTCGTCCGTGAAGGCGACGCGGATGCGTTCGGCGTGCTCTATGAACGTCACGCGCCTTTGGCCAAGGCGATCGCCCGCCAGAGCGTCGACAACGAGAACGACGCCGAAGACGTCGTCTCGGACGCCTTCCAGGCGGTCCTGACGAAGCTGCGCGATGGCGACGGTCCGGACACCTTCTTCCGTGCCTATCTGCTCCAGGTGGTCCGGCGTACCGCCTACGCCCGGAACCGAAGCGCGAGCCGCGCCCTGCCGACGGGTGATCAGCAGAGCCTCGACCGTTCGGAGACTTTCGACGATCCCGCCATCGGCGAGTTCGAGAACCTGGCCACGGCGAAGGCTTTCCGCGCGCTGCCGCAGCGCTGGCAGGAGGTGCTCTGGTACCTCGACGTGGAAGGTCAGAAGCCGGGCGCGGTGGCTCCCGTCATGGGCCTCGCCCCCAATGCCGTCTCGGCCCTGGCGGTCCGTGCCCGTGACGCCCTGCGCCGTGAATACCTGCAGGCGCACGTATCCGAGGACGTCCCGGAGAGGTGCCGTCCGTACGCGGACAAGCTGGGCGGGTATGTGCACGGAAACCTTTCCACCCGGGCTGAGCGCAAGGTCCGCGAACACCTTGACGAATGTGCCCGCTGCACCGCGATCGTGGTCGAGCTGGGTGACGTCGGCGCGTCCATGAAGGCCGTTCTGCTGCCGCTCGTGATCGGGATCGGCCCTGCCGCCTGGTGGCTCAGCTCCGCCGGCCAGGGTGCAGTGCTGAGTTCGCTGAGCGGGGTTCCGGCGGCTACGGGACTCCTTGCCGGAGGTGCTGCGTCATCCTCGGCGTCCTCGGCTGCGTCTTCAGGGGGCACGGCCACCGGAGCGGCGGGCGGTGCGGCCGCGGCCGGCGCCGGCGTTGTCGGGTCGGTGGCTGCGGTCGCCGCCGCGGCCGTCGTCGCCGTCGGTCTGGTCCTGGCACCGTCCATCGCCGCCAGCTGGCGCCAGCAGGCCCCCGCCGCAGCGCCGGCCCCCACCGCGTCCGACCCAGCCTCCCCGTTCTCCGACGGTGCAGCGGCGACCCCCTCGGCGTCGTCGTCCGCGCCCGCGAAGTCTTCCAAGCCGTCGGTGACGCTGGCACCTTCCCAGTCTCAACAGACGGTGATGATTCCCCAGCCGCCGGTGATTCTGCCGTGGGCTCCGCCGATCGCATCGGTTCCTCTCCCGGCCAGGCCGGTGCCGTCGACGCCGGCGAGCACCGCCTCGCCCAGCAGCACTCCGACTCCCAGTCGTACGGCCACGCCGTCGCCCTCGGTGACCCCCACGACCACGGGGAGCCCGAGCCCGTCGGTGACCACGGCGACCGTCCCGCCATCACCGACGGAGACGGCCACGCCCACCCCGACCGTGACGACGGCGACCGTTCCGCCGACGGAGACTGCGACCCCCACGCCGTCACCGACCGTGACGCCGTGCCAGCCGTGGTGGCACCCGAACTGTTGGTTCCCGCCTAAACCGTGATCCGGCCCGGCACCGGCCGGATGACATGAAGTTCCCCTGCGGGTGGGCTGCGGGTAAGATCCCTACTCAACCACTAGGTAATCTGGCTCACAGTATCCAGCGACGTGTACTGGCCGTCCCCACACCACAAGGAACCGCCCATGCCGTTGAACGCCCCTGTGCCCTCGTCCCCTGACGGAGCCGTCCCGGAACCCGGCGAGGAACTCGCCGCCGAGCTGCGGGCCGACGTCCGCCGGGTCTCCACGCTCCTCGGCCAATCCCTGGTGCGACAGCACGGTCCGGAGCTGCTCAAGCTGGTCGAGCAGGTGCGCCTGCTGACCAAGGAATCGCAGGAGGCCGCCCGAGGACTCGGCGAGGCCACCGGCCCGTGGGCCGCGCACGACGTCGCGCAACAGGTCCGCGAGCTGCTCGCCTCCCTGCCGCTGGAGGACGCGACCCGCCTGGTGCGGGCCTTCGCCTTCTACTTCCACCTCGCCAACGCGGCCGAACAGGTCCACCGGGTCCGAGGCCTGCGGAGCCGCGAGGAGAAGGACGGCTGGCTGGCCCAGGCCGTCAGCCGGATCGCCGAGCAGGCGGGTCCGGAAGCCCTCCAGGACCTGGCGAACGAACTCGACGTCCGCCCGGTGTTCACGGCCCACCCCACGGAGGCCTCGCGACGGTCCGTGCTGGACAAGCTGCGCGCCATCTGCGACGTGCTCGCGGAGCCCAGCGAGGAAGGGACCTCAGCACGGAGCCGGCAGGACCGCCGTCTCTCGGAGATCATCGACCAGATGTGGCAGACCGATGAACTCCGGCAGGTGCGTCCCACCCCGATCGACGAGGCCCGCAACGCGATCTACTATCTGGGGAACATTCTCACCGGTGCCATGCCCGATGTGATGGACGAACTCGGCGGGCTCCTCGCCGAACACGGGGTCAGGCTGCCGAACGAGGCTGCGCCCATCCGCTTCGGTTCCTGGATCGGCGGCGACCGGGACGGCAATCCGAACGTCACGGCCGACGTCACGCGGGAGATCCTTCAGATCCAGAATCAGAACGCCATCAGGATCGTCATCACTCTGCTGGACGAACTGATCTCGGTTCTGTCCAATTCCACCGCCCTGGCCGGCGCGAGCGACGAGCTGCAGGCGTCCTTGCGGGAGGATCTTCGTAGGCTCCCGGGACTCGACAAGCGTGTGCTGGAACTCAATGCCCAGGAGCCGTACCGGCTCAAGCTGACCTGCATCAAGGCCAGGCTTCTGAACACCGGGCGGCGCATCGCCTCCGGCGGACCGCACGAGCCGGGACGCGACTACATCGGCACGTCGGCCGTGCTCGCCGATCTTCGGCTCATCGAGGAGTCGCTGCGGGCGCACTCCGCTTCTCTGGCCGCCGACGGCGCGCTCGCGCGGGTACAGCGGGCGGTCGCCTCCATCGGTTTGCAGCTGGCCACGCTGGACATCCGCGAGCATGCGGATCACCATCACGACGCCGTCGGACAGCTCTTCGACAGGCTCGGTGAGCTGGCACGCCCGTACGCCGAGCTGAGCAGGGCCGAGCGCTGGGATGTGCTGCGGGCCGAGCTGGCCTCGCATCGTCCGCTGTCCGGCCACCCGATCGTGCTCGACGGAACGGCTGACAACACCTACAACGTGTTCCGGGTGATCCGTCAGGCGCTCAAGGCATACGGTCCGGACGTCATCGAGACCTACATCGTGTCCATGACCAGGGGCGCCGACGATGTTCTCGCTCCGGCCGTGATCGCCCGGGAGGCGGGGCTTGTTCAGCTGCACGGGGAGAACCGGTACGCCAAGATCGGTTTCGCTCCGCTGCTGGAGACGGTGGACGAGCTGAGGGCATCCGCGGAGATCGTGGACCAGCTGCTGTCCGAACCGTCCTATCGCGAACTGGTCAGGCTGCGCGGTGATGTTCAGGAGATCATGCTGGGGTACTCGGATTCCAATAAGGAGTCGGGTGTCATGACCAGCCAGTGGGAGATCCACAAGACGCAGCGGAAGCTGCGGGACGTGGCGCTCAAACACGGCGTCCGCCTGCGTCTCTTCCACGGCCGGGGTGGCTCCGTGGGGCGCGGCGGCGGGCCGACGTACGATGCGATCCTGGCTCAGCCCAACGGTGTGCTGGAAGGCGAGATCAAGTTCACCGAACAGGGTGAGGTCATCAGCGACAAGTATTCGCTGCCCGAGCTGGCCCGCGAGAACCTGGAGCTCTCCCTTGCCGCCGTGATGCAGGGTTCTGCGCTGCACAGGGCGCCGCGCACCACCGAGGAGGAGCGGGAACGCTATGGGCAGGTCATGGACGTCATCTCGGACGAGGCCTTCGCCAGGTACCGCTCCCTGATCGACCATCCCGATCTGCCCGCCTACTTCCTGGCTTCGACACCGGTGGAGCAGCTGGGGCAGCTGAACATCGGGTCCAGGCCGTCCAAGCGCCCCGATTCCGGGGCTGGTCTGGGCGGGCTCCGGGCCATCCCATGGGTCTTCGGCTGGACACAGTCGCGGCAGATCGTGCCGGGCTGGTTCGGCGTGGGGTCCGGGCTCAAGGCGGCCCGGGAGGCCGGGCTGGAGAGTGAGCTGCGGCAGATGGCGCAGCACTGGAACTTCTTCGCCTCCGTGCTGTCCAACGTCGAGATGACCTTGGCGAAGACGGACATGGACATCGCCGGGCACTACGTGAACACCTTGGTGCCGCGGGAACTGCACCATCTCTTCGACGCGATCCGTGCCGAACATGACCTCACGGTCCGCGAGGTGGAGCGGCTGACCGGGGAGAACGAGTTGCTGGAGGCTCAGCCCACCCTGCAGCGTTCCCTGCGGGTACGGGAACAGTACCTGGATCCCATCAGCTACCTCCAGGTGGAGCTTCTGCGCCGGGTCCGGGAAGAGGACAAGGCAGCCCAGGGTGCCGGGAACTCTGAGATCGCGGAGACCCTGCAACGGGCCATGCTCATCACGATCAACGGAGTCGCCGCAGGCCTGCGCAACACCGGCTGAGCGGGTGTGCCGGTGGGCCCTGACCGCGGTGGGGCGGCCACTCCTGGCTGCGGTGCGGCATGGCCTGTCTTGTCCTGCCGCCGAGCTCGCTACTTCGGTGCGAACTCGCTCACTCAACGAGCGGGTTCGCACCGAAGTAGCGAGCTCACGGGTTTGCCGGGGTCGGAACAGCGAGTTGGTTGGTGAGCAGCGAGTTCAGGGGTCCGAGGGGAGCGAACTCGCTCGTTCCTTGCGAGATCGTGATCTTGATGAGCGAGTTGGCACGTGAGTAGCGGGTTCACGGGGTGTGCCTGGCTGGGTTCGCTGGTTTTGGGCTGTCCTGCTTGGGCCTGTGTTGTCCTGCTTGGGTCGGGGTCTGGACCCTGGTGAATTCGCTTCTTGGGTTCGTTACTTCGGTCGAGGTCGCTGGTTCCTTGCGAGATCGTGGTCTTGATGAGCGAGTTGGCACGCTGGTAGCGGGTTCAGCGGGGGTGGGAATCAGGATCACGGCCTGACTCAGAATCAGGGTCTGACTCCGGACCAAGGCCAGGCCTAGAATCAAGGTCTGACTCCGGACCAAGGCCAGGCCTAGAACCAGGGTCTGACTCTGGACCAAGGCCAGGCCCAGAATCAGGGTCTGACTCCGGACCAAGGCCAGGCCTGGAATCAGGGTCGGGCGCAGAATCACGACCAGGCTCAGAATCACGACCAGGCTCAGAACCACCGCCGAACTCGGAACCAGAACCAGGGTCAGGACCATCTTGCGGGCTGCGACGACGGCGACGCCAGGTCACGATCACACCCAGCACCGAGCCGACCACCACGCCTACGCCCAGCCCCAAGAGGGAACTGGCCCAGAACGGCAAGCGGGTCGTCTGGCCTGTGACGTAGCCGAGCCCCACCATCCAGACGGACCAGAGCACGCTGCCCGCGGCCGAACATGCGGCGAAGGTACGGGTCCGGATCCCGGCGATGCCCGCACCGGCGGAGAGCGCCAGGCGTCCCCCTGGCAGGAACCTCAGCCCGATGATGGCTCCATAGGTAGGAGTCCGCCCTGCCCTGGACAAGGCCCGCCGGATTCCGCGGTGGACGGCGGCCGTGACCGTCCAGCGGTCCATGAGGTGACTCAGGCGGCGCTTGAACAGCAGGAAGAGCCCGAGTTCCCCGAGGAATGACCCGAGTGCAGCCAGGATCAGCGCCAAGGGCGCAGAGCAATGACCCTCGGCGGCCAGGGCTCCCGCAGTGATGACCAGCGCTTCGGACGGCAGAGGAGGGAAAACGGTGTCCGCCATGACCAGAGGCACGATCCACCAGTAGAGCGCGGTGCTCCATGTGGTGGGGTCGTTGATGTCCATGGGAGAACGCTACGACACAGGGTGGCTCACGGCATCGGGCCACGGGTGGAGGAAAAGTCCGCTCAGCCCTTCGTGCGCTCCACGAACACGATTCCCTCCGGGACATCCGGGCGGATCTCGGTGCCGACCTTGCGGGCCAGAAGATCGTCCAGGCGGTCCAGGGGGCCGATCAGGCATCGGCCGCCCGCCTTGGCGATCCGGATCGCGGCGTCGACCTTGGGTTTCATCGACCCTTCGGCGAAGGAGAGCTCGCTGATCGCTTCGGGGGAGGCGGTCAGGATGTCCCGCTGTTCCGGGGTGCCCCAGTTTTCGCTGACGTAGTCGCCGTCGGTGAGCAGCAGCAGGGTGTCGGCGCCGAGGTCCGCCGCCAGTGCCGCGCTTGCGAGGTCCTTGTCCACCACGGCCTGCATGCCGGTCTGGCGGCCCTTCGCATCCACCTTGACCGGGACGCCGCCTCCGCCGACGCAGACCACCAGCCGGTCGTTCTCCAGCAGCAGCTGAATGAGGGGGGTCTGCACGATGCGCACGGGATCCGGGGAAGGGACCACACGGCGGAAGGCGTTGCCGTCCTTGGCGATGGTCCAGCGGTACTCGGCCGCGGCTCCGGCGGCATCAGCCGCCGAGTACTGCGGGCCGATCGGCTTGGTGGGCCAATGGAAGGCCGGGTCGTCCTCGGCGACGACGGTCGTGGTCACGACGGCGGCCACCTCCCGCTCCCCGGCAAGGGCGTTACTGAGCTCCTGCTGAATGACATAGCCGATCATGCCCTGTGTTTCAGCGCCCAGGATGTCCAGCGGGTAGGCCGCGACGTCCTGGTAGGCCAGATTCTGCAGCGCGAGCAGGCCCACCTGAGGGCCATTGCCGTGCGTGATGACCATCTCGTGTTCCCGGGCAAGTGACGCGAGCGCCCGGCAGGCCCCGCGGACATTGGCACGCAGCCGGTCCGCCGTCATGGGTTCCCCTCGACGGGCCAGAGCGTTGCCGCCGAGCGCCACCACTACACGCATGGGATTTCCTTCGTTCGTAAGCATGGATACTGAGAGCACAAAGGTATACCATTTCGCCTGAGGCGACAATGATTCGCTGAAACAACAAAGTGGACACGAGGGAGGTCTGGTGATTCTTCGGACCGAGGCGCGACCCGCCGTCGCACTCAGCGCCGACGGGCGGCTGCTGGACCTTCTGCGACGATCGCGCCGACGAGG
The DNA here is from genome assembly GCF_044748305.1 of Arthrobacter sp. NPDC090010. Classification (NCBI taxonomy): domain Bacteria; kingdom Bacillati; phylum Actinomycetota; class Actinomycetes; order Micrococcales; family Micrococcaceae; genus Arthrobacter; species Arthrobacter sp. NPDC090010. The sequence goes on from NZ_JBIVFT010000010.1 coordinate 85,994, forward strand.
CGAGAGTCTGACCGTTCACTCCGTCTTCGCCCGCGCGATCAACCTTCTGAGTGATGCGGGCCGGCTGGTGACCTTGGCTGCGGAGGGGGCTGACGACGCTCCATGGACTCTGCGCGCCGCCGTGGCGGACTGGTCAAGCATTCTGCTCGCTGCGGGGGATCGGATTCGCATTACGGGATCGACGCTGACGCTTCCCTCGGGCGCTCCGCTGCTCACCGACTGGGAAGCGTCGGAACCGTGGTCCGCGGCGCCTCTCGTCGCAGGGGATGGTGCGGCCTTCGATGTCCTTGCGCAGTCTCTGGACGACTGGCTGGCCCGGCATGGAGTGGCGGGTGGAATGCTGGGCTCGTCATCCTCGGGGCCGTTTGAGGCGGTCGTGCACGAGCGGCTCGCGCGAGGTTCCGAAGCGCTTTCTGAAGCGATTATTTGGTATTCCAAAACTGGTCAAGAGGAGTTCTTAGGCCAAGAGAACGTCCTGGATCAGGCGATCCTTCAACTGCTCGGTCTCGGCTCCGGCCTCACCCCTGCGGGTGACGATCATCTCTGCGGGCTCGCTCTGCTGGCGGCACGTCCCGGGAGCCGTATGAGGGGCCTCGGAGAGCGTCTCCTGGCCGTCCTCGACTCCCATCCCGCCCGGACCACCGCCGTGTCCGAGGCCACCCTGCGTGAGGCCGCCGAAGGCCGTGCACGCCAAAGCCTGCTCGAACTCCTGAACGGAATGCTCGCCGTCGCACCCCGCGATGGCGAGCCGCTCGAGCACGTCCAAGCCCAACTGGTCCGTGTCCGGGCGATCGGACGGACCTCGGGGACGGATATCCTGTCCGGCTTGTCTGCCGGACTTCACGTGGAAAGGGAATTGAGAGGTTCCGTGTGAGTGTCACAACAGTGATCAAGAAGAACAGCTATTTCGACTCAGTGTCCCTGATGTCGATCTCCACCAAGGCGAATCAGCTTGACGGCGTCGAACAGGCGTTCGTGGCGATGGCCACCGAGATGAACAAGGGGGTCCTGGAGAATCTGGGGCTGCTCTCCGACGAGCTCAGGGCGGCCAGCACCAGCGATCTGATGATCGTCGTCGTGCCGGCGGAGGGCGCCGACGGCGGTGCCCTGGTTCCGCAGATCGAGGACCTCCTGGTGCGCAAGGCCCCCACAGGAGGAGCGGCGGAGGTCTCACACCGGACCATCGCCTCCGCCGTCGAGGAGGATGCGGACATCAACCTGGCCGTCATCGCCGTCAACGGCACCTTCGCGGCCCGCGAGGCTCGCAAGGCGCTCGACGCCGGCCTGAACGTCATGATGTTCAGCGACAACGTGAGCGTGGAGGATGAGATCGCGCTCAAGACGCAGGCGCACGACGCCGGTCTTCTCATGATGGGACCGGACTGCGGCACCGCGATCCTCAATGGCGTGGCCCTCTGCTTCGGCAACGCGGTGCGCCCCGGCACGGTGGGCATCGTGGCCGCCTCCGGCACCGGTTCCCAAGAAGTCAGCGTCCAGGTCCACGCTCTCGGGGGCGGGGTCTCCCAGCTCATCGGCACCGGTGGCCGGGACCTCAGCGCCGAGGCGGGCGGCATCATGATGATCGACGGCATCCGTGCCCTCGCCGCTGACCCGGGCACCGAGGTGATCGTTCTCGTGTCCAAGCCGCCTGCAGCCGCGACGGAGGCGAAGGTCCTCACGGAGATCGCGAATGCCGGCAAGCCTGTCGTCGTCTACTTCATCGGAGGCTCCCAGGACGCCGTCGTCGCCGCCGGTGGCCATTTCGCCGCCAGCAGCGTCGACGCAGCACGCCAGGCCGTGGAGCTTTCCTCCGCCGCCGCGAGCGCCCCGGACACGCTCGACGCCGCGGAGGTGGACGCCGTCGTCGGGCGCCTCGGCGAGGGGCAGATGAACGTCCGCGGACTCTTCTGCGGAGGCACCTTGTGCGATGAGTCCATGTACGCGCTGCTGAACGACGGGCAGGAGGTGTACAGCAACATCCAGAAGGATCCGGCGTTCCGGATCGGTGCCGCGGATTCCAGCAGAGGTCACAGCTTCCTCGACTTCGGCGACGACGAGTTCACCAATGGACGCCCCCACCCGATGATCGACCCGTCCAATCGCCTGGCCCGCATCGTGGAGGAAGCCAAGGATCCCAGCGTGGCGGCCATCGTCATGGACTTCGTGCTCGGTTTCGGAGCCCACGAAGACCCGGCCGGTGTGACACTGCCGGCCATCCGGGAGGCACAGCGCATCGCGGCCGAGGATGGCCGTCACCTGGAGATCATCGCCTACGTCCTGGGGACCGAACTCGACACCCCGACACTGGACGCTCAGCGTGCCGCCCTGGCCGAGGCCGGAGTCACGGTCACCAGCAGCAGTACCGTCACGGGCGAGCTCGCCCGTGCCATCGCCAGGAACTCCATGGCACGGAGCACGGCCGCACAGAAGGGAGCCGGAGCATGAGCACGGCAGCATCACAACTTTTCGGTGGACGGCTCAATGTGGTCAACATCGGCCTGAGCATGTTCGAGGACGACATCCGCAGTCAGGGGGCGCCGGTGCGCACCCTGGACTGGACCCCGCCGGGCGGCGGCAAGCCGGAGGTCATCGCGGCCCTGGACAAGCTCTCGGAACCGGCCATCGCGGCCCGCATCGAGGCCGCCAACGCCGAGGCCGTGGAACGGATCAAGAGCGCGCAGCCGATGCTCGTGGGCTTCGGGCGGGCACTCGACGTCGTTCCCGGCATGACTCCCACCACCATCCTGCACGCAGGCCCGCCGGTGGCCTGGGAGGACATGTCCGGCCCGATGAAGGGTGCCGTGACGGGTGCCCTGGTGTTCGAGGGCCTCGCGAAGGATCTGGACGACGCCGCCCGGGTGGCCGCCTCCGGGTCGATCACCTTCTCGCCGTGCCACGAGCACCAGTGCGTGGGCTCGATGGCCGGGGTGACCAGCCCGTCCATGTACATGCACGTGGTGCGCAACGAGACGCACGGGAACTATGCCTTCACCAACCTCTCCGAGCAGCTCGCAAAGATCCTGCGCATGGGGGCGAACGACCAGAGCGTGGTGGACCGCCTGGTCTGGATGCGGGATGTCCTGGGACCCATGCTCAAGGAAGCCGTGGAGCTCACGGGTCCCATCGATTTGCGGCTCATGCTCGCCCAGGCCCTGCACATGGGAGACGAGGCGCACAACCGCAACATCGCCGGAACCGTGTTGCTGTTCCAGGCGCTGGCACCCGGACTGCTGCAGTCCTCCTTCACCGAGGCCCAGAAGAAGGAGGTGTTCGACTTCATCGCGAGCTCGGACTACTTCTCCGGGCCCACGTGGATGGCCACGGCCAAGGCGGCACTGGACGCGGCTCACGGCATCGAAGGATCGACCATCGTCACGACCATGGCACGCAACGGCGTCGAGTTCGGCGTCCGGGTCTCCGGTCTGCCCGGCAATCACTGGTTGACGGGCCCGGCGCAGAAGGTGATCGGCCCCATGTTCGCCGGATACAGGCCGGAGGACTCCGGCCTGGACATCGGAGACTCCGCCATCACGGAGACCTATGGTTTCGGTGGTTTCGCCATGGCGGCCGCCCCTGCCATCGTGGCGCTCGTCGGAGGCACCGTCGAGGAAGCCATGGCCTACACCCGGGACATGGCGCTCATCACCACCGATCAGAACCCGAACGTCACCATTCCCGCTCTGGGTTTCCAGGGCATTCCTACGGGGATCGACGTCCGGAAGGTCCTGGAGACCGGCATCGTGCCGATCATCAACACCGCCATCGCGCACAAGGAGGCCGGCATCGGCATGATCGGCGCCGGCATCACCCACCCACCCGTCGACTGCTTCGAGAAGGCCATCATCGCGCTGGCCGATCGGCTCGGCTGACGGCTTCCCCTCAGGACAACACATGAGCACAACCCCTGACGCGGCGCAGAAGGCCGCAGGTTCGGAACTCGAATCGGAGTTCGAGCACTCTCCGGTGCCCCAGAGCCACCGGAAGTCATTGCTGACGGTCTCCTCCGTCTGGTTCGGATTCCCCATGATCCTCACCAACGCCGTGCCCGGCGGCCTGGTGGTGGCCATGCTCGGATTCTGGCCCGGTGTGGCCGCCATCCTGGTGGCGAACCTGATCATGTTCGTCTACGTCAGCCTGCTCAGTCACCGGGCCGGCAGCACGGGCAAGAGCTTCGCGCTCCAGGCGACGGAGACCTTCGGGAGCAAGGGCTACGCCTTCGCCTCCGGTCTGCTGGCCACCGTGGTGGTGGGATGGTTCGCCTTCAACACCGGTGCCACCGGGGCCAGCCTCAACGCCGCCTTCGGCTGGAACGAGACCCTGGTGGCGGCACTGGCGGGTGTCGCCTTCATCGGCATCACCTACCTGGGCATCAAGGCCCTGTCCTGGCTGGGCGCCGTGGCGGCCCCGTTGTTCATCGTGGCCGCCGCCACCGCCATGATCCTGGCCGCTCAGGAGCACGACTTCAGCGCGCTGACCAGCTTCCAGGGCGCCGGAGGCATGACGTTCGGCGTGGCCGTCACCTCCATCATGGCCACCTTCGCGGACTCGGGGACCATGACGGCGGACTTCACGCGCTGGTCCAGGAACGGGAAGGAGGCCGTGATCGCCACGGCCACCGCGTTCCCCTTCGCCTCCCTCGTGGCGCAGCTCAGCGGTGCCGTGCTGGTGGCGGCCGGGGCCATCGCGAATCCGACGAGCGCCGGTGGCGACTTCACCCCGATCCTCACCGGGCCGGGCAACCCTGTTCTGCAGATCCTCGTGCTGGTCTTCGTGGTCATCAACCTGGGTTCCGTGTGCACGCACTGCCTCTACAACGGGGCCTTGGGCTGGTCCCACCTGACCAGATCCACCATGCGTAAGCTGACGCTCATCCTGGGTGTGGTGGGCGTGATCGTGGCCTTGGTCGGTGCATGGCACTACTTCGTGAACTGGCTGGCCTTCCTCGGCGTCCTGGTCCCGCCGCTGGGCGCGGTGCTCATCGCGGATCAGATCATCCTGGCCAGGAAGAACGCAGGCCGCCCGGAACGGACGTTCCGCGGCACGGCGTTCATCGCCTGGGGGATCGGTGCGGCAGCCGCCGTCGTCGTCCATTTCGCGGCGCCGTTCCTGTCGGACGCCGTAGTGGGCCTGGTGGTGGGTCTGCTGGCGTACCTGGCACTCGAAACGCGCTCGCGGAGCGTCGCGACGGCGTAGCTGTCGATGGCACGGCGAGGGTGCGGAAGGAGTTCTTCCGCACCCTCGCCGCTTTAAGCCTCTGGTCAAACGGTCTAAGGTGTGGACAACGACGACGTGAGGGGGAACGCATGGGCAGGCTGTTCGACGGGCCGTGGCCGATCGTGATGATGATGTTCGGCATCGGGATCGCCGTTGTGGCAGGAGTCGTGCTTCTCGTGCTGCTGCTTTCCGGGACGGGACGGCAGGATGCGGCCTATCTGGCGAGGCTCCGTGCCGGGCAGCTTCCGGTGGAGGAGCAGGCGGCATATCTCCAGGGTGTGAATCATCGCTCTCAGGCAGCGCTGTTCGGGGTGATCGGGCTGTTCGTGCTGGGTGTCGTCTTCGGACCGCTTGCGCTGGTCCAGGCAAACAGAGCCGAGGCGCTGGGGGTCGCCGCGACGGCGGGTAAGGTGCTCGGCTGGATCTGCGTGGCCTTGGCCATTCTGGGCGTCATCGTGTTCATGGCGATGCTGGGGCGCTCATTGCCCTCCTGAAGGCCGGGCCCTTGACGTGCGGAGTACTTTGTCAGTAGCCGGTGCTTCACACTACGCGAGGAAGCAGGGAGCCGGCGTCCTGGGGGATTACGAAGTCATTCATCACCGATGACAGGCACAGGAGACGAGCGGCCATGACGACAGTGAAAGTTTCCACCCCACAGGAACTGCTCGACGCGCTGAGCGGCGGAGCGGTGAACATCGAAGTTCAGGGCGAACTGCACGGGATGCCCATGATCACGCTCCCGCCCGGTACGGCACTGCGCGGCGGGACGCTTCGCTTCGGTGCGAAGGGGGTCAGACTGACCACGGACAACACCCTTGAAGATGTCACGATCCTGACCTCCCGGGACGAGGTGGCACTGCTGAACGACACGTCCGTGGAGCGGCTGGGAACCCTGGTGCTCCGGAACGTCACCACGCGGGGTCAGATTCTTCTCCTGGCGGACCAGGCGGTCCGCTCAGGCCACGTGAATGCCGAGAACGTCGTGGTGACGACCGCGGATGTCCGGGGAGGAGCATTGCGCCCCCACGGTTTCGGCGTCGAGGCACTGCAGGGGGCTTTCACGCTCTGGAATCTGCAATCCGACCCTGAGGTGGTCCTGACCGCTGAACTGCGGGGCGTCTCGGCGGGCAGTGCCGAGGAACCGGTCCGAGGTTCGGGGGTCTTCGTAGGCGGTCATGGAGACTGGAACGGTCAGTCCGACGGCGGGACGATCCAGGTGAGTGAGCTTCGCACCGGGGAGATCCACACAGACGGTGCCATCCCGCCGGGCACGCCGGATCTGATTTCGGGTGGGGTGTTCGTGATCTCGGGCGCTGAAGTGGAGCGCGTCGCCACAGACGGGGCGGTGACCACCTACGGCCAGAACGACATGGTCCTGGACAACTGGGGCGAGGTCTCCCTCTGGGAGGTGTCCGCGCCGGTGACCTCCCATGGTCCGAGTGGCATCGGCTTCGTGAACTTCGGAGGCCTCGGCGTCCTGGACGTCAGGGCGCCGATCACCACGACCGGCAAGGGCGCTCGCGGGTTCAACCTCTACGACGGCAGCCTCAAGGCGGCGACTTTCGACAGCATCGTCACGACGGGTGGCGGATCGGTCGGCATCCAGATCAGCAAGCCGATGGGTTCTCTGACCGTCCGTGGCGACGTGACGACGAAAGGCGGGGAGGGGCTCAGCCTCGTCAAGGGAGTCCAGGTGCTGCTTCAGGCCGTGGCGCTCAGCGTGAAGCGGGGCGGCGTCGTCGAATCGATCGAGATCGGAGGACGGCTCTCGACGAGGGGTGACCGCGTGGTGACCCTGGAAGTCGGCGGTGAGGTCGCATCGTTCACCGTCGGAGAAGGAATCGAGGCCCACGGCGAGGGCTCGGACGCGGTGCACCTGAACGGCGGTTCGATTTCGTTGCAGGGGCTTCGGATTTCCGCCGCGGATGGCGAGACCGTCCGCGAAGGCTGACATCGTCCACTGGAGATGCCTATGGTGGGGACCCAGTCTCAGTGAGCCTCGGACAGTGTCAGCCCGCTCCGGTACTCCACCGGTTTGCCGGACAGCGGGTCCACGAAGCGGATGCCACGGGCCAGCAACTGCAGCGGCTTGCCGAAGTCGTCCGGTGCCTTATCCCGCAGCACCGGATAGAACGGGTCGTTCAGGATGCCCAGTCCGAGTGACGCCATGTGCACCCGCAGCTGGTGTGTCTTACCGGTGTGCGGTTCCAGGCGATACAACGCGCGGCCGCCGGCGCGAAGCGGCGATTCGCCGTCGTCGTTCCCTGGCGTGACGACGGTCAGACGCTCGATGCGCGTCTCGGTGTTCGGCTCTCCATCCACCACTTGAGCCAGCAGATAGTCCCGGGACTTGGTCATCCGGTTGCGCACCAGGGCCGGGAACTCCGGCTGCGGAAAGCCCTGCGTCGGGACCGCGGCGGAGACGCATTCGTACTCCTTCTGAACCTTCCGCTTCTCGAAGAGCACCTGGTACTTCCCACGGGTCGCCGGATTCGTGGAGAGCAGCAGCACACCCGCCGTCATGCGGTCGAGGCGATGCATCGGAATGAGATCCGGGAGATCCAGCTGCTTCCGGAGCCGGACCAAGGCCGATTCCTGAATGTATGTCCCTCCAGGAGTGGTCGGCAGGAAGTGCGGTTTGTCCACCACCAGAAGGTCATCGTCCTGATGCAGGATGGACAGCTCGACGGGCAGGCGCTCCTCCGGGGGCAAGGTGCGGTAATACCAGATGAAGACGTGTTCGCTCAGGGGAGTGGAACGGTTCAGCGGGACGCCGCCTTCGCCGACGATCTCGCCCGCGTCGAAACGGTCCAGGATTCCCTGAGGGTCGACGTGTCCCCAGCGGTGCAGCATGTAATCGAGCGCCGTCTCCCATGGTCCGTCCTGCGGCAGCCGGAGGCGGGTGGCGTTGACGCCGTCGCGGACAGGGAGGGGGGATTGCATCACCGGGTCAGTTTAGTGGCCGGGCCGGGCTTCCGTGCTCCGCGCCGGTTCTGGCGAGATTGCACTTTCTCGGGGTTTCCCGGCGTGGAGTCCCGAGAAAGTGCAATCTGAATTCGAGGGCTCCGCGGATACGGGACGCGCGTAGGCTGGCGCCATGACTGCTTTCAGGCTGGACCATGTGGGTGTGACCGTGCAGGATCTGGAGGGTGCCATCGCCTTCTTCGAGGCCATCGGCTTTGAGGTGGAGGGCCGTGCCGACGTCGGAGGCCCCTGGGCGGACCGGGTCAACGGCCTGGACGGCACTCAAGTGGAGATGGCCATGATGCGGCCTCCCGGCGGCGGGGAAGGGAAACTCGAACTCACGCGTTTCATATCGCCGCCCGCCGAGGGGGAATCCACTGGCCGTCCCGTCAACGCCTACGGTTTCAGCCACATCTGCTACCAGGTGGATGACGTGCGCGACGTCGTGGCCCGCGCCGAGGCGGCCGGTTACGGTCTGGTCCGGGAGCTGGTGAATTATGAGGACGTCTACCTCATGGCTTACCTCAAGGGGCCGGAGGGCTTGCTGGTCGAGGTCGCCGAGGCGCTCTAGGCCTTCATCGACTGCTCCGTGGTTGTCGTTTTGGACCCTCAAAACGACAACCACGGAGCAGTCGATGCAAGGAAGCAAAATTATTCTTGACAATAAAAGTTGTCGGTGACACGATGGAGCCATGAAGGACATCGAAGTCATCGAAGACCCCCGCGTCGCCGAAGTCTCGCTGGACCCGATGCGCTCGCAGATCCTGGAAGCCCTGGTGGAACCGGCCTCGGCCTCCATGGTGGCGGGCAGGATCGGTGCGCCGCGGCAGAAGGTCAACTACCATCTGAAGGCTCTCGAGGCCGCCGGTCTGGTGCAGCTGATCGAGGAGCGTCGCAAGGGCAACATGACCGAGAAGGTCATGCAATCCAGTGCGGCCTCCTATCTCATCTCGCCCCAGGCTCTGGCGTCCATGGCGCCGAAGCCCGAGAAGTACAGCGACCGGTTCTCCGCCTTCTGGCTTCTCGCCCTCGCCGGGAGGCTGGTCGCGGAGGTGGGCAAGTTGCTCGCCGGGGCAGTGGCTGCCCGGAAACCTCTGGCGACCTTCGCCATCGACGCCGAACTCGACTTCGCCAATGCCCGCGATCGTGCGGCCTTCGCGGCGGAGCTCTCCGCCGTCGTCGATGGACTCGTGAAGAAATATCACGACGACGTGCCCGGGGCGCGTCGCCACCGTCTGGTCGTGGCGCTGCACCCCACTCTCAAAGACACCACCGTCATCACCGAACCCCATGACAGCAAGGAGCAGGACCATGAGTGAGAACCGCGAATTCCGCATCGAATCCGTCGGCGAACTGAACGCCACCCCGGAGCGCGTCTGGGAGGCGATCAACAACGCGACGCAGGCGTGGATGTTCCCCACGGACCAGTGGCCCGCCGAGTACCCCGTCAAGGACTACCCGAGTCATGTGATCTCGAGGATGGACGGCCCGGATGGCTGGTTCAACCAGCTGGAGAACACCATCGAGGCGCTGCCCGATGGCCGCTCCCGTCTGCACTATGTGCACAGTGGCATCTTCACCGACAACTGGGAAGGCCAGTACGACGGGGCGTCCAAGCACACGGTCTTCTACCAGCACAGCCTGAACCAGTACCTCACGTATTTTGACGGCAAGCCCGTGGTCTTCACCGATGTGCAGGGGCCGGAAGGCTCTGGTGTGCAGGGTTCTTTCGACGCGCTGAAGTCGGCTTTCGGAATCTCCAGTGCGACGGCGGGGGACGCCGTGTCCGTCGACGTGCCGGGAGTGGGTGTTCTGGAGGGTGAACTCGACTTCAGCAACCAGTGGTTCTTCGGCATCCGCACGGCCGACGCGATGTACCGCTTCTTCGGCCGGGACAGCTTCGGTTCCGTGGTGGGCCTCACGGTGCACGATTTCTCCGGTTCGGGGGACTCTGAGGCCACTGCGTCGTCGTGGAGCGCCTACTTCCATGGGCTTTACGCCTGAAGCGGGGCGGCCGGGCGGATCAGGCGGTCTGGCGGGCCTTGCAGATCAGACGGCCCAGGCCCGCTCGATGGAGTCCAGGGCCGTCTCGTAGCGCGTGTTCCAATCGGTGTCGGGCGCGTCGAGGCGGGCCATCTCCAGGCTGACCATGCCGTGGACCTGGGCCCAGATGATCGCGGCGACTTCTTCGGCGGGGGCGGGCAGCAGAATGCCCGCCCCCTGACCCTGGCGAATGGCGTTCAGCAGCGGCAGCTGGGTGATGTCGGAGGAGGGGGAACCGCCTTCGCATTCGCTCTGCAGACTCAGCAGTCCTCCGAACATGAGCCGGTACAGAGCCTGGTGCTCCAGGGCCCATTCCCGGTAGGCGCGGCCAAGCTTCTTCAGACCTCCGGCGGCCGCAGCGTGCTGGGCTGCGCCGAATGAGGCGAATCCGTGATCGACGACTGCGCGCAGGAGCTGTGCCTTGCCCCCGAAGAGGGCGTAGATCGCGGTGGTCGAGGTGCCGGCTGCTGACGCCAGCTCCCGGAGGGTCACTTGCGAGGGGCCGCGCTCGGCGACGAGTTCGGCGGTCGCATCCAAAAGCTGCTGCCTCAGAGCGGCGTCATGGGTCACAGGTCTTGCCATGTGACCCATTGTTTCATAACGTTGTTTTGTAACAACGTTATGAAACGGAGGAATCATGGTTCCGAAGGTTTTCCCAGGGCGTTACACCGCGTCTCTGGACGAGAAGGGCGAACGTGCCGAAGTCACCGTGTTCCTCATCGGCATGCGGGCCAATCGCTGGTGGAAGCTCGGCAGGACCTGGCGGGTCGCGTCCGCGATGCCGCGCATGCTGGCGCATCTGCAAGGGCATCCCGAGGCGGGGTTGCTGGGATCTCACTCATGGTTCGGGAGAACCACCGTGCTCCTGAGCTATTGGGAGAGTCCGGAGCACCTCAACCGTTTCGCGGCCGACCGCGATGCGCCTCATCTGGAGCCGTGGCGTCGCTTCATGAAGGAGGCGGCGGGCAGCGGCGACGTCGGAGTCTGGCATGAGACGTATCGCATCCGCCCTGGCGACTTCGAGACCGTCTACAGCGACATGCCCCGCTTCGGCCTGGCAGGCGCGCTGGGGCACGTCCGTGTGGGGCGCGGGACTGGAACGGCCCGGGAGCGAATCGCCCACGGCGCTTGAATCGAAAGCCGGACGGCCCGAAGCCCGGACGGCCCGCCTCAGGCGATGGCGACGGCGGGCGGTTCCGGCAGCCGCCGGCGCAGTCCCGGCGTCGTGCGCAACTCCCGGACGGCGTCCCGGAGCGCCAGTATCCCGCGTTCGAGCAGCTCGGGAGGCTGTGTGAAGGGCAGCCGAAGGTGGGAGTCGAAGGCGCCGCCGACTCCGAAGCGCGGGCCCGCGGCGAGTCGCACCCCGCGCGGTGCGGTCAGCATGGTCAGGGCTGAACTGCTGAGCGTTTCAGCGGATGACCGCGCGGAGCGGGGGAGTGCGCACCAGAGCGAAAGCCCGCCCTCGGGCAGAGTGAAGCGCCAATCGGGGAGATGCTCCCGAAGCAGTCCGGTCAGGACGTCGCGCTGTTCCCGCAATTCCACGAGTCGTTCCGGAAGTCCCACGAGATCTCGCTGAAGCACATGGCGAGCCGCCAGTTGTTCGGCCACCGGGCCTCCCAGATCGAGTGCCGTCCGGGCCTGACTCATCCGTCGGATGTTCTCAGTGCTGGACCGTGCCCAGCCGATCCGCAGACCTCCCCAATGGGTCTTGCTGAGCGAACCGATCGTCACCACGCCGGGCGCGAAGGAACCGAGATGCGCGGGCGCGGCGCCGTCGAAGCCGATGGCCCGCAGCGTCTCATCCGCGATCAGCACCGTTCCGGAGGCGGATGCCGCCCGGGCCACGCGGCGTCGTTGTTCCACCGGCATGAGCCGTCCTGTCGGATTGTGGAAGTCGGGGATCAGATACGCCACGGCCGGGCGGTGCCGGGCGAGTGCGGTTTCGAGGGCCTCGGTGTCCCAGGGGCCGTCCTCGGGGAACGCGATCGGAACCGCCTTGCAGCCGTGCGCGGCGATCGCGTCGAAAGCGTGCGGGTAGCTGGGGTGCTCGATGACGGCTCGCTGTCCCGGTGAAGTGAAGGCTGAAAGGGCGAGGGACATGGCCTGCTGCGCGCCCGCTGTGACCATGACCTGGTCCACCGTGGTGGGCAGGCCCTCGGCGGTGAAGCGCGCCGCGATCGCCTCCCGGAGTTCGGGCAGGCCGACGGAGTCGTAGCCGAAGCCGGGCAACAGGGCGGGCAGTTCACTCAGGGCCGCGGTGTACGCCTGGTGTACCACCGCCCCGTTCGCAGGCAGGCAGGCGTACGCGAAGTCGACCACGCCGTCCGGTGCCCGCAAGCCCGCCGCGTAGTTCTGCCTTAGAGTCAGGAGCTCCAGATCACGGGTTTGGCTCGGGATGCAGCTGCGGGCCCGGGTGCCTTGGCCGGCTGAGAGGAAGCCCTCCTCGCGCAGTTCGTTGTAGGCCGTGGTGACGGTGGTGCGGCTGACCCCCAGTGCCACTGCGAGAGCGCGTTCGCTGGGCAATGACGAGTCGAGAGGGAGGCGTCCGTCCAGGATCAGCAGGCGGACGACGTCGGCCAGCTCCCGGTAGACGGGCGCCGCGCCACGGCGCCACTCGCCGAGGAGCCGGACGAAGGCGGTTCCCGAAGTGGCCTGGTTCATCAAGCCAGTATCTCAAAGTGGCTATGTTTTTCATAGCCACTTTTCTGCGAATGTTGGGTCATGATGTTCCGCAGAATCTCCCAATTGCTCGCTGGCCTGGCCCTCTACGGCTTCTCCATCGCCCTGTTCATCCGGGCCGGGCTGGGAACGTCTCCCTGGGACATCCTGCATCAGGGCGTCGCCCGCCTGAGCGGGATCAGCACGGGAGTGGTCATCATCGTGCTGAGCTTCCTGATCCTGCTGCTGTGGATCCCGTTGCGGCAGAAGCCAGGCTGGGGCACGCTCGCCAATGCCGTGCTGGTGGGGCTGTTCGTGGATCTGTCCATGCCGCTCATTCCGAGGGTCGAGGGCCTCGTCTGGCAGATCGTGTTCCTGCTCGCGGCCGTGCTCTTGAACGCCGTGGCCACGGCCTGCTACATCGCGGCCTCCTTCGGACCCGGAGCCCGGGACGGTCTCATGACCGGGCTGGCGCGCCGCACGGGCTGGTCCTTGCGTCTGTGCCGGACGCTCATCGAAGTGACCGTGGCCGCCATCGGCTGGTCCTTGGGTGGCGTGCTCGGGGTGGGGACCGTGGCCTACGCGCTGTGCATCGGGCCCCTGGTCCAGTGGCTCATGCCGTTCTTCGCGATCCCGGGCGTGCGCCGCGGTGGTGCCGGGGTGGAAGTGCCCGCCGCCGAGCGCTCCCCATCGACTGCTCCGTAAACGTCCTTTTCGGGCCTCAAAACGACAGCTGCGGAGCAATCGATGGGGAAGGGCATGGCTCAGTGACCCCGGTCGATCCATTCCTGGAGCTGGGGAGCCTCCGCGCCGATGGTGGTGGAGTCACCGTGTCCGGTGTTCACCACCGTCTCCGGGGGCAAGGTGAGGAGGCGCTCCCGGATGGATTCGATGATGGTCGGGAAGTCGCTGAAGGAGCGTCCTGTCGCACCGGGCCCGCCCTGGAACAGGGTGTCACCGGTGAAGACGACGCCGAGCCCGGGAGCATGGAAACTGACGGATCCGGGGGAGTGCCCGGGGGTGTGAAGCGCCGCCAATTCAGTGCCTGCCACCTCGAAGCGCTGGCCGTCCGCGATGTCCGCATCGGGACGGGTGTCCGGATACACGTCCTCCCAGAGCATCCGGTCCGCCGGATTCAGATGGACCGGGGCGCCCACCCGGGACGCGAAAGCCCGGGCATGGCGGATGTGGTCGTCGTGACCGTGGGTGAGCAGGACGGCCCGCACCGTGCGTCCGGCCACTGCTGAGACGATCGCCTCGGGGTCGTGCGCCGGGTCGATCACCACGACCTCGGTGTCGTCGCCCACGATCCACACATTGTTGTCCACTTCCCAGGTTCCTCCGTCGAGGGAGAACGTGCCGGAGGTGACGAGCCGTTCGATCCGCGCGGCCATCAGCGCGCCACCGCCCCGGTGATCTCGACGACGGAACGCAGGACCTCGCCGCGGTGCATCTTCTCGAAAGCGGCTTCCACGTCTCCCAGGCCGATGCGTTCGGAAACGAAGGCGTCCAGTGGGAGACGGCCGAGGCGGTACTGGTCCACCAGCATGGGGAAGTCCCGGCTCGGCAGGCAGTCGCCGTACCAGGAGGACTTCAGCGAACCTCCCCGCCCGAACACGTCGAGCAGCGGAAGGTCCAGGGTCATCTCAGGCGTCGGCACGCCCACCAGAACGACGCGTCCGGCGAGGTCGCGCGCGTAGAACGCCTCCTTGTAGGTCTCCGGGCGGCCGACCGCATCGATGACGACGTCGGCGCCGAAGCCACCGGTGAGCGCGCGGATCGCCTCCACCACGTCCTCCGGACCGGAAACCACACCGTGGGTCGCCCCCAGCGTCTTGGCGAGTTCGACCTTGGCGGGGTCGCGGTCGACGGCGATGATCGTCGTCGCGCCGGCGAGCTTCGCCCCGGCGATCGCGGCATTGCCCACGCCGCCGCAGCCGATGACCGCCACCGACTCCCCGCGCTTGACCTCTCCGGTGTTCATGGCGGCGCCGATGCCGGCCATGATGCCGCAGCCGAGGAGGCCGACGGCGGCCGGATCGACGTCGTCGTCGATCTTCGTGCACTGGCCGGCGGCGACCAGGGTCTTCTCCGCGAAGGAGCCGATGCCGAGCGCGGGGGAGAGCGGCGTGCCGTCCTTCAGAGTCATCTTCTGCGTGGCGTTGTGCGTGGCGAAACAGTACTGCGGCTGGCCCTTGGCGCACGCGCGGCAGTTCCCGCAGACGGCCCGCCAGTTGAGGATGACGCGGTCCCCGACTGCCAGGTCCGTGACGTCCGGGCCGACGGCGCTGACGACCGCGGTGGATTCGTGACCGAGCAGATAGGGGTACTCGTTGCCGATCCCCCCGAGCTTGTAGTGCAGATCCGTGTGGCAGACACCGCAGCTCAGGACATCCACCAGGGCTTCCCCGGGGCCGGGTTCGGGGACCAGGATGGTCTCGAGGGTGGCGGGCGCGCCTTTCGCCTTGACGACGACGGCCTGGACTTCGTGGACGGCTGCGGTCATGAAACTACCTCCAGTGATATATCTAAGTTCTGCCAGCCTACGCGGCGTGGTCCGGGCTGTCAGGGCGTCGTGCGTCGATCTCGTGCAAGTACGCGGCATTGCCCCGGATCGCGGCCTCGTAGCGAAGCAGTTCGGGTGTTCGGAGATGGTCTGCGAACAGTTCCAGGGCGGAGGCCAGTGCGGCGTCGTGACGGCCCTGGGCATGCAGGGTGAGCAGTGCGAAGATCCCTAGTGAGACGGAGTCCGGGAACCGCTCCCGGGCCACGCCGAAGACCCTCTCCGACTCCTCCAGACGGCCCAGGTTCCGCAGAGTGCTGCCGTACTGGAGGAAGCACTTACGGAGCGTCTCACCGTCCAGACCGGCGGCGAGGGCCCGCTCATAGAAACCGGCGGCGGTTTCCTCCTCGCCGGCCGTGTCGTGTGCGCCGCCCACGTGATACAGCACCAGTGCTTCGTCCGGATACTCCGCCAGGACCTGACGATACGCGTCGATGGTGGGCTGCATGTTCTCGCGGTCCCGGGCCGCGAAGATCGCGTCGAGCCGTTGTTCCAGTTCCTGCATGGCTCCTACTTTCGTTTCGGGGAATCGCCGGGGAATTGCTGACAGCGCGGACAGAAGTAGACGGCGCGATCCTGGGCTGCTCTCCCCGCGGATCCCGGCTCGCTCAGCGTCTCCTGCCGGATCGGGGTCCGGCAGCGCAGGCACGGCTGGCGGGTACGCCCGTACACGAAGAAGCGCGGCCAGAGGCCGCCGGAGGACGGACGGCCCAGGGGCTCCGATGGCGTGGTGCGGCGGCCGGGGTGGTCCCGGTTGAGGTCGAGCAGACGGAACGCTTCAGCGACGACGCCGGCCGCGTCCAGACGGGCGGGCGGCAAGCTCAAGGCGCGCACCGGGGCGGCCGGATGCAGGCCGGCCAGGAAACACAGTTCGTTGCGGTAGATGTTGCCGATCCCGGCCATGACGCGCTGGTCCAGCAGGGCCAGACCGATGGGCCGGGACGGGTCCGACACGAGGTTCGCTTCCGCCTGCGCCGGGTCCCATCCCGGGCCGAGCAGATCGGGTCCGAGGTGTCCGACCACGCGGGGCTCCTCCTGGGTGGGCAGGACCTCCAGTACGCCCAGGGAGAACCCGACCGCCGTCCCGTCCTGGACCGTCAGCACGCAGCGGGCCGTGTGGCCGGGTCGTTTCCAGCGCGCACCGGGACCGTAGATCTCCCAATGTCCTTCCATCTTCAAGTGCGAATGGATGGTCAGCGGTGGACGCGGGGTTCCAGCGGGCGGGACGAGCCGGTGAAGGAGGTGCTTGCCCCGCGAGACGACTTCTTCCGTGTGCCAGCCCGCCAGATCCAGAGTGGCGTGCCGGGGGATGCGGAAGTCACTGGAGAGCAGTGCTTTCCCGGCCAGGAAACCGTGCAGCAAGGAGGCCTGCTGCCAGAGGGAGTCGCCTTCAGGCACGGAGCCTCACCCCGCGGGGTGTCGAGTACGCGCCGGCCTCCAGCAGTGCGGCTGCGAGCGGGGTGCCGAGAAGGTCCTGGCCGTTGACCTTCTCCATGGCGAGGCGGTCCACGGCTCCACGGCGCACGGTGGCGACCAGGGATGCCGCGGATTCGGCGAGCAGTACCTCGTCCTGTGTGAAACTCAGCAGGGTCTTGCCTCCACGTTCGATGTAGATCACGAGCCTGCCGTCCACCAGTACCACCAGGGCTCCGGCCTTGCGTCCTGGCCGGTGTCCTCCCGACGCGCCGTCCAGGAGCGGCCACGGCAGTGCTGCGCCATAAGGGTTGGCGGGGTCCGTCGCCGCCAGGGTCACCGTGCTGTGCACTCGGTCCTCGGGCGCCCGGGCGGCTCCGTCCTCGGCGAAGGAGCGGAGCCGGTCCACCGTGGCGGGAACGGAGAACTGCGCTGCGCCGAGCTTCTCGATGAAGTAGCCGCGGCGGGTTCTTCCGCTTTCCTCCAATTTGCTCAGCACCTTGTAGAGCAGCGCGAAACCGCCGGGGACCTGCTCGGACATGACGGAGCCTCGGGTCAGCACCCCGTAACGGTCCAGCAGGAGCTCGGCCAGCGCATGTGCCCTGACCGTTGGGTCCAGGGGTTGCCGCAGCACCGCTGACCATCGGCCCACACCCAGCGGCGGGGTCGAACCGAGCGTGGCGGCCTCCATGCCTGAACCGAGCCCGGCACCGGGGAAGGTGTGGCTGCTTCCGAGCCGGGGCCGTCTCAGAGACCGGGCCCGCGAAGGCCGTGGCGTCTGCTTGTGCGCGGTCCCGCCACCGGACAGCAGCGCCCTGACAGGGGCGAAAGTGTCCCCGGTGGCGCGGCCGGCCCAGACGAGTCCCCACAGCTCGGCCAGCATCTCCTCGTCGGTCAGGACCGCGTCCATTCCCCCGGCGCTCTCCTTGAGCGGCCGGAAGAAGAACGCCCCGCCGCCGTCCAGCTGCTCCAGGATCCTTTGCTGAGCGGCGCTCGGTGCGAAGTCCTCATCCGGTGTCAGGGTCAGAGCCGCCGACTCGGCCAGATGAAGGCTCACCCACCCGTCGTTGCCGGGCAGCGATGAAGTCCCGGTCCAGAGCACCTCACCGCCTGCCATGAGCTCGTCCAGGAGCGTGGGCGAGTAGTCCCGCACACGCGACGGCAAGACGAGGGTCTCCCAGGCGGATGCCGGAACCGGCACTCCGCTGAGCTGGTCCACCACCGTGAGTACCCCGTCCAGACCCTTGAGCTGGGCAGGGCTCCGGGAGGTTCCCACGTTCTGCCAGATCGGCAGGAAACGGCCGAAAGCGGAGGCATCGACCGGTTCTACTTCGGCCCGCAGCGCTGCCAGGGAACGACGGCGGAGCCTGCGCAGCACCTCGGCATCGCACCACTCCTGCCCGCCCACGAGTCCGGGCTGTGCCGTGCTCTCGGGCTGCGGGATGCCACCGATCTCGGCGCTGGTGCCGGCTTCGGTGGGATGGGGCCGGAACTCGCCCTCCACGATCCTGCCGTCGGAGGTGAGCCGCTTGAGGACTGAGAGGACGACGGCCGTGCCGAGACCCAGACGGGTGGCGAGTTCCGACGTCGTGAAAGGTGCGTGCGTGCGGGCGTAACGGGCCACCAGATCGCCGAGCGGATCCGCCACCGGTTCCAGGAACGCCAAGGGGACGCCCATGGGGAGTGGGACGCCCAGGCCGTCGCGCAGACGTGCCGCGTCCTCGACGGCGGCGAATCGCTCGACGCCCTGAAGGTTCACGCGCAATGCCCGGCCTGCAGACACCAACTCGGCCGCGTGGTCGGGTGCGCCGAGGGGTTCTTCCAGGCGTGCCGCGAGTTCTTCCACGCTGAGCGGCCCGAGGAGGCGCAGCAGATCCGCGCTGCCTTCCACTCCGCGGAGTTTGCGGTCCGGGGCCAAGCGCTGCAGTTCCAACTCGGTCTGCTCCACGACCGCCGGGTCCAGGAGTTCCCGCAGTTCCACTCTGCCCAGCAACTCGTTCAGCAGGCCGGAGTCCAGGGAGAGCGCGGCCGCGCGGCGTTCGGCCAGCGGCGAGTCGCCCTCGTAGAGGAACTGGGCCACGTAGCCGAACAGCAGGCTGCGGGCGAAGGGCGAAGGCTGCGCCGTGGTGGTCTCGGAGATCTGGATCTCACGGCGCTGAATACGCCCGGCGAGGTCCTGAAGGGAGGGCAGGTCGTAGACGTCCTGGAGGCACTCGCGCACGGTCTCCAGGACGATGGGGAACTGGGGGTACTTCTTGGCGACGTCCAAGAGCTGGGCCGCGCGCTGCCGTTGCTGCCAGAGCGGCTGGCGCTTGCCCGGGGTCTGCCGGGGGAGGAGGAGAGCACGCGCCGCACATTCCCGGAACCGCGAAGCGAACAGTGCGCTCCCGCCCACCTCCTCCGTGACGATCCGTTCAAGTTCCTCGGGCTCGAAGAGGAACAGCTCGGCTCCAGGAGGCTCGTCCTCCATGAGGGGGACCCGCAGCACGATGCCGTCGTCCGCCGCCATGACGGAACCGTCCAGGCCGTAGCGTTCCTGGAGCCTGCGTCCGACGGCCAGCGCCCAGGGTGAGTGCACGGGCATGCCGAAGGGACTGTGCAGGACCACGCGCCAATCGCCCAGCTCATCGTGGAAGCGCTCCACCAGGAGCGCCTTGTCGTTCGGGACCACGGTGGTGGACTGCTGCTGTTCCCGCAAATACGCAACGAGGTTGCCCGCTGCGAAAGGATCCAGGCCGATGCCCTCACAGCGGGCGACCGCCTGGTCCGTGTCCGCTCCGGACAGCTCCCGGACGAAGGCCCCGAGCGCCTGGCCCAATTCGAGAGGACGGCCCAGGGAATCCCCTTTCCAGAAGGGGAGCTTCCCCGGCTGACCGAAGGCGGGGGTCACCAGGACGCGATCGAAGGTGATGTCCTCGATCCGCCAGCTCGTGGCACCAAGGGCGAACACATCACCGACGCGGGACTCGTAGACCATCTCCTCATCCAGCTCACCGACGCGTTTGCTGGATTTCGAGTCCTCTTCACCCACCAGGTAGACCCCGAAGAGGCCCCGGTCCGGGATGGTGCCACCGGAGACGACCGCGAGGCGCTGCGCACCCGGGCGTCCCTCGATGGTCCCGGCGTTGCGGTCCCAGATGATGCGGGGACGGAGTTCGGAGAACTCGTCGCTGGGGTACCGGCCGGCGAGCAGATCCAGTGTGGCGTTGAAAGCGGAGCGGGGCAGGCTCGCGAACGGAGCACAGCGCCGGACCACTGTGAACCATTCCTCCACGTCCACCGGGCCAAGTGCGCAGGCCGCGACGGTCTGCTGGGCCAGGATGTCCAGGGGGTTCTGCGGGATCGAGAGTTTCTCGATCCGTCCGGCCGTCATGCGCTCGACCGTCACGGCCGTGTGGACCAGATCCGCGCGGTGCTTCGGGAAGAGGACGCCCTGACTGACCTCTCCGACCTGGTGCCCGGCCCGGCCGACGCGCTGAAGGGCGCTCGCCACGGACGGCGGCGACTCCACCTGGATCACCAGATCCACGGCGCCCATGTCGATGCCCAGCTCAAGACTTGACGTGGCGACCACGCACCGCAGCCGGCCGGACTTCAAGTCGTCTTCGATCTGGGCCCGCTGTTCCTTGGACACCGAGCCGTGATGGGCCCTGGCCAGGATCGGCTCAGCCCCGGAGGTCTGGCCGGCCTGGGCCATCATGTGGGCGGGCGTCGAGGTAGAAACCGGCGCCAGACGCCCGACGACGTCGGCGAGGGCCTCCGCCGCAGCCTGCGGGAGCTGCGGGGCGCCGTCGTCGTCCGTGCCCTCTTCGGCCCAGACATCGGCCAGCTGGCGTTCGGCGTAGATCTCGTTGAGGCGCGCCGTCAGGCGCTCGGCCAGACGGCGGGAGTTGGCGAAGACGATGGTGGAGCGCCGGGCCAGCACGTGGTCCACGATCTTCTCCTCCACATGGGGCCAGATCGAAGCCTGGGGCTGAAGCCCGGAGGCGGGGCCGAGGTCGTGGGCCGAGGCGGCCGCCGGAAGGTCCGACATGTCCTCCACCGGGACACTCACGCTCAGTTCCCAGGTCTTGGCGGCCGGTGGCGCGACCACCGTGACGGGGGATTCGCCGCCCAGGAATTGGGCCACCAGTTCCCGGGGCTCCACGGTGGCCGAGAGCCCGATCCGCTGGGCGGGCTTGTCCAGGAGTGCATCGAGCCGTTCGAGGGAGACCGCGAGGTGTGTTCCGCGTTTGGTCCCGGCCACGGCGTGCACCTCGTCCAGGATCACCGTGTCCACGGCCCGCAAGGTCTCCCGGGCGCTGGAGGTGAGCATGAGGAAAAGGGACTCGGGGGTGGTGATCAGGATGTCCGGGGGATGGGTCAGCAGCCGGCGGCGTTCATTGGCCGGAGTGTCTCCGGAACGGACTCCGACCGTGACGGACGGCGCGGCGAGTCCGAGTCCCTTGGCCGTCTGGGTGATGCCGATGAGCGGAGCCCGAAGATTGCGCTCCACATCCACGCCGAGTGCTTTGAGCGGCGAGATGTAGAGGACCCTCGTATGAGTCTTCTCCCTGCGAGGTGCGCCGGAACGACGTCGCGCCGGGGCTGGGGCGATCTGTTCGGTCTCCGCAAGGCCCGGAATGTCCAAGGTGTCCGGCGCCGGAACCGTTTGAGGTGCGGGCGGTTCTGCAACCGAGGTGCGCCCGCCGACGCTTTGGACGCCCGAGCCGCTGCCCTGGATGAGGCGGTCCAGTGCCCAGAGGAAGGCTGAGAGGGTCTTCCCGGAGCCCGTGGGAGCGACCACCAGGGCGTGCTGTCCCCGGGAGATGGCGTCCCAGGCTTCCTCCTGGACACGGGTAGGTGCTGCGAAGGCTCCGGCGAACCACTCGCGGGTGGCCCGGCCGAAGCGCGCCAGCACGCCGCCGCCGCCCGCTTCGGCGCCGTTCAGCACCGGTTTCTCTGCCATGTGACCATCTTGCCCCATGGCCCCGACAGGAATTTGCGGCGGCGCCGGAACCCGCTCCGCGAGAGACTCAGGCGGCCGGGGCGAAGGCCTGAATCGTCAGGAGCTTGACGGCGGCGTTGGAGCAGCCGTCCTCGGTGACGGGAATGAACATCGGGGTGTTCGTGCCCGGCGCATAAACCCGGTAGCGAGTGGCCGGGACGTGCTGGCAATCGGGATGCAGGCCGGCTTGCGAGTACCGCAGCACGGCGGCTGCGGACTGTCCTGGCCGGAGCGTGGCCGGGACGCCGGCGCCACCTTCCTTCTCCGCTGCTGCGCCGATGGCGGGGCCGGAGTCGCCGGCCGTCAGCTCCACGCGGGCGAAGCCCTGGATGGTGCAGGCCGCGGTGCCGGTGTTCTTCAGCAGGAGCTTGCCGTAGACGCTTCCGGCCGCCCCGCCCCCGCTCGTGTCGAGTGACGCGGACAAGGAGGCGCCGTCGCAGGGCTGGGGACCGGCGACCGGTGCGCTCGACGTCGGCGCGGTGCTCGGCGTCGTCGGCTCGGAGGTCATGCTCGGCGTGGGGCTCTCCGAAGGCGTTGACGAACTGGAATTCGACGGACTCGGGCTTGGGCTCGAGGAGGGGCTGCTGTCCCCGCTCGGGGTGCTGCAGGCGGCCAGTCCCAGCAGGAGCGCCGCGGCGGCAGCTCCCAGAGGGATGGTTCGTGATGTCAGGAACGTCCTCTGTGTGCTCATGAGTCCCACGATAGACCTGTACCGGCTGAGCTGGGGAAACTGATTCCGCGAGTCAGCTGGAAAGGGCGTGGGTCCGCTGTCCCGGACAGCGGACCCACGCCCTCAGGAGCGGACTCGGCGAGAACGCCGGGCGGAACCGACTACTTGGCGGAACGGCGGGTGGCTACGAGCGCCACGCCACCCAGTACCAGGCCGGCCACACCGGCACCGAGGCCGACCCAGGAGCGGGCCGAAGCGCCGTCGTCCGTGGTGGAGGAGGCCTGCGCAGCTTCCGGGGTGGCGGCGCCGTGTCCGCCGTGCTCACCACCCGCGACCGCCTGGGTGACGGTGAATGCCGGGGCCGGGGACTTGACCGAATCTTCGTCCTGACCGGCCGCCGGGATCTGGTTCCAGTCGGTGGAACCGGTGGCGCACTGCTGAAGAGTGGGGAAGTACAGGGTCTTCCCGGCCGCGTCGGGGACCTTGACCGAGAGCACCATGGTGTCCCGCTGATGTGCGTCCAGCGGGGTCTTCGCCGTGTAGACGATGGCCTTGGTGCGCGTGGTGATGGAGTTCCCGGTGTCGAGCTTCTTCGGGGCGGCGAGTTTCTCCGTGACCTTGCTGATGGTCCAGTTCGGGTTCACCGTGGGAGTGGCGTCGTCGAGTTCCTCGGGGAGGGTGATGGTCATCTTGGTGGTCGGCTGGCCATCGCAGCCGTGGGGGACCCCGAAGGTGAGGAGGGCGTACTGCCCCGCACCGGTGACATCCGGGGTGACGCTGACGTGGGCGCTGGCGGCCGCGGCGCCGGCGAACAGGAGAGCGCCGGCACCGGCGACGGACAGGGTGGACTTGAGAACGCGTGACATGGTGGCCTTTCGGAGCGCGCGTGAGGGCGCGCAGAAGTATATGAAATCCGGCGTATATACCGGGAGGGTCGCAATTTCCGTCGTCAGAGGACGACGGCGTGTGGCGGACCCCGCAGCCTGTCACGGCGAAGCGAGCGCAGCGGCAGCCGGGGCAGCGGCCGTTCGCGAGGAGCCTCGGGCGCCCGGAAAGTCTGCGGGACCGTGAGGCGGAGGAGTTTGAAAAGAGGGCGCAGCCAGGAAGCCAGGGCCCAGAGTGTCGCCTCTCCCTTGGCCAGCATCAGGGCCATGGCGGCCGTTGCGAGGATGTGCCCGAGCAGCATGAACGGCGAGTGCCCGCCGGCCGAGTGCATGTCCATCGTGGCGGTGCCGCCCAGGTGCTGCAGCGCCGTGGCCAACGCGGCGCTGTCGTTGTGCTGATGCGCGACGGACATGCCCGGCATGGTCATCGGTGCGCCCACCGAGAGATAGGAGAACGCTTCGTGCAGAGCGAGCTGGCCGACGCCGAGCAGCAACGTCATGGCCGGGAGGCGGAGCCGGAAGCGGGTTGCGAAGACCGCGACGAGGAGCACAAGGGCGAGGATCGCGGCCAGCAAGGGCTCCGGGGGCAATGCCCCGCCGGAGAAGCTGTGGGCGGCGATGCCCAGGGAGAGCATGCCGACGGCGACGATCCCGGCCCGCAGCAGGTGGAACGGGGCCGGCCGGCGCGAGAAGGCCGCTTCAGACGCGACGCTGCGATGGTGCGCAAAGGGGGACGCTGGGCGCTGAGACAGCACGGTCCCTCCTCGCGGGTGTCGGAATACGGCGGGCGCGGATGGATCGCGCCCGTCCAGTCTACGTGGTGCCGGCCGGCGGGAGGGCGTCGTCGCGTTGCCCGCGGAGCCGGGCGAGCGAGTGCTGCAGCCCGGAGATGAGCGCTTGAAGCCCGAGCTCGAAGGACTCGTCGGCCACGGCCTGGGCGTAGGCGGCGAGATCCGGCGCCTGGAGTCTCCCGGCGCGTGCTGCGAGGGCCTTGGTGAAGCCCGGGACCTGCGGGGCGAAGTCGCCCGCTTCGAAGATGTCGGCGGGTGCCACGGCATCCAGGGCCGAGCCCAGGACGAAATTGTCGAGGGAGACGATCGCGCTGACCACTGAATCCTCCGGCCAGCCCTCGGCGAGGAAGCCTTGGGTGACGGTCTCGTACATGGCGAGTGTGGGATCGGCCCCGGTCAGCGGGGTGGTGGCGAGGAGGGCGATGGCGTGGGGGTGGGCTGCGAACGCGGTCCGGTAGGAGCGCGCCCAGACGCTGGTGGCCTCGGGCCACGGGAGCCTCCCGAAGCCGGAGGCGTCGATTCCGTCCGTGATGAGCTCCCGCATGGAGCTGAGCACGGCGCTCTTGTTGCCCACATGGTGGTACAGCGCGGGGGTCTTCACGCCGAGCTCTTCGGCGAGGGCGGCCATGGTGAAATCGTCCGGCCCGGTCCGTTTGAGCACGTCAAAGGCGGTGCGCACGATCAACTCGCGATCCAGGACGCTTCGTTTCGGCCGACCGGCGCGGCGTGGTGCGGCTGTTGACATGACTGACCCCTCTTGCGTGTTGTCCACGTCACAGGTTAGTGTGATCCAGATTTATTTAATGGCATTAAATATCTGGAGTTGCAATGGCCCTGACAGTCTTCCATGGTGGCGTGCTGGCCTCCGAGTCCATCGAGTCCGGGACGGCCACCGCGCTCGCCGTGGAGGGTGGCCGCATCGTGGCGATCGGCGCCGGCGCTGAAGCCTTGCTCGCCAGCGCCGATGACACCGTGGACCTGAACGGGGGCTATCTCGGACCGTCCTTCGCTGATGGGCATGCCCATCCGCTCTTCGGCGGCATGGAGGATCTGGGCCCCGCCATCCGGTCCTGCCACTCCGTGGAGGAGATCGTCGCGGCCGTGCGCGCCTACGCCGACGCACACCCGGAAGACGAATGGATCATCGGTGCCAGCTACGACGCCACGCTCGCACCCGGAGGCCTGTTCGACGCCGCCTGGCTGGATGCCGCCGTTCCGGACCGTCCCGTGATGCTCAAGGCCTGGGACTACCACACCGTCTGGGTCAATTCCGCTGCACTGAAGGCCGCCGGCATCGACGCCGGGACGCCGGACCCGGACCGCGGGCGGATCGTCCGCCGGGAGGACGGCAGCCCCCTGGGGACACTCCAGGAGTACGGCGCCCTCGAACTCGTCGAGAGTGTCGCACCTCGCTATTCCCTCGAACGACGGGTCGCGGCCCTGGAGGCGGCCACCGGCACCTTGGCAGCCTCCGGCGTGAGCTGGGTCCAGGACGCCTGGGTCATGCAGGAACACCTCGAGGTCTACCTTGAAGCCGCGCGTCAGGGGCGTCTCCGGACCCGGATGAACCTGGCATTCCTGGCTGAACCCGGCCGCTGGAAGGACACGCTCGACGCTTTCGCCGCCGCCCGCGCGGCCGTGCAGTCGCTGGAAGGCGGGATGCTCACAGCGAACACTGTGAAGTTCTTCGCCGACGGCATCATCGAGAGCCACACGGCGTGCATGCTCAGCCCCTACGCCGACTCTCCGGACGACAAGGGGCTGCCCAGTTGGGGCCAGGACGAACTGAACGACGCCCTTGCCGCCGTCGACGGTCTCGGCTTTCAGGCGCACATTCACGCGATCGGCGATGGCGCCATCCGCATGGCACTCGACGCCATCGAGGAGACGGGCCGTCGTAACGGCCCCCGCGACCGCCGCCCCGTGCTGGCGCATCTCCAGGTGATCGACCCGGAAGACGTGCCGCGCTTCGCTGAGCTCGGCGTCGTCGCCAATTTCGAGCCGCTCTGGGCTCGCGAGGACGATGTCATGAACCTCCTCACCGTTCCGCGTCTGGGGAGTCCCCGCTCCGAACAGCAGTACCCCATCGGGAGCCTCATCGAGCGAGGCGTCCACGTCTCCTTCGGCAGCGACTGGCCCGTCACCTGCCACGAACCGGTGCCAGGACTCGCGACGGCGGTCACCCGCCAGACCCCCGACCACCTGCCCGCGGGCGGCTGGCTGCCCGCCGAGCGCGTCGACGTCGACGCCGCCCTGAATGCCTACACCTCCGGCGTCGCCTATCAGGCCTTCGCGGAGGACGACTGGGGCGTCTTGCGCCCCGGCATGAGCGCCGATCTGGTGCTGCTGTCCCACGACCCCCGGGACATCCCCGCAGAGGAACTCCAGGAGATGCAGGTGCTCGGCACCTGGCTTGCCGGACGCCCGACCCACTCAGCCCTCCTCCCCACCACGCGCTGAACACCGCGGGCCCCGGCCGGCGCAGCAGAACGAAAGACCTCCCATGACCTCAACACCCCTCGACCCAGGCCTTCAGGACCCGGGTTCCGCGAACGGCCAGCGGCCGCGACAGCTCCGCAGAGTCCTCGGCCTGGCCGCTCTGGTGATGTTCGGCCTGAGCTACATGGCTCCTGTCACGGTCTTCACGACCTTCGGCACGGTCACCCAGATCACCGACGGTCACCTGGCCGCCGCCTATGTGGTCGCGCTGCTGACCATGGTCTTCACGGCCTTCAGCTACGCCCGCATCTCGCGGGTGATCCCCGCGGCGGGCAGCGCCTACTCGTACACCACGCAGACTTTCGGCGGGCACATCGGCTTCGTGACCGGCTGGACCCTCATGCTGGACTACCTCTTCCTGCCGATGATCAACTTCCTGCTCGTGGGGCTCTATCTGAACTCCGCGTTCCCGGCCGTTCCCGCCTGGGTCTTCGCGCTGGTGAGCATCGTGCTGGTGCTCGCGTTCATCTCGATGGGTGTGAAGTTCGTCGGCAAGTTCAGCGGCGTCATCGTGGCCATGGCCGTGGTGATCATCGTCGTCTTCATCGCACTGTCCGCGTCCTACCTCTCCGGCCATCCCGCGCCGTCGGTGCTGGCGCCCTTCGAGAGCGGCGACGGGGGAGTGGGGCCGATCTTCGCCGGTGCCGCCGTGCTGGCTCTGTCCTTCCTCGGCTTCGACGCCGTTTCAACCCTCTCCGAGGACGCACGGGACGCACAGAAGAACATCCCCCGTGCCATCGTCATCACCACCGTGCTCGGTGGCGTGATCTTCATCGCCGTCGCCTGGGCGGGCGGACTCGTCTTCCCTGATTGGCATGCCTTCGGCTCCCTGGACACGGCGGGCATTGAACTCATCGAGAAGGTCGGCGGTCCGGTGCTGAGCGCCATCTTCATCGCGGTGTTCGTCGCCGGCTGCATCGGCTCCGCCATGACCAGCCAGGTCAGTGTCAGCCGCATCATCTACGCGATGGGCCGCGACGGCCTGCTGCCGCGCCCGTTCGGCAAATTGCACCCGCGTTTCGGCACGCCGGTGCTTGCCGCCGTCGCCGTCTCCGCGGTCTCCCTGCTCGCCCTCGTCCTGACGCTGGACATCGCCGCCACCATGATCAGTTTCGGTGCGCTGTTCGCCTTCTCCATGGTGAACCTCTCCGTGGTGAAGCACTTCTTCTGGGACGGCAAGCGGCGCGGTGCGCTGGACGTGGTCAACTACGTTCTGCTGCCGCTCATCGGCTTCGCCCTGACGATCTGGCTGTGGACCTCCCTGGCGCCCACGTCCTTCACCGTGGGCCTGTGCTGGATGGCCGTCGGCATCGTCTTCCTGGCTGTCCGGACCAAGGGCTTCCGCAAGGCCCCGCCGAAGCTGAGCTTCGACTAGCGGTGGCCGCACCCGCGGTGCCCCTCCACCCCACTGACTTCGACACTCTGTAGAAAGTGGAGCATAATCTTCGGTGGATGGGCACCGGCCCTTCCTGAACAGGGGCGGGGAAGGACCATGACGGCACGCGAGGCGAGACTCGTGCGGGGCTGGATCGCAGCCGCCGCCGCGACGTCGATCGCTGCCGCCTCCCACGTTCTCGCCGGTGGTGCGACACCGGCCGCGGTCATCCTCCTGCTTTCCCTGGCACTGTCCGGGCTGGTCTGCACGCTGCTCGCCGGTCGGGCGCTTTCCCTGTGGCGGCTCGCCTTGGGCGTCGTCACCAGCCAGGGCCTCTTCCACTGGCTTTTCAGCATGGCTCCCGGCGGCATGCACAGCACGATGCCCTCCGGCGCTCCCCACGGAGCCCATGCCGCTCACACGCTCGTTCCTCTTCCCGGCGGAGCCGGAGAGTCCCTCATGATGGACCACTCCTCCCCGGCCATGTGGCTGGGTCACGCCGTGGCGGCCGCGTTCACCATCGCGGTGCTCCGGCACGGTGAGGTCACGACTCTGCGCCTCCTGGCTGCACTGCGCATGCGCCTCATCCCGGCCCTGCCGCTGGTCCGGCCACTGGTCATCCGGCCTGACGGGCTGAACAGGCCCGCCGAATGGCTCGTGATACCACTGCGCAATCTCGGCGTGCCGCTGCTGGCGATGCGCCACCGCGGTCCGCCGCTGCTTCCCACCGTGTCCTGATTCCGCTGACCTCCCGCCCTTCCTGGCCGGGGACATCAGCGTGGGCCTTTCCGCGCCCTCACCCTTCACACCTACGCCCTCAGGGGCGCCCTGCGTCCCGAGGGCGGGAAGCAGTCATGACCACTTTCATCATGCATTCCCCTTTCACCACCGATCCATCCCCGCGGCGAACGCTCGCCCGGCGTCTCCGCGGGCCCTTGGCCGTGCTGGTGCTGTGTCTCCTCGCTCTGATCTCCGGTGCGCAGCGGGCAGCTGCCCACGACCAGCTGGTCTCCTCGGCACCGTCCGACGGCGAGCGGCTGGCGGCGACGCCGTCGTCCGTCTCGGTCAGCTTCAGTGCGGCACTGCTGGACCTCGGCTATGAGGTCCGGGTGGTGGACGCCGCCTCGAAGAATTGGGCGGAGGGCCGTCCGGTCCTGGCCCGCGAGACCATCACCCAGCCGCTGAGTGCCGGCCTCCCCGAGGGCGAGTACCAGGTGCGCTGGCGGGTGGTTTCGAGCGATGGACACCCGATCAACGGCAGCTACACCTTCCTCGTCGGAGCGAAGGCCCAAGCCGGAACCATCCCTGTACCAGAGGACGCTGCGAGCGCCGCTCCGGACAGCCCGTCCGCCGACGGTGCCGCTGCGGAGAGCGTTGCCGCGCCGGTACCCGGCTGGCTCATCGCAGCCGGTGCCGGAGGCCTGCTGGGACTCGGCCTCTATCTCGCCGTGAGCGTTGCGCGCCGACTGCGCCGCAACGCCTGACAAACAAACATTCCGCCTTCCGGACGCCATCGGCGCGGAAGGCCGAGCAAGGAGTCATCATGACCAAGAAGACCAACGCATTCATCATCTCCGCAGCCAGCGCAGCCCTTCTCGCGCTGTCGGCCTGCACACCACCGAGCACGGCGGACGCCGGCTCCACCACCCAGGCCGCAAGCGCCCTGTCGATCAGCGAACCCTGGGTCAAGGCAGCGCCGTCCGGCATGACAGCCGCGTTCGGGGTGGTGAAGAATTCCTCCGGCAAGGAGCTCACGGTGGTGAGTGTCGCCACGCCGGCCTCTGCGATGGCCGAACTGCACGAGACCGTCATGTCCGCCAACGGCGGGATGCAGATGCGCGCCAAAGAGGGCGGTTTCACCATCCCGGCGGGCGGTGCGCTGACGCTTGAGCCCGGGGGGAACCACATCATGCTGATGAAGCTGAACAAGGCGTACCAGGCGGGGGACGAGATCCCGTTCGAGTTGAAGACCTCGGACGGTGAGGTCCTCTCCTTCACGGCACAGGTGAAGGACTTCTCAGGGGCGAAGGAGAATTACGCGCCCGGACACGGAGACCATTCCGGTCACGGCACGCCCACGACCCCCGCGGGCAAGTGAGCGACTCGCCCGTCCAGCCCGGGGCGAAGCCCCGTTCCGGAATGCAGCGGCGGCACCTTCTGCTGGGAGGTGCCGCCGCCGGAGTGGGTGCGATCGCGGCCGCAGGGGTGCAGCTGGCCAGCAGCGCGCCGTCGTCGGCGCCCGCTGCAGCACTGGACGACGACGGCGCCCGCGGAGCCGAGACGGTGCCTTTTCATGGCGCGCGGCAGGCCGGGGTCGGGACGGCCGCCCAGGCGCACGGCGTGTTCGTGGCGTTGGATCTCAAGGCGGGGACGAGCCGTGCCCGGGTCCGTTCGCTGCTGCGGCTCCTCACCCAGGACGCCGCGCGATTGACGCAAGGCAGACCCGCCCTGGCCGACACCGAGGCCGAACTGGCGGTCCGTCCGGCGCGGCTGACCGTGACCTTCGGCTTCGGGCCCGGGCTGTTCCGCATCGCGGCTCCCGCCCAGGCTCCGGCCTGGTTGAGGGCGTTGCCGGCGTTCGGCATCGACCGTCTCCGACCGGAGTTCAGCGACGGCGACCTGCTCCTGCAGATCTGCGCGGACGACCCGCTGACGCTGGCACACGCTCAGCGCATGCTGCTCAAGGACAGCCGGAGCTTCGCGACGGTGCGCTGGGTGCAACAGGGTTTCCGCCGGGCTTATGGCACGGAGCAGAGCGGGACCACCATGCGCAATCTCTTCGGACAGGTGGACGGCACGTCCAATCCGGCTCCCGGGACGGAGGGGTTCGAGACGGTGGTGTACGGGGACGAGCGGATCCGGCCCTGGGTGAAGGACGGGACGTCCCTGGTCCTGCGCCGGATCAGCATGAACCTGGACACCTGGGACGAACTGGACCGTTCCGGGCGGGAGGAGTCGGTGGGTCGCAAACTTGCCAACGGGGCTCCTCTGACCGGTACCGAGGAGCACGATGAACCGGATTTCACGGCGCTGAACCAGGTGGGCTTCCCGGTGATCGCGGACTTCTCCCACCTCCGCAGGGCGCGCCCCGACGACCCGTCTCAGCGGATCTTCCGCCGGGCGTTCAATTACGACGCCCCTCCCGCGGGAGCCGGGGTCTCCGAATCGGGTCTGCTCTTCGCCTCCTTTCAGGCGGATGTGGACCGGCAGTTCGTGCCGATCCAGAAGCGGCTGGACGAGCTGGACCTGCTGAACCAGTGGACGACGCCGATCGGTTCCGCGGTCTTCGCGGTGCCGCCGGGCTGTGCTCCCGACGGTTTCGTGGGAGAAGGGCTGTTCGGCGAATAGTTATGAACACGTGAGGAAGGGCGCCGGGAGCGATCCAGGCGCCCTTTCCGTGCGCCTGCTGACTATGATGAAGCATCACTCGCACACCGGCCTGGCCGGAATGAATCCATGGGGGAAACACCTGTGCCCATTAAAGTCATGGGGCGCGCCGTCGTCGCTGCCCTGACGGCGCTCGCCGCCGTCCTCGTCGCACTCGTCGCGGCGGCTCCGGCCGATGCGGCGGCCACCGTCACCACCCGTATCGCAGCGTTCTCCGCGGGGCCGGCCACGGTCTATCGGGGCAACGCCATCACCGTGCAGGGACAGGCTCAACGGCTGAACGGCCGTGCCTGGGCCAACACCGGCACCGTGAAGGCCGTGATCTACTTCGATCCGGACGGCGCCAAGCCCAACGCCGCGGTCCGCACTGTGAACAGCAACGCCAAGGGTCTGATCCGGACGAGCTTCAGTGCGTCCGTGTCCGGGAAATGGTCCATCCGCCTGGTGTCCGCAGGAAGCCTGAAGGCCAGTGCCACCGCCCAGAAGTACGTGCGCGTCGTGGCCCGGCCTTCGGTGACCGGCCCGGTCAGCAAGTGGAACTGCCCGTCCTGGGCGCCGATCAAGGGCAACAAGCCGAGCAAGATCTACCACCTGCCCGGCCAGCGTTACTACGCCAAGACGACGCCGGAACTCTGCTTCTCGACGGAGGCCGCGGCCCGCAACGCCGGGTACCGCAAGTCCAAGGTGTGAGCTCGCAGGCTTGATGAAGCTTCCCGAGGCCGGACCGAGTGATCGTTACTGGCTCCGGGGAAGTTTTCAGTATGTGAGGTGTGCTGTATCAAAATCGAGACAAGTTCCATGAGGATTCATGGTGTGTCGAGATTAATATGGAGCGAGGTCGGGTCATGAACGCGATGGAACGCCTCGGGGCACACTTTCGGTCCCGTCGACGTGAACTCGGGTTGTCCGAAGCCGAGTTCGCCGACCATGTGGGCATTTCCCGTTCCCAGCTGAGCGATATCGAAGCCGGTCGGTCGGCCGTTCTACGTCCCGTCTTCGACATGGCGTCCGAACTTGGCCTAGACGTCGTCGCCGTCCTACAGGAGCGCGACGACACGAAGGGAGGGCCTAAGGCGAGGGTGGTTCGAGGGGGTAATGTCTCTCGCCGCCGCATGCTCTACCCGCCCGGACATGAGCCGGACTTCTGTTGCCCGCTCCCCGAGGAACAAACCCATCGGTTCGCCCTCGGTAATGTGGCGCACGCATCTGCCGCTGCCCCTCCACTCGTCGCCATCTGCATGAACCCCTCATACGCGAGTCGTGATCAGGCCGATAAAACAGTAAACAGGTTGATCCAGGCGAGTATCGACAATGGTCATCCTGGCTGGCTCGTTCTGAACCTATATCCAGAACGGGCCACAGACTCTTCGCAGCTGTCGCCGTACGATCCGGAGCTATCCGCTGCGAACTGTGCTGCGATCGAGCAGGTGATGGTCCGCTTTGGAGTCACAGAGGTGCTCGGTGCTTGGGGAGGACTGAAGCACGCGACGCTGCGCAGGGCCAAGGAGGACGTACTCGACACGCTTGATCGTTATGGCGTCAATCTGTACATGTTCGACGGGCTCACAGACGGGGGCGATCCACGCCATCCGACGCCCCGTGGGCCAGCGTTGCAGATGAAAGGCGAAAAACGCTATCTCGTCCGGTCAGGAAACCGTCTGGTGGAAAGCGAACTCCGGTAATGCCCGAACGGAGTCAGCACCGGCGAAACGCCGCCTGAAGCAAGTACTCCGGGTACGGCGACGAACAGACTTTCCGTGAAACGACGAAGGCCCTGAGAACCTTGATTTATCAAGGTTCTCAGGGCCTTCGCGCTAGCGGTGACGGTGGGATTTGAACCCATTTCCCATGGCAGGCGGGTGGTGGAAGGGCTGCATAGATCGTTGAAGTTACGCGGTTTTTGCCACGTAATCTCACATGAGCTCACAGCATCTCTCGACTAGACGGCAGTCGGATTGTAGTCGGACAGGTCGGCCGCACGCTGGCGGTCGAGAGCGACGGCCACGGCGTCCAGGTCCTCCGGGAAGAGGCCGGCGTATGTGTCCAGCGTCATTGCCGCGCCGGTGGATCCGGTCGATGTGCTTGATCTGCAGGCCCGTTG
This sequence comes from Arthrobacter sp. NPDC090010, assembly GCF_044748305.1. NCBI lineage: Bacteria > Bacillati > Actinomycetota > Actinomycetes > Micrococcales > Micrococcaceae > Arthrobacter > Arthrobacter sp. NPDC090010. The sequence goes on from NZ_JBIVFT010000010.1 coordinate 119,543, forward strand.
CTTCGCCCCAGCGCAGGCCGGTGTAGGCCAGGAAGAGGATCACCGCCGGGTACTTCGAGCACTCTGCCAGCAGCTCGATCTGGGGAACCGTGAGATACGCCCGTGGCTTGGACACCTTGCGCAGGATCTTCACATCGCGCGCGGGCTACGCAACCACGGCGGCCGAGAACGGTGCGGACGTGCTGAAGCTCGCACGGACATTGCGCCACGCTCGCCTGGAACCACGGCCGCCTATGCAAGGCCGGCAGAGGCCATGTGGGACACCACTGCGCGAGTCCTGGGGTTGTAAGCGACAAACGGCTAGCTCTGTGCGAGCACTCACGCGTGAGGCATACTTGTGCCCAATTGGCTTTGGGGTCCAGGGGGTGGGGATGGTGCTGCCAGCACTCGACGGTCAGACCGGCCTTCTGCCGTTGGGCCGGTTCGGCGCATCACTCGAGCACATCAAGGAGCGCTATGTCGACGACCCGCGGTTCGCGCAGTCGACGACCCGTGCTGAGATCTGGGACCACTTCGAGTCGGCGACCGGCGGGATCCGCTCGATTGTTCCCGTGGTCTGTGTGTGGATCGGTGGTAGCTTCCTCACGGACAAGATGGACCCGGACGACATCGACCTCGTCTACTGGTGCGAGGACGTGCTCGTGAACAAGGTAGTCGACCCAAAGGCGCGAATCATCTTGCAGAAGTTCGCCCTCAACAAAATTCGCGAGGAGACTGGGCTTAGAGTTGACACTCATTTCTGCCAGTGGCATGTCTATCCGGGGGCGGACCGCGGGCCGACATCTGAGCATCTCGCCTATGTTCAGCAGCGTGGCTATTGGGATGATTTTTGGATGCGCAAGCGTAATGGCGAAAAGGGCATGGCACCTCAACGAGCCGACGCTCTGCCGCGGCGAGGCTACTTCGAGGTAACACTGGACGGCTTCCATGGCATTTGACTGGGACGCATATAGACAAGGGACTCTTGTCCCCGCTGAGTGGCTGGACTCTGACGATCTCGCCCGCATGAGCATCCAGGCATTCCACGCGGAGAATGGGGCGCTACGACGAGACATTTCCACGGGTTCGCTTCGTCTGACCGGTTCCGGGATCACCGGCCACTCCGCTGCCCTCGACGGCATCGCCGATGCTCTGCGCAACTTCCAGCGCCTCGTCCTGGCCACAGGCCTTGCCGCGAACGGGCACATCTCCCTTCAAGGAAAGCCGCCCTCCGACGTGGTCGCGAAGACGAAGCTCAGCCTCAATGGTTCGCCGTTGCCAGGCAGCCTTGTGCTGCAGATCATTCCGGCGATGTCTCCGGCGGACGAGATCGCGCCGAACGGTCAAGCAGGACTCTTCGGAGATGAAAACACCCAGCTTGTTGACACCGCGGTAAAGGATGCGTTCTCGCTGCTCGACGATGGCCGGCAAATCGGCCCAGACGCGGACGCTAGCGCATTCTTGTCCAGGATCCAGACCTTTGGTCCGAGGGTGGCCACGACGCTCAGAGATTTCTCTGTCGGACTGGTGAAGTCAGGATTTGAGCCGGATCTGACGTGGACGCAGCCACGTCAGCCGCGCCTACGTTCCTCTCTGAGCACTGCTGACCTGGTCCGCATCAGCGAACTCATTGCATCGCGGGAGCTGGAACGAGAGCCGACAGTAATACGGGGGATCCTCCGCACGGTGAGCGAGGTCGGCCCGTGGTCAATCGAGGTTGACGGCGAACAGGTCAGGATCGATGCCAAGCAGATCCCGGTTGCCGACACTGAGACACTCCGAACTGGCCTCGCGATCACCATTGATGTCACAGTCACCGAAGAGTCGGGACCGGTAGGAGAACCGAAGCCCAAGTACACGGCCACAGGGTTCACGATCGTGGGAGACGGGTAAGGCAGGCAAACGGTGGTGGAGTGGGAGGACTTCGACTCGCTGGTCTGTCGCGATCAGTCCTATCGAACGTGTTCCGAGTGCGGCCGGGACTGCCATTCGGACCCGAGCGCTGGCGTGGACGGGCTCGGCGTCCGCATCGCATTCGTCTGCCCGGAGCACGGCATCCACTCGGTCGTCGACCCCGTTGCCGATCTGCGCTGACCTTTCTTGTCAGAGGGCGGTGGCATCATGACCGCATGAGCACTGCCACGCGCGAAGTTGTCCACCACCTGTTCCCGAACGGCGAGGCGAACGACCTGGTCGGCTGGTGCGGGACCGTCCCCGGACCGGATCCGGTAACCGGCGATTGGCACACCGGACACAACCGGGACCTTATCCTGAGAAGCGTCGAGCTCGGGCTCCCCGGCTGCGTCGCATGCTTGTCATCTGAGGCCCCGGGTGGATTTACCCCGCTGGTGTTCGACGACTTTGATGATGAGACGCCGTACTGGGGTGACGACGAGCCGGGATGGTGAATGGTCCCCGGTAATCTTTTGGTACGCCCCTTCTGGACAACAACGAGAGGAATTCATGGCGGTAGCGGCTCCTGACCAGGTTGAGTACGGCGAGGTCTTCACCCGCCGCTGGGTCGTCGAATCGATCCTCGACCTTGTCGGCTACACGGCGGACAGAGACCTTGCCAGCATGAAGCTCGTGGAACCTTCGATCGGGTCCGGGGCGTTCTTTATCCCTGTTCTCGAACGCTTGATTCAGTCCTCTCAGGCCCGCGGCGTCGGGTTCACGGAGCTTCGCGACTGCCTCTTTGGTCTCGACCTCCAGCAGAATCACGTCGAAGCCTGCCGTGCGAAAACATTCGAGATGCTCATTGCCGCCGGAGCGAACAGCGACGAGGCCTTCGATCTCGTGGGCGCATGGCTGCACCGCGGCGACTACCTGCTTGATCCGGTCCCAACCGGTGCTGACTTCGTCGTCGGCAATCCTCCGTACATCCGTACCGAGGATCTGGACGACGAGATCGAGGCCGCGTACCGCGCCACGTGGCGCACGATGCGAGGGCGTGCGGACATCTACATCGGCTTCTACGAGCGATCCCTCTCACTCCTCGCTGAGGGAGGCAAGCTTGGTTTCATCTGCGCCGACCGTTGGATGAGGAATCAGTACGGACGGTACCTTCGTGGCTTCGTCGTCTCCGGCTATTCGGTGGACACCGTCTGGCAGATGCACGACGTCGATGCATTCGAGGCCGAGGTCTCGGCTTACCCGGCGATCACTGTGCTGACCAATTCCCCGCAGGGGAGCGCCACCTTCATCGACACAACGCGTGATTTCGACGGGCAGTCAGCGAAGGAAGCTCTCGCGTTCGTGCAGGGTGACGCCGACGAGGCTCGCGGCTCAGGTTGGGAAGGTGCGCGTCTGCCCAACTGGTTCGAGACCGACGACTTCTGGCCAGCCGGCAGCCCACACATGATCAAGCTGCTGGAACGTCTCCAAGAGGAGTTCCCGACTCTTGAATCAGACGGAGTGACGAAGATCAGCATCGGCGTCGCCACCGGCGCTGACAAGGCCTACATCGTCGCAAAGGACGCCGACGTTGACGTCGAAGCGGACCGTCTGATGCCGGTGGTGATGGCCGATGACATTCGCGCGGGGTACCTGAAAGAGCCGGCAAAGGTCCTGCTGAACCCGTGGGACGGCGAGGGGCGGTTGATCGACTTGGAGGCGTATCCGAAGTTCGCTGCGGTCCTCGGGGCCCACGAGGATGTGAAGAAGCGCTTCGTGGCCAAGAAGAATCCATTGACCTGGCATCGTACGATCGACAAGGTCTATCCGGGCCTTGCCGAGCGTCCGAAGCTGCTGCTGCAGGACATGAAGGCACAGATCACACCGGTGCTGGAGCCAGGTGGCTACTACCCGCACCACAACTTGTACTACGTGACGTCGGAATCCTGGGACCTGGAAGTTCTCGGTGGCCTCCTGCTGTCCAAGATCGCCGAAGCGTTCGTGAGCGCCTACGGCGTCAAGATGCGAGGAGGGACGTTGCGTTTCCAAGCGCAGTACTTGCGGAAGATCACTGTGCCTCGACCTGAGACCATTCCGCAGGAAGTGTCGGACCGTCTCAGAGATGCATTCCGGACCAGCGACCGTGATGCGGCCACTCGGGCAGCTGAAGCTGCCTACGGCTTGCCCGCGGGCAGTATTTGATCAACATTCAAGGAGAGCATAAATGGGGAGCCTTACTCCGTCTGACACCTGGAGGGCAGCTGTCCTCGGCTATTGGGAGGGTCTGAATCTTCAGGCCGCGAAGCAGGGCGAAGCCTCGGGGGTCAAGGACACCGGTAACCGCGCGGCGGTGACGGGTGGTAAGCAGATGGACGCCATGCAGGAAGTAGTGGCCTCGCTCTGGCGCGACGAACCTGACATCACCCTCGAAGTCCGGACCACGGGCCACAACAACCTGCCGGCATACTTCAGACCGGCCAAGAACTGGGACCTGCTGGTGCTCTACCGCGGCTCGCTGATCGCTGCCATGGAGTTCAAATCGCAGCGAGGGCCGTCGTTCGGTAACAACTTCAACAACCGGACCGAAGAGGCGCTCGGACTCGCGGCTGACTCTCAGATGGCTGCAGAGCGAGGACTGTTCGGTCACCTCAAGCCCTGGTTCGGATTCGTCATGCTTGTCGAGCGCGCGCCGAAGTCGCTCTCACCCGTCGCCGTGCCCAAGGGCATGCCGTTCCCAGCTGACCCGGTCTTCACCGGAGCGTCTTACATCGAGCGGTACAGGATCTTCTTCGACCGCATGGTCAAGGAAGGAAATTATGACGCGGTGGCCCTGCTCACTGCGGAGGCGGGCAGCGATTCCTATGTCGAGCCGTCTGCGAATCTGTCACTGGCCAATCTCGAAGCGGCGATCCGCGCCCGGGTCGCCTACATCAAGACGCTGCCGGACGAGCTCTTCGACGAGCTGACGAGGTAGCGGCGACCTGTATGAAGGGATGCCCTCCGACCAATGGCTGGAGGGCATCCCTTTTGTGTTTCGGCTGTCAGTCGATCATCTCGACAATGGCAGGCAGGAACTTGCGCACCTGTTCTCGATCGCTTTCCTGCTCTTCGTCAGACAGACCGGAGTACGGCGTCTCAATTTGCTCCTGCCAACGGCGCACGAGGTCTGCGGGGATAACGAGAGAACCGTCGTCCTGACGCTCGCACTGGTCGTGGACATACTGTTGCCAGTGCGCCCAACGCTCGTGTTCGATCGCCGCCAAGAGCTCAACGCTGCTGTCGCTCTCCAAGATTTCACGGACTCGGGAAGGCGAAACCATCAGATGAGGTCCTGCTTCACGAGCCCCCAGTAGTGCTGTCCCAAAGCTGTGAGCTCGCATGACTTCGACTCCATCGCGGCATGCCACATGTGTGGCGCGCCCACCGGCCGGACCAAATTCACGCTCTCCATGGCCTGGAGCACCGCGAAGTCCGCATTCCGTGCCGGATCTGGCCCCGGCACGCTCTCGTCTTCGTATCCCGTGCGCTCTGGCTCATAAGACGGATCGAGCTGGAGTTCCCTAGTCTTGTCCGCGAAGAGCTGCGTGAGCTTCCTCAACTGGATTTCGTCGATGGGCGCTTCGGCTTCTCTGAGGGAGACGAAGTTCTTCACGTTCGTCTTGAACACAGGACGCTGCGCCCACGGCCCTAGGGACTGGTCGATATGGGCGTAGACGCTACCCGGAGTCACATCGCCCACGAGATTGGCTGCCGCTCCGTTCAAGGCGTCCACGAGCAACGTGGTGAACACCCCGGATCCGCCAGTCTCCATGGCGTATTGGTCGGCCGTGGACGCAGTCAGGATGGTCACCCCCTCCCTGAGCTCGGAGATGGGTGTCGCTGTCGCGCTGCTACCAGCGAATCCGCTGTGGCAGCAGTCGAGGATGATGACCTTGTTCTTCGCAGGAGACTTATTCGCCAGCACCATGACTTCGGACAGCGAGAGCCCGTCGTGCCCGCTAGCGCAGTCGCTCGCGCAGAGGTAGCCGCCGACGCCGTCGAGGTACCCGTGCCCAGAGAAGTAGAACAGGGAAATCTCGGCATCGTCCTTGAACAGTTCTTCGACCGCCTCACGGAGTGCCGTCCGTGTGATCCTCGAATCCTGATCGGCCGCGACAAGGAGGTTCGGCTGAGCAAAGTTCACTCTGCTACTGGCATGGCGTTCCAGAACGTTCCGGACCTCATACGCGTCGTTTACTGCACCTTGGAGAGAACTGAAACGCTCGTAGTAGTCGATCCCCACGATGAGCGCTTTCCGCATGGTCTGCCCCTCAGAGGGAGTCGATGAAACCGGCGATATTGCTGTCGCTCCACACCACCGTGCGGACGCCGCTCAGAGCGGTTCTGTCAGCCGAATACGCCCAGATGCCCAGAACCGGCTTGCCTTCCTCCTTGGCGCACTGAATCTCCCACTTCTGGCCTTCCGAGTACAGGGAGTTCTTGCTGACCAGCGCAATCACGCCATGGGAACGGCGGATGCGGGTTCGAACTTTGTCCTTCCAGCCCGACTCATACGCCTCCTTGACCGACATGTCGATGAACTCGTACGGAGAGCGCGGCCCGAGGGCCTGGCCTTTCAGGAAATCTCGTTGGCGCTCGTCCTCGATGGCGAACGCGACGAAAACGGTCTTCTTCTCAGCCAATGTGGCCTCCCCAAGTGTGCGAGCTGCGATCGCCACCGACCGCATTGGAACTCGCTATCAGGTTACTCATAGCCACTGACATGGATTCGGTGCCAGATCGCTTCTGGAACCAGTAGTCCAGTATTTCTATAGTCGCTTTGTAGTCGGATCGACGAGCCCAGGCATGAAGAAACCCCCGCGATCCCTGTGTTTTCAAGGGAACCGCGGGGGTTTCAGCTGGCGGTGACGGTGGGATTTGAACTCTCCCGCCCGGTCTCGGTAGGCTGGAAAATTCGCGGAATCATGGGGTTTTTTATGCCAGCAGATGACAGAAGATCACGCCCAATCTCACTGGATTGTGCCCAAATAATGCCCAGGAATGAAACTGACATGTAGGACCGTCGGTGGGCCAGGTACAGACCTTGTGTGGCGTCTTGCCCGATCTTTGCGGGCCGCAAAGTCAAGGAGCCTAGCAGCTCAGATCCGGTGAGATGCCAAAGCTCAACGACGATGGCTTGAAGTGATTGGGTGCGGAGGCGAGTTCTCGGTAACGTTCGATCGCGCACCGCATGAAGGCGACTGTGACCGCGAGGAAGCCAGACAGCATGGTGTAGCTGATCGTCATTTCGTATTCGGAACCCATGCCATCTGCGGTGTTAAGCAGATGGTCCTTGTCGTGAGCAGCCAGCAGTGCCCATCTTTTGTTGTGGGCTAGGCCACTACAGAGCTGCCATGCTCCGAGCCAAGACATCCCTGCCGGGTCCGTGTACATGCTGAGGGCCTTCAGTATGTTCGTTGTCGATTCGAGCCTGCCTAGACTGCCATGGATGCCTGCACCCGCCTGGATCTCAGAAATCACCTGCGTCCTGTGAGCAAATTGCTGGCCGTGTGGGAATCCGAGTTCCTTGAGGCAGTCTCGCGACTTAATGGCTTCTTCCTTCTCCGCTAGAAGAAGCCGACGAATGCGGAGCTTCTGGTTCTGTGGCTGGATAATCCAAAGCCCTAGCGCGAGGCCATCGAGCGCCTGACGTAGCAAGGTGTACGGGCCGACTGGACCCACAAGCACTTGCACCTCGAGGTTCGTCTCCGTGACCATCATCAGTCGGAGGGCGTCAAGAGCCTGGAAGGATCCTTCAATTTGCGCTCGGATGTAGTAGGACATGGGCAAGGGCGACGTAACTGAGTCGTCGGCTTCAAATTGAGATCCAGGTGCTGGCTCAGCACCTTCAACAAAGGACTCATGCATAGCCGCCGATAGTTTGAAGGCGCTGAGGATGTTTCTGAGTGCCTGGATTTCGGTGGCATCTTCGACTGAACGTATCTCTCCCAAGGCTCCCCAATCCAAACCGTTAGAACGCTGACTGGATCATATCGTCTAGCGGACAGTTGGCGTCTGAGCTTATCGCCGGCCTGCGCCATTCCACGATGAGGACCTGGAGGGGCTGAGTGCCGGGCTCGTCGTTGTCCAGGATCCAGGCGTGCCGCGTACGCTGGGGCTTCAGGTAGAGGCGATCACGGCGGGGCACTGACACGACCGCAAGAGTCTCATGAGGGTCTGACACGGAAAGGCGCCGGGCCGCATATGTGTGATGCTGTAGCCAAGTCGCGTTTCAAACGTGAGCTGTCGCATCCCTCATTTGAAATGAGAGGTGGCTGTGTACGTCGGATTTCAAATCCGACCTGCACAGATCGTGTCGGAAAACCGACACCGGCAAACACCTGAGGCAGTGGGTCGTGGCGTAGCATCTGAGGCAATAGGCCCAGTGAAGGGGGAAGTCATGGCTTTGGTGTGTAGCGAGTGCGGCAGTGTGCCGATTTACCGAAACGTCGACGTGACCACACTGGCAGACGACTCCACCGTCTTCGAGAAGGTCCCGTTCAGGTGCAGCAACAACCGATGCGATAACTCGGACCCCCAGAACTTGACGATGGACTGGCTTGTTGATGCCTAGTAGGGCACCACGCTGTGTGGTGCCCTACTAGGTTTCATACAGGGTCGATCTCCGGGTCCCAGGGCATCCCCGGTAAGGTCAGGCCGTGGTGGGGCGGGTAGAGACCCTGATCGGTGTACCACTGGAAGCGGGCAGTGTCCCAAGCGTCGAACTCCCGGTACCAGGCCGCCACTGCCTCCTTACTGGCCTCATAGTCCAAAGACGGGTCCTCAACGAACGTCGGGAAGCCGGTGAAGTCGAAACCATCCGGCGGCTCGGGACGTTTACGCCTAACCATTGGGCACGCTCCTCAACCCTCGATAGTTCGGCGAGTAAACGCCCCGGACACCCCTCGACTTCGGCAAGTCGTCCTCTTCCAGGCCCGGCACAGCCAAGGTCGCGAGGAGCCGGGCCAAAGCCAACTGCTGAGCACGTATCTCCGCAATAGCCGGGTGCAAGCGCATGCCCTGAGAACTGGGAATCATCGTCCCCGACGCCTTCACCTCCGCCCGCAGCGCCTCGATGGTGTCCCGCACATGACAGGCCTCCGCGAGCTGCGCGGCCTCATGGTCAGCCAGCTCAAAATCAGCCGTCACGGCCTTCCACAGGGCTTTTCCAGGGCCGGACAAACCGGTAGGCATTCTCATGATTTACCCGCCTTTCTGGCCCATCAGGGCCGGTAAGAGCCCAGTTCAAGGGCCGATCATTTCAGGGAGCCGGAGACGGATCGCTATGCCGCGAGAGCGACTTTGACGCCACGGGGGACCGGGTACCCCCTTGGGGTGGGTACGCATCCAGTGCGTACCCACCGTTGGGTGCTGTTAGCGTGCCCAGGTGCGCGCCCATGCCTTGGTGTTTTCTGCTGCTCGGAGCTGTGTGGGGTCGGTTGTTGTGGGGGTGGTGGTGGCCTGTGTGACGCGTTCGGCGTATTCGTCGGGGTCGGTGGTGATCTCAACTTCGATACCGTCATTGAGAAGGTCCCAAATGTTGTGGTTTCGGTTGTATCGGTTGAGGCCTGTGTGGCCGCCGATGTTGTGTTCTTTGAACTGTTCGTTGGTGGGCTTGCAGTACCAGAGGAGTTCGTAGCGGCTGGTGTCGTGGGTGAGTGCGCGGCGGATCCACTGGGTTTCGGTGATGATCCTGTTCGCTGTGGTGGATGCCTGTAGTGCTGCTGCTCCGGCTTCGATGAGGTCGGGTCGTGCGGTGTTGAGTGCCTGTGTCAGGTCGGCGTGTCCGAGGACTGGGATCTGTGCGCGCATGGTGTCGATGCACTGGGTGAAGGTGTGGGTGATCTGCGAGAGGAGGTTGGGGGCTTGGGCGAGTAGGTGTTCCATGTGCTGCCGGGATTCCCGGACTTGGATGGTGTTGTTGATGTGGCTGTGTTCGTGCATGAGTTTGCTGGTGAGTAGGCGCTGTACTTCTTTGTCGGCGGCGGGGTCTTTGCCTGCCTCGGTTGCGGTGAGGATCGCTTCGGTGAGTTCGTCGGTGCTGGCCGGCGGGGTGACGTTGATGGGTGTGGGGGTGAAGGGTTCGGCGGTGAGTTTCAGGAGTCGGACGGCGCGGGTGAACAGGGCGATGTCGGAGTCGTTGGTGTGGGTGTTGTCGCTGATGCGGAAGTACATGGTTTGGTCCTATCGGTCGGTGGTCTGGGTGGTTTCGGAGTAGCTGACCCATTTGCGGAATTTGGCGATCACGGTGCCTTTGACGGTGACGGTGAGGGTCTGGCCGATGGTGTTCACGTCTGCTGGGTCGGCGTCGAGGTAGTGGGTGCCGGTTTCGGTTTCGATGCGGATCACGGGTTGGTTCCTTCCTGGGGCATGGTGTCGAGGAGGTCGGCGAGGGCTTGGGCGAATTGCCAGGCCTGTTCGAGGGTGAGGACGATGCGGGGGTAGTTGCCGGTGAGGATGACGATGCCGGGTTCGGTGCTTCGGTCGGGGCGGGTGATGTTCCCTGGGCTGAGGCTGGTTGCGGCCGCTTCGTCTCGCTGTCGCTGGTAGTACTCGATGCGGGTGGTGAAGGGGCGGGTGCGTGAGGTGATCATGTGGTGGTCCTGAGGGTTTAGAGGTTGGTGGTGTCTGGTTCGCCGTCGGCGCTGTGGAGGCCGTGTGTGGGGCGGTGGGGCTCTACATGGGTTCGCGGGTCTGGGGCGCGTTCTCGTTTTTCGTAGAGGGCGAGGCGGGCTTTCAGGGCCCTGTTCTCTAGGTGGAGGTAGTAGGCCCGGTCTTGGTGCCGGACAGCGAGCCGGGCGAGGTCCGCTTTCGTCCAGGTCTTCGCGAGCGTGACTGCTTGAAGTTCCAGAGCCTGGTTCATGCGGCACCTTCTCTCCGGTCGGTTCGGACGCTTGGTCCGGTTCGTCCGGTTTCCTTGGAGGGCTCAAGGTCGAACTGGTCCCAGAGCTGCGTGAAGGCCGTCCTCCGGTATCCCCGTGGCCGGTCGCCGTCTGGGAGCTTGACGGAGTTGATCTTGTAGGCCTGCATGAGCATCCGCCCCATCCGCTGTGTTGTGAGGGCTTTGCCGTAAGCGCTGTTCATTCCCCACATCTCCGGGTTGTGCAAGGCAAGCTCGGTGACCAGTGATGTAGTTTTCCGGAAGTCCGTGTCGCCCCAGACCTCGGACAGGTCTTTGAGGAGGATTACTGCGGGCGGGAGCTTGGCAAGTCCTTCTTCTCTTTCCATTTCGGTTTCCTCGATGTCTCGTTCAATCAGCACGTCGCACATGGCGGGCCAGTCACCACCTGCCACTTCGGCAATGCGTCGTAGGGGGTTCCACTTCTCTTTCATCCGGCCAACGCACTTCTCCGGCAACGCGGGCCGCGCAGTGCGTACGTCGTCGCTGACCTGTTCGACGGCCTGCCGGATCGTCTCGGCCAGATCAAACGCATCCGGTTCGATCACCTCCCAGTCGGATTCGGATGCCTCGCCCTTGAAGTCGGGGATCAGGAGCACACGGATGCATCGTGACCGGGTATCGTCCGGGAGCTGCGGGGAGTTACCGGCCATTGCTACAGGGGAGTAGGTGCTCATCTCCTTCACGTCCCAGTTGCCGCCTTGGACAGGGACGAGGACCGGGCGGGTTGCGCCTTTCTTGTAACCGGAGTTGATGATCGCGATCAGATCCTCCACGCCGGGTTTTTTCGGGTTGAGCGACCGGTCCACTTCGTCGATGAGGATGGTTCTGATTCCTCCGGCGACGAGCCGGGCCAGGAGGGCTGGGGAGCTGACCGAGGCGGCCTGAACTGGTTCGTAGGCCAGTCGGTTCAGGTGCTCAAGGACTGTGGTCTTTCCAGCGCCGGGCATGGCGGAGTCGATCTGCAAGCGGGGCGTGGAGTACGACACTGCGGCGAGGTGGGTGTGGACGGTCCAGAGGGCTAGGAGGTCCAAGTCGAGGTCGTCTGCTACGCGGATGTAAGTACCGAACCATTCCCTCGTCCGGTTCAGAACCTCCCCGAGAATTGAACCGGTCGAAGCGGTCGAACTGAGCGAACTGGCCGCACTGGAAGGGGTCAACGCACCACCCCTATCTGAACCGGACGAACCGTCCGATGTGGTCGAATCGGTCTTTGTTTCGGTCATCGTGCGCCCTCCTCTCGGTGGAAGTCGTCAGTGGTTAGGGTCAGAAAGCGCCGTGCAGCGGCTTCGATCAATCCGTGCTCCGTGGTGTGTTCGGTACAGCAGCGTTCCCATTCGTCGAACGATCCGGCGGTGTAGCCGGAGGCCCACCCCGCGGCGTGGCCGGCGCGGTACGCGGCCAGTTCGCCTGGGGTCATGGGTTGCCACTCGGATTCGGTAAGTGGGTGTGTCAAGAAAGCACCGTTCGTTCGTGCCCGTGGTGGGCAGTCCGTTGCTGTGGTGGTTCCCGAATGGTGGTGTGGGTGTGCGGCCCCGCCTTGGTGACGGTGGTGACGGGGCCGCGTGGTGGTCAACGCCGTCCGGCTCCGAAGCGCTGGTCGTGTTCCCGGAGAGCCCAGGTAGCGACGGCGACAATCATGGTGATCGCGAGGGCTTCCATCAGGTGGCCCCCATGAGTTCGATGAGCTTGTCCCGGAGTCCAGCGCCGGGGTTCTGCGTCTCGCAGACCATCAAGAGCGAATCGATGACCGCGACAGAGCTTTGAAGGACCGACGCGAGGAGAGAGACGTTGTAGACCGGCGGGTTGGTGTTGGTCTCAGCAAGGACGATCCGCATCACCGCCTCCTCGTCGCCCGCTTTGGCGAAGAGCTGGGAGGCTAACCGGCTGGCGTGCTGGCCCAACTCGACCATGTCCATGCTGAACGACGGGACGCCGTTGTCGTCCGTGACGATGAAGTTGTCAGGAAGATCGCTCATGACGCACCTCTATCGGGGAGACTGCCCATAACTGTCTCGCATAGGGGGCAGAGGGTGACTGTTCCGTTCGATTCAGTGCCGGTCATAGTTGGGCTGACTGCGAAGATGATCCCGCAGAGCGCGGTGATAGCGCCGCCGGTTGCAACGGACCATGCGATATCACGGTGCAGCACCCTGTGGTGGATGACTGGGTTGAAATCGTGGGTGGGCAAGGCATTGGGTGAACGCTGTGCGAGGGCGCTCACCTGTCGTCCCCCTGCTGTGCGGCCGCTTCATCGAGCAGCTCGGTCAGGGCGTCCCGGAGGTCACGAACACCATCGAGGTTCATCGAGTATCCGTCGTGGCCGGGCCGGCGGTAGACCTCGTACTCGAACCCTGACTCGGGAAGCCACGAGGTTTCGATGACGTACCCGTCATTGGTGAATCGTCGGGGGCTGGTCCACACCCCGGCCAGTCCGTCAGGCGCGAACTCGTCAGCGCCTTGGGTGAACCCCTTTGGTGCCTTGATCGTGCGGTTCTGGTTACACTGGGTCATATCGAACTCCTTGATATGGGTTGATTCGGTGATGGCCGTCGCGGTGTTCTTGGTCGGATACGACGCGGCGGCCTTTTCTGTGCTCGGGGAGATCGTCATGCGAAGCTCCCCGCCTGGTGGACGTTTGCCTGTAGCCAGTTCTCAACGTCGCTGCGGCGGTAGCGGATTGTGCGCGGCCCGATGCGAACGAATGACGGTCCGACGCCTCGGTACCGATCCTGTGCGAGCGCCTGCACGCTCTTCCCCAACCACTGCGCGAGATCCGTAGCAGTCAGAAGCTCCTCTTCCATCAAGGCTCCTCTCAGAGAGTTTCAAGAATCCGGTTCCTTGTGAACCTGAGATGAGACTAGCGGGTCACTTCACAGGATGTCAACTAACCGTATTCCTGATAACGTGAGGCTCATGGAATTTAGAGAGCGCATCGGCGAGAACGTCAAGAAGCTCAGAGCTGATCGAGGCCTGACGGGCGAGCAGCTTGCCAGGCGCATGCGGATTCTGGGGTTTACCTGGACGCCGTCGCGAGTTTCTGAACTTGAACGGGGGGCGAAGCCGGTGTCCCTCGCCGAAATGATCGGTCTAGCAAACTGCCTGAGCAACCGCGAGCGCGGCGTACGCCTTGTTGACCTGGTGATCGGACCCGAAGATCTCCGTCTGAACGGGGAAACCCACGTGGAGCAGACAGCACTTGAGGACTTCCTGCGTGGGGAACCCATGACGACGGACCTTTCCATCTTTCCGGAGATAAAGGCAAAGGTTCAGGAGGGCATTCTGAGCTTCGCCGACAAGTACAAATCGTCCTTGGCTGAGTACACGAAATTCGGTGGCCCGGATGACTTCGAGCTTTGGGATGAAGTCGCTAGTTCTGCGGGGGTCGCTGAAGACAAAGCTGCTCGTTCGCTAGGAATCACTAGCTCCGAGTTGCTGGGCGCTGCGGCCGCTCTGTGGGGTAGATCCCTCACGGCAGAGCGTGAGGCGCGGTCTCAGAATGGAATGACAGCCCAAGCTAGGGGTCGAATTACGCGGCAGCTTCTAGACGAGCTGCGGACGCACATTGGGAACTGCCGTGGCGTCGATTGAGTCCTACGAGACCGCTAAGGGGCTGCGGTACATGGTCAGGTACAGGGACCTGGCAAAACCAGGCCGGCCGCTAACGAAGAAGCGCGGGTTCGTGACCAAAAAGGCGGCGGGAGAGTTCGCAGCGAAGGTCACGGTCCAGCAAGCCAGCGGCGAGTTCGTCAGTCCAGCGGCTGCGCGCGGAACGGTCGCGGACCTCGGGGTGGAATGGCTCGGACGTCAAGCGCACCTGAAACCATCTGCGTACCGCGTGGTGGAGTCGGCTTGGCGACTACATGTGAAGCCAGTGTGGGGTTACACGGCGGTCAAGGACATTCGTAAGACGCAAGTGCAGCAGTGGGTGGTTGACCTTGGGGCCGGTAGAGGGCCAGCGCTTGGCGAAAGCCCTAGGAAACCACTGGGGGCAACGGGGGTCATTCGGGCCTACGGTGTACTCGCCTCGATCCTCGATGATGCAGTGGACGACAGGCGTATCCTGACCAACCCTGCTCGCGGCGTAAACCTGCCTAGGAAAGTGAAGAAGCCGCACGTCTATCTCAACCATGCGCAGGCACATGACCTGGCGGGGGCTTCCAAGTACCCGGCCCTCGTGCTCCTACTGGCGTACTGCGGTCTTCGCTGGGGTGAAGCGTCAGCGCTGCGGGTGAAGCGTCAGCGCTGCGGGTGAAGCACCTGGACATGCTGCGTCGACGTATCCGGGTCGAGGAGAACGCCGTCGATGTAGGGGGCGCGATTGAACTCGGAACACCGAAGGGGCACAAGGCCCGCACCGTGCCGTTCCCGGCCTTTCTCAGTCCACTTCTAGCGCGCCAGTGCGAAAACAAGGGACCCGACGATCTGGTGTTCTGCAACGAACACGGAAACCATCTCCGACTCCCAAGGGTGAGCGACGACAACAAGTCTTGGTTCTACGGGGCCGTCCTCCGGTCCGGGGTACCTCGCATCACTCCGCACGACTTGCGGCACACTGCGGCGAGCCTGGCTGTATCGGCAGGGGCGAACGTCAAGGCTGTCCAGAAAATGCTTGGCCACGCGTCGGCGGCGATGACGTTGGACGTGTACGCGGACCTGTTCGACGACGACCTCGACGCCGTTGCCATAGCGCTTGATCACGCCGTGTCTCAGAAGATTGTGCCCAAATAATGCCCAAAGGCTGATGCCGGGCAAAGCAAAGGCCCCTGCCTCCCCTATAAACAAAGGGAAGCAGGGGCCTTGCTACTCGGCGGTGACGGTGGGATTTGAACCCACGTTGGCTGTTACACCAAACAACATTTCGAGTGTTGCACCTTCGGCCGCTCGGACACGTCACCAACGGTTGACTACTTTACCGTAGCGGGACGGCACCGCCCAATCGGGACGGCCGGGCAGCCCACAAGGTGCAGGCGAGGGTTCTCCACATACCCTTCTGACTTCTGTCCTTGCCGGTTCGAACCGGGGCAGAATGAGGGCATGAGCAGGATTCCAGCCCTTCCCGCAGACCACCTCACCCCCGAACTCCTGGCCGCCTGGTCCTGGCATCGGCAGGGTCTGGACGGCGCCGCTGAAGGTCTCGCGCCCGAGGAGGTCTTCAGCCGCTACGGCTGGGCTCGCTCGGTCGGTGGAGGCAATCCGTATCTGACCCTGTTCAGCCGGGCGGGCATCCGGCGGCAAGAGGCGGATGTGGCTCTCCAAGAGCTTCGGATCCACGAGCTGCCCTCCGCGCGCGGCTGCGCATATGTTCTCGGCCGGGAGCACTTCGCACTCGCATTGCAATCCGGCCGCGACAGCGGAGCGGGGGAATTGAGGGTCCTGGAGAAGCTGGGGGTCGAGGCCACGGAGATCGACGCCCTGGCCGAGGACGTGGTGACTGCTCTGGACGGCAGCGCAGTCCCTTTGGATCCGCAGCAGCTTCGTGAGGTGCTCGGCGAGAAAGTCCGGAGCCTCGGTGAGGAGGGACGGAAGAAGGGGGCATCGACCACCCTGCCGGCCACACTCGGGATGCTGCAACGGGAAGGGCGCATCCGCCGGGTGCCGCCGAGCGGGCGCTTGGACCAGCAGCGATTCGGTTACACGAACTGGGATCTGCCACTCAGCGAGCTGGACGAGGACGGTGCCCGGACGAAGCTGCTCCGCCTGCACCTCTCCTGGACGGGCGGGGCGAGCCTCAAAGAGAGCCAATGGTTCAGCGGATTCACCGTCGCCCAGAGCAAGAAAGCACTCGCAGCCATCGGCGCACTGGAGCTGACGACGGCGGAGGGAACTCAGCGTTGGATGCTCGCCGAGGATGTCGAGGCTTTGGCGGCCTTCCGTCCGGAGGCGACGCCGCGAGTCCGTCTGCTGGCCAACAGCGACGCACTCGTGCTCCTGCGCCGCAACGCGCCCGAGCTCATCGCGGACCCGGCGATCGCCGACGAGATCCTCCGGGGCGGCTCGGCCCTGTCTGCGGACCTGGACGACCATCCGGTAGTCGACCGAGGACAGATCATCGGCCTCTGGCATTTCGACCCTGACGCCGGACGGATCGCCGCCTGGTTGTTCCCGGATCTGGAACAAGCTCAGGAGGACGCAGCCCGTGCGGAGATCGCACGCACCGGCGAGTGGATCGCGGAGGACCTCGGCGACTTCAGGAGCAACAGCCTCGATTCCCCCAAAGGCCGCCGGAAACGGATCGACCATCTGAACGCACTCGCCGGCCGGGGCTAGGACGGCGCTAGGACAGGGCAGTACGGTGCAGGTCAAGTGGCCGGGGCGAGACCTGAGGGGAAAGGCTATGGGATCGTGGCCGCTTCTGCTTTACTGCGCTCATGAGCGAAATGCCGAACATCCACGCTTCCGGACATGAACCGCATCAGGGCGGGCTCTCACAGCGACTCAATTGGCTCCGCGCCGGGGTGCTCGGTGCCAATGACGGGATCATCTCGGTTGCGGCGGTCGTGGTCGGTGTCGCCGGTGCGGGAGCCGGTACCGCGCCGATCCTCACGGCCGGCACGGCGGCCCTGGTCGGTGGAGCCTTCTCGATGGCCGTGGGGGAGTACGTCTCGGTCAGCAGCCAGCGGGACAGTGAGCACGCCTTGATCGCCAAGGAGCGCCACGAGCTCGCCACCATGCCCGAGGAGGAACTCGACGAACTCGCCGCCTTGTACGAGGCTCGGGGCATCTCACCGGACACGGCGCGAAAGGTGGCCGTGGAACTGACCGAACACGATGCGCTGCGCGCCCATCTGGAAGCGGAGATCGGCATTGACCCGGACGACGTGGTGAGCCCGTGGCATGCCGCCTTCGCCTCGGCGGTCGCGTTCCTCTGCGGTGGCATTCTGCCGTTCCTGGTCATCCTCCTCGTCCCGTCCCCGGCCAAGATCCCCGTCACCTTCCTTGCCGTTCTGGCGGCTCTGGTCCTCACCGGGACCGTCAGCGCGCGCATCGGCGGCAGCTCCAAACGACGGGGAACCCTGCGCAATGTGCTGGGCGGGGCGATAGCCCTTGCCGCGACCTTCGCCATCGGCGCCCTTCTCGGCACCAGCGGCGTCGTCTGAAACGGGTCAACCGAACACGGCTGTTCCGAGACGGTTGCCCGGGCGGCTGTCTGAAAGCAGTCAGCTGAACGCGGTCCCGAACACGACCGCCGGCCCCAAATCTGATCAAGCCATCGAACGCGGCGGGGCCCGGCACCGAAGTGCCGGGCCCTGCGCTTGAGTGTGACTGCGCGTTCGGGTGTGCCTGCCGATCAGCTCGCGCTGTGCCGCCCCCGGGTGGCCAGATAGAGCGCGGCCTCCTTCTGGAGCTGCCGCTCGGCGTCGAGCTCCGCCTGCAAGCGGCTGAGCTCGGCCACCGAAGCCGTCTGCTGCTCCGAGACCTGAATCTGTGCGAGCAACTGGGCGTTGACGCGTTCGGCCAGGCGGGAGATCTGCTCCTGCTGCCGGGCCAGGGTCGCCTGGGTCTGCTGCACAGCCGCGAGCGTCGATGCCAGATCGTTGCCCGCTGAAGCCACCGCTTCCTGGAACTCGTCGTCACGTTCGGCCAGCAGCAGTCGCAGCTCGGAATCGAGGCTGCCTTGCAGCGCTCCATGAGCCGCCGACTCCGCACGATGGTTCTGGCGGTCAAGAAGCCCCGCCAGGCGGGAATCGACCGGCTGAGGCTCAGTCTGCAGCGGTTCGGCTGCTCGCGGATCCAGACCTTGCCCGGTCGCTTCGGCGGCTGACTCTTCGCCAGCCCGGCGGGCGTCCTCCGCCTCCTCCAGCGCCACGGCACCGGCCGGAGCGGCGATCGCGTCCAGAGTCGCCGTCGTCGTGTCCTCAACAGGGGTTTCCGTCGTCTTGGAGGCGACCATCTCGACCGTCTTACGCAGCGGCACCTCCTTGATGAAGAGCACGGCCAGGATGGCGACGATGGCGACCACGCCGGCGATGAGGAAGATCTGAGCCGAGGCGTCGCCGTAGGCGGCCTTGACGATGCTCGCGATCGGGCCCGGCATGTCCTTGACGTCCAAGCTGGTGCTCGACGCCCCGGATCCCGGCGGGACCTGGATGTGGTGATCGATGAAGCCCTGCTTGATCAGATCCGAGGACCGGTTGCCCAGCACGGCACCCAGCACGGAGACGCCGATCGCGCCGCCGACGGTGCGGAAGAACGCCACTGAGGCGCTCGCGGACCCGATGTCCCGCGGAGCCACCGTGTTCTGCACTGCGAGCACCAGGTTCTGCATGGTCATGCCGAGGCCGAGACCGAGGACCGCCATGTAGATGCCGGTGATCCAGAAGTCCGTCTCGTGGTCGATCGTGCCGAGGAGGAGCATGCCGGCGGCGGTGAGGATGGTGCCGGCCACGAGGTAGCCCTTCCACCTGCCGAAACGGGAGATCAGCTGCCCGGCCACCGTGGAGCCCACCAGGTTGGTGAAGATCATGGGGAGCGTCAGCAGGCCGGCTTCGGTGGGCGTCGCGCCGCGGGCCACCTGGAAGTACTGGCCGATGAAGGAGGAGGAACCGAACATCGCGACACCGATGGCGACGGAAGCCACGATGCTGAGGGCGGTGGTGCGGTTGGAGATGATCTTCAGGGGGATGATCGGCTCGGAGACCTTCGTCTCAACCAGGATGAACAGCAGCAGGCCGACGACCGAGCCGCCTACCATGACCGCGGTCTGCCAGGACCACCAGTCGTAGTAGTCCGGGTTACCGGCGAAGGAGACCCAGATCAGCAGGGTGGAGACGGAGGCGCTCAGCAGGATAGTGCCGAGCCAGTCGATCCGGGCCTTGCGGCGGACCTGCGGCAGTTTCAGGGTGATCTGAAGCAGGATCAGGGCGATGATGGCCAGCGGCACGCAGACGTAGAAGGTCCAGCGCCAGCCCCAGTGGTCCACGATCAGGCCGCCGAGCAGCGGACCGCCGGCCGTGCCGACCGCCAGGACGGCACCCAGGTAGCCGGAGTACTTGCCGCGCTCACGGGGTGCGATCATGACGCCCATGATGGCCTGGGACAGGGCGATCAGACCGCCCATGCCGATGCCCTGGATCACCCGGGCGGTCAGCAGCATGCTGATGTCAGGGGAGAGGCCGGCGACGACGGAGCCGGCCACGAAGATGACGATGGACAGCTGAACGAGGAGCTTCTTGTCGAAGAGATCGGCCAGCTTGCCCCAGATCGGCGTGGTGACCGCGCTGGCCAGCATCGACGCCGTGATGACCCAGGCGAAGTCCGTCTGGGTGCCTTTGAGGTCGGAAATGATGGTGGGCAGTGCGTTCGACACGATCGTGCTGGACACGATCGCTGTGAAGAACGCGGCAAGGAGGCCTGTGAAAGCCTCCATGATCTGCCGGTGGCTCATGGGCTGAGCCGCTGTGGGGGGATTCACGTATCAGACTCCTGCTTCGGTGGTGGCATGTGCGAGGCTCCGGCGCCGGAACGTGCGCAGAGCCTCGGTGAGATCGGTGAGCGAGGACTGGCAGCCCAGGGCCTTCTCCTGGGTCCACTCGTCCAGGAGACCCAGGAGGGCTTGGACTCGTTCGTCCTCCGCCAGTGCCATTTGTTCCTGGCCGAGGGGCGTGACCTTCAGCAGGTGGGCGCGACGGTCCGTGGGGTCCTGCTCGCGGGAGATGAACCCGCGTTCCTCAAGCTCGGCCAGATGTCGGCTCAGCACGGGGGAGCTGACCCCCAGCTTCTGCGCGATGTCCACCGCACGCCCACCGTGTTCGGTGACCATGTGGAGCACCCCGAGCAGGGCCGTGCTGGTGCCGGGGACCAGCGAGTCGTGGGAAAGGCAGCGCAAAGCCCGCTGCAGATCGACCACACCTCGAAGGAGCGCCCGGGCGGTATCAGCCTCGACTGGCATCCGATCCTCCTAATGATTGCTTATGGAAACTATATATCTCGAATGTTGCTTAGTCAAACTAATATTCCCGAGGGTGCGAGGATGCCGCCCTGGATGCGCTGAGGCAGGGGGCCGGGTGCGGTAGCGGGGAAGTGGTGCCGATTCAGCCGCGGTGAGCTGAGAAGAACTCTCGCAAGAGCGTGGCGCACTCGGCCTCACGCACGCCGGGGAACACCTCGACCCAATGGTTGAGGCGCCGTTCCCGGAGGATGTCGAACACCGAACCGGCCGCGCCGGCCTTCTCGTCCCAGGCGCCGAAGACCACGCGGGGGATCCGGCTGAGCACGATCGCCCCGGCGCACATCGCGCATGGTTCCAGGGTCACCACCAGGGTGCAGTCCTCCAGGCGCCAGCCGTCGGGAGAATCGCCGACGGCGGCTGCGCGCTCACGCAGGGCCCTCGCCGCAGCGCGGATCGCCACCACTTCGGCGTGAGCCGTGGGATCGCCGAAGGCTTCCCGTTCATTGCGTCCGACGGCGAGGAGGCCGCCGTCGGGCCCGATGATCACCGCGCCGATGGGAACATCGTCGGTGTTCAGAGCGGCGTGCGCCTCGTCCAGCGCGCGGCCCATCCACTGCTCGTGATCGAGGCGGCGGACGGTCATGTCTCCAGCGTATCCGGCGCCCGTCCCTTCGCGGACCGCCAGTAGACGCACCCACGGAGCGCGGACAAGGGCATCTACTGGCGGTTCGCGAGGGAAGGCGAACGCTCGGCGTCCTGTAAATTTGACCCTATGCGCACCATCGTCGTGGACCATCCGCTCGTCGCCCATAAGCTCACCGTGCTGCGGGACAAGACGACGCCGTCGCCCGTCTTCCGCCAGCTGACCGAAGAACTCGTCACGCTGCTGGCGTACGAGGCGACCCGCGAGGTTCGCACGCAGCCCGTCACCATCGAGACGCCGGTCGCCACCACGGTGGGCACCGCGTTCACCAAGCCGACGCCGCTCGTGGTTCCGATCCTTCGCGCCGGTCTCGGCATGCTGGAAGGCATGACCAAGCTCGTCCCGACCGCCGAGGTCGGCTTCCTGGGCATGGCCCGCGACGAGCACACTCTGGACATCATCACCTACGCCGAGCGTCTGCCCGAGGACCTCACCGGTCGCCAGGTCTTCGTCCTGGACCCGATGCTCGCCACCGGCGGCACGCTGCGCGAGGCCATCAAGTTCCTCTTCCGCCGCGGTGCGGACGAGGTCACCTGCATCTGCCTCCTGGCCGCCCCGGAGGGTCTGGCCAAGCTCGAAGAGGAACTCTCTGAGACGGACGTGACCGTCGTGCTGGCGTCGATCGATGAGCGTCTGAACGAGAAGGCCTACATCGTCCCGGGCCTCGGCGACGCCGGCGACCGCCTCTACGGAGTGGCCAGCGTCCTGGAAGCCTGAGCTCCGGGAAACTCTTCCCTGCTCGCGAGAAGCCAGTTGAGCACAGTGTTCACGTCGAACACTGTGCTCAACTGGCTTCTCGCGTCAGGCGGGGGCGCTGGAGGCGGAGGAGGAAGGCGCTTCGGCCGCCTGCAACTCCACCGTGAACCGGGTCCGGCCCGGCTCGGATTCGACGCTGACCCGTCCGTCATGCGCCTGAACGATCGCCTGAACGATCGATAGTCCCAGCCCCGTGGAACCACCGGTCCGGGCCTTGTCGGCCCGCGTGAACCGTGAGAACACCTCGGGCTGAAGCTCCTCCGGAATGCCCGGGCCGTCGTCGGTCACGGTGATGACCGGCCGGCCGGCGTCGTTGCTGAAGACCCCGACCTCCACTTTGGTGCCCTCCGGTGTGTGCTTCTGCGCGTTCGTCAGCAGATTCACCAGCACTTGCCGCAGCCGGGCCGGGTCCGCCCACGCGTTGAGGGTCCCCGCAGGGACGGACAGTCGCCAGTCATGGCCCGAATCCTGGGCCCGTTTCTCCATAACCTCTTCGACGGCCAGCTGCACCAAGTCGACGGGTCGGCCTTGAAGGTCCTGGCCCTCGTCCAGCCGGGCGAGTGTCAGCAGGTCCTCCACCAGGGTGTTCATCCGCAGGGACTGGCTCTGCACACGGGACAATGACTCCTTGCCCTGGTCGCTGAGGTTCTCGGTGAGGGAGATCATCTCGCTGTAGCCGCGGATGGCCGTCAGCGGTGTGCGGAGCTCGTGCGAGGCGTCCGCCACGAACTGCCGGGCTTTCATCTCGGAGGCATGCCGCACGGCGAGCGCGCCGGAGACGTTGTCCAGCATCCGGTTGAAGGCGTGGCCCACGCTGCCCACTTCCGTGTCAGGATCCGTGGCGCTCTCAGGTACGCGGACGCCCAGGGCCACCTCGCCGACGTCGAGCCGCGACTCTGCGACGTGGCCTGCGACGGCGCTCAGCTGGGCGAGCGGGCGCAGCGTGCGACGGATCAGCCAGGTGCCGACGACGGCGCACACCACCAGCGCGGAACCGGCGACGAGGACCGTGCTCAGCACGAGGGCGCCGAGGGCCGTGTTCTTGCCGGTGAGGGGGAGTCCGGTGACGATCACATCGCCGTCGGGAGTCCCCGTCGCAAGCAGGCGGTAGTCGCCGACGCTGAGCTCTCGGGTGACGGGAGCCGCACCCGGACCGTACATCTCGGGTGTGGTGGCGAGCAGCGCGAGCTTGGTGACGTCGCTCGTGTTCAGTGAGACCCGTTTCCCGTCGGGATTGATCATGCCCTGGACCAGGAGGGTGCTTCCCTGCAGCCGTACGTTGATCGTTCCCGCAGCCTGTCCTCTGACATCCAGGGGGTCGGTCGGCCCGCCGGGCCCGCCCAGACCGGCGGCGGCCCGATGGCTCGCCTGCCGGAGCTGCCCGTCGACGTCGTTACTGAGGACGCCGTCCATGGTCGCGTACAGGACCGAGCCGAGCACGGCGGCGATCACGGTGAGCAGGGCCATGGTGACCAGGACCAGCTTGGTGCGCAGCGGCCAGGACTTGGGTTTGGTCCAGCGGCGCTTGCCCGGAGGCGATGGGGTGTGGTGAGTGGTCATTCCGCACCAGGTCGGATGACGTACCCGACGCCGCGGACCGTGTGGATCATGGGTGCCCGGCCAACGTCGATCTTCTTGCGCAGGTAGGAGATGTAGAGCTCCACGATGTTGGCCTGTCCGCCGAAGTCGTAGTGCCAGACGTTGTCGAGGATCTGGTTCTTGGACAGCACGCGACGAGGATTCTCCATGAGGTACTGCAACAGGTCGAACTGTGTGGCGGTGAGCTGGATCTCCTCGCCGGCCCGGTGGACTTCGCGGGAGTCCGCGTTCAGCACCAGATCGCCCACCACCAGCTCGGAGGAGCCCTTGGCGGTGGCGCCGGAGCGCTGGACCAGACGGTGGAGGCGGAGTGTCAGTTCCTCGAGACTGAACGGCTTGGTGACGTAGTCGTCGCCACCGGACACCAGGCCCTCGATCCGGTTCTCCACGCTGTCTTTGGCGGTGAGGAAGAGGGCTGGGACATCCGGCATGAAGGTGCGGATCTTCTGTAAGGCTTCGACGCCGTCGAAGACGGGGACCATGATGTCCAGGACCAGGACATCCGGCTGGAACTCGCGGGCAACGCGGACCGCTGACGGCCCGTCCTCGGCGTATTCCACCTCCCAGCCGCTCAGCTTCAGGCCCATGGCGACGAGCTCGCGGAGCATGGGCTCGTCGTCCAGGACCAGGGCGCGGATAGGCGAGCCGTCCGGCCGGCTCAGGCGGGGCAGGGACTGGAGTGATGGTGGCAACGACATGTATCCACTCTGTACCCTTCCGTTCGTTTCTGCCTAGGCGTTCTCTGTGCGAACGCTGTGAGGGCCGACGGCGGCGGGCCGCTTCGGATTCCCTGCACCTGCACAGCGCGGACATAGCGGTGGGTCGGACACTGAGAATCGACAGCACTGAACCCGGAGGAAAGACCATGAACACACAGCAGCCTCATGAAGGACAGGCACCCGAGAATCCGGCGGGATCCGGCCAGCAGGGCCCCGTCCCCACCGACTCTCCGACCGAACCCCTCCAGGGCTATCAGCAGGCGGCCGGCGGGTACGCAGCAGGCGCGGCCCAGGCTCCGCCGTCGGCGTCGGGTCCCACCCCGGCTGCTCCTCCGGGCGCGGTGCCGGCTGGCCCGTACGCCTCGCCGTCACCGCAGGAACGCGGATTCCAGGCTCAGGCGACCCCGTACCGTCAGGGGACGCCCGTGAGGAGCGGAGGCTGGTCCGGCATTCCGAGTGTGGGTAAAGGGTTCATCATCGCGGGTGCCGCCGTGGTCCTTGTCCTGGCCGGCGGTGCCGGCGGTTTCGTCCTGGGCCGGGCCACCGGTGGAGGGCACGCCCATCAGGGCCAGTACCGTCAGGGTCCTGGACAGTTCCAGGGGCCCGGACAGAACCGGGGCAATGGCGGGCAGAACGGCGGCTACGGCCAGCAGAACGGTTCGAACACACAGCCTGGCAGCCTGTCCGGGCTGCTGGTCCCGTCCGAGGGGACGCGCGGAGTGCAACTTCTGGTGCCCTGAGTGTCGTCAGTGACGCGCCGAATTCGTCGGTGACGCGAGAGGCCCCCGGCGGATTCGCTTCCGTCGGGGGCCTCAATGCGTCGTCTTCCGGCTCAGTACCAGTTGTTGGCGTAGTGGAACGCGAGTGCGCCACAAGGGGAGCCGTAGCGATCCTGGATGTATTTCAAGCCCCATTTGATCTGGGTCTTGTAGTTCGTCTGCCAGTCGTCGCCGACACTGGCCATCTTGGTCCCCGGAAGCGCCTGAACGATTCCATAGGCGCCGGAGCTGGAGTTCTGGGCCGTGGTCTTCCAGTCCGACTCGCGAGTCCAGAGCGTCACCAGGCACTGCATCTCGCCCGGTTCCCAGCCGAACTTGCCCAATTGGGTCGAGGCGAAGGACTGGGCGCCGGACGGATCGTCCACCTGGGTGGGAGGTGCAGCCTCGGCCTTGATGGCGTCAGCGGCCTCGCGCAGTGCGGTGGCCTGCTGGGCCGCTTCACGAGCGGACTTGATGGCTTCGGCTCCGGCGGTGGCGCTCTGCGTGGACAGCGTGCTGAGGACGGAGAAATCGAGCTTCTGTCCGGTGCTGGTGCTGCTGACCTTGTGGAACTGGGTGGCCCCCACCTTGACCTCGGGGAGGGTCTGCTGCTGCGCCGGAAGTGCTGCGGGAGCGGTGCCTTGAGCGGCGACCGACGCCTGCGTGGCCAGGCCCGCTGCGAGGGCGACCGTGAGGGTGGAAGCGACGACGGCGGCGCGGCCGCCCCGGCTGCGGGGCAGGAGGCCGGGCAGCTGGCCCAGGATCGATCGGCGGCTGCGCTTTCGGGCAGCGGCACTCTTGGTAGGCCGTTGACGGCTCGCGGTCATGCTCAACCCCTTCGTGGTTCCGGAGGGGGAGCTCGGATGCGCCGTGGCGTCTGACAGGTAAAGGAAACAGCTCTGCCCCGCAGAACAGTCTACGGGCCCGTCCGATCAATGTCACATTTAGGTAACGGGAGTGCCGGCAAAGATGGGTCGTTCTGAGGCGACTCGAAGCCGGAGTGTCCAGGATCCGGTCATCGGGGTATGCGGGAAGAAGTTGCGTAATGATGAATAATATTCGCTTGAATGATATTTTCTGATCAAAAAATTTGAGACATGCTCTGCTTCTCGCGCCGAAGTAAGTGAAACGGATGCTTCGAATCCACTTCTCAGAATCGTGAATTTGATCACAATGGACGGATTTGTCTCACGATGTGGACGCCTGGAGTCTTTGTTACTTGCAAGTTGGGTTTGTTACGTTGCACACTCGAATACGTGAATACCAACTCAACAGCACCTGCAGCCGCAGTAACCTTCTCCAGCGCACCCGCTGGACCGATGGTTCGCTGTTGTCGAATGTGCGCCTGAACCCCATCCCTCAGTTCAGGCAACCGTCCTCCCCGCCCAACGAAGGGCACATCTCGTTACTCATTGCGGGGACTCAATCAACATTCGAGCCGCGATGTCGGCAAATTCACTTCAGAGGTTTGAACCCATGTCAGTTGCATCCGGATACGTCCACATCTCCCTGCGGAACGCCAACAAGGCGCCTGCCGTCCGCCCGGAATTCGCCAACCGCGGGGCTGTGCCCCAGCAATACCCTGCTGGATACAACGGCCAGTACAACGCCACCGTGGCCCCGGGACAGGCCCCGGCTGCCGGATACGCCCAGCCGAGCCCCTATGGTCAGCTGCGCGCGGTGCCTCAGAACCCCGTCCCGCAGGACGGTAACCCGCCCACCGCTCCGACCCCGCTCGTGACCCGCGGCGCCACCGGAACGGCCGCCCGCCCGGCCGGCACTCCGACCGTCGCCCGTGGCTTCGTGCTCTATGTCGGTATCGATGAGGAGACTGCCGCGGCGTCCGGCCAGTCGATCGCCAAGCTCGCTCAGGAGATCCGGGCCTATGCCCAGTCCCTCGTCCAGGGTGCGGAGAGCTACGCCGCCGTCGCCGTCGCCCCCGCGAGTGCGCCGGGCACCGCCCTCGACGTCGTACGCAGCACCTTCGGTGACCCGACCGTGGCCAACCGCCAGCGTGTGGAGACGCCGCGCCCGGCACTGGTTCCCGACCAGCGCCCCAGCGGCGTTCTGATCGACCTGGCCCGTCGCGAAGTCCATCTGGACGGCGACACCCTGAATCTGACGTTCAAGGAGTTCGAACTCCTGAACTACCTCGTGGAGAACGGTACGCGCACCGTGGACCGTGAGGAGCTCCTGGAGAACCTGTGGCGCAACGCCGAAGAGGTTCCCAACGAGCGGACCATCGACGTCCACATCCGGCGTCTCCGCTCCAAGCTTGGCCGCCTGGCCAACACGGTCCGGACGGTCCGCGGTCAGGGTTACCGTTTCTACGAGCACCCCGAGGTCGTCGTCTGGGCGGCGCCGGAGTACTCCATCTGACATTTCGATTCTGTGAGAAGGAGGGGGCCCGCACGGGGTGCCGGTGGCATCCGGAGTGCGCCGTAGGATGCCGCCGGCCTCGAGGACCCCACCGGCCTCGCAGGGATAGTGTTTTCCCATGAGCCAGCACCATGTGAAGCGCCTGATCATCATGCGGCACTCCAAGGCCGACTGGCCTCTCGGCGTCGACGATCATGACCGTCCCCTGGAACCGCGCGGCCATCGGGACGCCGCGGCCGCTGGCGCCTGGCTCCGTGAGACCGGCAACGTTCCCGACTTCATCCTCTGTTCCACGGCGCTCCGCACCCGGCAGAGCTGCACCTGGGTCTGCGAGGAACTGGGGGAGAAGGCCCCGACGCCCAAGCTCGAATCGGGGCTGTACGCCTCCATGGCGCGGCGGATGCTCGCCGTCGTCAATCATGTGCCGGAGACGGTGACCAGCCTGATGATCATCAGCCACTTGCCCGGCGTGCAGGACCTCGCGCTGCTGCTCGCCGATCGTGATTCGGATCAGGACGCCTACCTGGAGATGGCTGAACGTTACCGGACCAGTGGCATCAGTGTGCTCGAGACCTCGAAGCCCTGGGCCGAGCTTGATGGACAGGACGCGAGCCTGACGGCTTTCGCGGTGCCCCGCGCCTGACAGGCCGGCGGGCACCGGAGCGTGGCCCGGGTTTCGCGGTGGGCCAGATGCTGCCGAGGAGCAGGATCAGCAGGGCCACACCTGCACACAGCAGCCCGGCGAAGAGCAGATTGTCGCTGCGCGCTCCGAAGCCCGAGGTGTGCATGACGTTGTAGCCGGTGCCGCTTCCCAGGCCCCAGACGCGGATGAACGCCACGATCAGGGTGGTCGCGAGAACGCTGAACACCCCTGCCGCGAGCAGGGTCTTGTTGCGGCGCAGGATCGCCACCGAAGCGATGGCGCAGACCAGTGCGACGGCGGCGCAGATCAGCAACAGGGCGAAGCCCAGTGCCTCCGGGGCGAGTGCGGCCTGGACCAGAAGCAGGGCGCAGGCCACCAGGGCACCGAGCATGATCCGGGTGGTGAGCAGCCTCATGTGCCTAATTCTCCCAGAGCTGTGAGGATCGGGGCGTCGGCCTCGGGGCGGAGAATCGTCACCGGGCCAGGTAGCCCTTCACGAAGGTCATGATGGCCTCGACGCTGGCACTTTGCGACCTCTCGGGGTGGAAGTTCTTCCGGTCCAGGCCCACGATGAAGCAGGCTCCGAAGATCGCGGCCTCCAGCCCGGAACGGGACACCTCCTGGTTGACGGCATAGTGCCGGGAGATCCGGTCCAGGGCCCGGGCGATGACGTCGAGCAGCTCGGTCCTCAGCTCCTGCATGAGATCCCGCCACTCGTTCTCCGCTTTCCAGTTCTCGTTCATCCAGAGCTGGCCGAAGGAGGGGTAGCCGTCCAGGAAGGCGATGGCTTCCGTCACCACGGCCTCCATGGCCAGCACCGGGTCCTCCTCCGGTGGCAAGGCGGCGAAGCGGGCCAGCATGATGTCCACGCCATGGCGCAGCAGCTGGGCGATCAGCTCGGACTTGCTGCCGAAGTTGTAGTACACGGTGCCCTTGGACACCCCGGCCTCAGCGGCGATCTCGTCCACGGTCACCTCTGATGCTCCGCGTTCGCCGATCAGCCGCATCGATGCCTCGAAGATCTTCTGCCGGGAGGCTTCGGTGCGCTGCGGACGACGGCGGGGGGCGCCGTCGTCGCGCAGCGTGGATTCCTCCGGGGCGGGCCCGCCCGGCGTGGCTGCGGGGGCCGGGGCGGCACTCATACCGAGATCTCCGGCTTGAAGCTCTTGAGGGTCCAGAGCTTGTGCTTGTGCACTGCCAGGATGGACATCCCCATGCCGAGCACCGCGTATCCCACCAGGCCGAGCATGATCGGAGCCACCATGGACAGGTCGCCGCCGTAGATCAGGTGGCGCATGCCCGTCACCACGTAGCCGAGCGGCAGGATGTCGTGGACCACGTGGAAGGGTTCCGGCGTGGTCTGCCACGGGAAGGTGCCACCCGAGGAGACCAGCTGCAGCACCAGCAGGATCAGCACCACGAACTTGCCGGGGGTGCCCAGCAGGGCGCAGATGCCCTGGATCAGTGCGGTGAAGGCCATCGCGGCGAAGAGCAGGAACACGAAGGTCAGTGCCGGGTTGGCGGATTCCAGTTTCAGTCCCAGCGTGACCACAGCCCAGAGCAGGGCGGTCTGCACCGCGGAGACCACGAAGAAGGGCAACCAGCCGGCGATGCCGATCTTCCAGGACGGGGCGTTGGAGGCCAGTGCGCGCTGGGTGAGCGGGCGCATCGCCTGGACCAGCATGAACGCGCCGATCCACAGGGACAGGCTCAGGAAGAACGGGGCCAGGCCTGCGCCGTAGGTGGTGGCCTTGGCCTGCGAGACGTTGTTCACGGAGACCGGATCGGACATCACCTTGGAGACGTTGTCCCGCTGGTTCTCGTTCGGATTCGGGATCTGTCCCGAGCCTTCGGCCAGCTTGCTTGCGAGCTCCTTGGCGCCCGAGGACGCGGTCTTGGAACCATCCTGGAGCTGCGCGGCTCCGGTGTTGAGCTTGCTCGCACCGGCGGAGAGCTGACTGGCGCCGTTGTAGGCATCCTGCTCGCCGGCGGCCAGGGTCTTGGCACCCTGAGCGAGCTGCGCCGCGCCGTTGTTGGCCTGGCTGATGCCTCCGGCCAAGGTGGGGGCCGCGTCGGAGAGCTTTTTCGCCCCGGCGGCGACCGCCGCCGAACCGTCGGAGAGTTTCTGGACGTCGGCCGCTGCACCGGAGATCTTCGCCTTGGCGTCGGTGACCGGGTTCGAGCTCTGGGCGGTCTGCAGATCGGCCAGGACCTTATCGGCCTGCGCCTGCGTGATGACCCCATCGGTGACCAGTTTGCCGACGGTGCTCTTGATATCGGTGTCGAGTTTGGTCTCGGCACCTTGCAATTGCTGCACCGCGCCCTGGACCTTGGCGTTCAGCTGGGCGTTCCCGGCAGCCACCTGAGCGGCGCCGTCGGCGAGCTGCTTGGTGCTCGCGGGAAGCTGAGAGGCACCCTGATTCAACTGTGACAGCCCGTTGGAGAGCGTGCCCGCACCACTGGAGAGCTGGTTCGCGCCGGCCACGAGTTTGCCCTGGCCGTCCACGAGCTGCTGGGCTCCGGTGGTCAGATCTCCCGTGCCCTGGTGGAGCTGGGTGGCTCCTGATTGCAGCTGGGTGAGGCCCTTGGAGAGCGTTCCGGCGCCGTCGGCGGCCTTCACCATGTTCTGGTGGATCACCCCGAACCCGGTCAGGAGCTGGTCGGCGGTCTGCTGGCCGACCTCCTGAGCGACGGTGCTGTGCACGGCCGTGGTGAGCTTGTCCACGATCGTGCTCAGCAGGTAGTTGTTGGCGTCGTTCGTGGTGACGTTCAGCATCGCCTGGTGTGCCGAGTCGAAGCTGGACGGCGAGACGAGGTTCTTGGAGAAATCGGCGGGGATCTTCAGGGCGAAGGCGTACTGTCCGGTCCGCACGCCTTCGTCGGCCTGCTGAGAGGTGGACACCCGCTGCCAGTCGAAGAGGTGCGCATCCAGCAGGGAATCGGCCACCTTGCTGCCCGCGTTGAGTTCTTCGCCCTTGGTGCCGTCCGGCTTGCTGGGGGCGGCGCCCGTGTCTTCGACCACGAGTGCGGCCTTGATGCCGCTGAGATTGTTGTACGGATCCCAGTTGGCGTACAGGTAGATGGCCCCGTAGAGGAGGGGGACCAAGGACAGCGCCACGATGGTGAGCTTGGGCAGGACGCCGCTGGTCATCCGCTTCAGCTCGGAGCGGGCCAGGCGCAGTACGGTCACTTCTGATCCTCCATGACGGCCTCCGCGGCCTCCTCTTCGGCCCCGGCAGGGGTCTCCGGCTCCTCATCGGAGGGAGCCTCGTTCTCTACGGCCTCTTTCTCCGTGTCTTCCGCGGGAAGCGGAGCGGAGTTCCCGATCACAGCGCTGGGACCCTCCCAGCCTTCCGGCAGGGCGGAGACCGTGGCGACGACGGCGAGTGGCCGTCCGGCGTCGTAGGCCAGCGCTTCGCAGCGCTCGAGCCAGGCGGCAGGATCGGCGCTGTGCCGGTCCGGCGAGTCCAGGACCAGGAGGTCCACGCCCGGGTCGGCGAGGGCCAGCTGCGTCAGAAGGTCGATGCGTCGCTCCGCGGGGAGTTCGTCGACCCAGAGTTTCTCGACGTCCTCGAAGGAATTGAGCTTGAGCCAGGGTTTGGCGAGCAGGGCGCCGCGATAGCGGCGGGGCACCATGGCGAGGTCTTCGGTGACCAGGTCGCAGACGGAGAGATGCTGTTCGGGTTCGTTGATGCCGGGGGAGTCGACCAGGGCGGATGCCTTGCGGATCGTCCGGAGCCGGGTGCTGCCGTTCCAGGAGAGGTGGCCCGAAGAGGGCTTCATGCGGCCGCTGAGTGTGAGGGCCAGGACGGTGCGATCATCCTGGTTCTCGCCGCGCACCAGAAGGAGTTCGCCGGGGGAGACGCGCAGGGAGGTGGGCGGCAGCAGATCGGTTCTGCGGCCGTTCACCTGGAGTGCACGGACGTCAAGCATGGGGAGGCCTTTCGTGGGAGTTCACTCTCAGATTAGCTGAACTGACCGGTCAGTTCAAATAGCATATCCCCACGTGACCGAGCTGTCAGCGCCTCCCGTGAACCAGCCTCACCGCGCGTGCCAAGGCCTTGACGTGCCACGGTTTCCGCTGGAAGGACAGGAGCGGGACCGGCAACGGGAAACGCTGCCGGGCCACGCTGTGCGGGCGCGTGAACTCGCGGAGGCCGTCCGCCCCGTGAATACGTCCGAAGCCGGAATCCCCGGTGCCTCCGAAGGGCAGGGCCGGGACCAGTGCGAAGGACATGACGCTGTTGATCGAGGTCATCCCGGCGCGCAGTCGTCGGGCCACGGTCTCCGCCGTGCGCAGGTTCCGGCTGTAGACGGCGCTGCCCAAGCCGTAGACCCCGGCGTTGCTCTTGCTCACCGCCTCCTCCAGCGAGTCCACCCGTGTCACGGTCAGCGTGGGGCCGAACGTCTCCTCCCGCACCGCGGCGCTGTCCTCCGGGACGTCCAGCAGGATCACCGGGCTGACGAACGGTGGCCTCACCGAATCCTCGCCGCCGACGACGGCGCGCCCACCGTCGTCGAGCGCGGCGCGGATGTGCCGCAGCACTGTGTCGGGCTGCGAGGGCATCGTGAGCGGACCCATGCGATCCTGCGGGCCGGCCCCGACGGTCACGCCCGCGGCTATTCTGCGCAATTCCGCCACGAACGCTTCGAAGACCGGTGCCTCGACGTAGGCGCGTTCCATTCCGATGCACGTCTGGCCGGCGTTGCCCCAGGCGCCGAAGGCCACATCCTGTGCAGCGGCCCGTATATCGGCGTCGGCGGCGATGATCGCGGCGTCCTTGCCCCCGGCCTCGATCACCACAGGGGTGAGGGTCTCCGCGCAGGCGGCCATGACCTTCTTGCCGGTGGCTGTCGAACCGGTGAAAGCCAGTTTGTTCACTCCGGCCCGGCACAGGGCCGACCCTGTGGCCCCGAGGCCCGTCACGGCCTGCAGCACCGGGAGTTCCGGGACGGCCGTGGCGAAGGCGTCCACGATCCAAAGCCCCACCGCCGTGCTGTACTCGCTCGGTTTGAACACCACGCTGTTGCCCGCGGCCAAAGCGTAGGCGATCGAGCCCATCGGGGTGAACACCGGATAGTTCCACGGTCCGATCACCCCCACCACGCCCAGCGGCACGTGCTCCACACTCGCGGCCAGATTGGCTCCGAGGAGCCCTGGCCGGACCGACGTCTTCCGGAGGACCGGATGTGCGTTGCGAGCCGCCCAGTCCACGTGCTCCACGGCGGCCATCACCTCCAGGCGTGAGTCGTCCACCGGCTTGCCGGTCTCCTCCTGCATGAGCCGGGCGAGTTCGTCCAGGCCCGCCACGATCCGCCTCTTGAAGGCCAGGAGCCGTGCCTTGCGGCCCTCGAAGCCGAGCCCCGCCCACCAGGGTGCGGCCTCCCGGGCGCGCGCGACGGCGGCGGCCACCTCGACGTCGTCGTACGCCGGGAAGGATGCCAGCACCGAACCGTCGGCGGGGTTGAGAGAGTCAAAAGTGCTCATCCGAGGAATGCCTTTCCTTCGCCGCGGTAGCTGGGGATGGTTGCCACCAGCTCGTCGCCGTCCACCATATGCACAGTGGTGACGTGTTCCAGGAGTTCGCCGGCCTTGGCATGCCGGAACCAGACCTTGTCGCCGGGCCGGAGTGTGTCCGCCGCCGGACCTTGCAGCGGTGTCTGGACTTCGCCCGCGCCTTCCCGGTCCAGCAGGTGCAGTCCGGTCGGCCAGACCGGCAGGGGCAAGCGGTCCCGTCCGGCTGGACCGGAGGCCGCCCAGCCTCCGCCCAGCACTGTCACGAAGCCGGGAGCGGGGCGGCGTACCACCGGGAGGGCGAAGAACGCGGCCGGCTGAGGCCGGAACGACCGGTATCCGTCGAAGAGGCCCGGACCGTAGAGGCCGGATCCCGCCGCGAGTTCCGTGACGCACTCCTCCCGCCCTGTGGTCTCGAAACTTCCGGTGCCGCCGCCGTTGACGAACTCCAATGCGGGAGCACCGGCACGGGCCAGGGCCGCCTGGACCGCGGCGATGGCGTCCTGCCGCCGGCCGGCGAGCTCGAATGCGGAGAAAGAACGCAAGGCCCGCATCTGCACCCGGTTCGCCCAGGACCCCGTGTCGTCTCCGAGTCCGGCGATCTGGCCTTCGTAGGACATGACCCCGACCAGCCGGAACCACGGCCTGCTCGCGATCTCGGTGCTCAGCGCTTCGGCCTCATCCGGGGAGTGGACGGGGGAGCGGCGCATGCCGAGATGGACGCGGCCCGATGCCAGACGCAATGACGCATCCAGGTCCAGGCAGAGCCGGAGAGGCGCTCCGGCCGTGGCGAAGTCCCGCAGGAATTCGAGGTGTTCGAGCGAATCCACCATCAAGGTGACGCGCTCCCTGGCGCTCGCGGACCCCGCAAGCTCCGTGAGTGCGGCGCGGTCCGTGCTCGGGTAGGCGAGCAGGACGTCGTCGAACTCCTCGGCCAGCCAGAGGGCCTCGGGGAGGGCATAGGCCAGGATGCCGCGGAAACCCGGTACGGCGAGGACGGCGCGCAGCATGTCCCGGGATCTCAGCGACTTGCTGGCCACCCGGATGGGCTTGCCCGCGGCGCGGCGCAGCAGATCCGCGGTGTTGTGCTGCAGCGCCGGCAGGCTCAGGACCGCGAGCGGCGCCTCATGGCGGGAGGTGGCGCGCTCCAGGGCCGCGAAGCCGCCCGAGGCGGTGAAGGACCGGCTCTCCGCAGAGCGCCCGGCGCCTGTCGGACCGGCCGCACCCGCCAGGCTGAACGGTGGTTCCGTGAGCAGAGACATACCCCGACTGTGACACGTCTCACCTCGGCGGGGAAACAGCCTCCTGGGCGTCACTGACAGCGAATCGTTGTCAATCAGGGGCGTGGTGCGCACAATGGGCGGATGATGGACGTGAACACGCGGCGCTTGCGTTACTTCGTGGCGGTGGCTGAGGAACTGCACTTCAGCCGCGCGGCGGCCAGGCTTTTCGTCGCCCAGCAGGCACTCTCCAAACAGATCCGCGAACTGGAAGGCGAGCTCGGTCTGACACTGCTCATCCGTACGACACGGAGAGTGGAGCTCACCGAAGACGGCGAGCGGTTTCTCGCGGTGGCGCGAGCAGTCCTCGCGGAGTGGGACGACGGGCTGCGGAGAGTCCGGCAGGCCAGCCGCGCCGCGCAGCAGACACTGAGGCTCGGTTTCGTGGTGGGCGCTGCCCTGGAACTGACCCGCCCCATCCTGGCAGAGTTCGCGAGGAGGCACCCCGAGATCGAGCTGCACCTCCAGGAGGCGTCTCTGAGCGACCCGAGCTGCGGACTCGCGGACGGCAGCAGCGATCTCGCCATCCTGCGGCCGCCGCTCTCCCTTCCCGGAGTGAAACGCCTCCCCTTGTTCGTGGAACCCGTGGTCGCATGCCTGGCGTCCGGCCACCCTCTGGCGGCGCGCCGCCTCGTGTCACCGGCCGAGCTGCTGGACGAGCCGCTCACCGTCGGCGGAGGGAACGACGTCGCGTGGCGGGCGTTCTGGACACTCTCGGCCTTCCGTGGACCGGATCGGCCCGCGCGGATCGTGGAGACGAGCTCGCCGACCGAAGAAACGGAACTCGTGGCGAGCGGTGTCGCCACGGCGCTCACGGCCGCGGCATCGGCGCGGTACCTCTCCCGCCCCGGCCTCGTCTACGTTCCGGTGGAACCCCACCCGGGCAGTGAAGTGGCGGTGGCCTGGCGGCAGGATGTCGAGAATGCGGCCGTGACAGCGTTCGTCGAGGTCGCCCGTGCGGTGCGCGACGCCGAACGTGAGCTCATCCGGGGAATTGAGCACCCGTCGGTTGTGAATCCGCACTGATCCGCTGTTTGTGTCTTGGCTCACATCGGCGTGACCATGGACGCCATGTGGAAGAACTGGGCCGGAGATCAGGCCTGCACCCCGGCCCGCCTCGCCCACGCGGCGTCGGTGGACGATGTCCGGCGGGTGGTGGAGGAAGCAGCCCGGCAAGGCGGCGTGGTCCGGGTCGCAGGGGCCGGGCACTCGTTCGGTGACAACGTCCTGACCTCCGGGACCTTGCTGTCTCTCGACGCTTTGAGCGGACTCCTCTCCGTTGATGCCGATGCCGGGACGGTACGGGTCGCCGCGGGAACCCGATTGCACGAACTCAACCGGCTCCTCGAGGAACACGGTCTGGCACTGGCGAACCTCGGGGACATCGACAGCCAATCCGTGGCCGGTGCCATCTCCACCGGGACTCACGGCACGGGGCGCCTGCTGGGGAACCTCGCGACCTTCGTGGACGACGTCGAGCTGGTCACTGCGGACGGCTCGCTGATCCATGCTTCCCAGGCGGGGGAGGGCGTGCTGGAGGCCGCACGGCTCGCGGTCGGGGGACTCGGCGTCGTGACCGCCTACACGCTGAAGGTGGTTCCCGCGTTCGCCCTGCGCTGCGTCCAGGAGCCTGCGCCGCTCGAAGAAGTCCTGGCGAGTCTGGATGAGCGGGTGGACGGCAACGAACACTTCGAGTTCTTCTCCTTCCCGCACAGCGGAACCGTGATCAGCAAGAGCACGAATACCGTTCATGGGGCGGTCGGTCCCGGCGCTGGGAGGCGCCCCGGTGGTCTGGCCCGATTGAAGGCGTATCTGGAGGAGGAACTGCTGGAGAACACCGCGCTCGACGCGGTCTGCCGTCTGGGTCGCGCCCGGCCGCGGCTCATCCCCCGGCTCAACCGTCTCGCCACGGATCTGGTCGGCCCGACCACGCGGACGGGTCTCAGCCACCACGTCCTGGTGAGCCGCCGCAGTGTGCGCTTCACGGAGACCGAATGGGCCTTGCCGCGGGAGGCGGGCGTCGCGGCGCTCCGTGAGATGCGCAAGCTGGTGAGCGCCCGCGGCCTGGACGTGAATTTCCCGTTCGAGGTCCGTTTCGTCGCGGGGGACGAGAAGGCCTTCCTGAGCCCCGCGTACGGCCGTGAGAGCTGTTACATCGCCGCTCATATGTACCGGGGCATGCCCTGGCAGGAGTTCTTCACGGCGGTTCAGGACATCGCCCTCGACTACGGCGGGCGTCCCCACTGGGGCAAGAGGCACAGCCTCTCCGCCGAGCGGCTCGCGGGTCTCTACCCGCGCTGGGATGATTTCCAGGGCGTCCGCGCACGCCTCGATCCAGACGGGCTGTTCGTCAACGATCACCTCCGCCGCGTCTTCGGTCATTGAAGAACCGGCATTCGCACCGCAGGGAGAAGGACATGAGCCAGCACCTCGACGTCGTGCAGGAAGGCCGTCTGGCCCGGCAGAGGGTGGCGGTGGCCGTCGCCTTTTTCATGCAGGGGTTTCTTTTCATCACCATGACCACGCACCTGCCGCAGATCCAGGGGCAATTCGGACTCGACGCCGCGATGCTCTCGGTGCTGCTCCTCGGCATGGTCATCCTCGCCGGCGCCGGATCGGTCGTCGCCGGGCAGCTGGCGCGACGCTTCGATTCGGCGAGGGCGCTGTCGCTCGGGCTGGTGCTCATCGGCGCCGGTGCTGTGGGAGCGGGGCTGGCCCCGGGCTTGGAACTCTTCTGTCTTTTTCTGGCGATCTATGGGGTAGGCCTCGGCACGGTCGACGCGTCCATGAACATGCAAGGCGTGGCATTGGAGCACCGGCTCTCGCGGACTCTTCTCCCTGGTTTCCATGCCGCCTGGACTGCCGGCGGTATCGCGGCGACTCTCGTGGCGCTCGGGTTCGGTGAGGTGTCCCTGGCGGTGTCGATCGCACCTTTCGGCGCGCTCGCCGTCCTGCTCATGTTCCTGCCGTTCCTGCGGCGGGATCGGGGAGAGGACGCCGAGGGGGCGGGCCAGCGCGTGGAGATCCCCTGGCGTCGGCTTCTTCTGGTGGGCCTGGTCCTGGTGCTCTTCTACATGGTGGACACCGCGGCCTCCACTTGGGGCCCGGCGTATCTGCACGAACTCTTCGGCACGGGAGTCGGCGACGTCGCAGTGGCCACGCTGCCGTATCTGTGCGCCTCCTTGCTGGCCCGGCTGGCCGGCGACTGGGCCGTCGGGCGGTTCGGAGCGGTCCGCCTGCTGCGTGCCGCGGCCTTGCTCTCCGCGGCCGCGCTCGCGGTGGTGGTGCTGGCACCGTCGGCCATGGTGGCCGTGGCCGGTTTCGCGGTTCTCGGCTTCGGCGCGGGCATCATCGCCCCCTTGTCCTTCTCCGCGGCCGGGTCCATCGCTTCGCGGACCACGGGGGACACTGTCGATGGCGCGGTGCTCCGAAGCCGGGTGGATTCGGTGATCGCACGTTTCAACCAGTTCAACTATCTCGGTGCCCTGCTGGGTTCAGTGCTGACGGGGCTGGTGGGTGCCGATTCGCTGCGGTACGGCTTCGCCCTGCCGCTGGTGCTCGTGCTGGTGATCATCCCGCTGGCCCGCGCGTTCCGGGAGGAGTGAAGGGCCCGGGGCTTCCGGACGGGCTGATTCGGGAGACAGGAAAGGCCCCGGTCCGTGGACCGGGGCCTTTCTGTATTCCAGATGCAGATGCTCTATTCCAGATGCTCTGTGCGCCCAAAGGGATTCGAACCCCTGACCTTCTGTTCCGTAGACAGACGCTCTATCCAGCTGAGCTATGGGCGCATGGTTTCCTCCGGGTGACCCCGTCTGAACCTTGCTAAACCTTACCCGAAAACTCCTCGTGATGCACAACGGCATCGCTTGCCGGGGAGCAGGGGCGAAACCGAGAATTCTTCGCGAGTTGGTGGACATCGTCCGACGTCGTTGCTCCACGATCGGCGCTGATCAGTGGTGTCACCCGCGTCAGTGGCGTCACCCGCGGGGTGGGCCGGTGCGACACCGGGGAGCGAGGGGTTGGGGAGAGGGGTCGGGTGAGGTGCGAGCGGGCAGCAAAAAGCCCCGGTCCGTGGACCGGGGCTTGGCTGTGTTCCAGATGCAGATGCTCTATTCCAGATGCTCTGTGCGCCCAAAGGGATTCGAACCCCTGACCTTCTGTTCCGTAGACAGACGCTCTATCCAGCTGAGCTATGGGCGCATGGTTTCCTCCGGGTGACCCCGTTTGAACCTCAATAAACTTTACGCGAACTTTTGGGAGCGTCCAAATCGACGAACGGTGACGCCTCGCACATAGACCGGTCTATGTGACCTTAGTCACAAAACAAGGGTTGGAAGGCCGTTATGGCCAGCGAAAACACTCCGATGAGGCCTCGTGAGTCAAATATTGCTGAGAATCCTCTCAGTGGTCCGTAC
Organism: Arthrobacter sp. NPDC090010; assembly: GCF_044748305.1. Lineage (NCBI taxonomy): Bacteria > Bacillati > Actinomycetota > Actinomycetes > Micrococcales > Micrococcaceae > Arthrobacter > Arthrobacter sp. NPDC090010. Next base: position 159,012 of record NZ_JBIVFT010000010.1, read on the forward strand.
CTACCATTGAGACACCCGCCCAGGAACCCCATCGAAAAGGACTCACTATGGGAAATCTGACGACGTCTCGCCTGACAGCCGACGCCCCCACTACCCACCAGAAGCTTCTGGCCTGGGTGGAGGAAGTGGCAGAGCTGACGCAGCCGGACTCCATCTACTGGGTGAACGGTTCCGAAGAAGAGTACGCGAGCCTGACCAATGAACTGGTCGAGGCCGGCACCCTGGTCCGCCTCAACCCGGAGACCTTCCCGAACTCCTTCGCCGCCTTCTCCGACCCGGCCGACGTCGCGCGTGTCGAAGAGCAGACCTTCATCTGCTCCGAGAAGGAGGCCGATGCCGGCTTCACCAACAACTGGATGGCCCCTGCCGAGATGAAGGGGAAGCTCAACGCCCTCTTCGCAGGCTCGATGCGTGGCCGCACCATGTACGTCATCCCCTTCGTCATGGGTCACCTTGACGCGGAGGATCCCAAGTTCGGCGTCGAGATCACCGACTCGGCTTACGTCGTCGCCTCCATGCGTGTCATGGCCCGCATCGGCACCGAGGTGCTGGAACGCCTGACCGCCACGGACGCCTTCTTCGTCCCGGCTCTGCATTCCGTGGGCGCCCCGTTGGAGCCCGGCCAGGAGGATGTCGCCTGGCCCTGCAACCCGGACAAGTGGATCGTGCACTTCCCTGAGGAGCGTTCCATCGTCTCCTACGGCTCCGGTTACGGCGGCAACGCCCTGCTCGGCAAGAAGTGCTTCTCCCTGCGCATCGCCTCCGTCATGGCCCGCGACGAGGGATGGCTCGCCGAGCACATGCTCATCCTCAAGCTCACCAGCCCCGAGTCCAAGGTCTACCACGTGGCCGCGGCCTTCCCCTCGGCCTGTGGCAAGACCAACCTCGCCCTCCTGGACCCCACCATCAAGGGCTGGAAGGTCGAGACCCTGGGCGACGACATCAACTGGATGCGTTTCGGCAAGGATGGCGAGCTGCGCGCCGTCAACCCCGAGGCGGGCCTCTTCGGCGTCGCGCCCGGCACCGGCTGGGGCACCAACCCGAACGCCATGCGCGCCATCGCCAAGGGCAACAGCATCTTCACCAATGTCGCGCTGACCGACGACGGCGGCGTCTGGTGGGAGGGCATGACCGAGGAGACCCCGGCGCGCCTCACCGACTGGCAGGGCAATGAATGGACCCCTGAGTCCGGCCGTCCCGCCGCGCACCCGAACTCCCGCTTCTGCACCCCGATCGACCAGATCGACATGCTGGCCCCGGAGTACTTCGCTCCCGAGGGTGTTCAGGTGGATGCCATCCTGTTCGGCGGTCGCCGCAAGACCACCATCCCGCTGGTCACCGAAGCCCGCGACTGGAGCAACGGCATCTTCATGGGTTCCACGCTCTCCTCCGAGACCACGGCCGCGGCCGCTGGTGCGGTCGGTGTGGTGCGTCGCGATCCCATGGCCATGCTCCCGTTCATCGGCTACAACGCGGGGGACTACCTGAAGCACTGGATCTCCCTGTCCGCCAAGGCTAACCCGGAGAAGCTGCCGAAGATCTTCCTGGTCAACTGGTTCCGCCGCACTCCTGAGGGTGGCTTCGCCTGGCCCGGTTTCGGTGAGAACTCCCGCGTGCTGAAGTGGGCCATCGAGCGCATCGAAGGCAAGGCCGAGGCCGTGGAGACCCCGATCGGATTCGTGCCGGCCGAGGGCTCGCTGGACACCGACGGCCTGGACGTCAGTGCCGCCGAGCTGGAAGCCGCCCTGGCTTTCCGTCCGGAGGAATGGGAGGTCGAGGCCGCCAGCATTGAGGAGTGGTACGCCAACTTCGGTGAGGCCCTGCCCGCCGAGCTCCGCGCCGAGCTGGATGGGTTGAAGTCCCGCCTGGCCTGAGCTCAGAGCCTCTGCGCGGCAGCCTTCACACTCTTTCGCGCAGGAACTGGTCGAACCCCCGCCTTCGGGTGGGGGTTCGACTGTTTAAAGGGGAGCGCGGCTGTTTAAGGTGGCTGGTCGTTTCAGAGTACGGCGGCCTTGGCGGGCGGGTGGTTCTCAGAGGACAGCGACCCTGGTGGGCGGGTGGTCTCAGGGGCGCGGCCGTTTGTAGAGGGCAGGCCTCCTCAGGGGGCGCGGCCACCCCGAGTGAGGCGGTCTCAGTGCGGCACCGTCCGAAGAATGTGTGCTCCCGGCTTCGCTGCCTGGGGCCTGTATCCGGGGCCTGTATCCGGGGCCTGCATCTGGAACCTCCGCCGGGCGGGGGCCGGGGGGGGGGGGGGGGGGGGGGGGGGGGGGGGGGGGGGGGGGGGGCGCCGCCCCCCCGGCGGGGGGCCCCCCCCGCGGGGTGGGGGGGCCGGGGGCCCGAGTGGGCTGGGGAGCAAAATGTTTGGGGGCCGCGCCCCCCCCGGGGGCCCCCACCCCCAA
>NZ_JBIVFT010000011.1:0-95579 GCF_044748305.1 Arthrobacter sp. NPDC090010
CGGCAGGACCCGAATAAACCCACCCCCGCCCACAGGGCCCCCCCCCCCCCCCCCCCAAAAAACCCCCCCCCCCCCCCCCCCCCCCCCCCCCACCCCCCCCCCCCACCCCCCCCCCCCCCCCCCCCCCCCCCCCCCCACCCCCCCCCCCCCCCCCCCGCCCCCCCCCCCCCCCGGGGGGCCCCCCCCCCCCCCGCCCCGCCCCCCCCCCCCCCCCCCCCCCAATAGCTGACTCGGCTGGCGTCGCCGCCGTGGATAGCGGACTCAGGAGCTCTGACGAACAAGTTCCCCTCGGGCACGATCCACAGTTCGCCACGCCGGTTTTTCCACATGGGAGCTCCGGCCGTCCTCCGCGGCTCGTTCATGCCGCAACGTCGCGGTATGAACAGAACACCGGCAGCACTGCTCCCAGACGGACAGGGTCCATGGCTGACTTCGGAGCTCGACCTCCTCGGAATCGGCAAGGACGCACGACGGCGGCTGCTCGCGAACAATGACATCGTCCGCCCACGGATAGGCGTCTTCGCGCCGGCTGAGGAACAACGACGACTCACTCTCAGCGAGCGCGCAGACCGCCGTCTGGCGGCTCATCTCCGCCTGACGCAAAACAAGGAAGATCCCGCCTACATCTACAGCCACACCTCGGCAGCCAGACTCAGAGGTCTGTCCTTCTGGCGCGACAGCCCCCTCATCCATGTCTCATGCCGGAGCAAACCGTGCGCGCGGCGCCTGGGTTCGGACATTCGTACGCATTTCATTCCGGTGCCAGGCACGGACTGGGACATCGTCAACGGTGTCCCGGTCACGACGCTCGAACGCACCATTATCGACTGCGCCAGAATCATGCCGGTGGAAGACGCGCTCATCCTAGCGGATCAGGCGCTGGCCCTTGGGGCCGACCGTCGTCGAATGCACCGGATGCTGGAGAGGCTCACCGGTCACCGAGGCGTGGTGAACGCCCGGATGGTCGTCGATTTCGCCGACCAGAGAAGCCAGTCCGTGGCCGAGTCCCGCTCGCGGCTGCTGTTCCACCTGGAGAGCCTCACGGCCCCTGTACCTCAGATGGCAGTCATGACGCCGCTCGGCTGGCGATATCTGGATTTCGCCTGGCCAGACAGCATGCTGGCCGTCGAGTTCGATGGGGAGGTCAAGTACTTCGGCGAAAAGCCGACGGAACGCGCCCTGTACGAAGAGCGCCTCCGGGAACGTCATCTCATGGAGCTGGGGTGGCGATTCGTCCGGCTGAGCTGGGCGGACCTCGATGACCCGGGAGGAGTGCGCAGACGGATCAAAGCGGCGCTCCGAGCCCAGGATTCTGCAGCCGCGCTACGCAACTGACGGTCTCGCAGCGCCAAGACTCGACACCCGTTCCGGGCTCGCCGAGTCAGCTATTGGGGGCGTGAGTCCGCTGCCCGGGGTAGCTGACTCACGCCCCCAATAGCTGACTCGGCAGGCGTCGGCGCCGTGGATAGCGGACTCAGGGCCCGATTACCGGCGCCTCAGCCATCGATCATGCCGCCACGACTCATGCCGCGGCAGCAGGAACCAGGACCCAGAGGACCTCGACTTCCTCATCGGTGGGGTTCAGCCAGGTGTGCGGTTCGCGACCCGGGAAACTGAGGGTGTCCCCTTCGGAGAGCTCGTACCGTTCGTTGGAGAAGGTGAGCACGATCCTGCCTTTGACCACGTGCAGCACGTCGACGTCGCAGTCGACGGCATACAGCTCCGACTCGCCCTTGCCGCGCGGCTCGATGATGCCTTTGAGCACTTGCAGCCTGCGCTCAGAACGGCCCGTCAGCAGCGTCTCCACGATGCCCTCGCCGCCGAGCGAGATTCTCGGAGCCTCATCCTTGCGGGTCAGGGTCACCTCCGTATCGGCGAAGAGGTCACCGATGTCGACCGAAAGCACCTGGCACAGGGTCACAAGGGACGCCACCGACGGCGAGGTGAGGTCGCGTTCCACGCGGGAGAGGAAGCCCTTGGTCAAGCCCGTCACCTCCGCGACCTGCTCGATCGTCATCCGCTGAGCCTTGCGTGCCGCGCGGATCCTGGACCCGATGTTGATCGGCGCATTGCTCGGCTCGATGGGCAGGGCTTTCATGGCGGCCATTCCTTCTCTGACGGGGCTGCGAAGAACAAGGGAGGTGATCCGGCTCACGGGCAGCATCTGCCTAGGAGTTTAGTACCAGTCACCAGGCCCTGCCTGCCCCGCAACTTCGCGTCGTGAGCTCACCCGTTCACGCAGCGTCACACTGCAGCCCGGACGTCCGGGCGCGGGCCGCGCGACGTCGTCGTGATCTAGAGTAAAGGAAGCTTCACGAGAGGTGGCGCCAAGCTCCGACTGGCCACCCGCCAACCCCATGTTCACGGGTGGCTCGGATGCAGAAGCGGCCCCGTTCCACTGGCGGGGCAAGAGCATTGCCGAAAGGCTTCGATGTCCGTCACCGTCATCCCTTCCGTCGAGCCGCAGAGCGGCCGGGTCACGCTTCACCTCCAGGGCGTGCCGCAGCACTACTTCTGTCCTCAGCCGCACCAATTGCTGGACGCCCTGAGCCGCGCGGTGCGCAGACCTCTCTGGAACGACGGCGCGCTCACCGTACGCGTCGCCGCCACCGGACTGCGGGACGGACGAGCACTGCATTTCCTCTTGCAACCGCTCCCGGGTTTGCGGTCGACCGAAACAACAATCCTCGGTGAACCGGCCGAAAATCCGCGGAATTTCGCGCTAAAGTGAGGGCTGCGCAATGGGGCGCCACCATCATCCCGACCCCAGGAGCCCGTGTTCATGAGCACCCCCCAAGCCTCCGCTGCAGATATCAGACGCTGGCAGCAGTACCTGGCCGACGAACGAGCCGAGGCTTCCGTCTACCGGGAGCTCGCCGCTCGCCGTGACGGTGAGGAGAAGGCGATCCTGCTGTCCCTCGCCGAAGCCGAGGGCCGCCACGAGGCACATTGGCTCAGCCTGCTCGGCGACGACGCCGGCAAGCCCCGCCCGGCCTCGCTGAACAGCCGTTTCCTGGGTTTCCTGGCCCGCCATTTCGGCTCCGTGTTCGTCCTGGCGCTCGCCCAGCGGGCCGAGGGCCGTTCCCCGTACTCCACTGATCCGCACGCCACACCCGCCATGGCGGCAGACGAGCAGATCCACGAAGAGGTGGTCCGGGGCCTCGCCACCCGCGGCCGGGCACGCCTCTCCGGAACCTTCCGAGCCGCGGTTTTCGGGGCCAACGACGGCCTCGTCAGCAACCTTTCGCTCGTCATGGGCATGGCGGCCACCGGCGTGAGCAGCCAGGTGGTGCTCTTCAGCGGCGTCGCAGGCCTGCTGGCCGGAGCGCTGTCCATGGGCGCGGGCGAATATGTCTCGGTCCGTTCCCAGCGGGAACTCCTGGACGCCAGCCGCCCGACCCAGGTCACCTTGGCCGTCGCACCACGCCTGGATCTTGAACACAACGAATTGGTGCTCGTATATCTGGCCCGCGGCATGAGCCGGGAAGCCGCCGAGCACCGGGCCGCCGAACGTCTCGGGCAGTTCAGCTGCGACTGCGACCCCAGCCTGTCCCTCTGGCCGGAGCGCCCGGAACAGGACCAGGACGAACACGAGGAGATCGGCACGGCCTGGGGAGCCGCCTCCTCCAGTTTCTGCTTCTTCGCCTCGGGCGCACTGATCCCCATCCTGCCGTTCCTGTTCGGCATGAGCGGTGTCGGGGCCCTGGTCCTCGCCGTAGTCCTGGTGGGCATCGTGCTGCTGGGCACCGGTTCGGTGGTCGGGCTGCTGTCCGGAACCTCACCGATGAGCCGCGCGCTGCGTCAGCTCTTGATCGGCTTGGGGGCCGCCGGGGCCACCTACGTCCTGGGTCTGCTCTTCGGCGCCACCATCGGCTGAGCCGAGGCCACCGGCGATCGTCCCTGGGCACCTCCTGCGTAGAGTTGCCTGCGGGAGGAAATGATCAATGGACACCATCACCCGAGTCATCGCGGAGAACATCACCACGGTACTCGCCGCTGTCTTCGCACTCGCCGGGGCGTTCAGCATCTGGCGGGACCGGCGACGGCTTCGCAATGGCGTGTTCCTGCTGCTGGCTTTCGGCTTCGCATTGCTGAGCCTCGGCCGGAACGATGAGACGGCGTGGATCCTGCTGCTCAGTGTCCTCCTCGCGCTCCTGGCCGTGCCGGTGCTCGGAGTCTTCCTGGTGGTCAACGGCATCATGATGCTGCGGCGGGAAGGACGGAGCCTGGCCAATCTGCTCTCCCTCGCGGTCGGACTGCTGGTGCTCTTCGCTCCCATGCTTCTGGGAGCCTTGGGGCGTGTCACGAGCCGTCCGGACGCTCCCACCTGGCTCAGCATGATCCCATTCCTGATCTTCGTGCTGGTGGCCTATGTGGGCTTCGTCTTCTCCGCGTTCCTGGTCTACTCCTTCGTCTATGCCCGGACACGGAGCCGCCAGGTCCCCGACTACGTGATCATCCTCGGCTCCGGTCTGATCGGCGGAAAGGTCCCGCCGCTCCTGGCAGGACGCCTCGATAAAGCGATTCAGATCTATCAGCGCTCCCCAGCCGACTCGAAGCCGGTTCTCATCCCCAGCGGCGGGCAAGGACCGGACGAGTCCCGCAGCGAGGGCGAGGCCATGGCCGAGTATCTGCGGGATGCAGGCATTCCCAGCACCGAGGTGCTGACCGAACCTCGCGCGCGGACAACCATGGAGAATCTGGAGTTCTCCCGGGCGCTCATGACGGTTCCGGACCCCGCCATCACCGTTGCCACCAGCAGCTATCACGTGTTCCGAGCCGCCATGTACACCCGCCGGGCCGGGATGAAGGCCATCGTCCGCGGGTCCAGGACCGCCGCATACTTCGTCCCCAGCGCGTTCCTGCGCGAGTTCATCGCTGTGTTCCTGCAGTACAAGTGGATCAACCTCGGCGTCTGTCTCGCGATCGTGCTCGGCTTCCTGGCCCTGCTCTGGGAGTCGAACCAGGGTCTCTGAAGCGGGTGCACTCCGCGGCCCGTCCGCCCCGTCTCTTTCTCTGACGGCCCTTGCCGAAACAGGTTCCCTGCTCAATACTTGCCTTATTGCGCTGAGAATGTTTGCGCAAACATTCCTGGAGAACGGAGACAGCATGTTATTGAGCAAGCGTCTGCCCCTGGCCGCGGTCGCCGGGGTCGCAGCCCTGACGGTCGCCGCCGCGGCATTGTCGGCACCGCCGACAGAGGCATCCGCGGCCGATGGCTACACCGTCACCGTCGGTGGCACCGGCAGCTGGACGACCCCCGACGACACTCCGGCGGCCGGTTACATCGACAAGGACGGCAGCTACTACTTCCAGCAGGCCCACTCCCTCTACGGTTCCACTCAGGAACGCAAGTGGTCGTTCTTCACGGGCTCGACCATGGACACCGCTTCGCTCTCGACCACTCTCACCAACTCGGTCAACCCGTCGAATCCGAATGACTCGAACAAGGACACCACCTGGCGGTGCAACAACAGCCCCACGGGCCTCATCGCGAGCAGCGCACCGAGCACAGCCTCGTACTCCCAACGGAATTTCTGTGATCTGGCAGGTGTCTGGGTGGACCCGGACACCGGGTCCTGGTACGGGCTCGTCCACAATGAGTTCACTCCGCAGCCTTATGGTGACGGCGTCCACTTCGATGGCATCGATCTGGCGGTCTCCACCGATCAAGGGATGACCTGGCAGATCAAGAGCCGGATCATCACCTCGCCCTACGGGACCAGTCGAGGCAACACCACCGATTTCCCGCAGCAGAGCTACTACTACGGCGACGGAGACCCGCGCCTGGTGGTCGACGCCGCGTCCGGGTACTTCTACGTCTACTACGGCTCCCGGGTCGTGGACAAGAACGGCGGCTGGGCCGCATTCCAAGCGCACGTTGCGAGGGCACCGCTCTCCGGGAAGATGGCTGCCGGCAGCTGGCAGAAGTGGTACAACGGGCAATGGAACCAGCCCGGCGTCGGCGGGCAGGAAAGCAATATGGTCCCCGTGTCGACGTCGAACACCACCGGCTACACACCGGCCAGTGCCGAATACTCGCCGAACAACACCGGCAGTGTCGCCCAGCAGGTGGCCGCTGGGACCACTCCCCCGACCTCTCCGCTGTTCGTCATGGACGTCTCCTGGAACGCCTACCTCGGGCTCTGGATCGGCGAGCCGCAAGCCGTCGATCAGAGCGGCAATGCGCCCCAGCAGATCTACGCCACCTCCGACCTCACCACCCAGAAATGGACACTCCTCGGCGACACCGGCGCCTATCACACCGCGTCCTGGTACCGCTGGTTCCTGGACCCGGTCAGTAAGACCAGCTCGTCGATCGTCGGCAAGGACGTGCGGATGTACTGCTCGTTCGGCTGCTCCGGCGGCAAGTCCGGAGAATATGTGAACGTCTCCCTCGGAGGCCCGGCAGCCGCTCCGGTGGACACCAGCAAGGCCTACCAGCTCGGGGCCGGCGGCCGCCTCCTCGCGCAGGCCACCACCGGCACGGCTGTCACGTCCACCACCTCCGACAACGGCCGGGCCGCTTGGCGGTTCACGGCGACCGGCGACGGCGCCTACACCATCACCAACACCAGCACCGGCGCTCTGCTCGGTGTGAATTCGACCGCCAACAGCGGCCGGGCCTGGGGTGCGGCACTGACAGCCGGCAGTCCGGGCACTCCGACAGTGGGGCAGCAGTGGTGGGTCCTCCAGAACCGCTCCTCTGCGAACAATTCCACGGACGGCACCTACCGGATCGTCAACCGCTACAGCGGGCTGGTGATCGCACTGTCCTCTGCAACGGGGCGGCTGGCTGAGACCACTCCGGCACGGTCGTGGACCGACGCCAGCGGCAGCACGGTGGGCGGTTCGCGGACCGCTGACGAGCAACGACTCTCCCTGACGGTGGTCGGCTCGGCCGGGACGCTGGACGGCGCCCACTCCATCAGTTCCGGGGGCCGTTCCGTTGACGATCCCAACCACAGCACGACCGCCGGGACGCAGCTCGTCTTGTGGACCAGCAACACAGGAGCAAACCAGAGCTGGCTGTTCACCTCGCAGACGGACGGTTCGTACACCCTGAAGAACGGCGAGTCCGGGCTCTGCGCGGATGTCTCCGGCGGCTCAACGGCCGCCGGAGCCCAGGTCATCCAGTGGACCTGCATGGGAGGGACGAACCAGCGCTGGACGGTGACTCCGCAATCCGGCGGCAGCTACACGATCACGTCAGTGAAGAGCGGCTTGCTGCTCTCCGCCACAACGAACGCGGACGGGACCGGGCTCACCCAGCAGAGCCCGTCGTCGGGCATGGTGCAATCGTGGTCGATCCTGTGACCTTCCGCTCGTCCGGCGGCTGAAGAAGTCGGACGACGGCGGGGCGGACCCTTCTCCGGGTCCGCCCCGCCGTCGTCCAGGCAGGTCCGCGCGGCAGCGGCGGCACCGTCACCGGCCGGGCGGTGGGGCTGTGGATGCCCTGACCACCAGTTCCGGCAAGGCCGGCACGAAAGGCTCGGTCACAGCGCCATCGATCAGGGCGATGACCTGCTGTGCTGCAGCACGCCCCCGGTCCGCGAAAGGCTGCCTCACGGTGGTGAGGGCCGGCGACGCATACTCGGCCAGGGCGATGTCATCGACGCTGACCACGGAGATGTCCTGGGGCACGCGGCGCCCGGCCTCATGCAGGGCACGAATGACTCCGAACGCCATCTCGTCGCTCGAGACGAACACAGCGGTCACCCCCGGATCAGCAGCGAGTGCGCGCCCGGCCCGGTACCCGGACTCAGGGGTCCAATCCCCGTGCACGACCGGCGGCGGATTGATTCCCCGCTCACGCAGGGCTTCCTGCCACGCCGACAAACGCCATCCGGACTCCAGCCAGTCCTCGTCACCCGAGACATGCCAGACCGTCTCATGACCGAGTTGCAGAAGATGTTCCGTCGCCGAGCGGGCGATCTGGGCCTGTTCCTGTTCGGCGGTGGAACCCGGCCGCCCATCCCGCCCGAGCTGGCTCCTGCCTTCGATCTGCACGGTCGGAGTGCGTTTCATCAACGCGATCATCCCGGGATCCTGCACATCGACGGGGGCGACGATGATGACGCCTTCCGCCCCCTGACGTTCCAGACGCTCGAAGGCCGTGATGAAGGCGGAGGCCGAGGAGTGGTTGGACACGGCGGCCGTGGTCACCGTGTACCCATGTGCGGCGGCGACCATCTCGATCCCGACGCCGATGGCGCTGGAAGAATACTGAGTGGTGGACACGACGATCACTCCGAGCAGGCGGGTACGGCCCGTGGCGAGCGCCGCGGCCGCGCCATGCACCCGGTAGCCGAGCAGATCAACAGCCTCCCGTACCCGGCGTTCAGTGTCCGGGTGCACCTTCTGGCTGCCGGTCATCACACGCGAAACCGTCTGTGCCGAGACTTTCGCCAGCTTCGCCACGTCCCCTTGGGTGGGCACACGGTCGGGGCTGGTTCGAGGCATGACGTCATGCTAGTCGATCCAGCCTCGCCGGCTTTCTCCATCGCCGGCGTGACCGGTCCGCACCGCCGTCGTCGTCTTTAACGCTTCAGGAGCCGCACGAGCAGTAGGCTCGTGCGGCTCCCGAACGGCGTTCCTGAACCGTGGTTCCCGGACGACCGGCCTCAGTGGGCGGGGACGTCCGCTTCCTCGTCGGCGTTGGCGCCGGCCAGGCGTGCGTTCCAGGCCGCCATGACCTTGGCATCGGTGGCAGGGCTCAGCAGCGAAAGCACGACGTAGACGACCGCTGAGGAGATCAGACCGTAGTAGATGGGCTCATTGGCGTAGACGCCGTCCAGCGGAACCTTGGCGTTGATCTCCAGGATGATCATGGTGCCCAGGGTGACCACGGTGCCCACGGCCATGGATGCCGCCGCGCCCAGACCGGTGCCTCGCTTCCAGACCAGACCGCCCAGGATCGAGACCAGCAGGCCGCCGACGAGGATGTCGTAGGCGATGGTCAGCGCTGCGACCACGTCCTTGACCAGGATCGCGAGGATGATCGCCACGACGCCGAGGCCGAGGACCCACAGGCGGTTCTCCTTCACGTCCTCCTCGGGGTTGCGGTCGTGCTCGACGGCGACCTTCTTGCCGAACCAGCCGGCGACGAAGGGTACGACGTCGGTCCGGGCCACTGTCGCCGCGGCGATCAGCGCGCCGGAGGCGGTGGACATCATGGCCGCGACGGCAGCAGCAAGGACCAGGCCGCCGATGGCGACCGGAAGGATGTGCGTGGCGACCTCCGCGTATACGACATCCTTGCCGAGATTCGCGACGTCGATGTTCGGCAGCGCCACGTGGGCGGCCATGCCGATCACGGCGCCGGCCAGACCGTAGAGCACGCAGTAGACGCCGGCAGTGGCGCCGCCCCAGCGGGCGACCTTGGGGGTCTTGGCGGTGAACACACGCTGCCAGATGTCCTGGCCGATCAGCAGGCCGAGCGTGTAGACCACGAAGTAGGTGACGATCGTCTGAACACCGATGCCGTCCCACTGGAAGAACGAAGCGTCCACACGCTGCTTGATGCCGTCCCAGCCGCCCGCAGCGTTGAGGGCGAAGGGCAGCATGAGGAAGAAGACACCGATGGTCTTGATGAAGAACTGCACCTGGTCGGCCAGGGTGATGGACCACATGCCGCCGATGGTCGAGTAGATCAGGACGATCGCGCCGCCGATGGCGATGGCGATCCAGCGCTCCCAGCCGAAGAGCACCACGAAGATGGTGGCATAGGCGCTGGTGGAGGTGGCGCAGAGCATGAGGGTGTAGGCCAGCATGACGATGCCGGAGGTCTGCGTGGCACGAGTGCCGTAGCGCAGCGTCAGCATTTGGGAGACCGTGTAGATCTTCAGCTTCTGGATCATGCCCGCGAAGAGCAGGCTGAGGAGCAGAACGCCGACGCCGATCGCGACGACGAGCCACATGCCGGAGATGCCGAACTTGTAGCCCAGGCCGACGCCGCCCACCGTGGAGGCGCCGCCGAGGACCACTGCGGCCATGGTGCCGGTGTAGAGCATCGGGCCGAGGCGGCGGCCTGCGACGAGGAAATCGCTGTTGTCCTTCGTGCGGGACTTGCCCCAGAAACCGAAGGCCAGCATGGCCACGAGATAGAGGATCACGATCCCCGAATTGATGATGTTTCCGTCCATGGTGAACCTTACTCAAAGGGTGGTGCGCTGGGTCACGGATGCGCGTGACGACTGACACAAGGGTAGATTTCGCCTGGAGCATAAGTCAACTAATCAGCAACAACAGGTGCATATTAGAAAACTATGACTACGATGGTGTTGCGTACGTCACCGAAGCCACAAGGGGAGAACAATGCCGGCAGAGCAGAACATCGGCCGCAACGGCGGAGACCTGGTCGTGGAAACGCTCCAGGAGCTGGGCGCCCAGACCGTGTTCGGGATCCCCGGCCAGCATGCCTTGGGACTCTTCGATGCCATGGGACGCGGCAGGCTGCATTTCGTCTCGAGCCGCATCGAGAACAATTCGGCCTTCGCCGCCGACGGCTACTCCCGGGCCACCGGCGCGCCGGGCGTGCTCTTCCTGTCCACCGGCCCGGGCGCCCTCACGTCCCTGGCAGGGCTCCAGGAGGCATATGCGACAGGCGTGCCGATGGTGGTGGTCGCCAGCCAGATCCCGACAGCGGGCCTTGGGGCACGACGCCGCGGAATGCTTCACCAGCTCGATGAGCAGCGACTCGCTGCGGCCCAGGTCAGCAAGAGCCAGCGAACCGTCCAGCACGCTTCGGCGATCCCCTCCGCGCTTCAGGAGGCCTGGACGGAAGCTCTCACGGCGCCCCAGGGTCCGGTCTGGGTGGAGGTCCCGCAGGACATCCTCCTGGAGCCTGTGGCCATCCCGCCCGTCCGGGACGTCGCGGTCCGGATCCCGGCCCTACCCGCTCGATCCGAGCTGATCGATGAGGCCGCCCGCCTGCTCGGCAGCGCGTCCCGGCCGCTGATCATCGCCGGCGGCGGCGCGCGCCGAGGCCGCGCCGAGGCCGCGCTGCTGGAACTCGCCGAAGCACTGGACGCCCCCGTCATCTGCTCCCCCGGCGGCAAAGGCGCCTTCCCCTGGGAACACCCGCTCTCCTTGCAGTCCTGGATTGAAGACGTGCACATGACAGAGCTCGCGGAGGACGCAGACGTCCTGCTGGCCATCGGCACGTCCCTCGGCGAAGTCACCTCCAACTACTACACACTCGCCCCGCGGGGACACGTGATCCAGATCGACGCCGAAGCCCGGGTTCTCGAGTCCAACCACCCCGCGCTCGGCATCCATGCCGACGCGGGCCTGGCGCTCCCGGCCCTGCGGGACGCGGTTGCGGCTTCGCTCGCAGGGCGCGACGCCCTCCGGGACTGGCACGGCCGCACCCCGCAAGAGGTCGTGGCCGCGGCGTTGGCCATCGTAAAGACCCGGCTCGCCTCTCAGGATCTCGGACACGAGCTCGGCTATCTGAGCTCCATCCGCGCCGCCGTCCCGGACGGAATGCAGACCTTCTGGGACATGACCATCGCCGCGTACTGGGGCTGGAGCTGCTGGGACGCACGGCAGGGCGGATTCCACTCTGCGCAGGGCGCCGGAGGCATCGGCTGGGCCTACGGTGCGGCGATCGGTGGTGCCGTGGGCCTCGGCGAGCGGGTGCTCGCCGTCTCCGGCGACGGCTCAGCGATGTACTCCATCTCTGAGCTGGCCACCGCCCGGCAGCACGATGCACCGGTGACCTGGCTCATCACGGACGACGGCGGCTACGGCATTCTGCGCGAGTACATGGAGGGCGCTTTCGGCCAGGCGACGGCCACGGAGCTGACCCGTCCCGATTTCGTCGCGCTGGCCGAATCCTTCGGTGTCCCCGCCCGCCGCGTCGCCGCGGAGGACGTCGAGGAAGCGCTCCGCAACGCTCTGGCCTCGGACGGCCCGAACGTCGTCGTCGTGGACACCCACTTGCGCATGTTCGCACCGACTCATCTGGACCGTCCGACGACGCTCTGAACGCTCCAGCCCTCGCGAGACGGCACTTGATCACAGTGCCAGGAGCCCTGACCATGATCAACTGCCGTCTCGCGAGCGAGCCGGTCGTCTTATCCGGCGGAACCCAGGGTGAAGTCATACTTCAGGAGATACCACGGCCTCCCCAAGGCGCGCCCATCAGGAGTGGCTCCGGTCTGTTCAAGAAATTCCACAACAAGTTCCGGTTTCACTCCAAACACCGTGTCGGAGTCCAAATAGGCCCCTCCTGCTACGAACAGTTGTGTGACCAGGCGGTGAAAACCCGGAGCGCTGATCATGAAGTGCACATGAGGCGCCCGGTACGGATGCCTGTTCGTTGCACGGAGCAGGGCTCCGACTGGGCCATCCGTGGGAATCGGATACTCGCACGGTTTGATGGACCAGAACTTCACCGAACCGTCATGGGCACTCTCGAATCGAGCCCGCAGCACCGGCCCATCGAGGTCGGGAAGCTGCAGGTCATAGAAGCCCTCGTCGTTACTTTGCCACACGTCCACGACTGCACCGGCGATGGGGGCCCCGGAGCGGTCCAGAATTCGCACATCGACCCACAACGGATCGCCCTCCATGGGCCCGGCGATGTCGCTGCCCAGCGGAGTCTGTGGTGGCCCCTCAGTGTAAAAAGGGCCGAGCACCGCCGATGGCGTGCTCTGCGGCGTCCGCGAGTTCGTCAGAGCGTCCACCACACTCGAGATTCCCAACACGTCAGAGAGCAGTACCGTCTCCTGTCTCACATCCGAGCTCATCTGTCCGACCTTGGTCAGAAAATCGATCGCAACCGTCCATTCATCCTCAGAGATGCCCTCCTCGCGGACGAAAGCGTGCAGGTGACGAACCAGGCCCGTCAGCTGCGAGCGCAATCTGGAATCAGCGGCCTGTGCGAAACTCGCAGTCACCTCCTGAGTGAGCCTGTCCAGATCAGGCTCACTCAAAGGATCGGATGGCCGCTTTCCGTTGATTGCCGCTTCAAGCACCTGACGCACTCCTTCGGGGGTCACCGGACGAGGATTGGGGTACTCGGCCCGTATCGCAATCGCGACCGCACGTTCGATGTCTTCCGGCGCAAACCCCAGTCCGGCCAGCGAGTCCGGTGGGCCTGCCAAATGAGCAAGGTCCCAGAGTTTGGCCGGCACGTCCTGGGTCTTCAGTGCTTCGGCCAAAGCACCAATCACATGAGGGATCGACGTCGCGTTGAAGGCCACCACATACGGCAGCACTATCGCGTGAGTCGCAGCGTGCGGAAGACCAAAACTCCCGCCCAACACATGGCACAGTTTGTGGTGCAGACCCATCCCGACGAGTCCAAGACAGCTGCCGGCCAACCAGGCTCCCTCCAAGAGAGAGACCCGCGCGACCACGTCCCGAGGCGCTTCAAGGAGCACCGGGAGCGCCGACCCGATCAGTCCAATAGCTCGCAAGGCGGTATCGAACACTGCCGGAACAGCAGTTGGCGCGTACAAGGCCTCGACAGCGTGTGCCATGGCGTTGAGGGCACTGTTCACTGTCAAAGACAGAGGCATGTCAAGGGTCAGATCGACATCGTAGAGCACGACGTTCGGCAAGATCTCCGGCGCGGAGATGGTGGTTTTGACCCCATCTTCGGTCTCGCCGAGAACTGGCGTCGCTTCCGAGCCCGCATAGCTGGTAGGAATGACGACCGTCGGCAGCCCAGTCTCTCGTCCAAGAGCCTTCGCCAAGCCCGTAGCACTGCCGCCGCCCAGCGAGACGATGCAGTCGACGCCTGATTCGGTGGCAACGTTCAAGGCCTGTGCCGTGACGTGCTTCGGCGTGTGCATCTCGGCCCCCTCGAATCGCGCCACAAGCAACGACCCGAGATGCCGTTCGAGTTGGTCGAGGCCGGCCGATGTCCGGCCCCCACTGACGAGGATCGCCCTCGACACCCCGAGCAGACGCAGTTCCTCAGCGATCCGCGCAATACAGCCCGGTCCGAAGACCACCTTCGAATTCGCTGTCTCCCGGATGAAGCTCCATTCATCCGGGCTCACACCGATCGGGCCGATCACCGGGCTCGTCCAGCGGGGAGACGAAGCAACGCACGGGCGTTATCGCTGCCGATCTTGCGTCGATCACGTTCGCTGATAGATGCGGCATCGAACCAATCGGAGGCATGGTCCACATTCTCGAAGGGCCAGTCTGTCGAGAACAGAATTCGGTCGGCTCCGACTTCCAACATCGCGTCTACTAGCGTCTGCGTCCGGAAATTGCCCGACGTCGTGAGATAGAAGTTCTGTAAGAAGTATTCACCGATGGCCCGCTCCGCGGCGTACCCGGCTTTCTGCCCGATCCACGCGTTGTGATGATCGACCCGCCACATGCTGTATGGCAGTCCTTCACCTAGGTGTCCGAGGATGACTCTGGCAGTCGGGAATCTGTCGAAAATACCCGAACCCATCAGCCGCAAAGCATGAACCGCGGTCTCCTGTCCGAAAGCCCAGGCTGGCCCGAGAAGCCATTCATGTCCCTGATAGATCGCCGCGTCGCGTGTCAAAGGATTGCGAGGATGAAGGTAGAACGGCACTCCGAGGTGCTCCAACTGTGCCCAGAAGACGTCGTAGTCCGCCGTGTCGTAGTAGCTGATGGTGCCGTCGTGACGCTCGGAGAACCCATTGACCAGTGCTCCGACAAAGCCCAGATCGTTGACCGCTCTGGTCAGTTCCTCGGCTGCGAGCTCGGGGTCCTGCATCGGCAAGGCGGCAAACGACCGGAAACGTGTCGGGTTACCCGCCACGTACTCCGCGAAAGTGTTGTTGGCGCTCCGTGCGAGCTCCACAGCCTTCCCAGGATCTGGAACAGCCTGTACTGCCGGCGAGTTCAACGACAGCACCGTGATGTCAATACCGTGCTCGTCCATGAGCGCAAGCCTGCGACCATGCACATCCAGCAGTCTCGACCTCAGCTCCGACCAATGGGTAGGTGGTGCGTATTGGCGGGAATCCTCCAGAGTCGATTCCAGCGCGACATGCTCTTCGAGAGCAACTTTTCCGAACACGGCTGCATCACGCTCCGACTGTTTGTTGTTGTTCGGCAACAAGGCGTGCCGAGCGGTCCGGGTTGTAGAGGAGTCCAAGGTGTCCGGCGAAGATCATGTGCCAGAGAAAGATCGCCAACGGTAAACGCCACCCCTTGCCAAAGGAGAGAAATCCCAGATGAGCTTCCGGAACGTAGATCTGCGGCGTCACGAATCCGATACTGACGAAGGTGAGGACGGCACCGAAAACAAGCGCCTTGCCGAAATTTCCGAACCCCTCGCCTTTGAAGGGCAACACAGGGTGCAGGAGCAAGCCGAAGACGAAGGTGAAGGCGATGCCGTTCAGGTAGTGCATGAACTGCCCCACCGCGTACCTCTCAGCGCTGCCTTCAGCGCTCTCCGGGGCGCCCAACCGACCGTTGTGCTGCGGCCAAGACAGCTCCGGAAGCCCAATGATCGGCATGAAGTACGCGAGCATCGTGGCCATTTGAATCGCCACGAAACCGGTCACCAGCAATGCTCCAACGGGATGCCGGCCAGACCAGAGGAACCACCGGTCTGCCGGCCGCACCACATCGCCGTTTGCTCTCCCAAGGCCTTGCTGAATGCTGTTCTCAGCTGTCATGAAGCTCACTCCCGGTCTCCTGATGATCGTGCTTACGATTCCTCGTCAGTGCTCGTCCGACACCTGGTGCACCAGGTGCTTGATGTGCTGAAATTCCTCCAACGCGCGTTTTCCGTTCAGACGGCCTATGCCGCTGGATTTAAAACCACCTTCTTCGAACTGATCGTTGACCTGCCCCCAGGTGTTGGTCCACACCGTGCCTGCATCGATCCTCCGTGCGACACGCAATGGGCGGTCCACATCCCTCGTCCACACGCTGGCGGCGAGCCCATACTCGGTCGCGTTGGCTTTCGCGATGGCATCGGCCTCGTCCGTGAAAACCTCGAAAGTTCCCACCGGACCGAACACTTCCTGCTGCACGAGAGGAACCGCAACGTCCTCGATTTCGAGCAATGCCGGCCTGTAGTAGGCGCCCTTCGCGAATTCCGGCTCAGTCGGGCGCCCGCCTCGGACAATTGGAACAGCGTACGAGAGCGCGTCTTCGACGAAGGTCTCCACCCTGTCTGCGTTCGCGATATCGATCATCGGGCCCATATCGCTCTCGGGAGAGTCACCTGGTCCGATCCTCACTTTCGACAACGAGGCAGCGAGTCGTTCACGAAGCTCAGCGGCGATCGGCTGGTGTGCGAGGATCCGGCTCCCTGTCATGCAGAACTGTCCGGCAAAGGTGGTGATGGCCTTGGTCAGAACGGGGACAGCCGCGTCCAGATCGGCATCCTCGAACACGATCATCGGAGTCTTTCCGCCAAGCTCAAGTGAGACCGGCAACAGTGCTTCCGAGGCTTCCCGCATGATCGTCCGGCCAACACGGGTGCTTCCGGTGTAGCTGATGACGCCCACTCGAGGGTCCCGCAACAAGACGGGAGCTCCGGTGTTGCCGGATTCCGTGAAGACATTCAGTACACCGGCAGGCAGGCTATTTGATGCGGCGATCGTCTCGGCGATGAGACCGTTCAGCAGTCCGGTCTGCCCTGGCAGTTTCATCGCGACGGTGCAACCGGCCGCAAGCGCCGGGGCGTATGAGCGAATCGACAAAACCACCGGGGAGTTCCACGGGACGATCACCCCGGCGACTCCGATGGGCTGGCGGAGCGAGAACGAGTACGTGTCCGGACGGACCTCCGACGCTGCACCCATGTCACTCAGAGCAAGCCCGGCGTAGTACCGCAATTTCGGTATCGCCAGCGATACCTCGAAAGCGGCTTCGCCCAGAACCTTTCCATTCTCGACGGCGAGCGCCCTGATGATCTCGTCCTGACGGGCTTCCAGAGCATCAGCGATTTCGAACAGTGCGCGGGCTCGAAGCTCCCGATCATGTGCCCAGCGCGTCTCGCGGAAAGTCCGCTCCGCCGCGGTCACCGCCGCCCGGGCCTCGTGCTCGCCGCCATCGGCATACTGCCCCAATACCCGGCTGTCTGCTGGACTCAGCGAGTCACTGATGGTCTCACTGCCGACCCATTCACCATCGATGAAGTGCTGCGCTGGCTGCCTCATGACACGTCTCCTCATCCACAACGAATACCGCTTATCAATGTGAAGTGAGTTTATGCATAGTGAATTTGACTTGTCTACAGAACATCCGGTTCACGGAGGTACCCCTCATGAGCTGCTCGGCCATCACAGAGCCTCCGACGAAGTCTCTTGGTCGGGCTGGACCGGGATACTCGCGCCTTCGTGACTTCAGCAGCAATGCCGGCTTCGAGCGCACACGTTTACTCCACGACCGGCCGCGGTCAAAGTCCACAGCCACGGGAACGGGATCGTTCACCGCGTGAAAACACAACCCTCAAGCCGGTTTTGGGACGGCATAGGTCAGACTCCTGTGGAGAGCGAAGACGTCAGAAGGTCCCGGGCGTTCCAATGCTGCCAAGACTCTGACTGATCCGTTCGACCTCGCCACGCAGTTCATGTCCCACCTGGAGCAGATCGTCAGCGGAGATCTCTCCGGTCGGCATCGCCGTTGCAATCACAATCGGCAGTGCCATGACATCGGCGACCACGGCCGCCGCGATCGACGTGACCCCAGGAATCATCGCGTCGGTGGTGACTGCAAGACCCGTGGTCAGCACTTCGTC
The DNA here is from genome assembly GCF_044748305.1 of Arthrobacter sp. NPDC090010. NCBI lineage: Bacteria > Bacillati > Actinomycetota > Actinomycetes > Micrococcales > Micrococcaceae > Arthrobacter > Arthrobacter sp. NPDC090010. The sequence continues at coordinate 17,699 of NZ_JBIVFT010000011.1, forward strand.
GATCACTCCCTGCATCTCTTCACGAGAAGCGATGCCCTCAGCCTTGAGCGCGCGCTCGACCATTGCGACTGGCAGGTGCGCCATGAATGCGCGTCCCACGGAGGACGAAGCGATCGGCAAGGTGGCTCCAACACGAACAGTGATCGGTAACGCGTAACTGCCATAGTGCCAGCGCACAATGGTCGGCCCGCGGTCGCCCCATACCGCGAGATTGACGGCGTGACCAGTCCTGTCTCTCAGCCCTGGAAGATATTCTGCGACAACCTCGACGTCGTCCATGCGACGCAGGGATTCGATGCCCAGCCGTCGCAGTCCTGGCCCCAGATCGTAGCGTCCGGTTCCAGGCGACTGAGCCACCAAGCCGGCCCGTCCGAGACTGACCAGATATCTGTGCACCTTGCTCGTAGCCATGTCGCTCGCCTTGGCAATCTGATTTAGCGTCATCGCGCCCCGCCCTGCCTCCAAAGCTTCCAGTACCGTCATCGCTATTTCGACGGACTGAATCCCTTGTCGCTCATCGCTCGGCACTCGCTCAATCATCTGCCGATGCTATCCGGGATCGTTGGTGGCGGCCATCCTCCACCCTCGCGGTGACCTAGTGATTCAGCTCAGGCTGGGTTGAGGGCCGGTATCAGCGGGACCGGCACCAGATCCCTCAGTTCTTCGAAGGTGCATCCGAAGGTCTCTCGCACCACCACACCACCGGCACCCAGGAGGAACACCGCCCGGTCTGTATAGACCCGTGTCACGCACTCCACTCCGGTGAGCGGATAGCTGCACCGTTCCACCAGCTTGGACGTACCCTCCCGCGTCAATAGGTTCATCATCACGAACACCTCCTTTGCACCCGTGGCCAGGTCCATGGCCCCGCCCACAGCAGGGATCGCATCCGCGGACCCGGTATGCCAGTTCGCCAGATCCCCGCCCGCGGACACCTGGAACGCACCCAGAACACAGATGTCCAGATGACCCCCGCGCATGATCGCGAACGAATCCGCATGATGGAAATAAGATGCCCCTGGCAGCTCCGTCACCGGGATCTTGCCCGCATTGATCAGATCACCATCGATCCAACCACCCCGGGCAGCCGGCCCCATCCCGAGCATCCCGTTCTCCGTATGAAGCGTGACATCCTGCTCCGCAGTGAGATGGTCCGACACCAGGGTCGGCTGACCGATCCCCAGATTCACAAAAGACCCCGGGGCGATGTCCCGGGCCACCAAGGCAGCGAGCGCATCACGGCCAAGCGGTTCGGGATCCGTCTTTGGAACGGACGACGCCGGTAGTGCAGTCATGCTCTCAGCCCACCTTCACGATGCTGTTGACGTAGATTCCCGGGGTGATCACGCTCTCCGGATCCAGTCCCCCGACTGCGACGATCCTTGGCACCTGCACGATCGTGTGTTTCGCTGCAGCAGCCATGATCGGCCCGAAGTTCCGTGCCGTCTTGCGATAGACCAGATTGCCCTTCCGGTCCGCCGCATGAGCCTTGATGAGCGCGAAATCAGCAGGCAGAGCGCTCTCGAAGACCTGCCACTTCCCGTCCAGAAAACGCGTCTCCTTACCTTCCGCCAGCATGGTGCCATAACCGGTAGGGGTGAAGAATCCTCCGATCCCGGCCCCCGCGGCCCGGATCCGCTCTGCCAGGTTCCCCTGGGGCACCAGTTCCAGCTCGATCCGCCCTGCACGGTATTTCTCATCGAAGTGCCAGGAATCGGACTGCCGAGGGAAAGAACAGATCATCTTCTGTACCCGCCCCTCCTTGATGAGCAACGCCAAACCCTGATCACCTTGTCCGGCATTGTTGTTGACCACGGTCAGCCCCCTCGCCCCGGACTCCAGCAGCGCATTGATCAACTCGAAAGGCTGACCAGCATTCCCGAAACCGCCGATCATCACAGTGGAGCCGTCCTGGACCCCGGCCACGGCCTCCGTGACCGTCTTTGGAAAACGCAGCATCTCAGCCCTTCACCCCAACGCTCTCCAACACGACAGCGAGTCCTTGCCCGGCCCCGATGCACACGAACACCTGCTTCACATGCCCTCCTCATCCATCCTGTCGTCGGTGGATTCGGCAGCACCAAACCCTCCACCGGTCCGAAACCGTCCTGCCCTGGCATGCCGACGGAGCCTGCACCCTTGCAATGTGAACCATGTTTGCATCAAATGTTCAAATATTGAACATCTACCTTCTCGCGGGCCACCCGCCCACACTTCCTGTCAGAAAATACGCATCTCAGCTGGCACACGCCTCGGCGGTGCCCCGGGGAAGCCCTTTAACGCCGTCGGCCCCGGTGTGAACGACAACTGTCTGTGACCACAGCGTGCCGCTTCCGGGGCTGACAACGGGATAGTAAAAGGGCGTCTGTCGATGGGCATCATCCTCCCGATCCGGGGAGTGTCCAGGTGTGGGCCGCGTCCGTCCCGTGGCCGAGGCTCAACAGCATCCGAGCGACGTCGTCGACGTTGGTGATCGACGCGAGCGCGCCCACCACGATTCCGGCGGCGGCCGCGCCGAGGACGCTCAGTGCAATCCTGGTTCCCATGCCGCCACCTCCGCTCGGATCCCTGCCATCAGGCCCCGGACCGGCTGCTCCGGCCCGTAGCATCCACTGTCCTCCCGCAAGATGGGACGAGCCTTTCCGCTGCCTGGGGTCAGACTGGGAATCCGCGCCGCGCGGTCCTCAGAAACTGGACGAACTCCCCGAACCGGAGAAGCTTCCCCCACTGGAGCCGTATCCGGTGCTGCTTCCGGACGAGGAGGACGAGCTCCGGGAGGAATCGACGGCTTGCCGCCCGGCATCGATCCCGTACCCGAAGTTCATGACCGAGATGATCGGGACCCGCGGGTACGCGATATCCACGATGCTGCCGTTGTAGCGCCGGACATCACGGTGCCCTTCGGATGCGGTCTGCATCTTCTCCCGCATCAGTTCCGCCTCACGCGTTGAGCGGGTGTTCTCCGCGATGACCGCATCGGCATGCTGCTGGAGCAGCTCTGCGGTCTTCTCCCGCTCCGCCTTGAGGGCGTCCAGCGCCGCATCCGGAGTGACGCTCCGGTCATCCAAACCGGCTTCGAGTCCGGAGATCCGTTCGAGAGCGGCAGCAGCGTAGGCGCGCAGGGCGGCCGCTGTTTCCAGCTTCGAACCGGCCCCGCCACGCTCGAGCATGTCCCCCATCTCCGAGAGTTCCTTGGCCAGTCCGCCGGACTGATTCCGCCAGGCCTCCCGCCAGCTCGAGTTCAGGTTCAACAGAGAATTGGAGTCCGCGATGGCGTCGTCGAGGCCGTCCAAGGTTTCCGCCAGCTCCTGGAATCGCGCCGCCTCCGAGACGTTCGTCGCCACGGAACGTTCCTTGGGGCTCAGGACCGAAAGCCGTTCACGGAGCCCCGTCGCCTCCCGCAGCTTCTCCTCCAGCGTGTGCCAGCGTTCCAGGACCCTGGCACCGTAGGCGGATGACTCGGGAATGGTCGAGGCGTTCAGCTCGGTCTCCTGAAGCTGGAGGGTGACCGAGGCGTAGGAGCGGTCCCCTGCTTCGAAGGCCTCTGCGAACTTGCGACGGTTGTTGGCGCGCACGCCGGCCCAGATGCCACCTCCCACCAGCGCGGCGCCTCCCGCGATCCCGCCGGTCCACAGCGTGGCGGGCGCCAGATACCAGGGCCGTCCGATCCGGGACGCGGCAGAACGGACCCCGGCGATCGTGCCGTCCGTCCACTGAGCTTGGCGGAAGAGTTCCTTCGTGTCGTTCTGAATGGCCGTCTGTTCGTCGAGAGGGATCTTCCGGTCCTCGCCGAAGTAGGTGCCCACATGGCGTCCCGTGGTGTCGAGCGCGAAGACGAACAGGCCGTCGGCCCACTTCTGGCCGTCGGCGGTGATCCATTCGGGGTGCTTGCTCCGCGCGAAGCGGAGCACTTCTTCGTTGATGCTGTCCGACTTGCTCCCGGCCCTGGTGAAGATCACCACCTTGGTGGGCTGATAGAACGAGATCTTCTCCACTGCCGATTGGAGCTGCGGCAGGTACAGGGCATGGGCGGTGTCCTCGACCACGATGTCCACGGGCGCGTCGGCCCTGGCCGGGGCCGCGGTGGCGAGCACGGGAATCACGACGGCGACGACGCCGAACAACAGAGCGGTCACCGCCCGGGCCGCGCGGAGCGTGAATGTCGCTGACCGTCTCATGATGTCCCCTTACAGATGCGGTGTCGTGACAGCGCCAGCCTAGCGCGCCGCTCGGACGATCCGGTCTGCCTCCGCCTGCTCAGTCGAGGAACTCGCTGACATGCACCCGCTCCCCTGCCGCGCTGAAGATGCCCAGGAACTCCGTGGCGCGGGCTCCTGCGGGGCCGAACCAGTGTGGGGTCGTGGTATCGAATTCGGCGGCTTCGCCCGGTGCCAGCCGGTACTCCTCACGGCCGAGCACCAGGCGCAGCTCCCCTGCGATCACATAGAGCCATTCGTGGCCCGGATGCACTCTGGTCATCGGCTCAGCAGGGGCGGCCGCTCCGTGGAGCACGTGTTTGTAGACGTACATGCCGTTCTCGCCGCGGCTGAGGGGCAACATGGTCCGGCCCGGTTCATGGATCGGCTTGATATGCACCCGAGGGTCGCCGACCGCAGGGGCACCCACCAGCTCATCCAGAGGAAGCCGGTAGTGCTTCGCCAAGGGGTACAGCAACTCCAACGAAGGTCTCCGGATCCCGGATTCCAGCCGGGACAGAGTGCTCAGCGAGATCCCGGTGTCCGCGGAAAGCGTCTCCAGCGTCAGCCCTCGCGCCTCGCGCAGCGCTCTGAGCCTCGGACCCACCGACCCCAGCAGGCGATGCAATTCCCCCGGGTCTTCTTTCTCGTGATCAGCCATGGACTCAACTTTGCCATAACGGCAAAGTTGTTTGCTCAATCATTGCAACTAAACGAGAATCTTTCTCACCAAAAGGTCTCAAGGAGGAAACATGGACGGAAAACCGTACGACGCGGTCATCGTCGGCGGAGGACCTGCCGGACTGGGAGCGGCAATCGCCCTGGCACGTTCGCTGCGCTCCGTGCTGGTGGTCGACGCCGGACAGCCACGCAATGCCCCCGCAGAAGGCGCACACAATGTGCTCGGCCACGAGGGCATCTCTCCCCTGAAGCTGCTGGAGGAAGGACGCCGGGAGGCTCTGGCGTACGGCGTGCGGTTCCTTTCCGGAGAGGCCACCACCGCGGCGCACGACGACGGCGCCTTCAGCATCGGCGTCGTGGTCCAGGACGGTGAGCCCGCCGTCGTCGTCCGTTCGCGCCGCCTGGTGCTCGCCACCGGACTCGTCGACGTCCTGCCCGACGTGGACGGACTGCACCGAGGATGGGGGCACAGCATGCTGCATTGCCCGTACTGCCATGGCTGGGAGGTCCGCGGGCAACGGATCGGGATTCTGGCCTCCGACGCCCGGGCCGTCCACCAGGCGCTCCTCTTCGGACAGCTCAGCGACGCTGTCACGGTGCTGCCAGGCTGGACGGACCAGGCATCTGGTGCTCCCGGGGTTTCCTGGGCACCAGGGGACGAGGCAGAGCTTCTGGAAGCTGCCGGCGTCGGGCTCGCCGGTTCGCCCGTGACGCGGTTCGAGTTCGCCGGACAGGAGCTGAGCGCCGCCGTGCTGCAGGACGGGACCCGCCTGGAACTGGACGCCCTCGCGGTCGCTCCGGTCTTCGCGGCCCGCACCGGCCTCTACGAACAACTGGGCGGCGAAGCGGTTGAGCATCCCATGGGTGTCATGATCCCCTCTGATCCGATGGGCAAGACGGAGGTGCCCGGCGTATGGGTGGCCGGCAATGCCCAGAACCTTGCCGCCATGGTCTCCGTCGCATCCGGTTCGGGGGTCCAGGCCGGGGCCGGGGTCAATGCAGAGCTGGCGATGCACGACGCGCGAGCCCGGATCGCCACCCCGAAGCCGGCACCGGCTGGACTCAGCTGAGCCCCACGGCCCGGCAGGTGGACCAGTGGAACGACGTGGTGCACAGCCAGAAACTGGACAGAGGGTTCGAGAGGGTTTTCATCACCGCGGGCGTGCCCGGCTATCCAGGACCCGATTCGCAGACCGGCTGGGGAAACGTGATCGACGCCGCCTCGGACGGGCTCATCGACGGGAACCGCTTCTTCGTCGGCGCCAAGACCTCGGGCCGCACGCCCGCCCAGGGCAACGATCTGACGACGTCGGTGTACTTCCAGTTCGTTCATGAATCCGGTGCTCCTGCCGCCATCACGCCGGTGCCCCGGGCCCTCGCGGTGCCGAACTACGTCAACGACGCGTCAGGTGTCTACCTCGGTGCCGTGCTGGGACGTTTCGCGCTGGACCGGCCAGGCTACTGGAAGCTGCTCATCTGGCCGCAGAGCAGCAACTCCTCGTCCGCCAGCACCGCCACTCCCGAAGGGGTTGCGTGGAACCCTGCCACGGAAGCCGGCCATCAACTCGGCTCGGTATTCTACCGCTTGCCCGCTTAAATGCCATCGACTGCCGGGAAATCGCTCGAATGACGCGTCAGACGAACGTTTTCCCAGCAGTCGATGACCGCAGTGACGGCTTAGAGGGCCGCGAAGACCTCGCGGAGGAGGGTCGCGGTCTCAGACGGGGTCTTGCCGACCTTCACGCCTGCGGCCTCGAGGGCCTCCTTCTTCGCCTGAGCGGTACCGGCGGAACCGGAGACGATGGCACCGGCGTGGCCCATGGTCTTACCCTCGGGAGCGGTGAAGCCCGCCACGTAGCCGACGACCGGCTTGGTGACGTTGGCCTTGATGAAGTCGGCTGCACGCTCTTCGGCGTCACCACCGATCTCACCGATCATGACGATCGCCTTGGTCTCCGGGTCGGCCTCGAACGCGGCCAGGGCGTCGATGTGGGTGGTGCCGATGACCGGGTCGCCGCCGATGCCGATGGCGGTGGAGAAGCCCAGATCGCGCAGTTCGAACATCATCTGGTAGGTCAGGGTGCCGGACTTGGAGACCAGACCGATCGGGCCCTTGCCGGTGATGTTGGCGGGGGTGATGCCCACCAGCGCTTCGCCCGGGGTGATGATGCCGGGGCAGTTCGGGCCGATGATGCGGCTGATCTGCTGACCGTTCACGTCCACCTTGGACTGGGCCAGGGCCCAGAACTCGGCGGAGTCCTGCACGGGCACGCCTTCGGTGATGACCACGATCAGGCCGATCTCGGCCTCGATGGCCTCGACCACGGCGTCCTTGGTGAATGCCGGCGGCACGAAGACGATGGAGACGTCCGCGCCGGTCTCCGCCATGGCTTCCTTGACGGTGCCGTAGACGGGGAGCTCGACGGCGGCACCGTCGGCCGCCTGGTGACGGACCGTGGTGCCGGCCTTGCGAGCGTTGACACCGCCGACGACGTTGGTGCCGGCCTTGAGCATCAGGGCGGTGTGCTTGGTGCCTTCGCCGCCGGTGATGCCCTGGACGATGACCTTGGAGTCCTTGTTCAGGTAGATAGACATGTTCTTTACCTCTGTTATCCGGGCTTAGCGGGCGTTGGCGAGCTCGGCGGCCTTGTCGGCGCCCTCGTCCATGGTGGCGGCGAGGGTCACCAGCGGGTGGTTGGCCTCGTTCAGGATGCGACGGCCTTCCTCCACGTTGTTGCCGTCCAGGCGGACCACGAGAGGCTTGTTGGCGGAGGAGCCCAGCTCTGCGAGCGCGCCCACGATGCCCTTGGCGACGGCGTCACAGGCGGTGATGCCGCCGAAGACGTTCACGAACACGCTCTTGACCTGCTCGTCACCCAGGATGACGTCGAGACCGGCGGCCATGACCTCTGCGGAGGCGCCGCCTCCGATGTCGAGGAAGTTCGCGGGCTTGACGCCACCGTGGTTCTCACCGGCGTAGGCGACGACGTCCAGAGTGGACATGACCAGGCCTGCACCGTTACCGATCACGCCCACTTCGCCGTCGAGCTTGACGTAGTTGAGGTCCGAGGCCTTCGCCTTGGCCTCGAGCGGGTCTGCGGCGTCCTTGTCCTCAAGATCCTCGTGAGCCGTGTGGCGGAACCCGGCGTTCTCATCGAGGGAGACCTTGCCGTCCAGAGCCAGGATGTCACCGGCGCCGGTGCGGACCAGCGGGTTGACCTCGACGAGAGTGGCGTCTTCGCCCTTGAACACGTCCCAGAGCTTGATCAGGACCGCCGCGACCTTGGCGCGGAGTTCCTCGGGGAAGCCCGCCTCGGCGACGATCTCATCGGCCTTGGCCTGGTCGATGCCCACGGCCGGGTCGACAGCGACCTTCGCCAGGGCGTCCGGGCGCTCTACGGCGAGCTGCTCGATCTCCATGCCGCCCTCGACCGAGCACATGGCGAGGTAGTTGCGGTTGGCGCGGTCCAGAAGGATGGAGAAGTAGAACTCCTCGGCGATGTCCGCGCCCTGCGCGATCATGACCTTCTTGACGGTGTGGCCCTTGATGTCCATGCCCAGGATGTCGCTGGCGTACTGGAACGCCTCATCCGCGGTCTTGGCCACCTTCACGCCGCCGGCCTTGCCGCGGCCGCCGACCTTGACCTGTGCCTTGACGACGGTGACCCCGCCGATCTTCTCGGCAGCTGCCTTGGCTTCTTCGGGGGTGGTCGCAACGATGCCGGCCAGCACGGGAACGCCGTGTGCCTCAAACATGTCGCGAGCCTGGTATTCAAACAGGTCCACGGTTCGGTGTCCTTCTACGTCGAGGTAGGTTTGCAGGCGCCTCCCCGACGGTTGTTGCCACCCATCCGTAGGAGGTGCTCCACAGGGAACTTTAGCCCTGCCCGAGGCTGCGCCGCTCCCAGACTACCGGTTTCGTGACTAAGCCCACATTTCTATGATTTGTAGAATTTCGGGAGCGTTTGCTATGCGCGTGCGGAGTTCCCGCGACGTCCCAGCTCAACCTCGCAATGGATTCCTCAGCTTTCGATCTTGGTGACCGGGGCGTAGCGGAGCAAGAGCCTCTTCTCCCCCACCGGGAAGCGCACTTTGGCCACGCTCTTGTCCCCGACTCCTTCGACCGCCAGGACGACTCCCTCGCCGAACGCGTTATGGCTGACACGGTCGCCGGGGGCCACGCTGATGACCTCCTTCTGCGGCTGAACTCTGCCGCGCACGACCGATGCCGGGACGTCCGCATCGAAACCCGCGCTGGAACCGCCCGGGCCGAAGTTCGCATTGCGAGAGGTTCCCGCACCCCAGAACGACCCTCCGTAGCGGCTGTTGCCGCCTCCACTGGAACCCCAGCCGGCGGCGGCCGGCCGGGCGGTACCCTCCCGCTCCCATTCGATGAGGTCCGTCGGGATCTCCTCCAGGAACTGGCTCGCCGGGTTGTACTGGCTCTGGCCCCAGAGGCTGCGCACCTCGGAGCGGGTCACATAGAGCCTCTGGCGGGCTCGTGTGAGCCCCACATAGGCCAGACGCCGCTCCTCCGCGAGTTCCTTGGGATCGGTGGCCGAACGCGCATGGGGGAAGATGCCATGCTCCATGCCGGTCAGGAAGACCACGGGAAACTCCAGGCCCTTGGCCGTGTGGAGGGTCATGAGCGTGACCACGCCCAGGCGCCGGGCCTCCGCCACGGCTTCATCCACATCACCCGGAGTATCCGGGATCTGGTCGGCGTCCGCCACGAGCGAGACCTGCTCCAGGAAGTCGCCCAGAGTCCCCTCCGGGTTCTCGTTCTGGAACTCTCGGATCACGGCGACGAGTTCAGCGAGGTTCTCGACCCGCGATTCATCCTGTGGGTCGTTGCTCAGGCGCAGGGCTTCCAGATAGCCGGTCTGCTCCAGCACGGCTTCCAAGGCCGGCACCGCACCGGAACCGCTCGCCACCTCACCCAGATCGTCCATCAGCTTCACGAAGCCCAGCACCGCGTTCACGGAGCGCGTGGCCATGGCGGGGGCTTCGTGTGCGCGGCGGGCGGCCGCCATGAAGGAAATGCGTTCGCGCTCGGCGAGCGAGGCCACAGCCGCCTCCGCCCGGTCCCCGATCCCACGCTTGGGTTCGTTGAGCACGCGGCGGAGGTTCACGTCGTCGTCGGGATTGACCAGCACCCGCAGATAGGCGAGCGCGTCCTTGATCTCCTTGCGCTCGTAGAAGCGCGTACCGCCCACCACCTTGTATGGCAGGCCCATCCGCACCAGGACGTCCTCAAGGGAGCGGGACTGGGCATTGGTCCGGTAGAAGACGGCGACATCACCGGGGCGCAGCCCTTCGGCGTCCTGGAGCCTGTCGATCTCGCGGGCGATGAATGCTGCCTCCTCATGCTCGTTCTCGCCGACGTATCCGATGATCTTGGGTCCATCGCCCGACGCGGTCCAGAGGCGCTTATCCTGGCGGTCCGGGTTGCGTGAGATCACCGCGTTGGCCGCGGAGAGGATGTTCTGCGTGGATCGGTAGTTCTGCTCCAGCTTGATGACCTCGGCATCCGGGTAGTCCTTCTCGAACTCCACGATGTTCCGGATGTCCGCCCCGCGGAAAGCGTAAATGGACTGATCGGAATCGCCCACCACGGTGAGTTCGCTGGGCGGGACCGTCCCGGGCTGTCCGGGCCGAACATCGTCGATGGTGCCGACGATCTCCTTCACCAGTGCGTACTGGGCGTGGTTGGTGTCCTGATACTCGTCGACCAGGACGTGCCGGAACCGGCGGCGGTAGGACTCCGCAAGCGCTGGGAAGGCCCGGAACATGAACACGACCTGAGCGATCAGATCATCGAAGTCCATGGCGTTGGCCTGCCGGAGACGCTGCGTGTAGCCGAGGTAGACCTCCGCGACGGCACGGTCCATGGGATTGTTCTCAGCGGCGGTGGACGAGAACTCCTCCGCGTCGATCAACTCGTTCTTAAGCGCCGAGATCTTGTGGGCGATCCCCTTGGGCGGGAACCGCTTGGGGTCCAGATCCAGATTCTTCGCCACCAGAGTGATCAGACGCAGCGAGTCAGCCGAGTCGTAGATGGAGAAGTTGGAGTTGAGACCCACGTTGGCCGCCTCCCGGCGGAGGATCCGCACACACGAGGAGTGGAACGTGGAGATCCACATGCTCTTGGCCCGGGGACCGATCAAGGCTTCGATGCGCTCCCGCATCTCCGCAGCGGCCTTGTTGGTGAAGGTGATGGCCAGGATCTCGCCATGGTGGGCCCGTCCAGTGGCCAGAAGATAGGCGATCCGGTGGGTCAACACGCGAGTCTTGCCGGAACCGGCACCCGCCACGATCAACAGTGGGCTGCCGGAATGCACGACGGCGGCATGCTGCTGGGGATTCAGCCCTTCGGTGAGGGCCTCAGCGGGAGCCGGGCGGAAGTTCCCTCCATCGGATTCCGCATGTCCGGACTTCCCTCGGGCACCGCCCACCCCCTCGCCTGAGGATCGGGCTCCCGGCGAGGGACGGCCCCGGAGATCATCGGCGGCAGGCGTGCTGGCATAGGGATCGAAGAGCATGTCCATGGTCCCAACAGTTTAAGCGTTGTCCCTGACAGCAAAATCTGTAAACAGCTCCGAACCAGAAGAAGTTCGTGACAGAACATGTCGAATGAAAGTTTCTTCAGGAAACATTTTGTGTGCTAAGTTGCCCGGCCCTAAGATAGGCATCGATGCTTCACCTCGCCCGGCTTCTCGGCTCGTGACGGTGGTTCGGACGCATCACATCAATGTTATGGCCCGCAAGGGCCAGGGGGAGAGCCGGGGGGCTTGATTGTGAATACATGCGTTGCATTGCCGAGTCCGCCGGTGGATCAGATGTCCACGTGCCATAGCCGTCACCAGCACGGCTGACGGGACCGCGGATCATGGCCGTTTCAATCACGGCTGCCAGCGAAGTTCATGTGCCTGGCAGCACTCTCTGGTTGCGCTCCCACGGAGTTCGGATGCGCCTGCTCGACCTGAGCTGCATCGTGCTCGCCGTCATGGGCGCTTATCTGCTCCGTTTCGGTTTTGAGGACAGCGTCGCTGTCAGCAGCCGCGTCGTCGATGTCTCCTACATGACCCTTTCGCTGTTCCTGATCGCCGCGTGGTGGGTGGTGCTGGAGTACAGCGGGACCCGGGACCGGAAGATCATCGGCACCGGCATCGAGGAATACCGCAGGGTCACGATCGCCTCGCTCTGGCTCTTCGGAGCGGTCGCCGTCGTGTCCTACGTCCTCAAAATGGATACCGCTCGCGGCTACGTCGCCGTCGCTCTTCCTCTCGGAGTCGCATTCCTCGTGACCGCCCGATGGGCTCAGCGGAAAGCGCTGCACCGGACGCGCCTCCGCGGCCAGAATCTCCACCGGGTTCTTCTGCTGGGTGCATCGCACAGCGTGGAGCACCTCAATGAGAAACTGGACCGCCACATCGTGTCCGGATACAAGCCTGTCGCCTCGTTCTTGACCGACATGGAGTTCACGGGCGGGACCCTACCCATCATGGGGACCACGCCCACCGTGGAGTCCGTCTTGGAGGCCATCGACCGTTCTCAGGTCGACACCGTGGCCATCACCAGCGGGGCTGAGCTGGATCCCGTTTTCCTCCGGCATCTCGGCTGGGCCCTCTCCGCCCGCGAAGTCGGCATGATCATGGCTCCCGCTCTGACCGACATCTCCGGACCGCGTATCCACATGCAGCCGGTCGCAGGGCTGCCCCTCATCCACGTCACCACCCCGAAACTTGACGGGCTGAAGGCTTTCGCCAAACGATCGCTCGACATCGTCGGCTCTTTGAGCATCCTTACGCTGCTCGCCGTGCCCATGCTGATCATCGCCGCCATCGTGAAACTCGACAGCCCCGGTCCCGCCCTGTTCTTCCAGGAGCGGATCGGGAAGGGCGGTCAGCCCTTCAAGATGATCAAGTTCCGTTCCATGCGCACCGATGCGGAAGCACTCTTCCACGAGCTCCAGGCCCAGACCGGGGACAGCATGATCTTCTTCAAGATGAAGAAGGACCCGCGGGTCACTCGTTTCGGTGCTTGGATCCGCAGGTATTCGATCGACGAGCTCCCGCAGTTGCTCAACGTTCTCAACGGCACGATGAGCTTGGTGGGCCCTCGTCCGCAGGTCGCCCGCGAGGTGGAGATGTACGACATGGCCTCCCACCGCAGGCTTCTCGTCAAGCCCGGCATGACGGGGTTGTGGCAGGTGAGCGGACGTAACGATCTGTCTTTGGAAGAATCCATCCGGCTGGATCTCTACTACGTGGAGAACTGGTCCCTCGCTCAGGACGTACTCATTCTCTTCCGTACGGCGAAGGCTGTGGTCGGCAAGGATGGGGCTTACTGATCTTCCCGCTGCCTTCCATGTCAAAACGTCGTCCAACCTCCGCCACGCTTCAAAGGCGGAGAAACGGCGAAAGCCCAATCTCCGCCGAATGGTCAGATCAGTCGAGACAAGCAGGGATTTCATCAGACGAAATGTGGCCGGTTATGCTGGCCACAGAGACTGGAAAACGTTTCAGGCCCACTGACACTTTTGTGCTTTCCATGTCATGAAATACCGCCTTGAAAGGACTCGATGACCGGCTGGGTAGCCGTCGCCTATGGCGCGCTCGATCTTCGCGATTGGCCCGAGAACCGGTCAGGAGCGGATCTCATGCTGTTGGCGACCGAACCGGCCGATCCTATCGGCCTCGTCGGGTCACCGGCTGCGTTATGGCTCCGCCTCGTCAACGGTCCTGTCCTCGAAACCGAACTGACTCCCGATGAACTGTCAATGGTCCGTGAGTTCGAGGAGTTCGGAATCGCATCGAACGACCAGAGCCATTCCGCCCGGATCAAGACCGTCCGACCGCCCCGGCTCTCCTCGCCACTTCATGAACTGGTGTACGCAATGGTCGGCAGTGTGGCTCGCGACGGCGGAATTCCATTGGTTTTCATCAAAGGACCGATCCTTCACGCTCAGGGACTCAGAGAACGCGAACATTCGGGGGACGTCGATGTCTGGATCGACCCTGAACGCGCCGAAGATCTCAGCTGTTCGCTGGAGCCGTGGGGTTGGAGCCCGGTTCCCGACGTATGGAACGGGGTCCCGATCGACCATTCCGTGACGCTCCAACCTGAAAGCTGGGGCTGCGAACTTGACGTTCATCATCACTTCCCAGGCGTTTCACTTTCCGAGGAGGACGCCTTCGCGGAGGTGAGGAACCATTCGACTCACATGGAATTCGCATCCGTCGACGTCATGGTGCCCACAGTGCCCGCCCACACGGTCATCGAAGCACTCAATCTGACCAGACCGGAGATCGGTGTTCCTCCGAATCAGGAGCGTCGGGAGCACGCAGCCAAGATTCTCGGAATCGGGGGCCACGAGGGCCTCAGCTTCGCTTTACGGCTGAAAGCCGATGCCTCGCTGGAAGGTCTCTTGCGTTCGGCCTTCCCGGACGATTTTCATGGAAGTGACGGAAAGCCGCCATTGAATTGGCGCTGGCGCGAGGAAAAGAATCGCGCCCGAGCCTATTTGCTGGCGCTCCGGTCTGTCCCGCGAAGGTCCAAGGCGAAAGTGCTCTTCCGGTTGATCTGGCCGAAATCCGATGTGGCTTTCGCGTCCAACAGCAGAGTGGGAGCGCAGACGAACAAATTGCTCACCGCTCGGTTGCAGCGGCTTACTCGAGCCTTCAAGAGCAATCGCTGAATGGGCGGTGTGAGACGGCTGGGAATGCGGCGGTGGAGTCACCCTATAGGAGGGGGAACGACTCCGTGCTATGACAGAATGATCCGGGATATGAAAGATAAAGTGGGGGGATAGATGCGCCTTTCGGTGATCGGTTGTGGGTACCTTGGTGCCGTCCATGCAGCCGCCATGGCGTCCATCGGACACGACGTCGTCGGAATCGACGTCGACGCGGAAAAAGTCGGCTCTCTTTCACGGGGCGAAGCCCCGTTCTTCGAGCCTCAGCTACAGGAGATCCTCCAGGCCGGCCTCGAGTCGGGACGGCTGTCGTTCAGTACTGACATGAGCAGTGTCCGCGGTGCCGCGGTGCATTTCATCGGGGTCGGCACCCCTCAGCAGGCCGGCGGCTATGCCGCCGACCTGCGCTATGTCGACGGAGCCGTGAGCGAACTGCTCCCCTATCTTCAGCCCGGCGACATCGTCGCAGGTAAATCAACCGTTCCGGTAGGAACTGCGGCACGCCTGGCCGAACTGGTCACACCCACCGGTGCGACCCTCGTGTGGAATCCGGAGTTCCTGCGGGAAGGCTGGGCCGTGCAGGACACCATCGACCCTGACCGTCTCGTCACCGGGGTACCGTCCGGGCCCGAGGGTGCCGTAGCCGCCGACGTTCTTCGGAAGGTCTACCACCCCGCCGTGGCAAAAGGCACTCCGTTCATCGTGACGGACTACGCCACAGCCGAGTTGGTGAAGGTGGCCGCCAACGCGTTTCTGGCGACGAAGATCTCCTTCATCAACGCGATGGCCGAAATCTCCGAGACCGTCGGCGCGGACGTCACCCAGCTTGCAGACGCCATCGGTCACGATCCACGGATCGGACGCCGTTTCCTCGGCGCCGGTATCGGCTTCGGCGGTGGCTGCCTTCCCAAGGACATCCGCGCGTTCGCGGCCCGCGCAGAAGAGCTGGGACGCCGGGAGTCCGTCAATTTCCTGCGCGAGGTCGACGCCATCAACCTGCGACGGCGTGAACGTGCCGTTCAGCTGGTGGTCGAAGGGCTCGGAGGCGCTGTCTACGGGAAGCGCATCGCGGTCCTCGGCGCCGCTTTCAAGCCGCACAGCGATGATGTGCGCGACTCACCCGCGCTTGATGTGGCGGTCCGACTCCACGGACTGGGTGCCGAGGTCGTCGTGACCGACCCCGAAGCTCTCCACAACGCCCGCGCTCTCCACCCTCAGCTCACGTACTTCGAGGACCGCGATGAAGCACTGCGCGGATCCGACGCCGTCGTCGTCGTGACGGAATGGGACCAGTACCGCAGAGAAATGAGCCCGGCAGAGGTGTCTGATCTCGCGTCAGGGCGCGTCATCGTGGACGGCAGGAACTGCCTCGACCCTTCAGCTTGGCGTTCTGCGGGTTGGACCTACCTCGGGATGGGGCGGCCCTGAACCATGAGCGGCCTGATTGTTCACGAATGGATCGAATCCTCGGGCGGGGCTGAGAAGGTTCTGGAGTCGATGGCATCGGCATTCCCCGATGCCGCCATCCAGTGCCTGTGGAATGACGCTCCGGGACGTTTCGGCACACGCGAGATCCGGGAGACCTGGCTTGCAGGGACGCCACTTCGCCGGAAGAAGGCCATGGCCCTGCCGTTCATGGTCCCCACCTGGCGCCTGCTGGAAAGCAAGGGACCGCACGACTGGACTCTGGTGAGTTCGCACCTCTTCGCCCATCACGTCCGGTTCCGGGACCAGCCCGACTCCGCCCCGAAATACGTGTATGCGCACACCCCGGCCCGCTACATCTGGACCCCGGAACTCGATCACCGCGGTTCCAGCCCCGCAGTGCGTGCGGTCGCACCCCTGCTCAAGAAGATCGACAGACGACGAGCCCAGGAGCCCACTGCGATCGCTGCGAACAGCAAATTCGTGCGGGAACGGATCGCTGCGACCTGGGAGCGCGAAGCCTCCGTCATCTATCCCCCGGTGGCCGTCGAACGCGTTCAGCAGGTGGCTGATTGGCGCTCAGAAGTCACGGACCCGGAAGAGGTGGTGGCCCTCGAACGCCTGCCTCAGGAGTTCGTTCTGGGGGTCTCCCGATTCATCCCGTACAAGCGTCTCGATCTGGTGCTGGCAACGGGTGCAGCGGCCGGGCTTCCGGTCGTCATCGCAGGCAAAGGCCCCGAGGAAGAACATCTCCGCATGCTCGCGTCCCAATCGTCCGTGCCCGTGCACTTCATCATCGCCCCCTCGGACGCCCTGCTCTTCTCCCTCTACCAGATGGCCAAGGCGCTGGTCTTTCCAGCCGTCGAGGATTTCGGAATCGTGCCGGTGGAAGCTCAAGCCGCCGGCACCCCCGTCGTCACGGGTCCCATCGGCGGACAGCTCGAAAGTCTGACTCAAGGTGTCACCGGTGTGGTCGCCGCATCCACCGACGTCGTCGATCTTGCCGCGGCACTCGACGATGCCCTGCGTCTGGCCCCGTTCGACGGGGTCCTGGCCACCTCGCGTTTCGCCACGACCCGCTTCGAGGATGAGCTGAGAGCGTTCGTCGCATGATCGTCGTGAATTGCCGATTCCTGACCCAGGAGGTCACCGGCGTCCAGCGCTTCGCAGAGGAAATCGTCGCCGAGCTGCTGTCTTTGCGCGATGACCTCGTGCTCGTCGCACCGCCCGGTCCTCTCCGGATGGCCTCGATCGCAGGCACCCCCGTCCGGCAATGGGGCAAGCATCAAGGGCACCTCTGGGAACAGTGGGACCTGCGTCGCGCGCTCTCGCAGACCCCTGGGAAACCTCTTCTCCTCTCGCTGACCAACACCGGACCGGTGCTTCGCCGTCGTCAGGTGGTCACTCATCATGACGTGACCTACGTGCGTGAGCCACACACGTACTCCTTGCAGTTCAGGACGGCCTACCGGCTGCTCTCGGCCCTGACTCTTCGGCCCGCCAAGGCCGTAGTGACGGTCAGCGAGTTCTCACGCCAGGAGATCGCCGCCGTCTACAGGCTCGACCCGGCCAAGATCTCCGTCGTTCCCAATGCAGCCTCGCAAGGCTTTCATCAGGAATCCGGGCTCGAAGCTGACCCGCCCTACTTTCTTGCAGTCTCCTCTCTCCTGCCACACAAGAACATCGATCTTCTGGTCAGGACGTTCCAGCGCTATGTGGAGTCGACAGGAAGCCCCACGCGACTGAAGCTGGTCGGCAGCACGCCGGAGAGCGTGGCCCGCACCAATGGGGGCGGAACGTCAAGCACCGCCATCGAGTATCTGGGACGGGTGGACGATCAGGAACTGAGGCGCCTTTACGCTTCGGCGCGTGCCTTCGTCTTCCCCTCCCTCTATGAAGGTTTCGGCATTCCCCCACTGGAAGCCCAGGCCTCGGGCCTCCCGGTCCTCGCCTCCGACGCCGCCGCACTCCGGGAGGTTTTGGGGTCCTCCGCGCGCTACTTTGCGCGACAATCCGAGGAGTCACTTCTGGCGGGACTTCGCGAGCTCGATACTGATGCCGTCCTTCGGCAGAAGTTCATCAGCCTCGGCCAGGAGAATGCTGCGAAATACTCGTGGTCCTATTCGGCAGAGGCCGTGAACGGCCTTCTGAGCACGCTGACGGAAGGAGCACGGCCATGAGCGATATGCTCTCCGGCACGGACCGCATCCATGGCCGGCCAGTGGCGGTCTCGAGTGCCTTCGATGAGAACGCGATCCGCGCCATCGCCGCTGGAGCCGATCGGCACGGACTTCTGACGCGCCGGGCCATTCGCAATCAAACGCCGCTGCTGTCCATGGCCCGCGTCGCGTCACGGGCGTTCCCCCAGGTGGCCCCTCTCCAGCAGTTCATCAAGAAGCAGAGCGCCCGGGTTGAGAGCGGCAGGCTTCCGCAGGACGTGCTGCTCTCCCCCACTGCGGAGTTCGCAAGAGTCCTGGGCGGCCGGAAAAGGTCGCCCCTCACTCATAGCCTGGGCAACGCCACATGGAAAGTCAGCTACGACAGGGCGGCACGTGACGTGGACTTCGGCGACGCAGAAGTCCTCTTCTCCATGCCTGGATCCTCTCTGGAGACCTTCAAACGAAACCCAGACCGAGCCCTCGTCCTGCACGAGATCGATGCCCATCCCAGGGTCCGGAACACAATGCTCGAGCACTTCTTCGGTGCGCGCCGAGCCCGCGCAGAGATGTATCCCGAATGGTTCGTCTCTCGCATCGAAGCTGAACTGCAACTCGCGGACAAGATACTCGTTCCCGGGCGAGTAGTGGCCGATCAGATGCTCGCCAACGGCATCCCGGCGGAAAAGATCCTCCAAGTTCCTTACGGAGTGGACCCAACAGTCTTCCGGGCGGGCAAGAAGCCGGCCGATGCGAGGGATTCCGAACGGCTGCAAGTGGTCTGCACTGCGCAGATCAGCCTTCGTAAGGGAATCCCTTTCCTCCTGGATGCGGTCCGGGGACTTCCGTTGGATCTGGTGTTGGTGGGCCAGATCTTCGATCGGGGAATTCTGCAGGATCTCCCGGACAATGTCCGGCTGGCCGGGGTGCTGACTGCGCCCGAACTGGCCGCGCTCTACGCACGCTCGGATCTATTTGTGCTCCCGTCGGTCGAAGACTGTTTTGCCTTGGTCGTCGCTGAGGCCGCTGCCGCAGGCCTGCCGGTAGTGACGACGCGCGAGAACGGCGCACACGAGGTTCTTTCAGGCCACCATACGGTGCTCGACGCCGGGGATACGGCGAACCTTCGAAGCGCCCTCGCCGGCGCGCCCAGGCTGAGCGAGGAACGGCGGCAGGACATCTCGGATGATGCCATCAGAGCCGGCTGGACCGATTGGTCCCACTATGCCGACAACGTACTTCGAGCGACAGGTTCATTGCCATGACCGACACCAACAAGCACATCTGGCGGGTGAGCGCAGTCATCCCCACGATCGGTCGACCTGAGCTGTATGACGCCGTCGCCTCGGCCCTGGCGCAGACCGAGTTTCTTCACGAGGTGGTCGTAGCCGCCGACACCGCCGACGAACTGGCGCTTCCCGAAGATCCCCGTGTCAAAGTGGTCCGAACTGGACCTCGCGCGGGAGGGAACGTCGCGAGGATGGCTGGAATCACTGCGGCCAGCGGCGATGTGATCGCCCTGCTCGACGACGACGATGTCTGGCATCCCGAAAAGCTCTCCCACCAGCTTTCATCGGCGCCCAGCTCTGAGAACCTCTGGCTTTCCACCACATCGGTACAGGAACCGAGCGGACGGGTCTGGCCCCGACGACTACGGCAGACAGGTGAACGGCTGCCACACTATCTCTTTCGCAAAGAGGCCGTGAAGGGAGGGCAGGGAGCGATGCACACCTCGACCCTGGTGTTCCCACGTGGCATGGTTCTGGCACACCCTTTCGACGTCACCCTCCGCTTCCATCAGGACACCGATTGGCTCTTGAGGCTCGATAAGGAGATCCCCGGCCTGGACATCTGCCAAGTGCCCCTGCCCCTCACAGAGCTTCGCGACGGCGGAGGATCGGTTTCTCGTGGCATCAAGCCCTCGGATTCGCTGGCCTGGGCCCGACGGTCTCTGGAACATCTGGACAAACGCACCCGGGGGGACTTCCTCCTTACGGTGACATACTTTCAGGCTTGGCGGCACCGCGATGTGAAGACTGCGCTGGCCGTGCTCGGCACGGCCTTCACCTGGGGGCGACCGGGGCTCAAAGCACTCCCCTCCGTGGCCGTCCTCCCCCTGAAAGTTCTGACAGGGCGCGGCATTGCTTGAGAGAGACTTAAACCCGGTCATGTCGACATCACCCTCGGGAGGAAGCTAATGCTGCAACACTTGGTAGAGTCCTACGCTCCCTTGGCCTTGGCAGTGGGCCTTATCGTGGTATGCCTTGTGGCGTTCTTGGCTTGTAAAGAGCGAGTTTTATGGATGCTGTTTGTTGCGATTTCAGCTGTTAGCCCACTCCCCTTTCCGATGCCGACGACTCCAGGTCAGTTCTTTTCCGTTGCATCATGGCTGCGGACCTTCTCGAAGGCTGGGCGATTGCTTACTCGCCCTATCCCACTACTGCTGACCATCCTCATGCTCGTCTACGCTCTTGCGTCCACGTGGTCTCCAAAGCCGAGCCAGAGCATCGCCGTTGTGATCACTGCCTTCGCCACAGTCGGGGCGATCATCATGGCACACACCAGCGAGGATTCGAGCCGGACTGACCTCCTCCGTGTCACCATGTGGATCATCGCTCCGATTGCCTTAGCGCAATCGTTGGCGACCATTCTTTTCCTCGTCAACCCCGTTGTTGAGGACAGCTATTTCCGGAGCAAGGTTTTTGAGTTCCTCCTCGGAGACGAGGCAAGGTATCTGTTCACCACTTTGCCGAACAACGTAACTGACCCCGAGAAATCTGGTGGACTCCTGTTCGTCAACGGCAACAAGGCATCGATGGTCATGGCTGTTTGGGGCCTCGTCTACTTCTCTTTGTGGCTTCGCAAACGTTCCTTCTTCATGGTCGCAACGACCGTCGTCTGCATGACCGGATCAGTGTTCACAGGTTCTAAAACTGCAATCATCCTGTGCGCAATCATCCCTGCATCGTTCCTTCTGATCCCGGCCGTGATCCGGTTGAGGAAGAATCCCGCCGGCATGGTGTTCAGTATCGCAGGCCTTGGCGTTCTAGCCGCTGCTCTCGGCGCGCTCGCTGGCACAGCCTCGGACCTGCTGAACCGCGCCGATGAGGCGGCTACTGCCCGCGTCGGCCTTTGGAGCGCCGCGGCAGGGTACTTTCAACAAAGTCCCTTGCTCGGGCTGGGCTTCCAAGGATGGTCACTCCATTGGGCCCAGGACGCCGCAAGCTACGGACTCCGTGACAACTACCAACCACATAACCTGCTCATCTGGAACTGGGCAAACGCTGGGCTTCTTGCGCCGATTCTTATACTTCTCGTGTTCATATTCTTCGGCCTCTACTATGTCAAGGCCATTGCCAGGGCTAACTCACGAAGGGAGGCCCTCGCGCTTTCCTTTGAGTTGGCAGCATTAGTATGGATGTTCGCACACGCAATGTTTGACAATACGGAGCTCTTCGGCACTTCCCACACATTGCCCGTGTTCGCACTGCTTGCCGCACGAGCATCTACAGTAGTTACTTCCCAGATACCAGGCTCGCTGGCCGACGGTCGCGTCGAGCAACTCGAGCCCCTGAAAGGATTTCAATGAAAAGTACTGATGGCGAAATCCTCGTCTTGGAATCCGTCGAATCTCCCAATGCCTTGGCAAATCCGTATGTCAAGATCATGGCACGCGAAATGGAGAGAGATCCGCGCATCTCGATCCAATGGTTCAGCTGGAAACGAGCTCTACTCGGCAACTACGATGTCATTCACATTCACTGGCCCGAAGCTCTTCTGCGTTCTCCTACCGCTCTCCGACGTGCACCTAAAGCCGTTTTATTCCTAGCTCTCCTGCTCCGAATCCGGTTTAGTAGCAAAAAGGTCGTGCGTACGGTACATAATCGCAATCCCCATGAAGCAGGGAATCGATTCGATACTCTCGCGTTGAAGGCTTTGGACCGACTGACAAATCATTGGGTGGGACTCTCTCCACTGCACCAACCCGGAAGCCCCTTCACCGTGGTACCGCATCCGCATTATCGTGGATCATACCCGGAACCTCTAGAAGAGAGAGATAGCAAGCACCCTACGATTTCCTTTTTCGGTTTAATCCGCCCATATAAGGGTCTCGAGGAACTCGTCGCCGCCTTTGACACAGTCGGGCCACCCTACCGCCTCGAAATTTCCGGAAAGCCTCTCGATGATTCGATTGCAAGCATGCTCAGACGATTCTCATCGGATCGAGATAATGTCAATCTTGACCTCTACGAGATTGACGATCAGGCTCTTTCTAATTTCATTAGCAAGGGGACCCTGATCGCGCTTCCCATTCGGAACGTACTAAACTCAGGAAGCGCCCTCCTTGCTTTGTCATTCAATCGTCCAGTTCTCATGCCACGCTCACCTGGATCAGCTCTTCTGCAGGATGAGTTCGGCCCGGACTGGATTCACCTTTACGACGGAGAACTCACGACAACGGCGCTCTTGGCAGCGTTGTCCGCCGCAGGTGATTTTCTTGATTCAGCGCCTTCCACGCCGATGGATGATCGTGCCCCGGCTCTCGTAGGCCAATCCATGGCAGATGTGATCCTCACTGTCACCCGAGAACCTGGAACAACGTGAACTTTCGCAAAGGAGCCCTCGTCACCCTCATTGGACAGTGGGGACGATATGCACTCAATCTTGCTTCCCTTGTTGTGCTCTCGCGCATGCTCGGCCCCTCGTCTGTAGGGCTGATCGCCATGGCTCTAGTAGTTACGTCTTTGGCTAATCTGCTCGCCGACTTCGGGCTTTCTCTCGCCGCTATACAGGCCAAGAGTCTCGACCATACACAGCGGGCCAACCTTTTTTGGCTCAACACAGCAATCGGTGTGCTCGCAGCAGCGGTTGTGGTCGGACTAGCACCAACAATCGCAGCGTTTTACAGGGACGATAGAATGGTCGCGATTCTCTTCTGGCTCGCAGGTCCTCTGATTCTCAATGGCATCAGTGTGCAGTCCAGGGTCCAGTTGACACGACGCTCGCGCTTCACCTTCCTGGCCTGGGTGGACTTCTTGAGCGCGTTGGCAGGCTTTTCCCTGGCCGTCTGCGTGGCCCTCCTGGGGTTTGATTACTGGAGTCTGGTGGCACAGCAAGTCGTGGTCGCCGCCACGACTGCGGTGCTATTGCTCACCAGGGGTGGGCGGCTGCCGCTCAAACCAGGGCGTGCATCCATGCGCACTTTCATCACGTTCGGTGCTAACAACTTCGGACTTCAGCTTTTGAATTTTGCGGCGAGCAATGCTGACACAGTCGCTCTTGGAAGATTCGCGACGCCGTCTGCAGTGGGTCTCTACAGCAGGGCGTTTCAAATAGTTCTCCTTCCGATCCAGCAAGTGCTCTCTCCGCTGACTCGCGTCATGCTCCCCCGTCTTGCCAAGGTTGTTGACGACAGCGAGTTCAACGCAATTCTCCAACGACTTCAACGCGTTGCCTCAGTGGTGAGCATCGGAGCGCTCAGTGTGCTGGTGGCAACGGCACCTGCATTGATTGCTTTGGTTCTAGGACCAAGCTGGGAAGCATCGGCCCCCTATGTCCGGGTTTTGTGTATCGCGTCGCTTTTTCAGACTCTTGCGTACTTTTATTACTGGGCCTGTCTGTCCCGCGCTAGGACGGGACTGCTGTTTCTCTCGGAACTCCCTGGGCGCCTCATCCTGCTCGCACTCATCTACCCTGCCGCTCAGACTGGAGTGCTTGCTGTTTGTGTGCTGGTCGCATTCCAGCAAGTCATAATCTGGTGCTGTGGAACGTTCTGGGCAGCCAGACGGATCGGCGTTCAACCCCTGAAACTGATCCAGGCAGGACTGCCCGCCCTGGCCGTGTACGTGATCGCCGCAGTGGTTACCTGGATTGCCGATTCGATCTACTGGACGACGGCGAACCCAGCGCCTCGATTCTGCTGGGGGCTTGCGCTCTGGATGGCCTGCGTTGGGTGTTCTCTTGCCATACCTGCTGTGAGACGCGCCTTTATCACTGCAGCGAAGGGCGTCTTGGGCCGGGTCTGAATTTCAATGTACTATTCGGAGTCCCTCTGGCGGCCACATCACGAACCACGCCGTGCCTATGATTTCCTCTTTACTGATCAACCGTCCACAATTCGTGTCGGCCCGAGGGCCGCGGCAGGCGCTCACCGAGTCGGATGAATTGGAACGATGGTCCCCGAGAACCAGGTACTGATCAGCACCCAAAGTCACGGCAGCGAAACAGCGAGGGGACCAGCTTTGCATCGTACAATGCTCGCGTCCGGCGCTCGGTATGAACGGCAGATCCTGGTAGATATACGGCTCGTCAATGGCCTTCCCGTTGACCATGACCCGCCCTTGGGCATCACAGCAGGACACCGTATCCCCCGGAACTCCGATGACTCGTTTCACCAGATACTCGGTGTTGCCAGGACCGATTCCGGTCAGATCGCCGAACCAGCCGACTGCTGTACGCAAAGGATTATGCTCCGCGGTGGGCCCCCAGGCTGCCGTCCTCCGGAAGACCACGACATCGCCACGCTGGGGTGTGGATGAAACGTAGGCGGTCCGGTTCACGAGGACCCGGTCACCCACATTCAAGGTCTGTTCCATCGAGCCGGATGGAATCTGGTAGACCTTCACCAGGAAGCCTTGAACGAGGGCCACCACCACGACTGCGAGGACCAGGTGTAGCCACGGGGACTTCAGGAGACGCCGACGACGGCTCCCCCGCACAGGGGCCTTGCTCGTTTGCTCCTGCGCAACGTGTTTCTCGTCCGGCTCCTCCACGGTGCCCATCAGACCTCCATCGGCACTCGGCGGAAGACGCCGGCGGCTGCCAAGGACTCCATGACTGCGGTCAGCGCCGCTTCAAGCTCCTGCTCCGGCGGAGCACCGAAGGCGCGTTCGACGTCTTCCAGGACCCCGGCGAAGTCCCTTCCACTGACGAGAGACCGCCACACGACGGGACCAACGCCATCCAGGACGTGCACCACACGATTCCCGTCCAGAACAGCGGTCAATCCATCCGCCTCGACGGCGTCGAGCACCTCCGCTGGACGGAAGACCTCTAGGACATAGGGGTGTCGGGCTCCTTGCACGGATTCCGCCGGGAGCACCGCTTCCCAGGGAGCCGGCTCGGTGACTGCAAGGAGCTGGGGGACGAGAGCAAGCACATCCGCGGCCTCACGGTAGGTGACCTGCCGGATCGTCCCACAGCTGTCGACCAGACGGGCAATGCTCTGCAGAGGGCGCTCAAGCTCTGCGAGGTAGCTTGCTTCCGGAACAATGCCCGCAAGTGCTTCGCACAGACCCAGATTCGTCACCGTGGCGGGCCCCTGGAGATCAGACCGGCGTTCGACCAGGCACAAACCGCCCAACCTCAGACGCCCGCTGGGAAGTTCCTTGAGTCCCAAAACGGAGGGAGCGATCTGTTCCTTGTACGTCTCACCGGACCTGATCACCGAGAGCGGCTTACGATACGGATGAACTTCACCGTCCATCTCGATACCGACGGTCTCGTCCGTAACGTAGCCGTACTCTTGCCCGAGAGTGTGCGACAGCGTGGTCTTGCCGCGTCCGGACGGCCCGATGAAAGCAACCACCTGGCCGGACTCATCAGCGATGCCCGCCGCATGGAGCATGAGCAATTCACCGCGCCGGCCCTCGATCGCGGCAAGTGTGGCGTGGGTGGACAGTTCTGCGATGGAAGCGGTCAGGCCTTCCTCATCGGGAAACATCCAAGGAACCTCCACGGCGGACGGTTCGGCGTCGCCCGAGGTGAGAGGCGGCTCCAAGGCATCAACCCAGGGGGCGGCAAGGGCATTCAAACGGGACTCGTCCAAGGAATGCTCTGAGAAGTCGAAACGGATCCGGACCAGGCCGCCCAAGGCGCTCAGCAGAATGTCACTGGTCTGCAATTTTCCCCCACCACTTGGATATTCATGAAACGGCTGACGGACGCGGTCTCCCGGCGACAAAGCTCAGGAATTACCATAGTTCACCCTCGCGAAATGCACGAAACGCGCCCGCCGTACGGCAGACGCGTTCTGTGATGTCGATTGCTACAGGAATGCCTCTTAGAGAATGCCTGCGCCGACCGGCACGGAGATGCTGCCGCTGCCGGTGATCGTGCGGGTTCCGAGGTCCACCGTGATGGTGATCGGGAACGAAGCCAGGAGGCTGATGGAAACACCGGTGCTCACTCCGGCCAAGCCGAATTCGATCGGAACGTTGACGGTGCCATTGCTGTTCACCGTCACCGGACGAACACCCGTCCAGGTGGTGGTGGGCATGCCGAACTGTCCGATGATCGGAGCGGACTGGTAGGTGACCGTTCGCTCAGCGGACGGGGTTGCGACACCGTCATACGAGTACACACCGAATCCACGGGCACGCCCCACAGGAATGTTGATGCCGCCCGGGCGGGCAACCGTCACGGTGATGGTGGCATTCTGAGAAACCGCACCGGCGCCGTTGGTGTACGTCACGTCATTCGGAACGGTGACCAGAGCCTGGGCGGTGATCAGCGAGACCGAGTCGAGCAGATGAAGGGAGAGGAGCGACGTGCTCGGGTTGGTGAGGGCAACACTGAGGTTGTTCACCGAGGCGACGGCCGCCGGCGCAGCAACTGCTGCAGCAATGACCGGCACGGACCATGCGGCGCCCTTGACGACGGCGCGACGACTGGTCGGGTTGGAGACGTTGAGTTCTTCGCTCATGCTTCCTCATTTCAAGTGGAGTGAAACCTGTGGGCGGAGTCCTGCGAGTGATGAAGACCCCCTGCGTGGTTTCGAGCCTAGACAGAGGGTTTCGGCGATCCTGCGACTTTCCTGAAAGTTGGCGCTTAACGGCACAAGATCTGCACGAAATGTCTCTTGTGGCGCATCGTGAAGGAAATCAATTCGCTCCGAGGCCCTCCTTTTGGAAGGCGAACATGCAGTTCAGAAGGAGGCCCGTCCGTCCCGCAGCTCTCTAGGCCCACAGCCGTACAGTTCGTCGAGGGCACGCCGCAAAGCCGCCGTCGTGCCGAACCCGGTCTGCTCGGCGATCTGCTGCACACTGAGCACGTCGTATCGCCCATCAGTCAGGAGGTTCTTCGCAAGCCGGCCGCGCTGCCTGCGGATTTCAGCGGCGATGGAGTTGCCGACCTCGGCGAATGCGGCCTGCACCCGGCGCAAGGATGACTGCACCGCCCGAGCCACGGTTTCGGGCTTCAGATCGCGGTCCGCGCAGCGCTGAGCGATCACCGCCATGGCCCGGTCCCTCAGCCCAGACGACGTCGATCCGGCCTCCAGTGAGGACCCGTAGTGATCCAGCAGGATGCTGCCCGCGAGCTCGAGCAAAATCTGCTCGGAGGCATAGTCTTCAATGGAGGAACGCTCCCGATCCACGGGATGATTCATGAACGCGCGGATGAAACTGCGCGTCGCATCATCCAGCCGGGTGAGCGCCGTGAACAAATGCGCCCGCCGCAGGGCGCGAGGGACGAAGGTCTCCGCCGTCGCTTTGCTCAGCCGGAGCCTGTCAATGGTTCCCGAACCACGGAAGTCGGTCCCGCCGGAGCCCCCAGGGAGCACCAGGAGGCCCTTCTCCATCAGGACAGGGCCGGACTTGCCCGGAACTTCAAGCATCGCGTGATCGATGAAATACAGGTCGAGCTGACCGACGGAGCTCGGTCCAATCAGCTCTGAAAAGTCTCCGCGAGCGTGCCACAACTCAATTTCGCCGAGCACACACGGCCCAAAAGAAATGTCCGACATTTCACCTGGATATCCGCCGGAAACCCTGTCCGGCAGTACTTCCTGCCCCACAGGCCCTCGCTCCGCCACGCTTCCCCACCTTAAAATCAGATTATTCTCGTTGTGCTTGAACCTCGGCAATGATCGCCATCCGCATCAGAGCAAGATGTGGATAATCCAATTGCCAAGGAGGATATCGGGTAACACTGTAGATCCACACGCTAGGATGTTCTGGATGCCGACTCTGCAGCGGCGAATCACTTGTCTTCACTGCACTACCTAGGGGATATCTACATGGAGTTGACCGATTACTGGAAAATCCTCCGAGCGCACTGGATTTCCGTCCTCGGCATCACCGTGCTGGGCGTGCTGGTGGCGTTCGGCTGGAGTCTCCTCCAGCCGAAGGTCTACAGCGCGGACGCCAGCGGCATCGTCTCGGTGGGCATCAATAAGGACATCGGCACCGCGATGGCTGGCGAGAGCTACTCCAAGTCGCGCGCCAAGTCGTACCTGGATGCTGCCAAGTCCCGTACGGTTGCGGAGTACGTCATCTCCGATCTCAAGTTGAAGGACACGACCCCGGAGCAGCTCCTCGCTCGGGTCTCCGCTCAGAATCCGCTTGACACGGCCACCCTGAAGTTCAGCGCCGAAGGCAGCACCCCGGAAAGCGCGCGAGATCTCGCCGAAGCCTGGGTCCGAGCAGTCGGCAAGCAGGTCAGCGAACTGGAGAACGTAGGCGGCAATAGCCAGGAGAAGTCGATCGTCGTCTTCCGCTCGCTCGACTCCGCTCAGCTCCCGACCTCACCGACCTCACCCAATACGAAACTGGCGCTCGTCATCGGCCTAGCGGCTGGCTTTGTGGTTGCTATTCTCTACGCCTTTCTCCGCAATGTGTTCGACCGCAGGATCCGCTCCGCGGTCAAGGTCGAGGCAGAAACCGGCCTGTCAGTAATCGGGACCGTTCCGTTCAACAAGAACTTCGACAACGCGCACCGCATCGTTTCTTCTCATGGCGGCAACGACCTGGAGAACACCCGGACGCAGGATCACGCCGTGGCCGAGGCCATCCGTGAGCTGCGCACCAATCTCCAGTTCATGGATGTGGACAACCCACCGCGCATCATCGTCGTGAGTTCCGCTCTGCCCGGCGAGGGCAAGACCACGGTGATCGCCAACTTGGCCCAGACGATCGCGGCCTCCGGCCAGCGCGTCGTCGTCGTCGACGGCGACCTCCGTCGGCCTACCGTGGCGAAGACCTTCGGTCTGCTGACCACCATCGGACTCACCGATGTCCTGATCGGTCGCGCAAAGCTGAACGAAGTGCTGCAGAGTTGGGGCGAGACGGACAATCTCTACGTGCTCGGTGCCGGCTCCGTGCCTCCGAACCCGAGCGAACTGCTCGGCTCGAATGTCATGCACAAGATGCTTGAGGATCTCGCCCAACACGCCATCGTCCTGATCGACGCACCACCGCTGCTTCCGGTCACTGACGCGGCGATCCTGACGGCGCGCACCGACGGAGCACTGGTGGTCGCCCGCGCTGGCAAGAGCACCTACGACGAACTCAAGCGCGCTCTCCACAACCTCGAGAAGGTCAAGGGCCGGCCGCTCGGCATCATCATCAACGGCGTGCCGCGGAAGTCCTCTGGTGGCGATGGCTACGGCTACCAGTACTACACCTACTACAACCGCCGCGACGCCGGGGACGAGTCACCGCGGTCGAGCCACGTCCCCGCCGCTGAGTCGACACCGGTCGACGAGACCGAGCCCGTAGAACTCGAACCTCAGCGTCATATGCGCCGCCGGGACCGCAGCAGGGCCTGATGGCGTCGCCCGTTCGGCAGCATCGAGCTGTTCCGTCGACTGTTCTGACCGTCTGCATCGGCAACATCTGCCGATCGCCGCTGGCGGAACAGCTGTTACGCGCGCAGTTGGAGCAGTCCGGCCTGAAGGACTTCGAATTCTTCAGTGCCGGGCTGCAGGCCGTCGTGGGCGCCCCGATGGAGCCTTGGCCGGCCGCCTTGTCCCGGGAATATGGGGGCGTTCCGGACGGAGCTGTGGGAAAGCAGATCATCGAGGAAATCGTCGGGGCTTCCGATCTGATTCTGACCATGACCCTGAAACAGCGCGAGGAGCTGCTCAAACGCTATCCCTCGGCGGCGCAGCGGACCTTCACCCTGGCGGAGTTCGCGAGGATCATCACGGCCCTGCCCGAAGCCGAGGCCGCATCGGTTCCCTGGGGAAGCACCGCGTCATCGTCCGGACCGGCGTCCGCAGTGAGCCCCCTGGTCTCCATGGCAACGCAGGCCCGGCATCTGGGGCGGCTCTCGTCCTCGGACGATGTGCCAGACCCGATCGGCAAGGAAGAATCCGTCCACCGGCAGGTCGGTGAACAGATCAGGGGCCTCACGAACGAGATTGCGAAGGCCTTCTCACTGCGCCTTGGAGACTCCGATGGTCGTTCCAACGGCGGAGAAGCGCGATGAGCAGCACGCCGACGATCGTGCCCGCGGTATTCGCGATCACGTCGGAGAGTGCAGTGACCCGGCCGGGCACCACCAATTGGATCAGCTCGATCGCTGTGGAGGTAACGGTCCCGCCTGCCATCAGCAGCCAGCCAGGAATCCGGGGCGGTGACAGCAGCCGGAGAAAAGCGCCGAACGGCACGAAGAGGACGATGTTGGACGAGAATTCGACAGCCATTTCGGCACCTCGCCGGGGAAACCCCCAAGTGCTGAGGAAATCCGCGATCACACCCACGAAACCCGTCACGTGCTGCGCCTCCTGCGCGGGCAGGAGCACCACCAGCGCAAGTGCCGCCAGATACGCCGCGAAGGCCCACTGGCTCAGTGCTTGCCATCCGCGTGGCATGACCATTATCTCCCCCTCTTTTCCGACCTCCTGAAGAGTACCCGAACCCCGCGTCATGACCATTGACGCGAGCAAGGAACCGAACCATGAACGACTCCATGAACAGCACCGAGCCCCCCGCTGGGGCACCCGCGAAGAAGGAGAGGTCTCGCCGTAAGCGCGTCGCCCTCTGGACCCTGGTCAGCTTCGCCACGCTCGTGGTGCTGGCAGGCCTGGCCGCGTTCATCTACGTCGGCGGCCTGATCAACAGCTTCGATTCGAAGACCAACAAGATCCCGTCTGCGTTCCCGGACGATGCGGGGCGCCCAGCGGCGACCAAGATCGGGGATCAGACCGCCACGAATATTCTTCTGGTGGGTTCGGACAGTCGCGGAGCCACCACGGGTCAGGCAGAGTCCGGGACACCGTCCGACCAGCGCGCAGACAGTCTCATGCTGTTCCATGTGCCCGCGGACCGGAAGAACGCGTATCTGATTTCCATCATGCGTGACACTTGGGTTCCGATTCCCGGCCACGGTGAAGCCAAGATCAACGCGGCCCTCGCCTACGGCGGGGTTCCGCTGCTGGTCCAGACCGTTGAATCCGTTCTGAAGCAGCGCATCGACCACGTGGCCTTCATCAACTTCGATGGCTTTGAAGGGCTCACGGATGCGGTTGGCGGCGTCGACATCGACGTCCCGGTCGCGTTCACCTCCACTGGTTACGGGAAGAAGGGCATGCACTACCCGAAGGGGGTCATGCACATGGACGGAGCGACGGCGCTGGCATTCGTCCGCGAGCGGTATCCCTTCGTCGACGGCGACTACCAGCGCGTCCGCGACCAGCGCATCTTCATCAAGGCACTCATGACCAAATTGATCAAACCGGAGGTCCTGGCGAATCCGGGGACTCTCAGCTCCGTGGTGAACCAGATCTCCCCGTACCTCACGGTCGATTCCTCCCTCACCGGTCAGAAAGTCGGTGAACTGGCCTTGAGCATGAAGGATATCCGGCCCAGCACCACCGTGATGTTCACACTTCCCACCCTTGGAACGGGCTGGTCGGCCGACGGACAATCGATCGTGAACCTGGACACGGCCAAGGCCAGCGCGCTGGCCGAGGCGATGCGGAAGGGCACTGTGCAGGACTTCGTCACGGCCAATAATTTGAAGAACGGCAACTGATCACCAGAGACCTTTGAGGCTGGCCACTGGCTGCTTAATCGTGACAATTAGGTGTAGCCTCCGCACATTATTGACACCAGGGGCTCTTCTCATGGTACAAATCACAGAAGGGATTGAATTTTGGGATTCGAGCCCCTTCACTCACCACATTCCAGGAGCCATCATGACCAACGAGACGAACAAGTCCGTCGAGCGCCGCCGGGTGCTCCGCGGCGCGGCATGGGCCACCCCTGTCGTCGCAGCAGCAGTCGCCGCACCAGCGGCGGTCG
Organism: Arthrobacter sp. NPDC090010; assembly: GCF_044748305.1. Lineage (NCBI taxonomy): Bacteria > Bacillati > Actinomycetota > Actinomycetes > Micrococcales > Micrococcaceae > Arthrobacter > Arthrobacter sp. NPDC090010. The sequence goes on from NZ_JBIVFT010000011.1 coordinate 49,881, forward strand.
CTTCCGGCACGCCCACCTGTCCGACCTGCCTCAAGGCAGGCACCCTGCTCGGCGGAGTCACCACCAGCCAGGCCATCGTGGCCGGCAACACCGGCGCGCTGGCCTTCGCCGGCGTCTTCGGACTCGATTCCTCCAACTGTGATCTCTCACTGTTCCAGCCGCTCTACACCTCGGTGGTCACCTCCGCGACCCTGACGATGAGCGACGGCAGCACCCACACCGGCACCGGCCTCGGCACCGCCACCGGCACCTTCGGCCAGATCGGCGCCCTGCCCGGCACCTGGCTCTTCAGCGGGATCCACTTCCCGTCCGGCGCGTACATTCTCAACAGCAACCCGGTTCGCCCGACGAGTATCACCGCCACGGTGAACGTGATCCTGATTGGCCTGCCATCCCTGATCCAGATCACCTGCCCGGTCACGCTGACCTGGAACCTGAACCTCTTCGCAGTGGGAGCAGTCACGGCACCGATCCTCGGCGGCGCGGGAACGCTCAACTACACGGGCACCGCAACGCCCGTACCCTGATCGACAGTGCGGAACAACGGGCCCCTCGCCTCCCGAGGGGCCCGTTGTTCCGTATCCGGGTCCTGTTGTTTCCCGTACCGCGCTCGGCCCTCGCACGCTGTACTGTGAATGGGCGGGCCATTCAGTCGGCCTGCTCAGCATCATCTGGGGGAACACATGACACCTGACGCCTTGATCCTCGCACCGTTGACCCTGTGCGCGGTCCTCCTCCTCAGCGGGGTGGCCAAGCTGCAAGACAGGGAGGCGACGCTCAGCGTCGTGCATGCGCTCCGTCTGCCTCGTGTTCTGCAGCACCCGGCCGTCGGCTGGGCTCTTCCCCTGGGCGAGCTGGCTCTGGCGGTGCTTCTCTGGTCCCCGTGGACGCAGCTCACCCTCGTGGTGGCGGTTCTCACCGCGCTTCTCTTCCTCGGTTACTGGGTGGTGATCGCCCGGGCCCTGAGCTTCGATCCCCGGCCCGACTGCGGTTGCTTCGGGAAGATCGGGGATCACCGGGTCTCCGGCAAGACCCTGGTCCGGAACTCCCTGCTGGTGCTCGCAGCGGCACTGACGCTTCTGTGGTCTGGACTCGGCCGGACCCTCCCTCTGGCGCTCACTGCCCCGGCCACGCTGTGGTGGCTCCTGGGAACCGCGCTGACGGTCGCCGTGGCCCTGCTGATCGTCGGCCGCTCACCGGCGTCCGTTGCTTCCTCGCAGACCGTTGCTTCCTCGCAGACCGCTGCTTCCTCGCAGACCGCTGCACCGTCGCCTGCCGCCGCCACGTCGGACAGCGCGGAGCCGGCAGACGACGACGCCGACTACCTCCGCTCCCCCATCCCCGCCGTCGTCGTGCAGTCCGAGGACGGAACTCTTCAGACCCTCCGGGAACTCGCGAGGGAACGCCCCCAACTGATTCTGAGCTTCAACTGCTATTGCAGGCCGAGTCACGAAGTCGCAGCCCAGGCGGCAGCCTGGCAAGCCCTCGTCCCGCAGCTCGACGTCCGCATCATGACGCCCATCAAGCCCACACAGCTGCAGAAGGTCATCCCCGTGGACGAGCCGCTCTACGACCATGGTGCCCTGGCGTGGGACGCCCTGGGCTTCGAACGGTCCCCCGCGGCCGTCCTGCTGGGCGCCGACGGCCATCTGGCCGGCGGCCCGGTGTACGAGGTGCCGGAGATCCAGGACTTCGTCGAGGAGATCGCAGAGGTCCTCAGCGAGGCTGCCGAGCCGGCCTCCTGACACCGGCGTCGGGACCGGGTCTCGTCACAGACCGGCCGGCACCGTTCCGCTCAGGAGACGCGCGCCGTCTCCATCGCAGCACGCAGCTGCGCCACTGCCGTCGCGCTCCCGGCCAAGTGCCAGCGCAGTCCGTTGATGGTGAATACTTCTGCGACTCCCCCGGCCGCCAGCACGAGCGCAGCACCCGGGTACCAGTCCCAATCAGGGCAGGAATGCTGGAACCAGCAGTCCAGCTCCCCTTCAGCGACACGAGCCAGATCGCAGGAACCCGATCCCAGCATCCGCAATGAGGCCGCGCCCACCGCCGCAGCATGCCAAGGCATCGCGCAGAGTGGTTCCTGGAGCCACGTGGGATGGATGTACGTTGCCGCACTCGACTCCGCGAGCGGCTTGTCCTGCACTCTCGCCAGCGGAGAGCCGTTCAGCCGGCTCGGCACCTCGGCACCGCCCACCCAGCTCTTGCCCTCTTCGGGCTGATGGACCGCACCCAGGAGCGGACGACGTCCACTCTCGGAGTCCTGCACGAGCGCGATCGCGGAGCACCAGTAGCTGGAACCACGCAGGAAGTTGTAGGTTCCGTCCACCGGGTCGATGATCCAGCTGCGTCCGCTCGACGACGGACGGGCCGAGCCTTCCTCGCCGAGGATGCCGTCCTGGGGACGGCAGCGTGCGAGTTGTTCCACGATGTACCGCTCGGCAGCCCTGTCGGCTTGGGTCACGACGTCGGCGACGCCGGTCTTGCGTTCGGCGTTCAGACCGCCCTGCCGGATGTTCCGGGCGAGATTCCCGGCCTCCTGCACCAGAGCCTCGGCGAGGGCTGCGTCGTCGAGAGCGGGGTCCAGATCATGGGGCTGCTGCGGGGCGGTACTCATGGCTCCAGCGTATCCGCGATAATGGAAACCATGTCCAAGACGCCCGCCCAGCGGATCAAGAAGCACGGCTCCCGGGCAGTGGTGCCCGGCGGTACGCCTACGCCAGCCGACAACCGGGCCGCAATCGCTCCGCAGGAGCGCCCGCAGTCCAACGGGAAGATGATCGTGATCGCGGCCGTCGGCGCCAGCCTCTTCATGTTCTGGTATCTCCACCTGCTCGCCCTGAACCAGATGACCGAGCTGGCCGCCGGCCATGCCATGCCGGACTCGATGGTCCTCGGATTCGACCCGGGCGCCGTGGAGCAGCTGAGAGCGGCGATGGATACGGCTGCACGCGGCCAGCTCAACTGGATCCACAAGACGGCAGGCTTCATCTTCCCCTTGCTTTTCGGACTCGCCTGGGTGCTTCTGATCGGTCTGAACACCGCACGCTCCTGGATCCGCTGGGGGCTCTGGGCCCTGCCGCTCCTCTTCGTCGTGGTCCGCTTGAGCGGCAACGTCGCGATCGACGGCTTGTTCGGTACGGCTGCGCCCGACGCCGGTGCGGTCGCATGGGCGTCATTCCTCGTGGTCGCAGGCTGGGTCCTTTTCGTGTTGTGTCTGCTGGCCGCGGTCTACGTCCTCTGGCCCAGGAAGCGCCGCGCCACGGACTGAGGCCCTCCATTTGAGCTTGTATGCTTAATGGCGTTGTCTATCCGGCCCTCGTAGCTCAGGGGATAGAGCACGGCTCTCCTAAAGCCGGTGTCGTTGGTTCGAATCCAATCGAGGGCACATCACCGATGACGGACGTCATCGCCCGCGGCTCCCGCTCCTGCCGGAACGGGAGCCGTTCCCGTCTCGCGGTCACGAAGCTTGATACCGTCTTGGTTCATGGCATCCCCTCACCTTCTCCACGTTTCAGCCGTCTGCGTCTACAACGAGGACGGTGAATTGCTGACCGTCCGAAAGCGTGGAACGGAGAAGTTCATGCACCCCGGAGGCAAACCGGAACCCGGAGAGAGCGCCGCCGAGGCCGCCCGCCGGGAGCTCTTCGAAGAGGTCGGCATCAACATCGAACCGGAGCGGCTCACCGAATTGGGCGTCTGGGACGCGGTCGCCGCGAATGAGGAGGACACCGTCATCCGCGCGACCGTCTTCACGGCGGACGGCGTCTGGGATGCCACGCCGGCGGCTGAGATAGCCGATGTCCGCTGGATGAGCCTGGACGCGCCGTGGCCGTCCGATCTTGCTCCGCTGCTCACCGAGCACGTTCTCCCCGCATTGCTCGCTCAGCGCTAGTCGACTCTCACATATGACAGCCTGGCGGGCAGATATAGCTGTCCGCCAGCTTTGTGGCGTCTAAATTCTGAATGGTTATTGACTGAGTGTTACCTGAGTATCGACGATTGTGATGTCAGTTCCACAACTTGGTGAGGTTCTCCTCACCATTCACTCACTCCTAAGGAATCTGTCATGACCAACTCACATCACTCGCGCGCAGCGCACTGGGCCAGGGGACGGAAGGTCGGCGCTCTCACCGCCGTCGTCGCACTTTCCACCGCGGCCGCCGGGCTCACCCCTGCGGCCGCCGACCCGTCGGCCTCGGCCGGTGCCTCATCAGCACCGCTTTCGGTATCCGTCACCGGGAAACCCGCCGTCGTCGTCGGAGGCAGCTCGGCCTCCTATCCTTCGAACCCCGGGCCCAACTATGGCCGGATCCCCAATGACGTTCAGCTGGGCTCCAGCAGTGTCAACATCGGAGGGACCGCCGTTGCACTCTCCCAGCTGGTCAAGCTCGACTCGAACGGGCTCCTGACCAGCATCAGCCAGGCCACGTCTCCTCTGGACTCCCGAGGGGCTTCCGGCGTTCTGGGGCAGAACGGCGCTTTCCCCGCCACCGGGGATCCGTCGCAGGCACTCCACATCGATCTGCTCAAGGCGGGTGGGGCTGCTTCGCTGCCCGCAGGCCTGGTGGACACGGCGACGCTCGACCTCGGCGCCTTCGCCTCCGAGACGAGCTTCGTCAACGGCACGCTCCAGGATCCCGACGGAGTGGGCGGTCCCGGCCGTTACCGCGTCGGCCAGGCGGATCTGACCGTGGCATCGTCTTCGGTGAAGAACGCTGCATCCGCGCTGTACAACAGTCTGGGAGCGGTGGACCGCAAGATCGAGCAGATCGTCAACCAGAACGTGAAGCTCTCCTCACTCAACGGGCTCCTCGGTGTCGCCTTGCCGGTCCCCACGCTGACGGTTCAGAGCAACACCCGGGACAAGGTCTTCGCCAAGCTCCTGGCTCAGCCGCTGACCTCACACAACAAGCTCGTCACCATCGACCTGTCCACCGGCAAGGTCACCATCCATCTCGACCAGCTGACAGCCGGCGGCCTGAACGCGCAGAAGCCCAATACCGAGCTCATCAGCTCCAAGGACTACCCACTGATCGCCCAGACCGTGCATGATCTGATGCACGACGCCACCAATATCGCGGTGGGCGCCATCGAGAACTCCTTGGACGCCGTCAAGCTCAAGCTCAACTGGGTAGGCCCGATCCTGCTGAGCCCGAGCGGGCTCAACATCAACTGGACCTTCACACTCAAGCAGGCCGCCACCGGCACCATGCCCGCCCCGGTGAACAACAGCACGGGGCTTCTCGGCAGCCTGGTCGGCTCCGTGGTGACCACGCTGGCGAAGTCGTCGAACCTCCTCGGGACGGCGATCCGGCCCGTGTATCAATTGGTCATCGCGAATGCCGGGGACGGGGTGTTCGATCTTCTGATCAACCAGCTCAAGTTCGGCTTCACCTCCTCCGTGGTGAACATGCTGCAGCCGGTCTTCACCGCAGCCACCCAGGTGATCTCGGTGAAGGTCAACAGCCAGAGCCTCGGCACCTGCACGCCGGCGGGTGGCACCCCGGTGCCGTCCTCACACTCGCTCTCGGCGCTGAGCCTGTCCTTCCTGAAATCCCTGGACGGCGCACGTCTGGACCTCGGGACCTCCTCGGCGAAGGCGACCCCCGCGGGCTGCTGACCCGTACTGACAACGGTTGAGGGTGTGCCGCTTCCGCGGCGCACCCTCGCCATGTCCCGATGTTTTCCACCAGGCCTCACCGAGGAGAGACAGTGACCCGACGGAGCAGGACCCTCATCACCATCGCGATCGCCGCAGTGCTCTTCCTCGGCGGCTGGGCGGTGGGCGGGCTGGCCTCGCCCGGGACGTCCGCCGGGACGCCGCAAGCGGCGTCACCCTCCAGCTCAGGCCTGACAAGCAACGGGGACGCCGGCGCGGACTGCGGGGAGGGTGAGAAGGGTCTGACGCATGCTTTCCCGTCCGGGAGTTCCTGGCGCATGTGCTGGCACATCGATCCCCAGCAGGGCCTCACGCTCAGCCGTGTCGCGTACACCGCGCCCGGCAAGGCCGAAGTGAAGGTCATCGAGGAGATGTCCCTTTCGCAGCTTGAGGTGCCCTACGACAGCGGGGCACGGGTGACCAAGGACATCACCGAGCATGGCTTCGGCGGCCGCAGCATGAAGACCCTTGGTCCGGCCGAATGCGCCGGCCGGCGCCTCAGCGCGACGATCCCGGACTTCGGCAACGGTGCCGTCGGCGGCTCGGAGACCCGCGAAGTGCTGTGCTCGCAGGAGGTCGACGCCGGGCTGGCGCGCCGGAGCGATTACTACCAGGAGGCTCCGGTCGCCCAACGTGGCAGGGCTTTCGAGCTGAGCACCCTGTCGGTGGTGGGCTGGTATGAATATCTCTCGCTGTACAGCTTCGGCGAGGACGGGAGCATCAGTCCCCGTCTCGGCGCGACCGGTGATCTGTCCCCCGAAGACTACACACGCGATCCCAAACTCGGCTCACCCGTTGGTCCCGGCAACGGCGAGGGTGCCACGAGCCACAGCCACAACGCGGTCTGGCGGATCCACTGGGGCCTGAGCGGACCTCAGACGGTGCGGGAGTACAACGCGGACTTCACCGGCAAGCGAGGGGCCGCTTCGGCGATCGTCGAAGGATCCTTCACGCCACTCGGCACGGAGACTGAGCGCCTCCGGCAGGACCGGCGGTGGTGGCAGGTCCTGGGCGCACAGGCGAATCCCGACGGGCATCAGATGTCCTATCGCATCCAGCTGGATCAGAGCGACGGCTACACCCCGCACAGCCATGGAGACCATGCCGGCCAGGGCGGGCCTGGGGAGGGCGATGCGGGCTTCGGCTACGACGTGGCATTCACGCAGTACAAGGACTGTGAACGCTTCGCCACCCAGAATCTTTCGACGGGTTGCCCGAGCTCAGGGGTTCCGCAGTTCGTCAATTCCGAAAAGCTCAGCGATGTCGTCTCCTGGGTGGTCGTCTCCTACCATCACGTGCCCCGCGACGAGGATCAGAGCCCCATGGACATGCACTGGCAGGGGTTCTCCCTGCAACCACGCGATCTGTTCAGCCAGAACCCTTTGGCCCCCTCCGATCGCGCCACCCTCAACGGCCGCCCTGCCACCAGGTAGACCCGGTCACTCCGCCGCGTCCTCCAGCGCGTCCCGGGCCTGGGCGAACTGCGTGACATAGAGCTCCCGGTAACGGCCTCCCGCAGCGAGCAGTTCATCATGCGTTCCGCGTTCCACGATCCGGCCGCCCTCGACCACGAGAATCTGGTCAGCGGTGCGGATGGTTGAGAGACGGTGCGCGATGACGACGGCGGTGCGCCCCTTCAGCGCCGCTGTGAGGGCTTCCTGCACCCCGGCCTCGTTGCTGGAGTCCAGTGCAGCCGTCGCCTCGTCCAGAATGACCACGCGCGGCGCGGCCACCAGAAGCCGGGCGATGGTCAGACGCTGGCGCTCTCCGCCGGAGAGCCGGTAGCCGCGCTCCCCCACCACGGTCTCCAGGCCGTCTGGAAGGGCTCTCACCATGGTCTCGAGTCTCGCCTGGCGCAGCGCGGCCCACAGCTCCTTATCGGAGGCATCAGGACGTGGCAGGCGCAGATTGGACGCGATGGTCTCGTGGAACAGGTGTCCGTCTTGAGTGACCATCCCGACCGCATCTCGCAGTCCTTCGAAGCTCAGCTCCCGCACATCGACGCCGCCGGTGTCCTTGCCGCCTCCGAGACGCACGGCACCGGAATCGACGTCATAGAGACGGGCGAGCAGCTGAGCCACCGTCGACTTCCCGGCCCCTGAGGAGCCCACCAACGCCACGGTCTGTCCGGCCTCCGCGCGGAAATTCAGGCCGTGCAGCACTTCTTCCCCGCCCCGGGAGTCCAGCACGGCGACATCCTCCAGCGATGCCAGGGAGACCTGCTCGGCGGACGGATAGGAGAAGTACACGTCTTTGAACTCGACGGCCAGCGGTCCGGCGGGCAACGCCTTGGGTGCGGCAGGTTCCTTGATCAGGGGGTCCAGGTCCAGGACCTCGAAGACACGCTCAAAGCTCACCAGAGCACTCATGACCTCGACGCGCGCGTTGCTGAGCCCGGTCAGCGGCACATAGAGGCGTGTGAGCAGCAACGCCAGGACGACGACGTCGCCCGCGCCGAGCGTCCCATGCAGCGCGAGCCAGCCGCCCACGCCGTACACCAGGGCCAGAGCCAGCGAAGAGACCAGGGTGAGGCTCGTGACGAAGACGAACTGAAGCATGGCGGTCCGGACACCGATGTCACGAACCCGGTGCGCACGGCCTTCGAATTCACGAGATTCATCGGCAGGTCGCCCGAAGAGCTTGATCAGGGTCGCGCCGGGAGCCGAGAAGCGCTCGGTCATCTGTGTCCCCATGGAAGCGTTCTGCACCGCGGCCTCACGACGCAGCTCGGCGAGCCGGCCGCCCATGAGACGGGCCGGGACCAGGAAAAGCGGCAAAAGGACGAGTGCCAGGACCGTCACCAGCCACGACTTGTCCAGCATGACGATCAGGGTGAGGGTCAGCGAGACCAGATTGCTCACCACCGAGGACAGAGTCCCGGCGAAGGCCGCCTGAGCGCCCACCACGTCGTTGTTCAGGCGGCTCACCAGGGCTCCCGTGCGCGTCCGGGTGAAAAATGCCACCGGCATCTTCTGCACGTGGTCGAAGACCGCCGTCCTCAGATCCAGGATCACCCCCTCACCGATCGTGGCGGAGAACCAGCGGACGAGGACCCCGACCCCCGCTTCGCCGACGGCGACGAGCGCGATGAGCAGTGCGAGCCGCACCACCAGATCGACGTCCTTTCCTGCGACGATGGCATCGACCACCTGGCCCGCGAGGATCGGAGTCGCGACGGCCAGGAAGGCTGTCACGATGGAAAGAACGACGAAAGCGATAAGCCTCCCGCGGTGCGGAACGGCGAAGCCGAGAACCCGTCGAATCGTTTCACGGGAAAAGGGCTTCTTTCCTTCCTGGACCCGGGAAAGATTGTGCAAAGACATCATGGCTGCCCGGTCCATACTCATGGGATTTCCTCCTCAGCGGCGCTGCATCCGCGGGGACCAGAGGTGTCCGGCGTGCCCCCGGAACATGCCGGAAGCCGGCACATAGAAGGAGCCCGCCGCTCCGGATTTGGGGGGTATTCGGCGCGGCGGGCTCCGGGGAAAGACTCTAACAGAGCTTTTCCACAGGGTGCAAAGACCCTGGTCAGAGCGCCCTTGAACCTCGTCAGGAGCGTTGGACGGACCAATGACGGCGCGCGACATCGATCGCCGGCGGAGTCCGTCCTGAACCACCGGAGGGCCCTCGGCGCCGAGGTCACAGAACCGCGAAGATGGCAAGCGGGCACAAAGCCAAGCTTTACCAAATGGTGATCTGATCACGGATGTGTTTTCTACAGATCATGGGATAATAAATGGGTGTGATCGTGGCGTCTGGGGAGGCGCTCACACATTGGGGGGATGAGCGGCGGCGAACCGGGGGGTTCGCCACCGCTCAGCCTTTTTAACCCCCTCCGCCCCAGCCCTGATTCCCCCTGCCGCAGGCGCCGTCAGCAACGGTTGTGAAGGTGTTTGACGGCAGAGTGTCAGCACATGGGCTGCTTTGTTTCCCCTCGTGTCCCACCGTTTCCGGGGAACCGGTCACAATCGGCACGGCGGCGAGACTTCGATCACATGGGTGACGGGCTCCTGGTCACCTCCGCACGTGATCCCTAACATAGTGATGTTTCCCGCTCCCAATTTTGAGTCAATCGAAAGAGGAATCATGTCTGAGTCTGTGACTCCCGCTGCTCCCTCCCTCGGTGCCAAGCTCGCAGCTGAGCTCGTCGGCACTTTCTTCCTGGTCTTCGCCGTGATCGGCACGGCCCTCTTCGCCGCAGGCTTCGGCGGTGGTGAAGGCGGCCTCAACGTGGGCTTCCTCGGCGTCGCCCTCGCTCTCGGTTTCGTCGTCATCCTCGGCGCCTTCGCCTTCGGCCCGATTTCCGGCGGGCACTTCAACCCCGCGGTGACCCTCGGCCTGGCCGCTGCCGGACGCTTCGCCTGGAAAGACGTTGCCGGCTACCTTGTCGCCCAGGTCATCGGCGGCGTCGTCGGCGCGCTCGCGCTGGTCGGCATCCTCGCCGGGGCCAAGGACGGTGTCCTGGCCGAAGCCCAGAAGGGCGGCTTCGCGTCCACCGGCTGGGGCGAGCTCTCCCCCGGCGGCTTCAACATGGCCGCATTCTTCATCACGGAGATCATCGCCACCGCGCTGTTCGTCACGGTCATCCTGGCCGTGACCGGCAAGCGTGGCGCCGGTAACCTGGCCCCGATCGCGATCGGCCTGACGCTGACCGTGATCGCGCTGGTGGCCATCCCGGTCACCAACGGTTCCTTCAACCCGGCCCGATCCATCGCCACTGCCGTCTTCGGCGGCCCGACCGCGCTGGGTCAGCTGTGGGGCTCGATCGTCGCACCGATCGTCGGCGGCCTGATCGCCGGATTCGCTCACAAGGCAGTCTTCGAAGGCGACGCCAAGTAGCAATCATGTGCTTCAACGTCTGAGGGCGGCATCCAGTGGATGCCGCCCTCAGACGTTGAAGCCGAGATTCAGGGGTTCTTTCCTGGCGCGCGGAGGGAGTCCCAGTCCTGCGCGGCCCAATCCACGGGTTCGCTGCGGGTGCGAGTCCTCCCCGTTCGGGCGTCGCGTCCAGCGGAACCACCTCGCGCAGGCCTCTCTGACGGTCTCGTGACGCCCTCTCCACGCCGCTCGGCCTTCGTCCACGGGAGATCGAGCGCGAGGATCTCCTCGCCCATCGTCACGCCGTGCGGAGGCATCGCAAGCAGCAGAGTCGCCTCACCCCAGGCACTCAGTCGCCCCTCCTCCCCACACGGCGAAACCATGCCGAACACCGAGCGCCCCGGGACCAGGCTGGTGGGCCGCTGCTGCGCGTCTCTGCTCACGCCGCACGGCACGGCCTTGGCCTTCACGGGTGAACGATGGGCCAGAGCACCGATGAGTGGTCCTCCGAGAAGGCTCAGCGCGGTCAGCGCCTCGGCGGGAAGCCCTGGAAGCCCCAGTACGTACCGCCCGTCCGGCAGCTCCCCCAGCAAGGCGGTCCGGGCCGGAGAGCCCAGTAGCCCCTCCACCAGGTACCGGACCCCGAGCCGGCTCAGCGCCTCCCGCAGGTGGTCCGCTTCGCCCGCACCAGTTCCTCCCAGTGTGAGAACGACGTCGCACGGTGCCCCGGCGCCGTCGTCCTCCTCCGTCAGGGCACGGAGCCAGTCATCAGCGGAGCCGCCGATCCGCAGGCTTCGGACAGCGTCAGCGCCCATGGCCTTCAGAGTGCCTGGCAGCATCGCAGCCAATGCGTCGCGTTCGTCGGTGCCGTCCGGGGCAGCGGAGGACTTCACCCGTCCGCTCTGCACCACCTGGATCGCCGGCCGCGGATACACCGGGACGGTCTCAAGGCCCGCGGCGGCCAGCAGCGCGATCCGTGCCGGCGTCAAGACCAGGCCCTTCTCGAGAAGCACGTCCCCCGCCAGACACTCGGTTCCGGGCAGGACGACATGCTCTCCATTGCGCGGGGCTCCCGGGCGGGCCCCGCCCGAGCTTTGCACGACGGCGAGACCCTCCGCATCGAGCACGATCTGCGAGTCCTCGATCACCAGCACCGCCTTGGCACCCGCAGGAAGCGGACGGCCCTTACCGATGCGGCTGGCCTGATGGGCGCTCAAGCGGATCCCAGGATCACAGATCACCCAAGGACCGCTGCCGTTCACAGCCCAGCCGTCGACGGCGGAGCGGGCTTCACGGGGAACACTCACCAGGGCCCGCACGTCCTCGCCCACCGTGAGTCCCGCAGAGTCGCTCAGGGGGCAATGGGCCGCCGGGAGGGGTATGACACCCTCCTGCGCGGCGCTGACGGCCTCTTGCCAATCGCTCAGGGCAACCGCCACCGGTAGACCGACACCGGGCGCCGGGTTCACCTGCCGAGCCCCGGAACGGCCGTGTGTCTGATGGCCGCGCCTGACGTCATGGTGTCACCGTCCCGTTCCTCTTCCGGCTTCGAAGTCTGATCCCGGCCTTCCGGACCGTCCTTCCAGCCTAGTGTGCACCGCCGCAGAGCGCCCTGGCCCACAAGGTACGTGTCGCGTCAGGCGGCGCTCTCATCGGGCAGGTATTCGCTCCACTCGGGCGTCGGCTTCTCCAGCTCCCGGATCCGCCAGACGGTCCCCACCGGCGCCTGTGGCATGAAGCGGAGCTGCCAGCCCATCTCAGCCGGAGTGTGATCTCCCTTGGTGTTGTTGCACTTGAGGCAACAGGCCACCAGGTTCTCCCAGCTGTCTTTACCGCCGCGGGACCGCGGAAGGACATGATCGATGGTGTGCGCGGCCTTCCCGCAGTATCCGCAGCGATGCCCGTCCCGTCTGAGCACTCCCCGTCTGCTGACGGAGCTCACGGAATTCCCTCGCGGCCGGATGTATCTATTGAGCAGAATCACCGATGGCCGCGAGAACACTTCCTGGGGACCGACCACGGGATCACCGCCTTCGGCCACGATGCTGGCCTTCCCGGCCAGCACGAGAACCAGCGCGCGGCGGAAGGTCACCACCGCGAGCGGTTCATATCCAGCATTCAGAACGAGTGTGCGCATGCGCATACCTCTTCACGGCCGCACCCGTCAGGGGCACGAGGGCCGGCTGCCCCCGGCGTGTCCGGGCTATGGATCGACGTATCCAGCCTAAACACGCCCGGGCGCGTGCGCGACGTCAACGCCCATATTCCGGACGTGTCGGGGAAGAATTCACGCCCCGTTGGGGCGAGCGTTCACCATGTCCGTCACCGGAGCCGTCTTAAACGCACGAGAACCCCGTCCTGGGACGGGGTTCTCGTGAAGTCTTTTCAGACGTTTGCAGCTGTTCAGCCGCCGACGCGGATGAAGACCGGGCCGGAGCCGATGAAGGCGGTCGCCACGACGGTGTCGCCGCCCAGCCAGCCACCGTGCACGGCCTGACCGTTGCCGATGTAGACGGCGATGTGAGGAACGCCTGCGCCAGCATCGTTGTAGTAGATCAGATCGCCCGGCTGAGCCTCAGCGGCGGAGACGGTGCGACCCAGGGACATGTAGCCGGCGGGCCAGTCGTGGAAGTTGATCCCGACGGCGCGCAGGGCGTTGGAGGCCAGTGCGGTGCAGTCCTGGTGGACGCCCAGCTGAGCCAGGGCGGCAGCGGCGATCGCGGCCCCCTTACCGGTGGCGGAAGCAGCGTTGACCGGAGCCGGCGCCTGCTGCTCGGAGGGAACCGGTGCGGCGGTGGCCTGCGTGGTGGTCGTGGCGGCAGCGGTGTCCGCAGCCGGAGTGGTGTTGTCGGCCTGCTGTGCCACCTCGGTGGTGGACTGGGCCTGAACGACCGGGGCCTCTTCAACGGGGGCCGGCTCGGTCTTGACCGCGGTGCGGACGAAGCTCAGCTTCGCAGCGGCGGGAGCGGCGACGGCCTGGGGAGCAGCCTTGACCTCGAGGGTCGTGGCAGCGGAGGCATCACGCTGAACATTGGTCTCTGCAGCGTTGGCAGCGATACCGCTGGTCAGTACAAGACCGGATGCAGCGGCGATCACAGCGGCCTGACGACCCATGGAACCGGCGTTGGAGGAAACGGCCTTGGAGATTTCAAGAAGCGACGTGGTGGGTGCCTGCTTAGCGCGATGGCGCGCAGCGGTAGTGCCAAAAGACAAAGGAATACCTCTCCCGATGCCTGCGAGGTGAGCTGTCGGATTCGGATGGGAGCCATCCGGCCACTGATCCGCGAAACCGCGAACCGAGCGACTTAACCCCAAGGCCTTGTCTCCAAGACCAGAAAGTGGTTCCCCCGCCTCTGCCATACGAAGTGTTTTCGAACGGACCTTGGTGGGTGGCAGAGTTCGGCAATCCAACCAAGGGCTCCTCCCCTTGCGAGGAGGCGCGTTATACAAACTACATGACTCGAGCCTCAATGTCACATTAAGGTTACGGAGCAACCCTAAGCGGCCGAAGCCCGCTCTCGGTTACAGCCAGCCGACAGGATCGACGACCTGGCCGTTGACCATTACTTCAAAGTGCAAATGGCATCCGGTCGAGGCACCCGTGGTGCCGCTGAGAGCGACCTGGTCGCCACGCTGCACCGACTGGCCGTCCTGGACCGAGAAGGAACTGAGGTGGTTGTACGTGGTTTCCAGGCCATTGCCATGGTCCACGACAACACGATTGCCTCCGCCGGTGTTGTCCCAGCCGACGAAAACGACCTTGCCGGCCGCGGCGGCCATGACCTTGGTGCCGCACTGCGCCACCAGATCCTCACCACGGTGGAAATCGGATGGTCCGCCCAAGGGGTTCACCCGCCAGCCGAACGGCGAGGCCTGCACCACGGAAGCCAGGGGAGCCCCGAGGGAACCCTTCGCTGCGGACGGAGTGACCGTGCCCGACTGGGCCGTCATGAGCTCCTTGAGCCGCGCATCCGGGTCCTGAACGCTGCTGGAGGACGTCCGGTCAAAGGAGATCTTCGCCCCGGCCGACGCAGTGACAGGCGCGCGGGTGGGCGTCGCGGCGCTGATCGAAGCCTCGGGCTGCACCTCGACGGTCGCCTGAGCCAGAGGGCCGGACGTCGCGGGGAAAGCGACGGTCAGCGCCAGGCCGCCCGCGGCCAGGGCCAGCCCGCCCTTGTGGATGGCGCCGCTCTTGACCGCGAGATCGGCGATCTGCTGAACCGGGCCCTTGCGCTTGGCGCGCCGCGGAGTCGAGGCGGTCGAGCTTCGGACCGGACCGGGCGTGCTCGCCACGGGTCCACTGGCGCGACGACGGCCACGCAGCTTCTCAGTGCTCACGTCTACTGTTCCCTCTCATGGCGCCTTCGAAGTTAGCTGTCGGATTCGGGCAGAGAGTCAACATGCCCGGCCTGAGGAAGTGCATGGAACACCTGGGTCTGCATCATTCAGACTCCCGGAAGATCCCGTCCACTGCCCCGGCTTCACCCCAAGACCGTCCGTCAGGACTGTCGAAAGTGGTTCCCCCGCCTCTGCTGTCGTGATGTCATTTCCTGGCTTCGCCAGCAGAGCTCGGCGTACGAAACAGGTCACGCCTTGGTTTCGGCGCTGAGACAAAATCATACGCGAAAGCGGACAAGAGTAATAAATTCGTTATCTATCGTGTGGATAAACCGTGCTGTCAATCAAGGGAGACGAAGACGTGGGAGGCCAGCTCGGGAGGCAGTTCGAGTGCGCCCTCGATACCCGCCACCCGCACCGCGATGTAGTCCCCCGCGCGCTCAAGCGTCACCCGGGCACCGGGGCGGATCCCACCCTCATCCAGCTGCTGCAGGAGCTCCGGATCCACCTGGGCGGGTTCCGCAAGCCTGCGCACCGTCGCGACGGAATCCTCGGAGTACTCCGCCATCGCCTGGACCAGGGTCATGAGGCCCGCAGCGAACGACTCCCCCTGCCCCCCGCCCAGCTGTTCCAGGCCGGGAATCGGATTTCCGTAGGGCGAATCGGTGGGGTGTCCCAGCAGCTGATAGATCCGGCGCTCGACCCGCTCACTCATCACATGCTCCCACCGGCAGGCCTCGTCGTGAACGAACGCCCAGTCGAGGCCGATCACATCGGAGAGGAGCCTTTCGGCCAGACGGTGCTTGCGCATCACTTCGACGGCGCGCTGCCGGCCGTGATTCGTCAGCTCCAGATGCCTGTCCCCCGTCACGACCACGAGTCCGTCGCGCTCCATGCGCCCGATCGTCTGTGACACAGTGGGGCCCGAGTGATGGAGGCGTTCGGCGATGCGCGCACGCAACGGCACGATCTTCTCCTCCTCCAGCTCGAGGATGGTACGCAGGTACATCTCCGTGGTGTCGATCAGATCAGTCATCCCGTCCTACCTCACTCGCGTGTGCGCGCCATGGCGTATGCGTCCAGACAAGCTTAGAACGCGCCGCTCAGTCTATCCTATTTTGACTTCATCCAAATAACCTGCCAGTAGATGACGGGACGCCTCGTCACGGCTTGGGCGCGAAGCCGCCCCCTGCGGCAAAATGGGGTCAGGGCGAGGGCGCCACACCGGGAGACCCAGCCTCAGCCGAACACCAGAACTGGAGCAATCTGTGAGCGATCAGGCACGCATCACCATCCCCGAAAACCTCCTGCCCAAGGACGGCCGCTTCGGAGCCGGACCTTCCAAGGTCCGTGCCGAACAGCTGGCCGCCCTGCAGGAGGCCGGCGCCACCCTGCTGGGCACCTCCCATCGCCAGGCACCCGTGAAGAACCTGGTCGGCTCCATCCGGTCCGGGCTCAAGTCCTTCTTCAACGCCCCGGACGACTACGAGGTCATCCTCGGCGTCGGCGGCTCCACCGCATTCTGGGACATCGCGGCCTTCGGTCTCGTGGAGAAGAAGGCACAGCACCTCTCCTTCGGTGAGTTCGGGTCCAAGTTCGCGGCCGCCACCGACAAGGCACCGTTCCTCGACGCCAGTTCCATCGTCAAGGCGGAGCCGGGAACCCGTCCGGAGCCCATCGCCGAGGCCGGAGTCGATGTGTACGCCTGGCCGCAGAACGAGACGTCCACCGGCGTGGCCGCCCCGGTGCGCCGCGTCGAAGGCGCCGACGAAGGTGCCCTCGTCGTCGTCGACGCCACCTCGGCCGCCGGCGGCCTGAACGTCGATGTGAGCGAGGCCGACGTCTACTACTTCGCTCCTCAGAAGAACTTCGCGTCCGACGGCGGCCTGTGGCTCGCGCTCTTCTCCCCCGCGGCGCTGGAACGCGCGGAACGTATCGCAGCAAGCGGGCGCTGGGTGCCCGATTTCCTGAACCTCAAGACGGCGATCGACAACTCGCTCCTGAACCAGACCTACAACACGCCGTCGCTGTCCACACTGGTGACCCTCAACGCGCAGCTGGAGTGGCTGAATGCACAGGGCGGGCTGGAGTTCGCGGCGGCCCGCACCGCCGACTCGGCTTCCCGCGTCTACTCCTGGGCGGAAGCCAGCGACTACGCCACGCCCTACGTGACGCGTCCTGAGGACCGTTCCAATGTGATCGCCACCATCGACTTCGACGATTCGGTGGACGCGGCAGAGGTGGCCAAGATCCTGCGGGCCAACGGCATCGTGGACACGGAACCGTACCGCAAGCTGGGCCGCAATCAGTTGCGCATCGCGACATTCGTGGCCATCGACCCCGAGGACATCAGCACCCTCACCGCCGCCATCGACTACATCGTGGGCGAACTGCGCAAGTGAGCAGAACGCCAGTGGGCCCGGAATTCTCCGGGCCCACTGGCGTTTAAGCGTCGAGCTATAAAGCTTGTTCGAGTTAAATCAAGACTCGTCCAGTTCTGACGTCGCATCCTCGTCATCGCTGCTCGCCGATTCGTCCGCTTCAACGGCCTCCTTCGGCTCTTCACCCTCGGCGGACGCTTCCGCTTCCGGGACGGCGTCCCCCGACTCCTCGTCCTGCGACGCGGTGATGTCCTCCGGCCGGACACGGTCGGACCAGGGAACCCACGGCGGCGCCAGGACGGAATCCTCACTGGGCAACAGGCCGACCTCGCTGACCGTGACGGTCTTGGACCGGGAGTTCCTGGTCAGGACGGCAAACCACTGCCAGCCGGTGTATCCGGTCAGGCGGGACTCGAAGAGGTGCGTGACGACGCGGTCCTCTTCCCTCTTGGCCGAAAGGTGCCCGCCGATGGTGTCTGCGGAGGTGACGGCCTCCAGTTCCCTGCGGGCCACGTCCACCGCTTCAGCGAGGACCGCATCAGGCTTGCCGGTTTTCCATTGCGGAACTCCGGGACGGGGCGCCGGTGGCCGCTCCACTGTCCGACGTTCGACGGTCATGGCTCAGGCGTCCAGCTGATCTGCGACCTGACGCAGGGCTGCGGCGATGGCCGCGCCCTTCTTGCCGTCCGGGTACTTGCCGGACGACAAGGTGCCGGAAAGGTTGTCGAGCACTGTGGAGAGATCTTGCACCATCGGGGCCAGCTCCTTAGGGGATGTGCGCTTGGCTTTGGAGATCGAAGGGACCTTGTCCAGCAAGCGGATGCCCATCGCCTGAGCACCGCGGCGTCCCTCCGCAATGCCGAACTCGATCCGAGCCCCCTTGCGGAGTTCCGTCTGGCCGGCAGGCAGCGCCGAAGCCGGCAGGTAGTATTCCTTGCCGTCTTCGGACGCTGCAAAGCCGAAGCCTTTGTCCTTGTCGTACCACTTCACGCTGCCGGTAGGCACTTCTTTACCTCTGTCTGTTCTGCTTGCTCTCTGGTCAGTGTCCTCCGGACGCATGGTCCGGGACAAGCTGACTCGCGATCTGCTGATCCACACCATTTTACCCGCGTCCGAGGCAGAGCCCGCTATCGGACGTGCATGAAGTCTTTTCATTCGATACAGGAATCTTCCAGGAATCTTTCAGGAGCGGAGAGGAGGATGTCCCCATGAAGACCGAAACGCCTGAAGCAAAA
Source organism: Arthrobacter sp. NPDC090010 (assembly GCF_044748305.1). Classification (NCBI taxonomy): domain Bacteria; kingdom Bacillati; phylum Actinomycetota; class Actinomycetes; order Micrococcales; family Micrococcaceae; genus Arthrobacter; species Arthrobacter sp. NPDC090010. The sequence continues at coordinate 68,315 of NZ_JBIVFT010000011.1, forward strand.
CTCCTGGTCGTCGATGACGAGCCCAACATCCGGGAACTGCTCTCCACATCGCTGCGCTTCGCAGGGTTCGAGGTGGTGGCCGCGGGGAACGGCCGAGAGGCCCTGGCCAAGGCCGAGACGGAGTCCCCGGACCTCATCGTCCTCGACGTCATGCTCCCCGATATGGACGGTTTCAACGTCACGCGGAAACTCCGCGCGGCCGGCCGGCACATCCCCGTGCTGTTCCTGACGGCCAAGGACGACACCGAGGACAAGGTCACCGGGCTCACCGTCGGAGGTGACGACTACGTCACCAAGCCTTTCAGCCTCGACGAGGTCGTGGCCCGGGTCCGTGCCGTGCTGCGCCGCACCCAGCCGCTCCTGGAGGACGAAGCGGTGATCCGGGTGGATGATCTGGAACTCGATGACGATGCGCATGAGGTCCGGCGCGGCGGAACCATCATCGACCTCTCCCCCACGGAGTTCAAGCTCCTGCGGTATCTGATGCTCAACCCCAACCGTGTCCTCTCCAAGGCTCAGATCCTGGATCATGTCTGGGAGTACGACTTCAACGGCGACGCTTCGATCGTGGAGTCCTACATCTCCTATCTGCGGAGGAAGATCGACATCGTGCCCGACGCCCCCACGCTCATTCAGACCAAGCGTGGCGTGGGCTACGTGCTCCGGACCGCCGAGAAGCGCTGAATTGTTCCGCCGCTGGAAGTCCGCCTCACTGCGGGCGCAGCTGATCGCCACCATCATGGGGCTGCTGCTGGTGGCCCTCGCCACCACGGGCGCCGGGGCCATGGCATTGCTGCACAGCTATCTGCAATCTCAGATCGACGACCGCCTCAGCGTCGCCGCGACGAGCATGCAGAAGTACGGCGGATACTCCCAGCTCACCGGCGGGCTGAACAACCTTCCCACCGATTACGCCGTCGTCGTGCTCCGCCCCGGCGCGCCCGTGTACCGGACCGGCGCGAATCAGTCCGGCTACCCCGCCATCGATCAGATGACTCCGGCACAGGCGAGTGCCCTGGGCCGACTGCCCTTCGATGCCCAGGGCACTGCCGGTCATGACTGGCGGGCCGTGGCCGTCCCCTTCACGGATCAGAGCGGACACGGCTACGTGGTGGTCGTCGGACTGCCGCTCGCCCCTGTCGACGAGATCATGGAACACGCCATCCTCGTGGTGGTGGGCGTCGGTCTACTCACCCTGATCCTGGCCTTCTTCCTGGCGACGTGGACGGTGACCAGATCGTTCCGCCCGCTCGCCCGGGTCGAACGGACCGCGGCCGCGATCGCTTCCGGGGATCTTTCACAGCGTGTGGAAGTCGAAACACCCCAAACCGAGGTCGGCCGCCTGGGCACGTCGCTCAACACCATGCTCGCCAACATCGAAACCGCCTTCGCAGCTCGAACCGCGTCGGAACAGCGGATGCGACGCTTCGCGGCAGACGCCTCCCACGAGCTCCGGACGCCCCTGGTCACCATCCGCGGCTTCTCCGAGCTGTACCGCCACGGCGCGCTGCGCAGCGAGGAGGAGATCGCCACGGCGATGGGGCGCATCGAGAGTGAGGCCAAGCGGATGGGTTCGATGGTGGAAGACCTGCTCATGCTAGCCAGGCTGGACGAGCAACGCCCCCAGCAGGAGAAGCCACTGGACCTCCTGCTGCTCGGAAACGACGCCGTGGTGGACACCCGGGCCGGAGCACCCGAGCGCAGCGTCAAGCTGTGCGGCCTGGACTCCGTCCAGCCCGGCCCCGCTCCCGTTTTGGGCGACGAGGCGAAGATCCGCCAAGTAGTCGGCAATCTCCTGGGCAACGCCTTGCGTTACACGCCGGACGGCTCACCGCTGGAGGTCGCCGTAGGCGTGGAGAAGGACGCCGACGGATCCTGGTCCGTGCTGGAGGTCCGGGATCACGGCCCGGGCATCACCGAGGAGGACCAGGCCCGGATCTTCGAGCGTTTCTACCGCGCGGACACCTCTCGTACCCGGGAAACGGGCGGAAGCGGACTCGGCCTGGCCATCGTGGCCGCCATCGTGGGAAGCCACAAGGGTTCGGTCAGGATCCTGACGACGCCGGGCGGCGGAGCCACCTTCCAGGTGCGGCTTCCGCACGCGGACGCCGAGCTCTAGACCTCCCATGCGGAGCGATAGCTCCTGTCGCGGAGCAGCGCCGCGAGTTCTGCATGCACGGCCATCGTCTTCTCCAGACGGCTCATCCGGTCAGCCCGGAGCAGTTCCGGTCCTTCCCAGTCCCGCTCGGAGATGTAAGCACTGTAGGGGTTCAGAACGCATTTGAAGTCGTAGATCATCGATTGGCCGAGCGCGCCCGTGGCCATGTAGCTGTGAGGAAGTCCGGCGGCACAGACGAAGGTGACGACCTTGTCGAACCACGCCGCGGACTGCCCGCCGGCCCCGGTTGCGCCGGTCGCCTCGATGAGGGACTTCACGGCCGACGACGGCGCCCAGTTGTAGACCGGGAAAGCCAGAACAACGGCGTCGGACGTCAGGACGAGCTCGTGCAGCTCGCGGAACGCATCGCTCTCGAACACGCTGGCATTGTCGAAGGGCGGGAGTTCACGTTCCGCGAGATCGACCAGAGTGGAGTCATGGCCCGCCGCCCTCAGCAGTTCCGAGCTCATCCTGGCAAGCTCCCGGCTCCGGCTGCCCGGATCGAGACTGCACGAGATGACCGGCAGCTTCAAAATGTTCACCTCGCCGATACTACCGAGCGTTGATCCACCGTCAGAGCCGATGGTTCCGGGCCGGTTTGCCACCCGCGCGGCTGTACGCGCTTACGCGCCCTGTGGACAGCCCTCTGGCCGTCTTGTCCCCATGGACCTGCCGGACCGGGAACTCGCCACCGCCCGTCCCTAGTCTCAGAAGACCACGCCGGAAACGGCCCAAGGAAGGGAAGAAACATGAGCGTCATCTCCGTTGACACCGAACTCCTGATCGCGCAGTCCGGAAGCGTCAGAGCGTCCATGGAACGCATCTCCTCGGATGTGAAGGCCATGCGTCAGGGCCTTTCGGCGCTGCAGAGCACCTGGCGGGGCAGCGCCGCGAACAACTTCCAGACCCTGATGGCGGAATGGTCCGCCACTCAAAGCCGGGTCGAGGCCTCGCTGGCAGCCATCAACACGGCCCTGACCCAGGCGGCTTCCCACTACCGCGACGTTGAGCAGCTCAACACCCAGAGGTTCACCCACTGAACGCCCTCGTCGCCCGCAGCACAGCCGGCGTCACCGGAGGACGGTCTCAGCTATTCGGGAGTCCCCTGGTGAAAACGCAGCCTCCAGCCGCTCGGTGTCCGGAGCCAGAGTGAGCTGCGGAGAGTACTCCGGCCTGCGGAACGCCTCGTGCGGTACTGCAGAAGAATCGTGTCCTCCCCCAGCCGCGCTGCGGAGATCGGACGGTACTCGATATCAGCGGCATCCTCCTCGGAGAGCGCGAGCAGCATCTCGTCCCGCGTCCAGCTTCGGCCGGAGCTGCCGATCTCTTCGAAGTCGGGATGCAGGATGCGCGCCACTTCGCCCAGATCGGACCGCACCTCGGGTTCCAGGAGTCTCTGTTCCAAGGTGGTCACCACGGCGACCGGGTCGGAGGCCTCTACCGAGGGCTCCTCATCTTCCAGGCTGGAGAAGAGGTCCGGTTCCTCGAATACGCCCGGCGATGATCTCAGGGCGGAGGCCGGTGCCCCTGCGGCGGAGGTCTCGACGACAGGCTGCGTCGCCACAGAGGACTGCGGCGCGGAGGAGTGCGGACCGCTCACCTCAGGCCCCCGTGCAGGCGGGACGTCCGGGCTGAAACCGGGTCCGCTGGGGACGTCCGTGCCATGCTGGTAAGCGGTCGCCACAGCTCGGGCACGTACGTCTGCGGCTTCGTTGAGTTCGTGCCCCGCATGCCCCTTGATCCACTCGAAGGTGTAGCTGCGCCCCTTCAAGGCGGCGTCCAGGTCCTTGAGGAGATCGACGTTCAGCACGGGCTTGCCGTCGGCCTTCTTCCAGCCCTTGCGCTTCCAGCCCGGCATCCATTTGGTGAGACAGTTGATGACGTACTGACTGTCACACAGGATCTTCAGCGGCTCCTGGGGCAGATGAGCAGTACTGCGCAGGAGATCCAGGACGGCCATGAGTTCACCCTGATTATTGGTGCCATGCGGCCAGCCGCCCGCGTGCCAGGTGTCCTCATCGATGTACCAGGCCCACCCGGCGGGGCCGGGATTACCCAGGGCGGAGCCGTCTGCTGCTGCGGTGATCGTCACCCGACAATCCTGCCATAGGCACGGGAACCGCTTAAAAGCCCGATGGCGGGCCACACCTTCTCGGTGCGGCCCGCCATCGGGGTGTCACTGTGGGACGCTTCGGATCAGAAGCCGCCCATGCCCGCCATCTCGTCGGCACCCGGAGCCGGAGCGTTCTTCTCCGGCTTGTCGGCGACAACGGCTTCGGTGGTGAGGAACAGACCGGCGATGGAGGCGGCGTTCTGCAGAGCGGAACGGGTCACCTTGACCGGATCGTTGACACCGGCAGCCAGCAGATCCACGTACTCGCCGGTCGCGGCGTTCAGACCGTGGCCAGCGGGCAGGCCGCGCACCTTGTCGGCGACGACGCCCGGCTCGAGGCCGGCATTGAAGGCGATCTGCTTCAGCGGAGCATCGATGGCGACCTTGACGATGTTGGCGCCAGTGGCCTCATCGCCTTCGAGCTGCAGGTTGGCGAACGCCTTGGCGCCGGCCTGGATCAGAGCAACGCCGCCACCGGCGACGATGCCTTCCTCGACGGCGGCCTTCGCGTTACGGACGGCGTCCTCGATGCGGTGCTTGCGCTCCTTGAGCTCCACCTCGGTCGCGGCGCCGGCCTTGATGACGGCGACGCCGCCGGCAAGCTTGGCCAGACGCTCCTGGAGCTTCTCACGATCGTAGTCGGAGTCGGAGTTCTCGATCTCGGAACGGATCTGAGCCACACGCCCGGCGATGGCCTCGGCGTCGCCGGCACCTTCGACGATGGTGGTCTCGTCCTTGGTCACGACGACCTTGCGAGCCTGGCCGAGGTCGGTCAGGGTGGCGCCGTCGAGCTTCAGGCCGATCTCCTCGGAGATGACGTTGCCGCCGGTCAGGATGGCGATGTCCGCCAGCTGAGCCTTGCGGCGGTCACCGAAGCCCGGAGCCTTGACGGCCACGGACTTGAAGGTGCCCTTGAGCTTGTTGACGATCAGGGTGGCCAGGGCCTCGCCCTCCACGTCCTCGGCGATGATCAGCAGCGGCTTGTTGGCCTGCATGACCTTCTCCAGAACGGCGACCAGGTCCTTCACGGAGCTGATCTTGGAGTTCACGATGAGGATGTAGGGATCCTCCAGCACGGTCTCCTGGCGCTCTGCGTCGGTGACGAAGTACGCGGAGATGTAGCCCTTGTCGAAGCGCATGCCCTCGGTGAGCTCGAGCTCCAGGCCGAAGGTGTTGGACTCCTCGACGGTGATGACGCCTTCCTTGCCCACCTTGTCGAGGGCCTCGGCGATCAGTTCACCGATCTGAGCATCACCGGCGGAGATGGACGCGGTCGCCGCGATCTCTTCCTTGGTTTCGATCTCCTTGGCGGAACCCAGAAGTTCGTTGGTGACGGCCTCGACGGCCTTCTCGATGCCACGCTTCAGGGAGAGCGGGTCGGCACCGGCGGCCACATTGCGCAGGCCTTCCTTCACGAGAGCCTGGGCCAGCACGGTGGCGGTGGTGGTACCGTCGCCTGCGACGTCGTCGGTCTTCTTGGCGACCTCCTTGACGAGCTCCGCGCCGATCTTCTCGTACGGGTCGTCCAGTTCGATCTCCTTGGCGATGGAGACACCATCGTTGGTGATCGTGGGAGCGCCCCACTTCTTCTCGAGCACCACGTTGCGGCCGCGCGGGCCGAGGGTGACCTTGACGGCGTCGGCGAGGGTGTTCAGACCCCGCTCCAGACCGCGGCGAGCCTCTTCATCAAATGCAATGATCTTGGCCATGACGGCAAAGGTCCTTTCGGGACGGTCGTTGAGGGATGAAGGGCCCTGGCTGCCCAATGCCCGCGACGGACGACACGGAGTCCCACCGCGCTTGCGCTGGAACGCCGGGCCTCATTGAGACCGGGGTTACCTTCCCTCCGGCAGACCGCCTGCCATCCGCAAGCGGATTATTAGCAGTCGGCACTCCGGAGTGCTAACTCAATAATTAGCACTCTCCGCATGCGAGTGCAAGATGTTCAGGCTCCCGGCGAACACCGGAACGACCGGTTTCCGGCACAAGCCGCGCGTCCACCGGACCTAGCCGGCAGCGCCCGGCCCCACCACTACGACGATGGGCTCGGTCAGATCGGCCGCCTGCTCCACCCGGGTGATCCCGGCGGCCGCGGCCACAGCGGAAGCCGTCGCCTTGGATTCGGCATTGTTGTAGAACACCACTGAACTCGGCTGGGCGACGCCCTGCCAGTTCGCCACGGCCCCGAGCTTCCATCCGCCCGCAGTGACTTTCTGGCCGTACGTGGCGGCGAGCCCCGGCGTGGTGGTGCCGTTGTAGACGGAGACCACGAGAGCCATATTGACCGCAGGCGTGGTCGCCGTGGCCGTAGGGCTGGGACTGGCCACCGGAGGCTTCGAGGCCGATGGCGTCGATTTGGGGCTGGGTTTGGCCGACGCCGAAGTGCTCGGACTGTTGGAGGTCTCCGGCTGGGAAACCGCACGCGCACCCATGGACGGCAGGGCGAAGTAGGCGATCACTCCCAGCAGCAGCGCCGCCGCACCGGCGGCGAGGATCGGACGCAGCCGCGTCCCAGAGCCTGCCTGCACCACACGATGGACTCCGCGGCGTTCCGTCCCCTCAGGGACGTCGTCGAACTCGTCACGGGGATATTTGGTCATCGAGGCGCGTCCTCACTGCGTGGCGGGCATCTGGAGCTACAGGTCTACGCGCCGTTTCCGAGTCGGCGGGCGGTACGTGCCCGATGGCGCGACGTACGTAGTCTACGCAATCTCTTCACCAGCATGGGGTCATACGCCAAGGCGGCCTGGGTGTCGATCACCTGGTTGAGTTGCTGGTAGTAGTGCGTCGCGGACAGCTCGAAGAGCTCCTTGATGGCCTGTTCCTTGGCTCCCGAGTACTTCCACCAGGACCGTTCGAACTCCAGGATCCGCTGATCCCGCTCGTTCAGAGCAGGGGTCTCCCGGCTCTGTTCCGCACCCCGTTCCAAGGGAACGCTCTGCGGCGATGCTGCTGCCTCCGGCATCTTCTTCTCCCTCAGCTGACGTCCCCTCCATCATAAAACCTGAATCACAATGGTGTCATTTGGCACAATCGGAAGCATGGACCAGAGCACCACGGGCCAAGCGCCCACCACTCCCCGCCCAGCCCCCGACGCACAGCGGGGCGTCGGCCGGCACTCCGCCACCAGTTTCCGGGACCTTGCGGAGAAGGGCTGGGCGGGCCTCGTCGAGAGCGGTGCACTCCATCCGAGCTGGGCCGCAGCTCTTGCCCAGGAGAGCCCTGCACTGGGCAGCGTCGTACGGTGGCTGGCCGGCCAGGAAGCCGACGGGGCGCATATCCTGCCACCCGCCCCAGCAGTCTTCACCGCCTTCCGCAGACCGCTGGACGAGGTCAAGGTCCTGATCGTCGGCCAGGATCCTTATCCGACACCGGGCCACGCCATGGGACTGTCCTTCTCCGTGGCGCCCGATTGCCGACCGGTCCCCCGCAGCCTGCAGAACATCTTCAAGGAGATGCACACCGATCTGGGGCTGGAGACCCCCGCCCATGGCGATCTGAGCCGGTGGGCCGATCAGGGCGTGCTACTGCTCAACAGGGTGCTCAGTGTGGGAGCCGGTGATGCCGGATCCCACCGCGGACACGGCTGGGAGGAGTTCACGACGGCGGCCATCCGCGCCATCGTGGCGCGTCGGACGCCGGAGGGGAACCGTCCTCCGCTCGTGGCCGTGCTGTGGGGCCGCGATGCCGCGGGCGTCACCCCCCTCCTGGAGGGCTGCCCGGCCGTCCGCAGCCCACACCCCAGTCCGCTTTCCGCATCCCGCGGATTCTTCGGCTCACGTCCGTTCAGTCAGGTCAACGAGCTCCTCGCTCAGCAGGGTTCCGGACCGGTGGACTGGCGGCTCTGAGCACTGTGTCATTGCTGGCACAGTCGCTCATCCTGAGAAACGGATAGGTCTCACAAAACCGGGTGCCGACGAACCCGTGTGATTGGCGTCTGTGCCATGATGAGGTCATGCCAAGCTCATTGATCGAGGTCCGTCGGCACTACACCCCGGAACAACAGCTTGCCCTCATCGATGCGGTCCATCATGCCCTGGTTGCCGCATTCAAAATTCCTGTGGAAGACCGCTTCATCAGGCTACTCACTTACGAACCTCATGCGATGGTCAACGGATTGGCACCAGGGTCTCCCGACGGATACACCCGCGTAACCATTGACTGTTTCTCAGGCAGATCCATTGATGCAAAACGAGCTCTCTACCAGGAGATCGTGGAACGCCTTGAAGCCTTGGACATCCCTAAAGAATGCGTCTCAATTCTCTTACGTGAAAGTCCCCCTGAAAACTGGGGTGCCGGTGGCAGAGCGGCAAGCGATTACGATCTCGGGTTCAAGATCGACGTCTAGTCGCGTCGAGGTGCCCGGCTCCGTTACTCCTCGGTGCCGATCGTGACTCACGTCGGAGCGATCCAACTTAGGTTAGGCTTACTTGGTGACTGAGACTCCTGTGACCCGCAAGCCCAAGCCCCAGTGCACCCTTGAGGTGCTGCGCACCGAACGGCTGAGCGAGCACCTTGTCAGGGTGATCGCGGGCGGGGAAGGATTCAGCACCTTCGTCATGAACGACTTCACCGACCGCTACGTGAAGATCGCGTTCCCGCGAGCCGGGGTGAGCTACCCGGAACCGTTCGACCTGGCCTGGATCCGTGAGAATCTTCCTGCCGAACACTGGCCGGTCACCAGGACCTACACGCTGCGCCACGTAGATCTTGAAGCCCGCGAACTGGCGATCGACTTCGTGGTCCACGGCGACGAAGGCCTGGCCGGCCCCTGGGCCGCGCAGGCGTCTCCCGGAGACCGGATCGTCTTCAGCGGCCCCGGCGGCGCCTACTCACCCCGAGAGGATGCCGAATGGCACCTGCTGCTCGGTGACGACTCCGCCCTCCCTGCGATCGCGGCAGCCCTTGAAGCGCTCCCCGCCGGCGCGCGCGGACTGGCGTTCGTGGAGGTCGACGGCGAGGACGATGTGCTGCCGCTGACCGCACCGGCCGGCGTCGAGCTCTCCTGGCAGTTCCGTCGCGGTATCGCGCCCGGCGAGAGCACCGCACTGCTCGACGCCGTGAAGTCCGCCCGCTTCCCAGACGGGCAGGTCCACGCCTTCGTCCATGGGGAACGCGGGATGGTCAAGGCTCTCCGCGACGAGCTGTTCAAGAACCGCGGCCTGGACCGCAAGGACGTGTCCATCTCCGGCTACTGGGCATACGGCCGCGTCGAGGACCAGTTCCAGGCGGAGAAGAAGACCGAAGTCGGCAAGATCTGATCCGCGCCCCCGAGCCGGGGCTCCGACCCGGAGACGCATGATCAGCGGCGGCGCGTGCGTCGTCGCTCATTGCTGGCGAGGTTGGACGTCAACGGCCGTGCAAGACTGTCGCCCAGCACGATGCCCGCAGCGATCCCCAGGACGATGGCGACGGCCGTGAGCATGCCGCCCGCACCGTTGAGGAAGTCCTGCCCATTGATGGTCAGCGTGTACATCGACCGGAAGATCCTCAGGCCCGGCAGCAGGATGAGCGCGGCCGGAACGGCCACCACAAGCTGTGGCGCTCCCATGCGCAACGCGATCACGCGTGCGAGGAAGCCGATCACGACGGCGGAGACCGCAGGTGCCATGCGCTCCCCCACCCCGACGTTCACAGCGCCCAGCAGCACGAAGTACCCCACGATCCCCACCACCATGGTGGGGATCACGAGCTTCACGGGTGATTGCTCGGTCACCGTGATGGCCACGAGGGAGACCGCGACGAGCACCACCTGGAACCAGAAATCGTAGGCCGGCGGGAAGGTCAGCGTGACGTCGATGTCGGGGAGCCCCGCCAGACTCGCCACGACGAAAGCCACACCGATGCCGGCGACGATGGCGCCGAAGGTGAGCATGGTCGAGAGGAGACGCCCGGCAGCCGTGACCGGGAAGCCGTTGATGGCGTCCTGGACCGAGGAGACGAGCCGCCCGGTGGGCAGCAAGAGCAGAATGCCGCCCGCCACCACGATGGACGGCGGGATGTTGACCCCTATCCGCAGGAGCAGCAGCGCCGCGATCGTGACCAGGAACGATGACATGGCGGTCGCGTAGAAGTCCGGGACCCTCCAGATGGCGAGCTGCCGGGAGACGAGGTCCACCACGAGGGATGAGACGAAGGCGATGGTGGAGGCCATGAGGCCACCGCCCAGCACACCCACGAACGCCGCGGCGAAGACTCCGAAGGCGAGAGTGACCATCCACCGTGCGAACGGCTTGGGACGCTTGAGGATCTCGTCCAGCCGCCGATTGGCCTCCTTACGGCTCACGCCGCCCTTGGCGATCTCGGTGACCAGCTGATGCACCTCGGCGAGACCCGCGTAGTTGCTGGTCCAGGACCGCACCACCCGCAGGAGAGTGATGGGGTTCTGGTCCTTGGGCGCGTAGTTGATCGCCACCGACTGGTTGGTGATGTCCACCTCGACGTTCTTCAGGCCCAGGGCTGCCGTGACGGCGATGATGCTGGTCTCCACCTCAAGGGCGCCTGCACCGTAACGGAACATGGTTTCCGCCAGTCGCAGGGCGAAGTCGATGGTCTTGCGGGCGGACTCGTCCACACCGCCGACCCGGATGGTGGGATTCGCGTAGGGGCTGCCGGCCAGCCTGTCGACGATGCTCAGCGGTGCGGTGGGCGGTTGCTCTCCGCGGACCAGGTTCCGCAGCATGCGCTTGGCGGAGGTGGTGGCCCGCAGATCAGCCGGGCTGAGCGGCTCCGTCTTGGGCAGACCGTCGGTCTTCGGCAGGCCATCAGTGCGGGGCAGGTCACCTGTCTTCGGCAGACTGCCCGTGGCCGGCCGGTGCGGGCCGGCCGTCTCGACCCGGGGCAGAGCCCGGGCGGCATCCGGCGGCGTGCCCTGGGAATCCGGGCCGCCGTCGTGCTGCGGCTCGCTGGCGTTCATGAAGTCCCTCGCGTTTCAGCGCCGCCTGATGCGGCCTAGTAGAACTGCTGACCGGTGCGCCGGGTGTGTATCCGACGGGCCACCCGCTCACCGAGCCTGGACCATACTTTGTACTTCACGGGGCTGAGAACCTGGTCGTAACAGCCCACGAAGTCGATGACAGTCTTGGAGAAGCTGGTCTTGAAAAGTCCCAGCCCGTAGAGCGGATGTTCAGGGTCTTTCACCTGGTCGGCGGGAGGGGTCCCGCAGAGGTCGTACTCCACGCAGCCCAGTTCCTTCATGGCATTCATCGCCTGCCACTGGACCAGATGCGAGTCCCCGTACTGGTTCCGCTTCTGCAGGGATCCGCCGTCCTTGTACGTGCCCTTGCGCCCGTAGTTGATGACGAAGGCTCCCACGGAAGGCACACCGTTCTCGTAGACGAAGTACAGGTGCCCCTGTCCTCGCTCCATGAAACCGCCCCAGAAACGCTCGAAGTAATCGAATCCGCGGGGTCGCACGGTGGCCTTCGCCTGCAGCGTGCCGTTCATGAGGGCGTACATGGCCTGGAAGCTCTCCGTGGTGGCCGGCATGTCCTTGACCTCCACTCCCTCCCGCTGGGCACGCCGCACGGAGTTCCGCCCCCGGGAGGTCAGGCTCTTGAGGATGCCCTCCGGCTCGGGAGAGATGTCGAGGACGACGGTGTGGTCGTTGGGCTGCAGATCCGGCGTCTTGATGGCGCCGAGCCCGCGGATCACGGCACGGGAGGTGTCCGTGGCGGGGATGTCCGGCTCGATCTTGATGGCGAACACGCCGAGCTTCTCCCGCGCCACGAACTCACTGTTCGCCGCGAAGATGCCGGGAAGGTCCTCCACCCCACTGACGTCGGGGCCCTTGATCATGTACCAATAGGCGCCCAGGACGGGGAAGCGTTTCTCCAAGACCAGGTTGTAGCTGCTGAAGTCCGCGCCTTCGTAGACCACGTGGAGGACATCCCAGCCGTAGTGCTTCTTGACCTCCGCGTATGCCTCGGACTGCAGCAGATTGCCGCCGTTCGGGTTCGCGGTGACCAGCTCATCCCAACGCGAGATCTCCTCGGCGGTGGCGAAGCGGGCGGTGAAGTTTCGCAAGGTCACGGCTTCCAATCCTGGGCTGTTGAACGACTATCGCCAGTCTATCCGGCGACCCCCGGGCCTCGGTCCGGGCGGAGATCGACGAAGCCCCCGCCGCCGCTGATTTCCAGAGCCTGCGGGGGCATCGGACACGATGGGTGATCTTCCTCCCAGGCGTGTCACGCCATCAGAATCAATCGCCTTTCAGCACTCCACCACGTTGACGGCCAGACCCCCGAGTGCGGTCTCCTTGTACTTGGTGGACATGTCCTTGCCGGTCTCCCGCATGGTGATGATGACCTCATCCAGGGACACCCGGTGCGTGCCATCGCCCCAGAGGGCCATCTTGGTGGCGTTGATCGCCTTGGCAGCCGCGATGGCATTGCGCTCGATGCACGGCACCTGCACCAGGCCTCCGATGGGATCGCAGGTCAGGCCGAGGTTGTGTTCCATGGCGATCTCAGCGGCGTTCTCCACCTGAGCCGGAGTGCCGCCCATGACCTCAGCAAGCCCGGCAGCCGCCATCGAGGAGGCCGAGCCCACCTCGCCCTGGCAGCCTACCTCTGCGCCGGAGATCGAGGCCTGCTCCTTGTACAGGACGCCGACGGCGCCGGCGGCGAGCAGGAACTTCACCACCACATCGTCCTTGTCCTGCTGCGTGGCCTGTTCCATGCCCGGCGCGTAATGGAGGGCGTAGTAGAGCACGGCGGGGATGATCCCGGCGGCTCCGTTGGTGGGGGCCGTCACCACGCGGCCGCCGGAGGCGTTCTCCTCGTTGACGGCCAGCGCCACGAGGTTGACCCACTCCTGCCAGTACTTGGGGTCGCGGTCCTTGTCCTCCTTGAGGAGCCTGTCGTGCCAATCGGGCGCACGACGGCGCACGCCGAGGCCACCGGGCAGCAGGCCTTCGCGGTGGATGCTCTTTTCCACGCAGGCTTCCATGACGGCCCAGATCTTCAGCAGGCCCTCGCGGATCTCCTCTTCACTGCGGCTGGCCTTCTCATTGATGAGCATGATGTCGGAGATGCCCAGCCCCTTGCTGTGGCAGCGGCCCAGCATCTCGGCGGCGGTGCGGAACGGAAGCGGAAGCTCCTGCTTGGATTCCTCAAGGTCCTGCTTGGCCTGTTGCTCCTCGCCCTCACGGACGATGAAGCCGCCGCCCACGGAGAAGAAGGTGGCCGCGTGGAGAACCTCATCGTCGGCATCCTTGACGGCGAACTTCATGCCGTTCGTATGCCGTGGCAGGACCGTCAGCGGGTGCTGCACCATGTCCGCCACGGCGAACTGCAGGGCGACCTCACCGGCGAACGTCACCGTCCCGCTGGATTCGATCGCGGCGAGCCGCTCCTCGACCTCCTCCGGGAGGATCTGGTCCGGGTAGTACCCTTCCAGGCCGAGCAGCACGGCGGTGAAGGTGCCGTGCCCGCGCCCGGTGGCGGCGAGGGAGCCGTAGAGGTCGACGGCGACGCCGGCCACGCGGGGCAGCAGGCCGGCGTCGCGCACCTCCTGGGCGAAGACCGCTGCCGCCAGCATCGGCCCCACGGTATGGGAACTGGACGGCCCCACACCGATCTTGAAGAGCTCAAAAACACCAACGGCCACGGTTCTTACCGCCTAACGATCACGCTTGTAGAAGGGCAGGGAGACCACTTCGAAGGGTTCCGCCTTGCCGCGCAGGTCGATGTCCAGCGCGGTGCCCGGTTCAGTGTAAGCCACGTCCACATAGGCCAGCGCCACCGGATATCCGAGGGTGGGGCTGGGCTGTCCGGAGGTGACCTCGCCCACCACGACGCCGTCCTTCAGCACCGGGTAGTGCCCGCGTCCGGCGCGGCGCCCCAGGCCCTTCAGGCCGACCAGGCGGCGTCCCGACGTGGTGCCGTCGCCCTTCTCCTTGGCGGCTTCCAGGGAGGCGCGTCCGACGAAGTCGCCTTCCTTGGACTTGAGAGCCACCACGGGGCCGAGGCCTGCGGCGAACGGGGTCCCCTCGCGGGAGAGCTCGTTGCCGTAGAGCGGCATGCCGGCCTCGAGGCGGAGCGAGTCACGGGAGGCCAGGCCGGCGGGAACCAGCTCGTGGCCCTCGCCCGCGGCCAACAGCGCCTGCCACAGCGGGGCGGCGGACTCGTTGGCAACGAAGATTTCGAAACCGTCCTCGCCGGTGTATCCGGTACGGGCCAGCAGCAGCTTCTCACCATTGATGGTGACCTCGACGGCCGCGTAGTACTTCAGCTCCGTGACGAGCGCATGCTCCTCCTCGGGGACGAGCTTGAGAAGGATGCTCTCGGCGTTGGGGCCCTGCACGGCGATGAGGGAGATCTCGGTGGAGGCGTCGGTGACGGTCACCTCGAAGCCCTCGGAGCGGGTCGCCAGCTCTCCGGCCACCACGACGGCGTTGCCGGCGTTGGGGACCACGAGGAACTTCTCCTCACCGCGGCGGTACACGATCAGGTCGTCGATGATGCCGCCGTCTTCGGCACAGATCAGGGAGTACTTGGCCTTGCCCTCGGCAATGGCCGAGAGCTTGCCCACCAGGGCATGGTCCAGGAAGGCTCCGGCACCGGGGCCTTCGACCCAGACCTCGCCCATGTGGGAGAGATCGAAGAGCCCCGCGGACTTGCGGACAGCGTGGTGCTCGGCGAGCTCGGAGCCGTACTTCAGCGGCATCTGCCAGCCGCCGAAGTCGGTGAAGGAGGCGCCAAGCTTCTCGTGTTCGGCGTACAGGGCGGTGTGTTTCTCAGTCATGTCTGTCCTTGTCAGTCCTGTAGGCCGGGTCAGTTCTCGAAGGCTTCGATGGGCGGGCAGGAGCAGACCAGGTTGCGGTCGCCCGAGGCACCGTCGATGCGTCCGACGGGCGGGAAGTACTTGTCCTGACTCACGGTGTGGCCCGGGTGGTCGGCTCCGGTGTGCAGGACGGCCGGGAAAGCCGCCTGCTCGCGGCTGTAGGCGCGATCCCAGGCGGAGGACACGACGGCGGCGGCCGTGTGCGGCGCGTTGCGCAGCGGGCTGTCGGCCACGGCGAAGTCACCGTTGCGAACCTGCTCGATCTCGCGACGGACCACGATCATGGCGTCGATGAAGCGGTCCAGCTCGCCGAGATCCTCGGACTCGGTGGGCTCCACCATGAGGGTGCCGGCCACCGGGAAGGCCAGGGTGGGAGCGTGGAAGCCGAAGTCGATGAGTCGCTTGGCCACGTCCTCGGCGGTGACGCCGGTCTCGGCGGTCAGCTGGCGCAGATCCAGGATGCACTCGTGGGCCACCAGGCCGCCCTCGCCCGTGTAGAGGACCGGGAAGTGCTCGTCCAGGCGCTTGGCCACGTAGTTGGCGGCCAGCAGTGCGGACTTGGTGGCCTCGGTCAGGCCTTCACCGCCCATGAGGCGGACGTAGGCCCAGGAGATGGGCAGCACGCCGGCGGAGCCGAAGCGGCTCGCGGAGATCGGAGCGCCGCCGGCGCCGTTGGACGGGTCCGCCGCATTGCCCGGCATGAACGGCGCCAGGTGAGCGCGGGCCGCGACGGGGCCGACGCCGGGGCCGCCACCGCCGTGCGGGATGCAGAAGGTCTTGTGCAGGTTCAGGTGGGAGACATCGCCGCCGAACTTGCCGGGCTGCGCCAGACCGACCAGGGCGTTGAGGTTGGCACCGTCGATGTAGACCTGTCCACCGGCCTCGTGCACGGCATCGCAGATGAAACGGACGTCCGCGTCGTACACGCCGTGCGTGGACGGGTAGGTGATCATGATCGCGGCGAGCGCGTCACGGTGGGTCTCGATCTTGGCCTTGAGGTCCTCGTGGTCCACGGTGCCGTCGGAGGCGGTGGCCACCACGACGACCTTCATGCCGGCCAGGACCGCGGAGGCTGCGTTGGTACCGTGCGCGGAGGCTGGGATGAGGCAGATGTCGCGCTGCACGTCACCACGGGAGTGATGGTAGCCGCGGATGGCCAGCAGACCGGCGAGTTCGCCCTGGGAACCGGCGTTCGGCTGGATGGAGACCTGGTCGTAACCGGTGATCTCCGCAAGGTCGGACTCGAGGCCGTCGATCAGTTCGCGCCAGCCCTCGGTCTGGGAGTCCGGGGCGAACGGGTGGATGGACGCGAACTCCGGCCAGGAGATGGCTTCCATTTCCGCCGTGGCGTTGAGCTTCATGGTGCAGGAGCCCAGCGGGATCATGGTGCGGTCCAGGGCCAGGTCACGGTCCGAGAGGCGGCGGATGTAGCGCAGCATCTGGGTCTCGGAGCGGTGGGTGTTGAACACCGGGTGGGTCATGAAGTCGCTGCCACGTCGCAAAGCCTCCGGCAGGGCCGCGGGCTGGACGGCACCGTCCACGGAGGCGGCGTCGGCGCCGAAGAAACCGGCGACGGCCTCGACCACGGCGGCGGTGGTGGTCTCATCGAAGGAGACACCGAGGGTGTCGGCGTCGATGGCCCGGAGGTTGTAGCCTGCGGCCTCGGCGGCCTTGAGGACCTCCGCGGCGCGGCCCGGCACGGAGACGGTGACGGTGTCGAAGAACTCGCCCGCGACGGTCTGCAGGCCGCTTGCACGCACGGCCGCGTCGAAGCGCGCTGCGTGCGCATGGACCTGGGCGGCGATGGCCTTCAGACCGTCCGGACCGTGGAAGACACCGTACATGGAGGCCACGATGGCCAGCAGCGCCTGGGCGGTGCAGATGTTGGAGGTGGCCTTCTCACGGCGGATGTGCTGCTCGCGGGTCTGAAGAGCCAGACGGTAGGCGGGCGTTCCGGCGTCGTCCTTCGACACGCCGACCAGACGGCCCGGGAGAGAACGCTCGAGGCCCTGGCGGACGGCCATGTAGGCGGCGTGCGGGCCGCCGAAGAACAGCGGCACACCCAGGCGCTGGGCGCTGCCGACGGCGATGTCGGCGCCTTGCTCGCCCGGAGGGACGATGAGGGTGAGGGACAGCAGATCGGCTGCCACGGTGACCATGGCACCGCGTTCCTTGGCGGCGGCGATGACCGGGGCGTGGTCGAAGACGCGGCCGGAGACGCCGGGCTGCTGGAGGACGATGCCGTTGATGGCGCCTTCCGGGAGACCGGCGGCGAGGTCGGCGACCTCGACCTCGAAGCCGAGGGCCTCGGCACGGCCCTTCACCAGGGCAATGGTCTGCGGAAGGAGGTCGGCGTCCAGGACGGTCTTGCCGCCGGCGGCCTCCTTGGACTTGTTGGCACGGCGCATGAGCAGTACGGCCTCGGCGACGGCGGTGGACTCATCCAGGAGCGAGGCGTTGGCGATGGGCAGGGCGACCAGGTCCTGGACCATGGTCTGGAAGTTCAGCAGGGCTTCGAGGCGGCCCTGGGAGATCTCCGGCTGGTACGGGGTGTACGCGGTGTACCAGGCCGGGGCCTCGAGGATGTTGCGACGGATCACCGCGGGGGTGACGGTGTCGTAGTAGCCCTGGCCGATGAGCTGGACCGCGGTGCGGTTCTTGGAGGCCAGACGGCGCAGTTCGGCCAGGACCTCGACCTCGGAGAGGGCGGGGCGCAGAGCGAGCGGGGTGGGCTGCTTGATGTCGTCCGGGACGGCGGTCTGGACGAGGGCGTCCACGGAACTGTAGCCGACGGCCTGCAGCATGGTGGCGATGTCGGACTCACGGCGGGCGCCGATATGGCGGTCCACGAAGGTGGCGGACGTGGCCTGGCCTGCGCTGGTCGCGTCGAGGACTGCGGAGGGATTCGTCACGAAGGAACTCCATTGCTCACCCGGCGAGGGATACGCCGGAACTGATCTGGGCTCCTCCCCGCTCTGTGTGGGACCTGAGAGTTTTCGCATCGGCCAGAAGCCGGTGCCTGCACCGTCGGTGAGCCGGCGAAAACCGGCTGCTTTCCAGAGTTGCCTCGCTGCGGCGGTACTGGGGCCTGAGAGATTCCTGGGGAGGTTTTGCTCCTACGGCGCCTGCATGTACCCACTTGCAGGACTCTCCCGCCGCGGATCGAAAGCATATTCAGTTGGATGCGACAGCGGTGATCGCAGTCACAGGCTCAATTGTCCCCCCACGGAGGCTCAGAGGGCAAACGCAGGGCCTGCAGGACTCAGAGCCTGCCCCGCACCGACTCGAGGACGCGCAGGAGACTTTCCACTTCGGCGTCGGTCTTGGTGGGATCCATGGCGCGGCCTCCCCCGTTCTCCAGCACCGCGTTGAAATAGAGGCCGTCGGACATGTACCTGACGGCACGGGCGAGATCCTCTCCGAGTTCGGCGGTGAGCACCTCCAGCCACTGCCGCTGAATGCCCACGAAACGGCGCTGAGTCTCCTCGTGCGCCACTTCCGCCAGCCGCGAGGCCGCGACGAAGGACCTGTCGAGTGGACCGCCGTCCCAGATCGACGCCTTGATGAAGTAGACGCCCGCGCCCTCGGGGGCCGTCTTCATCGCTTCGACTTCCTCCTGCGCCAGTTCGTCGAAGCGGTCCAGAAGCGCTGAGATGAGGGCTTCCTTGTTCGCGTAGTGATACAGCAGCCCACCCTTGGAGACTCCGGCGCGCGCCGCCACGGCGTCCAGGGTCGCGCCCCTCTCACCCACTTCGATCAGCAGGGATTCAAAAGCGTCCAGGACGGCATGACGGGCGACTGGCTTTCGTGGCATGGGTTCCATTCTGCATGGTGCGTCGAAGAGAGGGACTGGATTCAGGTTGAAACTATACAGTCCAGACGGTACAGTTATGGACATGACGACCAAAACCTTGACTCCTCAGACGAGCCTCGGGACGGCGCCATGGCGTAAGTGGGCCGCCCTGGCGCTTCTCATGGTGCCCGTACTGCTCGTAGCGGTGGACAACACCGCCCTCACTTTCGCCCTTCCCGCCATTGCGAGCGCACTGCACGCGAGCGGCGTGGAGCTCCTCTGGATCATCGACGCCTACCCGCTGGTCCTGGCCGCCCTCCTGGTGGCCATGGGCAACCTCGGCGACCGCGTCGGGCGGCGCAAGCTTCTCATGATCGGCAGCGTCGGCTTCGGCCTGGCCTCCATCGCAGCGGCTTTCGCCCCGACCGCCGGCGCACTGATCGCCGGCCGCGCGGCCCTGGGCCTGTTCGGCGCCACCTTGATGCCGAGCACGCTTTCCCTGATCCGCAACATCTTCACGGACGCCAATCAGCGCCGTCTGGCCATCGCCATCTGGGCAGCTTTCTTCTCCGGCGGAGCCGCCATCGGCCCGATCGTCGGCGGCTGGCTGGTGGACCACTTCTGGTGGGGCGCGGTACTCATGCTTCCGGCATTCCTCCTGATCCCGCTGCTCGTCCTCGGCGTCAAGATGATCCCCGAGTCCAAAGACACCTCGCCGCATCCGGTCGACGCCCCCAGCATCGCGCTGTCCATTCTCGCGATGGGCCCGATCGCCGTCGCCATCAAGGAACTGACGGTGCACGGCCTGCAGCCGCTCCCGCTCGCCCTCGCCTTCTTCGGCCTGGGCATGGGTGTGATCTTCGTGCGGCGCCAGCTCCGGCTGCCCTACCCGATGCTGGACATGTCGTTGTTCTCCAACCCTGTCTTCAGCACGTCGATCGCGGCCAACGTACTGTCCTTCGTCTCAATGACGGGCTTCATCTTCTTCTTCTCCCAGCATCTTCAGCTGGTGGAAGGGATGAGCCCCCTGACCGCGGGACTCACGCTGCTGCCCGCCTCCGTCGCGACGATCATCGCGGGACTCAGCTCCGTGCCACTGGTCCGGGCCCTCCGGCCCGGCATGGTGGTGATGGGCGGCCTCTCGCTGAGCGCCACCGCGTACATCCTGGTGGCACTGTTCGGACAGGCCGTCGGCATGCCGGTATACCTGCTCGCGGTCTATCTGCTCTCCGTGGGCATCGGCGCCGCCGAGACGATCTCGAACGATCTGATCATGGGCTCGGTCCCCGCCGAGAAGGCGGGTGCGGCCTCCGCGATCTCGGAGACCGGCTACGAGTTCGGCGCCCTGCTGGGCACCGCCGTCCTGGGCTCGATCCTGACGGCCAGCTACCAGCAGCACCTGCAGCTGCCGGCCGGCCTCAGCGATGCCGACGGCTCCGTGGCCCGCGAGACACTGGCGGGCGCCGTCGATGTCGCGCACCGGGTGGGCGGCGAGCTGGGCACACAGCTGATGACGACGGCGCAGCACGCCTTCGACTCGGGCGTCACCATCACCGCGGCCATCGGCGCGCTCCTGATGGTGAGCGTGACAGTAGCCGCCGGCATCGGGCTGCGTTCGGTGCCGAAGGCGTCGAAGGAGAGCCAGCGGGAGCATTCGGCCCACTGAGCGCGTCGTGCGCCTCAGGAGCCCTGAACATCAAGGCCTGCCGGCCTGGGGAGTCCGGCATGGAGCCGCTCCGGCGGCTCACGGGGAGCGCGCCGCATGGGCCTGACCAGGTCATCCCAGGTCAGGCCCGTGCGGCGCACATCATATCCGGCACGGTTTGCCAAATGTGAAGCGCACCACTCATACTAAATGAATAATATTCATTTTTGTGGCTCTCCTCACAGACAAGCCCTCACACATTGGAGTCTGACGTGGCTGAAGAAACCAGCGGCACCGCCAACGCCCCCCTGTGGGTCATGCCCTCCGAAACCGCGGAGCAGTCCAGGCTGTGGATGGCCTTCCCGCACGAGGGCTACACACTGGGTGAGACGGAAGAGGACGCCCACGCGGCACGCACCACCTGGGCCGCCGTGGCCAACGCCGCGGTGCGGTTCGAGCCCGTCACCATGGTCGTGGATCCCGCCGACACCGAGATCGCCGCACGCTACCTGGACCCCCGCGTCGAGGTGGTGTCCGCCGAGCTCAACGACGCCTGGATGCGCGACATCGGCCCCAGCTTCGTCCTGGATTCCGAAGGCCGCCTCGGCGCCGTCGACTGGGTCTTCAACGGCTGGGGCGGCCAGGACTGGGCCGCATGGGACAAAGACTCCAAGATCGGCTCCTTCGTGGCGTCCCAGACCCCGGCGCAGCTCGTGCCCTCCGCCCTGGTCAACGAAGGCGGCGGAATCCATGTCGACGGCGAAGGAACCGTCCTGGTGACCGAGACCGTGCAGCTGGATCCGGGCCGGAATCCGGGCGCCACCAAGGCGCAGGTGGAGGCCGAACTGGCTCGCACCATCGGTGCCAGCAAGGTCATCTGGCTGCCCCGCGGCCTGACCCGCGATTCCGAGGAGTTCGGCACCCGCGGCCACGTCGACATCGTCGCAGTCATGCCGTCCCCCGGCACCGTGCTGGTCCACCATCAGGAGAACCCGGAGCACCCCGATTACCAGGTGTCCCAGGAGATCCTCGCGCTCTTCAAAGACAGCACCGACGCGGCGGGCCGCCCGTTCACGGTCATCCCGGTGCCCGCACCCGTCACGCTGGAGGACGAAGAGGGCTTCGTCGATTACAGCTACATCAACCACGTCGCCATCAACGGAGCCGTGATCGCCTGCTCCTTCAACGACGAAAACGATGCTCGTGCCGTTGAAGCGCTCTCCGCCGCCTACCCCGGCCGCGAGATCGTCACGGTGGACGCCCGCGAGCTCTTCGCCCGCGGTGGCGGTATCCACTGCATCACACAGCAACAGCCCGTCGCCCGCTGACCTCGGGGCCCGCCACCTGGCGGGCCCCTTCCGGCGTCCGGGGACGATACCGGGCAATGTAGTACCGCCTGGCCGCGACGACGCGGCCGGCCTCGCACAGAAAGCCACTCGCTTGGAACACCAGCAGCAACGCAGCACGCATCAGGAGATCGAAGGCAAAGGCCTGAAAACCGGACAGCTCGGTCTCCTCGCCATCGTGGTGATCGGCCTGTCGACCATCGCCCCCGCCTACACCCTGACCGGGGCTCTCGGTCCCACCGTCCAGGTGGTCGGTGCCCAGTTGCCCATCATCTTCGTGATCGGCTTCATCCCGATGGTCCTGGTGGCCCTGGCCTACCGGGAGCTGAACACCGATTCACCCGACTCGGGAACCACCTTCACCTGGAGCACCAAGGCCTTCGGCCCCTGGATCGGATTCATGGGCGGCTGGGGCCTCCTCGCGGCGAACATCATCGTGCTCTCCAATCTGGCCGGCGTAGCGGTGGACTTCTTCTACCTCTTCCTGGCACAGATCACCGGTATCGAGAGCCTCGCCGACCTGGCCGCGAATCAGTGGATCAATGTCGGCACCTGCCTGGTCTTCGTGGTCGCCGCCGTCTGGATCAGCTACCGCGGCCTGGAGACCGCGAAGAACGTTCAGTACATCCTGGTCGGATTCCAGCTCCTCGTGCTCGGACTCTTCGCCGTCATGGCCATCGTGAACTGGGAGAACTCAGGGCAGGGCATGGCTTTCTCCTGGGAATGGTTCGACCTCAGCAAGGTGGACAGCTTCAGTGCCATCTCGGCCGGGATCTCCTTGTCGATCTTCGTCTACTGGGGCTGGGACGTCTGCCTCACGCTGAACGAGGAGGCCAAGGACGGCCGCAAGACCGCCGGCAAGGCCGGGACCATCACGGCGATCTCGGTGCTGGCCATCTATCTCGTCGTCTCCATCGCGTGCATCATGTTCGCAGGCATCAGCGAGCAGGGCGTCGGCCTGAAGAACCCGGACAACGCGGGCAACATCTTCACTGCCCTGGCGAGCCCGATCATGGGTCCCCTGGCCATCCTGATGTCGCTGGCCGTGCTCTCCAGCTCGGCGGCGTCCCTGCAGTCCACGTTCATGTCCCCGGCCCGTGGGCTGCTGGCCATGGGCCACTACGGCGCGTTGCCCAAGGCGATGGCCAAGGTGGATTCCGTCCACTTCACCCCCGCCAACGCGACGGTGGCTGCGGGCATCATCTCCTGGGGCTTCTACGCCGTCATGCACATCCTGAGCCAGAACGTGCTCAATGACACCATCCTGGCGCTCGGACTGATGATCTGCTTCTACTACGGGCTGACGGCTTTCGCTTGTGTCTGGTACTTCCGGAAGACCCTGTTCACAAGCCTCCGGAACTTCCTGCTGCGGGGTCTGGCACCCGTGGTCGGCGGCATCATGCTGTTCGTCGTCATGATCCAGACAGCGGTGGACTCCTGGGACCCCGCGTTCGGCTCCGGCACGGCCGTGTTCGGCGTCGGCCTCGTATTCGTGGTCGGAGTGGGCATTCTGCTGCTCGGCGTCGTGGTGATGCTCCTCATGGCGCGGAAGCAGCCCGAGTTCTTCCGCGGACAGACCCTCAAGATGGATACCCCGGCGCTCGTCGACTGAGCAGGCCGCCACAGCCGAAGGGCGGGGTTCCGCATTGCGCAAGCAATGCGGAACCCCGCCCTTCGGCACATCCTGGACCGGGTCAGGCGGACATGTTCTCCGCACCGATGAGCCAGGCCTGCTGCTCCAGCCCCTCCAGCACCGTGTGCAGGAGGTCCGCCGAGGTGGGGTCCTCCTCGTCCACCTGGTCGTGGACCTTGCGCGTGGTGCCGACGGTGGCGTTGATGGCCGCGACGATGCGGTCGATGGCGTCATGCGTGGAGATCAGGCCCTCGGGGAACGCCGCGAGACTGGTGTCCTTCTCGACGGTGACGCTGCGTCCGTCCGGGACGGCCTCCAGGGCGCGCATGCGCTCGGCGACGTCGTCACTGAGGTTGCGGGCCAGGTCGATCAGGACGTCCAGCTGGAGGTGCAGATCGCGGAAGTTCGGTCCCACGATGTTCCAGTGGGCCTGCTTGCCCTGCAGGTGCAATTCGATCAGGTCGGTCAACACGGCCTGGAGATTGGCCGCGAGCGTGGGTGATGCCTTCATGCTTGCTCCTCTGAGTCGGTTCGTACCGGTCCCTTCCGACGCTATCCCACTTTCGGGACCGCCGGACAGAGGGGTCACGCGCCGATGAAGTCCTCCAGCCGGACCACTGTCAGCCCCGATGCGCGTTGCGCCGCATGGAAGGCGGCCAGGTCCGCTGCGAACTCCTTGCGGAAATGCATGAGACAGATATCACCCGGTCGCAGGGCGTTGCCCACCTGAAAATCCATGTGCCCGGCGTTGGCCTTGCATTCCCAGTGGATGATGGCCTTCAGCCCGGCCGCGGCAACGGCCCGGCGCATGGCGTTGGAGTAGAAGCCTCCCGGCGGCCGGAACAGCGTGGGGGCGACGCCGTATTCGGCCGTGATGTAGTCCCGCATGCCGACGATCTCGCCGAGCTGGTACTCGTAGGACGCATTCACCATGCTCGTGTTGTGACTGATCGTGTGGTCCTGGATGTGGTCGCCACGCTTCTGGAAGGCCTTGAAGAAGCCGGGGTTCTCCCCCATGGCGCTCTTGGTCAGGAACAGGGTCGCGGGATAGCCGTACTGGTCCAGGAGCTGCAGTTCCCTGGGGCTCTTGGCCAATCCGTCGTCGATGGTCAGGAACACCACCGGCTGTTTGGTCGTGACCCGGGTGATGACCGGGACCATGCCGTCCTGAATCGGCGGGATCTTGAAATCACTCACGAACGTCGGCTGCGGCTTCGGTGCCGCGGGGCGCGAGGCGACGACGGACGACGGCGGGCCACCCGACGGCGGCCCCGCAGGTCCCGGGTGAGCGGCCGGCGTCGTGTCCTCCGCGACGAGGCCACACGAAGCCAGCAAAGGCGTGGCCACGACCCCCAGAGCGGCCAGTGCCGCGCGTCGGGTGATCGGTTGTTCGTTCGTCATCAACAGCCCCCTGTGATTCTCACCATGATCGTAGATCCGCGGCGTGCCCCGCCCAGGCACACCGCGCCGTCGTTCGTCTTGCATTTCCCACGCGGCACCGGATATCGTGTGAGCCGCATCACCGCAAGGTGACGCATGCCGATGATCCGCGGCGGGAGAGCCCTGCCGGTCACCCCGGTCAGGCGCCGTAGGAGCAAACCCTCCCCGGGAATCTCTCAGGCACCCGTACCGCCGCGGCCAGGCGCCTCTGGAAAGCAGTCCGGACATCCGGACTCACCGACGGTGCAAGCGGACTCACAGCCCGCGGAATCTCTCAGGTCCCATACAGAGCGGGGAGGAACCCTGTCATCGTGGCGCCCGCCGGGCGCCTGAGCCAAGGAGTTCCCCTGCCCGCCGGACCCGCTTCACTCCCCCGCCAGGCCTGGCGACGCGCCTCCGTGCGCCGCCCCGGCATCCGCGGTGCGGCCCGGCCGGCCTCCTGGCACGCACGGTGCATGAGCCGCAAAGGAAATGAGGTAGTGAGATGAGCAAAGTGGCCGCGGAGCTGAGGTATTCAGCCGAGCACGAATGGGTGGCTCTCGAGGATGGTGGCACGGCCGGGGTCGGGATCTCCGCCGTGGCGGCTGAGGCCCTCGGCGACATCGTCTATGTGGATCTCCCGGAAACCGGAAGCACCCTGACCGCGGGCGAGACTTGCGGTGAAGTCGAATCCACCAAGTCGGTCTCGGATCTGTATGCTCCCGTCAGCGGTGAGGTCATCGAGGTCAATGCAGCCCTCGCGGACGATCCCGCCTTGATCAACAGCGATCCCTACGGTGCAGGCTGGCTGTTCAAGGTCGCTGTGACCTCGGAAGGGCCACTGTTGTCCGCCGCCGAGTACGCAGCAGCGAACGGAGGCGAACTGTGAACTCCACGACCGCCGAATACGAGCAGATCGTCTCCGCTTCCCTGAACTCCACGCTGTCCGAGCTGGACCCCGAGATCGCGACCAAGATCGACGACGAGCTGCACCGTCAGCGCGACGGACTGGAGATGATCGCCTCCGAGAATCACACCGCGGTGGCCGTCATGCAGGCTCAGGGCTCGGTCCTGACGAACAAGTACGCCGAGGGATACCCCGGGAAGCGGTACTACGGCGGCTGTGAACACGTCGACGTCATCGAGCAGCTCGCCATCGACCGTCTCAAGACACTTTTCGGCGCTGAGTACGCGAACGTCCAGCCGCACTCCGGCGCCCAGGCGAACGCCGCGGTGATGCACGCGCTGATCAAGCCAGGCGACACCATCATGGGTCTGAATCTCGCTCACGGCGGGCATCTGACGCACGGCATGCGGATCAACTTCTCCGGCAAGCTGTACAACGTGGTGCCCTACGGCGTCCGCGAGGACACCCACACCGTGGACATGGCCGAGGTCGAGCGGCTCGCTCAGGAACACCGCCCCGCGCTGATCGTGGCCGGCTGGTCGGCGTACGCCCGGCAGCTCGACTTCGCCGAGTTCCGCCGGATCGCCGACTCCGTGGGCGCCTACCTCATGGTGGACATGGCGCACTTCGCCGGGCTCGTGGCAGCGGGCCTGCACCCCTCGCCGGTGCCGCATGCTCACGTGACCACCTCCACCACGCACAAGACCCTCGCCGGCCCTCGTGGCGGCGTCATCCTCTCCAACGACGCGGACATCGCGAAGAAGATCAACTCCGCCGTCTTCCCTGGTCAACAGGGTGGGCCTCTGGAGCACGTCATCGCCGGAAAGGCCGTGGCCTTCGGGATCGCGGCGTCTGCCGAGTTCCGGGAGCGTCAGGAACGGGTGCTCTCCGGGGCCCGGATCCTCGCCGAGCGGCTCACGCAGCCCGATGTCACAGCCAAGGGCATCGCGGTCGTCTCCGGAGGCACCGATGTCCATCTGGTACTGGTGGACCTGCGGAATTGCGAACTGGACGGGCAGCAGGCCGAGGACCGTCTGGCCGCCATCGACATCACCGTCAACCGCAACGCCGTGCCGTTCGACCCGCGGCCTCCGATGGTCACCTCCGGCCTCCGGATCGGCACCCCGGCACTCGCAACCCGCGGATTCGGCGAAGCCGCCTTCCGCGAGGTCGCGGACATCATCGCCGAAGCCCTGATCGCCGACGGCGACGCCGATCTCTCGGGACTGCGCGAGCGAGTGGCGGCTCTCGCCGCGGCTCACCCGCTGTACCCGGGTGTCAGCTCGCTGGCCTAGCCTCGTCGCTGCCGTGCAGGAGGACTTCCTCCTGCACGGCGGCACCACCCTCTGTGCCCCCTGGACGCCGCCGCGGCGTTGAAGAAGGAGTAGTTCTGTGACTCTTGCCCCTGAAGGCCGTAAGCTCCTGCGCATCGAGCAACGCAACGCCGCGACCCCCGTGGAACGCAA
>NZ_JBIVFT010000012.1:0-88697 GCF_044748305.1 Arthrobacter sp. NPDC090010
AGCCCTCGGACCAACCGCCCCGCCCGCGCGTCGCGGTGACGGATGTTCCCGTCGCCCCCCCCCCCCCCGGGGGCGCCCCCCCCCCCCCCCCCGAACAGCGGACTCGGCCCGAGTGGATGCCCTGGGTAGCGGACTCGGCCGGGCCGGGCGGAGCCAGTGGGGCGTGACGGCGTCGCCCGTCGCCGGGTGGCGGCCGGCGGGTGGTCTAGGCCAGCTCCGTCGCGATCCTCTCCAGCTCCCGCACCGCCAGGCGGACCCCGGGATTCGCCGCGAAGGTCTTCCGGTATGCCACGGAGATGTGGCGCGCCGGGAGATCTTCGGGGGAGACGTCGGCGGCGGACCGCCCAGGGATCAGGGTGCGGGCGACGACGCCGGCCGGCAGCTCGGGCCGTCCGAGGCGCGGGACCAGAGCCAGTGCGGCCCCTTCGTCCACGAGGGCGATGTGGGTGGCGAACTCGGGGTCGGTGAACAGGATTCGCGGGGCCGTGTCCTGCGTGGCGAAGAGACGCAGCAGTGCTTCGTGGCAGATGGCACCCGGGGGAGTGGCGCACCAGGGCTCGTCCTGGACGTCAAGGACGGTCAGCTCCCGGCGTGCGGCCAGTGGATGCGCGGCGGGGAGCAGCACGTCGGCCACGTCGTGCAGCAACGGCGAGGTCTCCACGGACGGGTTCACCTCCAACCGCACGGAATTCCAGTTGTGGACAATGGCCAGATCGACTTCACCCGCGGCCACCTTCCGTGCTCCTTCCTCGGGTTCGGCCGCGGCGACCTGCAGCGCCAGATCCGGCGCGAGCCGACGCAGGGAGGTGGCCAGGTTTCCCAGGAAGGCTCGGTTGGCACTCGAGAAGGAGGCCAGTCGGAGGACGCCCGAGGGGGTCTCCTCCTCGGTCAATTCGGACTCGAGTTCCTCCAGGCTGGCGAGGAGGGCCGCACCGCGAAGAGCCAGGACGCGGCCACGTTCGGTGAGGAGGACCCCTCGCCCCTGGCGCTCCAGCAGGGTGGCGCGGGCCTGGCGTTCCAGTTTCTTCACTTGCTGGGAGACCGCCGAAGGCGTGAAGCCCAACGAGGCGGCCGCCGCGGCGACGCTGCCCGTGCGTTCGATGGCCACCAGGGCTTGCAGGGCCTGAGGATCAATCATGAAGTAACTCTACCGAATTCGCAGTGAAAATCATTGCTGGATCTTTATGGTTTATGGCGGGAAGCTGAAGTGGTGAAAAGCCGCCATGTTCTCTGTGCCCTGCTCGTCGCCCTCATCTGGGGCGTCAACTTCGTCGCGATCGAAGTGGGCCTGCATGACGTGCCGCCGCTGGTCCTGGCCGCCCTGCGCTTCGCGCTGGTCGCGTTCCCGCTCATTCTCGTCGTCCGTCGCCCGGCAGTGTCGTGGCGGGTGATCGCGGGGGTCGGGCTCTTCATGAGTGCCGGGCACCTGGGCTTCATCTACCTCGCCATGCATCTCGGTCTCCCTTCGGGGCTCGCCCCGCTCATCCTGCAGAGCCAGGTCCTCTTCACCGTCCTGCTGGCGGCGCTCCTGCTCGGCGAACGGCCCTCGCGTCCTCAGTTGGCGGGCGTCCTGCTGGGGCTTGTCGGTCTCGGGATCGTGGTGCTGGGCCGTGGAGTGTCGGCCGATGTCCTGCCCCTTTTCCTGGGCCTTGCCGGTGGGCTGTCCTGGGGCCTGGGCAATGTGGTCTCCCGCTCGGCCCGTGGCGCGGATCCGTTCGCTCTGGTGGTCTGGTCCGCCGCCGTGGTCCCCGTTCCGCTCCTGGCCCTCGAAGTGCTGCTCGACGGCCCGGCGGTCCCGGTCCAGGCGGTGCTCAGCATGACGCCCCTGGCATGGGGTTCCACCCTCTTCACGGTCCTGGTGTCCACGCTTCTGGCGTTCACGCTCTGGAACGGGCTCCTGCAGAAGTACCCCGCTGCACGCGTGGCGCCGTTCACCTTGCTCGTCCCGCCGGTCGCGATGCTGGCCGGCTGGCTGGTCTTCGGCGAGGTGCCGGGCACCTGGGAACTGCTGGGTGGCGCAGTCCTGCTGGGTGGCGTGGCCCTCTCGCAATTCGGCGCGCTCCTGGGCCGTCGTGCGCGCACGGTCCGCGGGACGACGGACGTGCCGGCTGCTGTTGACGATGTTGACGGTGAATCCACCGCCGTCGAACGCGCCGTACCCGGTGCGCCGTCGCTTGTCCGGGAAGGCTGAGAGGCTTTGTGCGGCTGCGCTTCTCATGGATGGCGATCCGCCTCCGCGTGACGAGCGGACGAGCGTCGACATGGAAATACCTAACAGTGTTAAGTTATGGTGGAAATTGCAATGCCACCGAATGGTCGTTTCAGACGCGCCTTCCGGTGGGGCCGAGTGCGGGGCCGGATTTTTCCTGGAGAGAGAGCGGTGCCCGCGATGGCTTGGGTGCGGCGATGCGGGGGACGCTCGACGCCCAAGGCGTGGGTTTTCGACTCTCGTGCTGAGAAACGAGCTCACGCGTGGTCGTGCCCCTTCATCAATTAGGAGTGAGAAGGGGCGCGACCCGAAAACATCGGGTGTCCGCGGGTCATGACGGTTCGCTCGAGGGGTTTCCTGAGATCGGTTCGTAAAGACTGCGGCCGGCCTTGAGTACCAGTTCTTTCATGGACCGGGACTTGTCGACCTGCCACTGGACTTGGATTCCGTCCATGACTGCGATGAGAATGCTGGCTGCTTCGTCATCATTGAGACCGGCCCGGGGTCTGAGCCCCTGGGCGCGGACGGCGTGGGTTATCAGTTCTCGGGCTTGAGGAAAGCGGGACGCGAAATATGTCGCGGCCGGGTGCTCTGGCGCCCCGGCGTCCCCGGCCAGGACCAAGTAGAGGGATATGAGCCCGGGCACGGTTTCGTTGTGATCCAGAAGTTTCATCAGGGCCTCGATGGCATCCGGCTCGCCGGCGAAGAACGTCTGTGAGTTGAAGGCGGCCCGGGCCTGGAGCACCTCGGTCAGAAGGTTCTCCCGGGACCCGAAATAGTGCAACAGTCCCGGACCGCTCAAGCCGCATCGTCGGGCAATCTCCCGGATGCTGGTGCCGTGGTAGCCCTCCGAGGCGAACACCTCGAGTGCTGTCCGGAGGATCTCTTCGCGCTTGGCTTCTCCTTTGGCATACCGTCCGGCTCTCACGCCTACACCCTACCGCCGATGCCGTCGTCGTCCGCTGCGGACGGCGCTCCGGTCCCGAGGTGATGTCTTTTGCGCCACAGGAGGCTGTGAGCAATGAGCCATCCGGAAGGGGTTCCGTGGCACGGAGGCGGGCCGTAGGGTCGGAAGCATGGCAACCATCGCGCGGAACATTGTCGACACTCTTGCCGCGAACGGCGTTCACCGCGTCTACGGCATTCCCGGTGATTCGCTGAACGGCTTCACCGACGCGCTGCGTGAGACCCCCTCCATCGAGTGGGTCCATGTGCGCCACGAGGAGGCCGCGGCGTTCGCGGCCGCTGCGGAAGCCGCCCTGACAGGGGAACTCGCGGTCTGCGCCGGATCCTGCGGACCGGGCAATCTTCATCTGATCAACGGGCTGTATGACGCCAACCGCTCGCGGGTGCCGGTACTGGCGATCGCAGCGCACATCCCGTCCAGCGAGATCGGCTCCACCTACTTCCAGGAGACCCACCCTCAGGAGGTCTTCCGGGAGTGCAGCGTCTACGCGGAACAGGTCACGGACCCGGCCCAGATGCCCCGGATTCTTGACATCGCGATGCGGACCGCCGTGGAGAAGCGCGGAGTGGCCGTCGTCGTCATCTCCGGCGACGTCGCCCTCGCCCAGGCCGCCAGCGACGCTCTCGCCGTGATCCGCAAGACCGAGCCGAGAATCGTTCCTTCGGAGACCGAACTGCACGAGGCCGCGGCCCTGCTGAACCAGGCCTCCAGGGTCACCATCCTGGCCGGTGCCGGTGTGCAGGGGGCGCATGCCGAGGTGCTCGGCCTCGCTGAAGCGCTGGGTGCCCCGATCGTGCACGCTCTACGGGGTAAGGAGTTCATCGAGTATGAGAACCCTTATGACGTCGGCATGACCGGCCTGCTCGGCTTCGCCTCGGGTTACAAGGCCATGGAGGACTGCGACGCTCTGCTCATGCTCGGCACCGATTTCCCCTATCAGCAGTTCTACCCCTCGCACGCGAAGGTGATCCAGGTGGACATCCGGGGCGAACAGCTCGGGCGGCGGGCCCGCTTGGACCTCGGGCTCGTCGGGACCGTGAGGGACACCGCCCAAGCCCTCGCGCCGTTGCTGGAACGCAAGAAGGACCGCTCCCACTTGGAGTCGTCCCGCAAGCACTACGCCAAGACGCGGGCCAAGCTTGACGATCTGGCGAGCCCGACCAAGAAGGGCCAGCCTCTGCACCCGCAGTATGTGGCGCGTGTCGTCGACCGGCTCGCGGCTGATGACGCCGTGTTCACCGCCGACGTCGGATCGCCCGTGGTGTGGGCGGCACGCTACCTGAGCATGAACGGCAAGCGACGGCTGCTGGGGTCGTTCAATCACGGCAGCATGGCGAACGCCCTGCTGCACGGCATCGGGGCGGCGGCGTTGGATCCGGAGCGGCAGGTCGTGGCCCTGGCCGGGGACGGTGGCCTGGCCATGATGTTGGGAGAGCTCATCACGCTGACGCAGAACAAGCTGCCCGTGAAGCTCGTGGTCTTCAACAACTCGTCCCTGAATTTCGTGGAGCTGGAGATGAAGGCGGCCGGGTTTGTGAACTTCGGGACCGGCCTGTCCAATCCGGACTTCGCCCAGGTGGCCGAGGCGCTCGGCATCAAGGGGATCCGGGTGGAGGACGCCTCGCAGCTGGAGGGCGCGCTCGCCGAAGCGTTGGCTCATGACGGTCCGGCTCTCGTGGACGTGGTCACGGCGCGTCAGGAGCTTTCGGTGCCGCCCGCCGTCACGGTCGAGCAGGCCAAGGGATTCGCCTTGTACGCCCTGCGGACGGTCATGTCCGGTCGGGGTGATGAACTTCTCGACCTCGCCCGGACGAACTGGCGGCAGTTGTTCTGAGCCGTCTTTCGTGAGCTAGCTGTCCTGATGCTGTGCCGCGCGGTGGCGGCGGACGGCCGCGCGGTTCGCGCAGCGGACGGAACAGTACTTCTGCGTGCCGTTGCGCGAGACGTCGACGACGACGTTGCGGCAGTCTCCCGGGGTCTCGGCCCCTGCCGCGCAGCGGGAGAGCCGGTGCATGCCGCGGGTGGTCAGGTGCAGGGCGGTGCCGACGGCGAAGACTGCTCGTAGAGTGTTGACCAGGCCCTTGCCGTCGTCGCGGTAGTGGAGGTGCCAGCCTTCCTCGTCGTGGTCCGTCAGATGGGGGTAGGCGGCCTCATCGGCCATGATGCGGTTCAGCAGACGTGCTCGGGCGCGAGGCTCGGAGGCGTCGACCACCGCGAGCCATTCCTCGACGACGTCGCTCAGCCTCTCATGCTCCCGGGCCTCTTCGGCGAAGACCATGGTCATGCCGAAATCCCTGGTGCGGGCGACGATTCCGTCCCGGTCCGCCGGCCAGTCGTTGGCGAGAGACTGGGCGAGGAGTACCGCATATTCGCCGTAAGGGTTGAGATGCATAAGGGCATTACATCACTCTTGAATCATGGACACCAGAACCCTTCCCGTCATCGCCTCCCCGTCCGCCCGGCACGAGCACCTCTGGGGTGTGCGCTCCCGTCATCCGAGCTCTGAGGGAACCGTGGTGTACGAGCGCTGCGACGGGTGCGGTTCCTGGCGAGTGGAGCTTCTGCCGGATCGCTACGTCCTGCCGGAGGTGCTTCACGCCCCGCGAGGTGACAGGTGAAGCCCCTTCCCGAACCGGGAAGGGGCTTCACCTGTCACCTCGCGGGGCGTGTGCTCAGTTGGCGGCGTTGAACCGCGCGCGGCGGAACTGCGGGTTCTCGAGTTCATCCAGTGCTGCCACGGCGAAGTCCTGGGTGGAGATGAACGGGCCGGCGATCGAGTCGCGCTCCACGTGATACTTCCCGGTGCGCTCGCCGGGAGCGATCTCCGGTGCGGGCGACTGCATGGTCCAGTCGAGGCCTTCCGGGGCGGCTTCGTAGAGGCCGAGGATGGCTGTGAAGCTGAGGGCCTCGGCTCGGTACGCTTCCGGGAAACCCATGGCGTCGACAAGGCGCGTGGTGGGGTCCGCCATGAGGGAGCCGGCGCCGCCGACCACGAAGACGCGGGCCGCGGGCTGGGCGGCGATCAGGTCCTTGTGGGCCTGGAGGATCGGTTCGTGCGCGTCGCCATTGCGCGGCGTCGGGATCGAGATGGCGACGACGTCGTGCTCCTGGGCGAGGCGGCTCAGAGTGGCGGTGTCGGCGAACTCGGCTGCCACGGCAGTGGTGCCGTCCACCTCCAGGCCCTGACGGGTCACCGCCGTTACCTGATGTCCGCGGCTGAGGGCTTCGTTCACGAGCTGGCTTCCGACCATGCCGGTGGCTCCGTAGACGGCGATCTTCATGACTTCCTCATTTCAGTGGCTGGGATCGTGCTTGATGCTTCAACAGTATCTATTGGATAGCAAGTACTTCAACGTCATATAGTTACCTTATGGAAAGCCTGCCATTCGACGTCATGGATCAGAACTGTCCCTCCCGGCTCGTCCTGCAACGGATCGGGGACAAATGGACCCCACTGATCTTCCAGGCGCTCAAGGACGGCTCCCGGCGATTCGGCGAGATCCGGCTGGTGGTCCAGGGGGTCAGCCCCAAAGTACTGACCCAATCATTGCGCGCACTGGAACGGGACGGCCTGGTGAGCCGGGAGATCTTCGCCGAGGTGCCCGTGCGCGTGGAGTATCGGCTCACCCCACTCGGGGACAGCCTGCTGCAACCGCTCGACGCGGTGCGGGTCTGGGCTGAAGCCCATGCGGCGAGCATCCTTGCCTCGCGGGACGCGTACGACGACGCCGGCCTGGAAAGCGCCTGAATGCGGCGGCGGCGCGGGCGATGTCACCCGCGCCGCCGCCGTCGTCCGTCCGCTGTTCTGGTGGTTCCGCTTGTTCTGGCGTCTCAGCTGTTCTGGCGATTCAGCGCAGGACGCGGTAGCGGATGTGAGTGGCCAGAGGGGAGACGCCCGTCTCGATGATCTCCAGGCGCGGGGCGGCTTCGCCGGCCGGGAAGATGGACTCCCCGCCGCCGAGCACCACGGGCGCGATGTCCAGCGTCAGCTCGTCCAGTTCC
Organism: Arthrobacter sp. NPDC090010; assembly: GCF_044748305.1. NCBI lineage: Bacteria > Bacillati > Actinomycetota > Actinomycetes > Micrococcales > Micrococcaceae > Arthrobacter > Arthrobacter sp. NPDC090010. The sequence continues at coordinate 7,179 of NZ_JBIVFT010000012.1, forward strand.
CCGGCTTCGAACGCCTGGCGCACGGCCGAGGCTCCGCCGGCGATGTCGACGTCGCCGTCGCCCGCCTCCCGGGCCAGTTCGAGAGCCTTGGCGAAGCCTTCCGTGACGAAGTGGAAGGTGGTGCCACCGTCCATCTCGATCGGCTCATGAGCGTGATGCGTGAGGACGAAGACCGGTGCGTGATAGGGCGGCTCGTCGCCCCACCAGCCCTTCCAGTCCGGCATGGTGTCCCAGGAACCCCGTACCGGGCCGAACATATTGCGGCCCATCACATAGGCGCCGCGTGGCCGCAGCAGGCTCCGGGTCCACTCCGCGTCGACCTCGTCCCGTTCTGATTCCGGGCCCATGTGCCAGCGGTGCAACAAGGGACCGCCCTTGCCGAGAGGGTTCTCCAGGCTCTGTTCGGGGCCGGCCACGAAGCCATCCAGGGATGCGGACATGTGCGCTGTGGTGAACGTCATGAGTCCATGGCACCACATGGTGTGCCGGGCCGGAAGAGGGTGGCAGGTTCAGGCGCCCGTGGCGAGCCAGACATCGGGGCCGAAGATCTCGTAGTGAACTCGTTCCGCCGGGATGCCGCCCGCGATCACGGCGGAGCGGACGGCGCTCATGAACGGCGTCGGGCCACACAACAGGACATTGGCGTCGGCGGGAAGGTCGACCGTGCTGATGTCCATGAAGCCTCGGTGGCAGTGCCCTTCAGACAGTGGTTCCCCCGGAGTCTCGAACCAGAATTCGGCGCGGGCCCGCGGGAGCCTGGCCAGATCGGCCAGCATCTGAGCGCGGAGTGACCAGGCCTCGGGAGAGCGGTCCGCGTGCAGGAGGATCACCTCGCGCTGAGAGCCTGTCTCTGCGAGGGAGCGGAGGATGGAGGCTGACGGCGTGGATCCGATGCCGGCGGTTGCAAGGACGAGTGGGCGGTCCGTCTCTTCCAGGACGATATCGCCATAGGGATTTGAGAGTTCCACGATGTCGCCGAGCCGCAGGAAGTCGTGAAGACGCGGAGAGATGTCGCCATCGGCGTCCCGTTTGACGGTGATCGTCCGATGCGTGGTGGCCGCGGCATCCACGGAGAGCGTGTACTGGCGGGCCTGGAGAATCCCATCATCCGCGGCCATGCGGAGACTGATGTAACCGCCGGGCTCTCCCGGGGTGGCCGGGGTGTCGTCGGCGGGCACGAAAGTCAGTCGAATGGTCTCGGACGGCAGCTCGGTCCGCTCGTGCAGCCTCCAGTGGCTCCACATGACGTCGTTGGCCCGGCGCTCGTAGAGGCCCTTTTCCAGGCGGATGAGACTCTGGGCCATGAGCCAGTAGACCTCGGTCCATGCTTCTGCGATCTCGGGCGTGATGACCTCGGCCAGATCCTCGGCGATGGCTTCGAAGAGGTACTGGTAGACCACCTGGTACTGAGACTCGGTGATTCCGAGCGAGGCGTGTTTGTGGGCGATCCTGCCCAGCATGGTTTCGGGGAGTGTTCCCGGACTGTTCACCAGGTGGCTGGCGAAGCCCGCGATGGAAGACGCCAACGCCTTCTGCTGTTCGCCGTTGCGTTGATTCGCGCGGCTGAAGGTGCCGTTGAGGAGTTCGGGATGCGCGGTGAACAGCTTGGCGTAGAAGACGGGCGTGATGTCGCCGATCCTGCTCCCGATCAGAGGGAGGGTCGCCTCGATGATGGGCCGGGCGGTTGCTGAAAGCATGGGGTTCTCCTTCGCTGAGGGTAATTACGTATATAAAATACGTAATTAACTCCAGTTTTCTACGGCTTGTAGAAGAAGGCAAATCGGGAGCTTCGGAGGCGGGGCGGATGAGGGGCTGGTGGAGCAAGTCGGGGGCCAATGCCGTAGCCCTCCCGGCTCGGAGAGAGCGGGAGGGCTACTGGGTGACTGCCGGGTGGGGTCGATGTGCCTAGGAGGTGGCGCCGCTGCTTGCGGAGGCGGGCTCCTCGTCTGCATGCACCACGGGGATGGTGCCCGTCTCATCAACGAGCTCGATCCGGGTCCTTCCGGATCCCTTGATGCAGAAGAAGTAGACCACGGTGAGGATGGCGATCCAGAGTGCGCCGATTATCAGGGCGGGCTGCGAGTCCGGCTGTACGCCGATCATCACGATGACGAACACGATGAAGGCGATGGCGAGGTAGCTGCCCAGGGGCCAGAGCGGGATGGGGAACTCGGATGGGAGCTTGTTGTCCCGCTTGATCTCCGCCTTCATCCGGACGTGGGAGAGGAGGATGACCAGCCAGACCACGACGGTGGCGAAGGTGGCCAGCGCTGCGATGAGGAAGAAGATCTGGTCGTGGAACCAGACGTTCAGAAGGACGCCCATCAGCAGGGACGCGACCATGGTCAGCACGGTCATGAACGGCACCCCGCTCTTGCTGGTCTTCATGAAAGCCTTGGGTGCCTGTCCCTGCTGGGCGAGTCCGTGCAGCATGCGACCCGCGCCGAAGATGTCCGCGTTGATGGCGGAGAGTGCTGAAGTGATCACGACGGCGTTGAGCACGTGAGCGGCTCCGGTGAGACCCAGCGAGCTGAAGATGGAGACGAAGGGGCTGGCCTCGCCGTCGATGGTATTCCATGGCTGCAGGGTCATGATGATGCCGAGAGTCAGGATGTAGAAGAAGAGGATGCGGACGGGGACGGAGTTGATGGCCTTGGGGATGACCTTCTTGGGGTCCTGGGCCTCGCCGGCCGTGATGCCGATGACCTCGGTGCCGCCGAAGGCGAACATGACGATGGTGAACGAGCTGATCAAGCCCATGATCCCGGTGGGGGTGAATCCTCCGTGGTCCCAGAGGTTGTGCAGCCCCGCGGCATTCTCGTGCTGATTGTTCAATCCGAAGATGATGATGGCGATGCCGCCGGCGATCATGGCGACGATGGCCGTGATCTTGATGATGGAGAACCAGAACTCCAGCTCCCCGAAGACCTTCACGCTTACGAGGTTCACTGCGGCGATGATGAAGACGGCCGAGAGGATCCAGACCCAGCGTTCGACATTCGGGAACCAGAAGCCCATGTAGACGCCGAAGGCGGTGACATCCGCAAGGGCTACGACGAACATCTCGAAAACGTAGGTCCACCCGGTCAGAAAGCCCGAGAACGGGCCAAGATAGCGGGATGCGTACTGGCCGAAGGAGCCGGAGACGGGGTGGCGGACGGCCATCTCACCGAGGGCGCGCATCACCATGAACACGACGGCGCCGCCGACGATGTAGGCGAGGAGGACGGCCGGGCCCGCGGCCTGGATGGCTCCGGACGAACCGTAGAAGAGGCCGGTGCCGATGGCGGACCCGAGACCGATGAAGCGGATGTGGCGGGCTGAAAGGCCTCGGCGCAGTCCGGTGTTGGGTGAAGTCATGGACACGATCTCCTTTGAACGTGAGCTGGTGTGATCCCTGACATAAGCAAATCGCAGACGTGGCGGCACGAAGCCCGTGTGACGGTGGGCACTGTCCGGTATCCCGGAAGCTCTGGCACGGTATGCCATCCAAAGACTCGTTCGGAAGTTACTGTCCGGAGTGCCGGACGCGATACGGGCCTCGGCCGGGCTACGTTCCGGGGGTTTGGGGAGGGCCGAATCCGAGCTGGACCAGTACAGGCCCTATCTGCCGCGGGGTCGGCAGCGTGGCGATCACGAGCTCGTCCAGGGCTGCGTAGAAGGCCTCCCGGGCTCGGAAAAGAGCCGATCGCAGGCCGCAGTCGCCCGCGAGTGGGCAGTCCCCATTGGGACTGTGGCAGGCGGCCGGCTCCTCGTCCTGATCCAGGGCCCGAAGGACGCTTCCTACCGTGACCGTGCGCCCTGCGGAGCTGATTTGAATTCCGCCGGCACGGCCGCGTGTAGCATCCAGCAGCCCCATGTCCCGGAGCCGTTGGACGACCTTGCCGACATGGTTGAAGGGGACCCCGATGCCTTCGGCGATGCTCCGGGTGGACAGCGGTCCGGTGCTGTCCACCCCGTTCAGGAGCATCAGGACGCGCAGGCTCGCGTCCGCGAAGGCGGTGATCCGCACTGCTGCCGATTACTGGCGGACGAGCGCCAGCACCCTGTCGCGGACTTCCGCCATGGTGGCGTGGTCCTTGGCCTCGGCGTTCAGGCGAAGGAAGGGCTCCGTGTTGGACGGGCGCAGGTTGAACCACCACGAGCCGTCGGCCGCGCTGAAGGTGCTGCCGTCCATGGTGTCTTCCGAGACGCCCTCGCCGGAGAAATTGGCCCGGACCCGGGCCACGGCGCCGGCCTTGTCCTCGATCTCAGAGTTGATCTCACCGGATGACACATAGGGCTCGTACTCGGCGCCCAGCTCAGACAGTGGTGCGTTCTGTTCTCCGAGCGCTGCCAGGACGTGCATTGCCGCCAGCATCCCGGTGTCGGCGTTGAAGAAATCACGGAAGTAGAAGTGCGCTGAGTGCTCCCCGCCGAAGACCGCACCTTCCTCGGCCATGACGGCCTTGATGAAGGAGTGGCCCACACGTGTGCGGACAGCCCGTCCGCCGTCGTGTTCGATCAGTTCGGGAACGGCGAGCGAGGTGAGGAGATTGTGGATGATGACCGGACGGTCCTCACCCAGTGCCTTGGCGCGGGCGATCTCCCGGCGGGCCACCATCCCGGTGATGGCGGAAGGGGACACCGGCTGGCCCTTCTCATCCACCACGAAGCAACGGTCGGCGTCGCCGTCGAACGCCAGACCGAGATCCGCGCCATGGGCGACGACCGCGGCCTGCAGATCACGCAGGTTCTCCGGCTCCAACGGATTCGCCGGGTGGTTGGGGAAGGTTCCGTCCAGTTCGAAATAGAGCGGGGTGATGTCCAGCGGAAGGCCGGGCAGGAGTTCGGAGCCCAGGACGGCGGGGGTGGTGAGACCGGCCATGCCGTTGCCGGCGTCCACCACGACCTTCAGCGGGCGGATGCCGGAGAGGTCCACCAGCTTGCGGAGGTACTCCGAGTAGTCCTTGAGGACGTCGCGCTCGGAGATGGTGCCGGTGGCTTCGACGGACGGGATGGCGCCTGCAGCCAGGTAGCTCTCTGCGACCTGCTGGATCTCCTTCAGACCGGTCTCCGAGGAGATCGGAACCGCCCCGGCTTTGGCCATCTTGATGCCGTTGTACGCCGCAGGATTGTGGCTTGCGGTGAAAGTGGCGCCAGCGGCATTCAAGGCACCGCAGGCGAAGTAGAGCTCATCAGTGGAGATGAGGCCGAGCAACTGCGGATGAGCGCCGCGAGAAGCGGCGCCGTCCGCGAATGCCTGAGCGAATTCCGGCGAAGAGGGGCGCATGTCGCCACCCACCAGGACGACCTGGCCCGCAAGGCCCAGGACATCGACGAAGGCGGCCCCCACGGCCTTGACGATTTCTGCCGTGATGGTCTCGCCCACCAGGCCACGGACATCGTAGGCCTTGAAGGACGGAGAGAGATCGACGGTCTGCTGTTGTTCAGTCACCCGATCAGTCTACGTAGCACGGGGTGCTTTTTCCTGCCAGGCCACGGTATGTGGATGCCGGAACTGTGGCATTGTCCACATGCGATGCCGCCATGCTCATCCTGTCGGACCGCGCTGGAATACTGAGGGCATGGCCCAGACGAATCCAGCACACCCCGCCACCGAGAGCTACCAGGAGGCTGTCCAGGTCCTGAGGGAACTGGTTGGAAACTCCCAGGCGGAGTTCCATGACGGGCAGTTCGAGGCCATCGAGGCGCTGGTGGATCAGGGGCGGCGGGCCCTTGTCGTCCAGCGGACCGGCTGGGGGAAGTCCGCCGTGTACTTCGTGGCCTCGCTCCTCCTGCGCCGCAGAGGAGCCGGTCCCACGCTCATCGTCTCGCCGCTTCTGGCTCTCATGCGGGATCAGGTCGAGGCGGCCGCCCGCGCCGGTGTGCGTGCCGTGGCCATCAACTCAGCCAACCAACTGGACTGGGACGAGGTGTCCCGGAAGCTGGCCGCGGATGAGGTGGACGTCCTCCTTGTCTCCCCGGAGCGGCTGGTCAACCCTGTTTTCCGGGAACGTGAACTGCCGGAACTGATCCGCAGGACCGGGCTGCTCGTGGTGGATGAGGCGCACTGCATCTCGGATTGGGGCCACGATTTCAGACCGGACTACCGGCGCATCGCCGATCTGATCCGTCAATTGCCTGGTTCGGTCCCGGTCCTCGCCACCACCGCCACGGCCAACTCCCGTGTGGTCCAGGACATCGAGGAGCAATTGGGCACGGATGTCCTGACCATCAGAGGCGCGCTCGGACGGGACTCTTTGCGTCTCGGGGTGCTGAAGCTCCCGAACAACACCACACGTCTGGCATGGCTCGCGGAACATCTCAAGGACCTGCCAGGCAGCGGCATCATCTACACCCTGACGGTCTCGGCGGCGGAGGAGACCGCGAGGATGCTGGGGGAGCGGGGCTATGAGGTTCTGTCGTACAGCGGCAAGACGGATACCGCGGAGCGTGAGCTGGCTGAGCAACGTCTCAAAGACAACCAGGTGAAGGCACTTGTGGCCACCTCGGCTCTGGGCATGGGGTTCGACAAACCGGATCTCGGTTTCGTGGTGCACCTTGGTGCCCCGAGCTCTCCGGTCGCGTACTACCAGCAGGTGGGTCGTGCCGGTCGTGGCGGCGCGAACGCAGACGTTCTTCTCCTGCCGGGGGCCGAGGACCGGGACATCTGGAAATACTTCGCTACGGCGTCCATGCCGGAACGGGACAAGGCGCTGGCCGTGCTGGAGGCGTTGGAGTCGTCTCCTAAACCCCTCTCCAGCCCGGCGCTGGAACCACGGGTCGACCTCGGCCGGTCACGGCTGGAGCTGCTGCTCAAAGTGCTCGCAGTGGACGGTGCGGTCGAGCGGGTCCAGGGCGGATGGCGAGCCACCGGCCAGGGCTGGGACTACGACGCCGAGCGTTATGCGCGCATCGCTGAAGCCCGCGTGCAGGAGCAGGACCTCATGGTGATCTACCAGGACACGGCGGGCTGCCGAATGGAATTCGTGACCAGCGTGCTGGACGATCCTGAGGCCCACCCTTGCGGACGATGCGACAACTGCGCCGGCCCTTGGTACCCGAGCGGGGTCAGCGCTGAAGCCCTGCAGACCGCGTCGGCTGAACTCGACAAAGCCGGCGTGAGCGTCGAAACCCGTTCGTTGTGGCCAACCGGTATGGACCGCCTGGGGGTACCCGTCAAAGGGCGCATCCCGGCGGATGAAGCCAACGCGGAAGGCCGGGCCCTGGCTCGGCTCAGCGATCTCGGCTGGGGTGGACCATTGCGTGAGGCGCTCGCTGACGGCGCGCCCGATGCTCCCATTCAGGACGCCATGCTTCGGGCTTGTGTCGACGTGCTCCGAGACTGGGGCAGGCCACCGGTTGAAGGCACTCCGCCGTGGAGCGGAGAGCCACGCCCCGCAGCGGTGGTCTCGGTGCCTTCGCAGCGCCGGCCTAAACTCGTAGAGACCCTGGCCCAGGGCCTTGCCGGGATCGGAAGGATGCCGTACCTGGGAAGCATGGACCTGGCCTCGTTCCATGAGACCACCGGCAGGCGTGGCAATAGCGCGTACCGACTCGCCGAGGTGTGGGAACGCTTCGCACCGTCCGGGGCGGTGCAGGATTTTCTGGCCCAGAATCCAGGTGCGTCAGTGCTGTTGGTGGATGACTCCGTGGATACCCGTTGGAGCCTCGTGGTGGCCGGCAGGGCGCTCCGTCAGGCCGGTGCGGGAGCTGTGCTTCCGTTCGTCCTGGCCGTGGCGGGGTGATCGGACGCGTTCATTCTCAGCCGCACTCGTGACGTGACGCCTCGCAGAGGGAAGGATGAGAGACGTGACTGAGCACGAAGCCCTTCCCGCGGCAGCCGAGAATCCAGCATTCGACAATCTCAAGCCGAGCCCGGTCCTCAAGCCGAGCCTGGCTGCCGGTGCCGTGGTCGACTCGCATGATCCCGGATACAGCCTGCCTTCCGATCCGCTCAGCAGAGCCCGTCTGGAGGACTGGCAGGATCATAAGTTCGGCATCATCATGCATTGGGGGATCTACACCTCCCAGGGCTTGGGCGACAGCTGGACGCTCTGCCGTTCGCGAGATGAGGAGATGATGCTCCTGCCCGCGGATTTCAGCGGTGGTGATGACGAATGGGAGGCGCATTACAAGGCTGCCCGGACGTCATTCACCGGGCAGGACTACCGTCCGGAGGACTGGGCGGACCTTGCCCGTCGTGCTGGGGCGAAGTATCTGGTCTTCACGTCCAAGCACCACGACGGTTTCAACCTTTTCGACACGAAGCATTCGGACTTCAAGGTCTCTGCAGCCGATGTTCCGATGGGCAGGGATGTGCTCGCCGAGACTTTCGAGGCTTTCCGCGGCCAAGGACTGGAAACCGGGGTCTACTTCTCCAAGGCGGACTGGAACCACCCCGGTTACTGGTCCCCGGACGGGACCACGGTGGATCGTTTCCACAACTATGACGCCTCCGCCGATCCGCAGCGCTGGCAGTCGTTCGTGGACTTCACCCATGCTCAGATCGACGAGCTCCTCAGCGGCTACGGGCCGCTGAACGTCCTGTGGCTGGATGCCGGTTGGGTGTTCGGGCCCTATGAATCCATCGATATCGACCGCCTTGCGGCAAGGGCGCGGGAACTTCAGCCCGGCATCCTTGTCGTGGACCGAGAGGTCCATGGACCCAATGAGGACTACCGGACCCCGGAGCAGCAGATCCCGGACCACCGGCCCGAGTACCCGTGGGAGTCCTGCGTCACGCTCTCCGAGCACTGGACATCACTGTCGCCGGATGAACAGGCGAAAGACCCGCGTGAGGTCGTCGACATGCTCGTGAAGGTCGTGGCCCGGGGCGGCAATCTCCTGCTTGGCGTCGGCCCGGACGCGAGTGGAGCGATTCCGCCGTCCATCAGGGAGGCTCTGGAGGTCATCGGCCGCTGGCTCGAGGTCTTCGGTCAGGCGTTGTACGGCACCCGCGCCGTCACGGAAGGGCTCGTGGCGGGGAACGGTCTTGCGGAGAGTTGGGAGGACCAGGGCACCACCTGGTGGCTGACCGAGACCCCGTCCCGCGAGGGTCTGCCCGGCCGGCTCAATCTTCTCGAACAGGCCGGCTCCGCGACGGGACTCCGTGTCCCGCTTTCGCGTCGAGTCGCCTCGCTCGAGGTCCTCGGAAACGCCACCCTCGGGCGCTGGGACCAGAACGACGACGGCGAGCTGACGGTCACCCTGCTGCCTGCGGGGAACCTCACGCCAGGGGGTCGTGAGGACCCCGCACTGGGCACGATCGCCGTCGTCGTGCATTTCGCCTGAAGCCGGTCCTGAACGCTTTTCTCACAGCAACTTCTCCAGCATCACTTTCTCAGCTGCACTCAGTGACGAGGTGTAAGCCTCGACGTCCCTGGGCAGGACGTCGAGACGGTGTGCGATCGACTGGGCATTCGCGTCGAGCCTGGCGGCTTCGATGAACTGGTCGAGGCTGATGAGCCGATGCGCCGCCCACACCGTGGCCTGGCGTTCATTGCGTGCCGTGCGGCCGACATGGTCATGGACGGCATGGCCGAGTTCATGCCACAAGGTCGAGCGTGCCTGGACGGGCCCGAGATCAGACCTGAGGGTGATCAGCCGGCGATCCGGGTCCCAGCATCCCCACCAGCCGAAGGGCGGGTCGCCGGTGACGACCGTGACGTTGAGCGTGTGCGCGAATTCCTCTGCCTCCCCTAGCATGCCCTCCACTGTAAGAAGAGGCACTGACGATTATTTCCAGGGGTGCGCAGTTGGCGGGATCACTCAACTTTCGTGAGGAAGGTCTCCGGGGGCGATGTTCTCCTGCCCTCGATCGGCAGCAAGACGAAGGTGCCGCTGAGCGACTGGCCCTGCGTGGTGTTCTTCCTCCGAATCGTGTGACGACAGCCGAGAACCTGAAACCGACTGCTCGGGAACCACGCTGACGGAACGTCCGAGCAAGCGCCGCGAGAGCTCGCTGAGCAGCTGTTCGTCCGTCGCGCCCAGAAGGGTCACCCTTTCGGGTGGACCGGCCGGATCGATCTGCAGAATCTCGAGGAGCTGGGTCTCTCGCCGCACCGGAACATGTTTCCCGGTCTCCCAATTGCTCACAGTTCGCTCGGTCACGCCAAGGAGCACTGCCAGGTCGCTCTGCTTCAGCCGGGCGCGTTCTCGCGCGGTCCGGATCTGCTCACCACTGATCACGGTTCAACTTTCGTGGGACGGGCCGGGAACTCAGTACAGGGTATCCGCTTCTGGCGGGTAGGGAGAGGGGGCTTGGTCGAACAGCACCGAGAAGGCGTCTCGAGAAACTTCTGGTTTTTCTGGAGACTGCTTGACTCGACTTCTTAAAACTTCTAGTGTCTTCATGTCACCAGAAGTTACACGAAGGAGTTGGTGTTGTGAAGCTTCATCGGCACCGTTGCAGTCGGTGGAACGGTGGTCATGAGCGATCGGGGGTGCCCGGTGGCTGATCATCGAGCGGATCCGACGCAGATCAGGTATCCGTGGCGGACCGTGGTCCGCTCGATCCTCACGTTCACGGTGGCGCTGGCCAGTGCGTTGCCGTTGATCTATACCGCGATCACCGAAAGCAGCCCCGAAGTGGCTACTGGCGCGGCAGCTCAGGCGCTGCTCATCTCAGGTGCCATCACGCGGGTGATGGCACTGCCCCTCGTCAATGAATTGCTCGAGACCATCGGTCTCGGCGCAGAACCCAAGGAGAAAAATGTCTGAAAACACCAATGCTGCGACCGCCCTGCTCGCAGCGCAGAACCCCGTCCTGGACAAGCTCGTCGCCGGCGGCGCTGTGGTCGAGGGAAAGTTCGAGCCGCTCAGGGGCGACGTCAGCACCATGCTCTTCTCGAACCGAAAAATCCGCGTGGATGAGGCAGGCCTGATCAGGCAGACCCGCGCAGCGACGAATCTGTTCAGCAATCCCCTTCTGAGGGGTGGGGCGCCCGGAATCATCGGCTCCGGGGGAGTGCTTCCGAACAACATCACGTCTCAGGGCGCGTTCACCACGGAGCTGCTCTCTGCTCCCGGTGACGGGACCATGATCCTCAGGGTCAGCAAGACCGCTGCCCAGACCGCGACCCGGACCGGGATCTTCTTCGACGGCCCATCGGCGGCAGGAGCATCTGTGGCGGGGCAGGTCCTCAGCAGTATGGAGGTCGAGATCCTGTCCGTCACGGAGAGCACGGGCAAGCTGCACGTCATCAGCCTGGACTCCGTCGCCAGTGACAGCGGCTCCTCGGTGGCCAAAACCAATCATCAGACCATCGGTGTCTTCTACACGTCCAAGGCGGACATCGGGGCGAACCCCGTGCCGCTCATGACGTACGGTCCGCTCGCCGTAGGCGAATATGCCCGCCCGGCACTCCGTATCGAGAACAACGGCGGGTCGAACGGCAACGTCTGGTCGGTCACCTTCCGGGTGTCCAAGGTGCAGGTCGATTATTCGCTTGGCGCCCTGGACCGAGCCGAGCACACGACAAAACCCCTTGACGCGGACAAGCTCACCTTCGCGGTTCCCGCGGACGGCAGCTACGACGTCCTGATTGCCGGGCGGCCGGGTGCCCGATGGGTGACCCTGGCGAGTGTGAACCGTATCCTGAGCCTGCCGGATGCGGTGCTGGGCGGGGAGTCGGTCTCCGGTGTCTACGCATTCGAGCAGGGCCTCACAGCACGCGAGAAGAACGACGCACTGGAAGCGGTCGACCCTGCCCAATGGCAGCAGGGCACTCAGGTTCTCGCAGGGAAGTTCTTCCTGGCCGACGACGGACGTCTTCAGCTCGGTAAGACCGAACGCCGATACATCACCTCGGCGCCGATGTATGGCTACTCTCCTGACGGCGACTGGAATGACAACATCCCCGTGGGCTGGGCCTTCGCCCACCCGAGCAATCGTCGGCGGATGGAGCGGTATGAGGTTCGTCCGGGTGATCAGTCAGACAAGGTGGTAACCAATCCAACGCGCTCCGAGATGGGCTCCGCTTGGGCGAATTCGCCTAACCTCATCCCGACTGGCACGACCTGCTGGATCTCCTATTGGATCAACGTGGAGAAACCGGTGACACCGAATCAGTGGGCCATCCTGGGGCAGTATCACCAGAATGATGCGGAGACGAGCGGCGCCACGGGGCACACCTATCCGCTCATGACGGTGGGCTTCGAAGGATGGGGTTCTACGACCAAGTTCCGCTACTCATATCGGTATATCGGCGCCAGCACTCCACCGGGGCAGACGGAATGGGCCTCCTTGGAGGACCCTGCCGCCTACGAATTCGGGACCTGGACACACTTCGTTGCGAAGATCACGACGAAAGAAGACCGAAGCGGCACGGTCTCGCTGTGGCGTGATGGCGGTCAGATCATGAATGGCCTTGGCCCGATCGGCTACATCAATTCCGGGGGAAACATGTTCCAGCACGGGATCTACACCGGGGTACAGGACAATACGGTCTTCTCGAACTCCCTGGTGGCCACTTACGGCAATGTCCAGTGGGGCACCACCGATCTTTCCGCCCACATCACCAACCCGCCGCCCATCGTCTGAGCCGTCGGCGGAGGGTGAGATGAGTTCTCGTCTCGCCCTCCGCCGCCGTCGCTTGAGTTCGCAGTGTGTGGCTGGATCGTGTATCGCTCGTCATTCAGAGAAAGGAATTCTTCATGGTTCTTCAGGGCATCGACATCAGCGGCTGGCAGCGCGGCATCGATCTGGCCGCCGTCCCCGCGGATTTCGTGATCATCAAGGCCACCGGCGGCACGGGTTTCACCTCGTCCGCCTGCGAGGCGCAGTACCAGGCTGCGAAGGGGGCGGGAAAGCTCCGTGGTGTCTACCATTTCGCCCGGGAACAGGGCTATGCGGGGTCGGCTGTCGAGGAAGCCGACTACTTCGTCTCGGAGACCTCGGGCTATCTCAGGGATCCGGAAACCTTGCTGGTCCTGGACTGGGAAGGGGACAACGTCGCAGACACCGTCTGGGCCAAGTCGTGGCTGGACCGGGTCAGGCTCCGCACCGGGAAAGTCCCGCTGATCTACATGAGCCATTCCACCGCAACGCGCTACGACTGGTCGGATGTGGCACGGGCGGGCTATGGACTGTGGATCTCTGCATACGTGCTCGGAGACCAGCGGATCAATGGATACGCGGTGCCCGAAGGGCTTCTGCCGGTCCATGCCTGGCCCTTCATCGCCATGCATCAGTTCACCGCGAGCGGGCGCCTGCCAGGCTGGAATGGGGACCTGGACCTCGACGTCTTCTTCGGGGACCGTGCCGCATGGCTGAAGTACGCCGCCGGGGACCGGAAGCCGGCCTCGGTGCCGCCTTCGGTCGTACCGAGGAGCTATACGGTCCGTGCCGGCGACACCCTGGATGGGATCGCTCGTGGCTCCGGCACGGACTGGCCGACTCTGGCACGTCTCAATGGGTTGGCGAATCCCGATCTGATCCACCCCGGTCAGGTCCTCAGGCTGCCGTGAGGCGCCGTCCAGGCCGCTGACCGGATTAAACACAACAGCCCCGGAAACTTCGTTGAGTTTCCGGGGCTGATTGGCGGAGACGGGGGGATTTGAACCCCCGGTCGAGTTTAACCCCGACCCTTCATTAGCAGTGAAGTCCATTCGGCCGCTCTGGCACGTCTCCTTGCTATTTGCTAGCCATGCAAGAGTACCGAAGGGCCCGCCGCAACGCAAAACGGAACGGCCCTCTCCGCGAGATGCCAGTTGAGCACAGTGTCGCCCAGCCGGACTGTGCTCAACTGGCATCTCGCGAGGAGAGCGGGGCGTCCGCTCAGCCGGGCAGTTCGCCGGTCAGGGCCTTCCACAGGAAGTGATGGTTCCGGGCCTGGAGCGCCGCTGCCTGCCGGTTGTCCGAGGCGCCCGCGTGGCCGCCCTCGATCGTCTCGTGGTACCAGACATTGGGGACGCCCATCGCCTGCATCCGGGCCGCCATCTTCCGCGCCTGGACGGGACCCACGCGGTCATCGGAGGTGCTGGACCAGATGAACGAATACGGATAGTCCACCCCGTCCTTGAGCAGGTGATACGGGGAGAACGTCTTGATGAACTCCCATTGCTCCGGATCGTCGGGGTCGCCGTATTCGGCGATCCAGGAGGCCCCCGCCGAGAGCTGGGTGTAGCGGCGCATGTCCAGGAGCGGGACGCCACAGGAGACCGCGCCGAACAGCTCCGGGAACTGCGTGAGCATATTGCCCACCAGCAGGCCCCCGTTCGACCCTCCGGCACAACCGAGCAGCTTCGGCACGGTCACGTCACGGGAGACGAGGTCACGCGCGACGGCCGCGAAGTCCTCATAGGCCCGGTGACGGTTCGCCTGCAAGGCTGCCGTGTGCCAGGACGGCCCGTACTCGCCGCCGCCCCGGATGTTCGCCACCACATAGACCCCGCCTCGCTCCAGCCAGGCCCGGCCCACCGTGCCGCTGTACGCGGGCGTGCGGGACACCTCGAAGCCGCCGTAGCCGCTCAGCAGGGTGACGTTGCCGCCGTCGAGCACCAAGTCCTTGCGCGAGACCTGGAAATACGGCACCCGGGTGCCGTCGGCCGAGGTCGCGAAGTGCTGCTCCACGCGATAATCGGCTTCGCTGAAGAACGACGGCGCGCTCTTGAGCTCCGTGTGAGCCCCGCCCACGGTGCCGCGGGTCAGAGTCGACGGTGTGAGGAAGCCTGTCGCGACCAGCCAGTAGTCGTCGCCGTCCTGCTCATCCTCGTCATCCACGGCATAGGCATTGACGTCGTGCAGCGGCGGGCAGGCGTCGAGAACCTCGGAAGGCCAGGCCGTCCGGCCGTCCTCCTCGCCCGGCGTGAGCACCAGGATCCGTGAGGAGACATCCTCCAGGAGGTTCAGCAGCAGATGGTTCCGTGTCCAGCTGTAGGACTGGAGAGAGGTCCGGGAGTCAGGTTCGAAGAGGACCGTGAGAGACCGGTCGCCATCCAGCCAGGCATCCAGACGGGTGACCAGGAGTGAACCGGCCGCATAGTCCGCCCCGCCGACGTTCCAGGCATCGCGGGGCCGGAACAACAGCCACTCGCGGTGCCAGGAGGCGTGCACGGTGCCCGGCTTCTCGATCCGGGCCCAGGCCCCGTCCCGCCAGAGGGAGACCTCATCGGAGAAGAAATCCACGTAGTCCACGGCGACGAGGCGCTCGAAACCAGGGGTGGAGTCGAAAGCCAGGGAGGCCACCATGTGCTCCTGCGGAACCGCGAACAGAAGGTCCGCCTCGGTGATGGAGGTTCCGCGGCGCCAGCGCACGCCGGTCCGAGGGTAGGAGGACTGCGTGGCGGGCAGCCCCTCCGCCGTGGTGCTGACCAGCAAGGTGTCCAGGTTCTCCCAGCTCACACTGCCTTTGGCTGTCGGCAGGATGAACCCGTCCGTCACGAAGGAACGGCTCTCCAGATCGAATTCGCGGTACGTGACGGCATCGCCGCCGTCCGGGGACAGGCCGATCATGGCGTGCCGCCACGGCTCGCCCGGTGCGGGACGGAGGAAACTGGCACCGTGCCACACCCACTCGGCATCCTCTTCCGCGGCCAAGGCGTCGAGGTCCAGCAGCAGATCCCACTGCGGGGTTTCACTGAGGTAGCTCTCCCAATCGGTCCGGCGCCACAGCCCCTTGGGATGCTCGGCGTCCCGCCAGAAGTTGTAATACCACTCGCCGCGTTTGCCCACCATGGGAATCCGGTCCGTCGAGTCCAGCACCTCCAGGATGCGGTCCTGGAGGCCGCGGAATTCCCCGTCGTCCAGAGCGTCCTCGGTCCGGGCGTTCTGCTCCCGGACCCAGGCCAGCTGCTCCTCCCCGTGGATGTCCTCAAGCCAGATGTTCTCGTCCACCGCGTCATGAGCCGTCATGGCACCCAGCCTAAAGGACGCAGTCCGGCCCGGTTCGCCGGGTCCGTCCTGTGGTCTTCTCCACGGCCTCAGCAGGACGCCCGCTGCCGTCCGGATCCGCGGCGATAAGCTTGGGGCCATGGCAGGGGATACGGTGCAACGTGTGGCGGTGATCGGTGCCGGGCCGCGCGGAAGCAGCGTCCTGGAGCGATTGGCGTCCAATTGGAGGGCGCGGCGCGACGCCGGCGAACTGAGCCGCGGGCGTCTGGAGATCCACCTGGTGGACCCTTATCCCGCCGGTTCAGGGCATGTCTGGCAGCCCGGCCAGTCCCGGCTCTTCCTGATGAACACCCAGAGTTTCTTCCCCACCGTGATCTCTCAGGATCCTGCCCTGGCGCCGCCGGTGGCCGGGGGCAGTTTCAACCAGTGGCGCGCCGCGATGGCGGGGGAGGGCGACGTCGCGCGGCTCAGCCCGGAGGAACAGCGCGAAATCGCCGCGCTCGCAGCGGACGACTTCCCCAGCCGGGCGCTTTACGGTCGCTATCTCGAAGAGACGATGGCCGCCGTCGTGCATCAGATCGAGAGCGATCCGCTTCTCGCCGGACTGAGCGTGCATGCCCACCGCACGGAGGCCACGGCCATCCGACGGCTGCCGGGGGACCGTTTCGGCGTCGAGCTGCGCGATGGCTCGCTGACGGCGGACCGGGTGGTGCTGGCGCTCGGGCACATCCCGGCACAGCTGAACCCGGAACAGCGGGAACTGTACCGGGCCGCGCTCGAACTCGGTCTCAGCTACTTCCCGCCCGCCTGCCCGGCCGACGTCGACTGGGACCTGGTGCCCGGCGGGGAACCGGTCCTGGTCAGGGGGATGGGGCTGAACTTCTTCGACGTCATGGCGCGCCTCAGCGAGGGGCGTGGCGGCACGTTCCACCGGGACGACGCCGGTGTGCTCGGTTACCGTCCCAGTGGCCAGGAGCCCATCATCCACGCGGCGAGCCGTCGCGGTGGGCCTTATCAGGCGAAGGCCCGCATCTCCAGCTACTACGCCCAGACCAGATCTCTGCGATACCTGACGGCGGCAGCCATCGAGCGTTTCCGGCGTTCGGGAGTGCAGCCAGGCTTCGGCCACGATCTCTGGCCGCTCCTGCAGCGCGACGTCCTGTGGGCGTACTACGAGACTTTGGTGACCCAGGACCCCAACGCCATCCGGGACGCCGCCGAGTTCCTGGACGCCCTGACGGAGTTGCTCCGGCCTCACGCCCACAGTCCCGAGGATTGGATGGCGCCGGTCACGGAGTTGCTGGAGCAGAGAGTGCCGGAGCAGTTGCGCCTGAATCTGCGGTCCCTGGCGGCTCCTTTCGCGGGCCGGCGCTTCGCCTCCGCCGCCGAGTTCGATCGGGCCGTACTCGAAACCCTCGACGCCGATGTGCGGCGGTGCGCCGCAGGCGAGGCGGATCCGGTCAAGGCGGCCGTCCTGACCCTGCACGGCGGCCGTTCGCTGCTGAAGGACGCGGTGGCCGACGGCGGCATCACCGACGAGTCCTGGGTCACTGAGTTGCGAGGCCGCTTCGAATCCCTCGTGGAAGGCCTGGCCAGCGGACCTCCTGCGCTGCGGATTGAGCAACTGGGCGCCCTGGTACGGGCCGGAGTGGTGCATTTCGTCGGGCCGGAACCACGTTTCGGCGTCGACCGGAGGGGCACCGCTTTCCGGGCCTCCTCGCCGTGGGTCGAGGGCAGCGACGTGAAAGCACGGGTTCTTGTGGAGGCGTTGGCCCCGGCCAACAAGGTGTCTTTCGCCGGTTCGCCACTGCTGCGCCAGCTCCTGGACGACGGGCTGGTCCGCAGCAAGCTCATGATGCGGCCCGAGGGCGGCCCCATCGAGACCTCGGGCCTGGACGTGGCCGCCCACCCGTATCGCGCGGTCGCGGCGAACGGTGAGATCCAGGAAGGGCTGTACGTCCTCGGACTCCAGCTGTCCGCGACCCAATGGGGTGTCGCCATCGCGGCCGAGGCCTACTCACCCGATGCGGAGGGGAAGGGCCGTGAACTGTTCCGCAGCGGCCAGCGCACACTCCGTGACGCCGACGAGATCGCCCGGACCATCCTCGACGCCCTCTGACGGCTCCGCATGAAGGCCGTCGCTTAAAGGCCGTTGGCCCCTGGATGTCTCCAGGGGCCAACGGCCTTTTCAGGGTCTGGAGCGTTTGCCCCGAAGGATCAGCCCTTCACCTGGCAGGCCAGGTATCCGATCCAGGCCAGGGTGTAGCGGGCCCAGCCCACGACGTCCCACCAGTTCTTCGGGGGAACCGGCTTGGTGCACTGCGGCTGCGTCGGCGTGGTCTTGCCGACCTCGACGGCGAGCTTCACCGTGGTGCCGGACTCCGCGGCCTTGAGCACCAGCGCGCCCGTACCCGCTGCGGCACCGGCCGGAACGGGGAAGGAGACGGTCGCTGCGCCGGAGCTGACCGGCGCCGTGCCCAAGGTGGTGACCTTGCCGGCGGCGTCCGTGAAGGTGGCCGTCAGCGAGGTGTTCACCGGGCTGCCGAGGGACGTGAGGTCCAGCTTGGACACCGCCGTCTGGAGCTTCTCACCCGGCTTGACGCCCGCGGGAGTGGAGTTGACCACGGCCACGCTGCGGCGGGCGAAGTCGGGGGACAGCGGGGAGTTGGCCTTCAGGTAGGCCATCCACGCATCCCGGTCCACCAGACCGGAGTCACGGGTGTTCGTGCCCTGGGTGAAGACGCGGAAGTTGTCGCCACCGGTGGCGAGGAAGCTGAACGTCCCCACCCGGTACGACTTCGCCGGGTCGATCGGCTGGCCGTTGACCACGATGGAGGTCACACGGTCACCGGCCGCCCGGGAGGCGTCATAGGTGTAGTTGACGTTCTTGGACAGGCCCAGCTGCAGGTACGGACGGCTCGGGACCGTGCCGTCCGGGTTGGTCTGCCACTGCTGTTCCAGGAGCGTCTTGACCTGTGCGCCCGTCAGGCTGGTGGTCCAGAGGTTGTTCACGAAGGGCAGCACCGCGTTCGCCTGAGCGTAGGTGATGGTGCCGTCCGTGCCGTAGTACAGTTCGTTGCGCAGACCGCCCGGGTTGACGACGCCGATCTCGGCACCGCCCACGGACGGATCCTTGAGCGAAGCGACGAGGGAGTCCGCCACCAGATTGCCCAGGGTGGATTCGCTGGAACGGTCATCGCGCACCGGAGTCCCCGTGCTCGGGTCCTTGGTGAAGGCGGTGGTGATGTCCTTGGTCACCTTGCCCACCGGCTGAGCCCCGACCACCTGTGCGTCGGCGAGGGCCTTCTTCACGATGGTGTCCACGGCCTTGACCCGGGGGTAGGCGGCGATGAGATCCGCCGGAGCGTCCTTGGTGCGGGCGACGTTCCGCGCGGTGTAGGAGGAGACCTGCTTCCTGGTCAGGTCGACCGTCAGTTCGATCTGACCGACGTTCTCACCGTAGCTGCCGGTCTGGACCACGGGACGGGTCTTCCCGTCCTGGCCGGGAACGGGGCCGTCCCAGGCGTACTCCTTGTGGGTGTGACCGGTGAAGATCGCGTTCACGTCCGGGCTCGTCTCGGTGACGATCTTGGCGAAAGCACCACCCGCGGCGATCTCCTGCTGGAGCGTGGCGCCGTCCGGCGTGCCGGCCCCGGCGCCCTCGTGGTACTCGGCCACGATGACGTCTGCGAGCTTGCCGGCCTTGATCTTGGCCGCGACGCGGTTCACGGCATCCACCGGATCACCGAAGTCGAGATCGGCGATGCCGGCGGGAGTGACCAGGGAGGGCACCTCCTGGGTCACGGCGCCGACGACGGCGACCTTGACACCGTTCAGGTCCAGCACCTGGTACTCGGGCAGAGCCGGATCCTGGGTGCCCTTCTTGTAGACGTTCGCACCCAGGTACGGGAACTTGGCGTTGTTGCCGCCCGCGATCACACGATCGCGCAGATCGGCCCAGCCGCCGTCGAACTCATGGTTGCCGACTGCGGAGGCGGTCAATCCCAAGGTGTTGAGCACATCGATGGTCGGCTGGTCCTTCGCCATGGAGGAGGCGAAGAGCGAGGCGCCGATGTTGTCGCCGGCGGAGACGAAAGCGGTGCCGCCGGGGGTGGCGGCCGCGCGCAGCTTCTCCAGGGTGCCGGCCACGTTGACCGTGTTGGTGTCGATGCGGCCGTGGAAGTCGTTCACCCCGAGCAGGTTCAGGGTTGCGGTGGTCTCCTTGGGCTTGGTGTTCACGCCGACGATCACGGGGTCGTGGTCGCTGGTGCGGAACTGGTTCGGCTCGTAGAAGTTGGTGACGTTGTAGTTCCACCGGCTGTACTCGTGGGCGATGGACTCCACCGAGTTGATGTTCCAGATGTCGGCGCCGTTGACCATCGCATCAGCGGTGGGCGAGGCCAGGATGTGATCCAGGGATCCGACCAGACCGCTGAACAGGTAGGAGTGCTTCTGGCTGCCGTCCGCGTTCTTGGCCTTGCCGTCCTGATCGACGAAGCCCGCGTCCGTCAGGACGTTGATCGGGTCTTCCTTGCTGTACGCGTTGAAGTCGCCGATCAGGAAGACCTTGTCCGTCCCCTTGGACTTCTCCAGGGAGTCCACGAAGCCCAGGAGCGACTTGGACTGGGCCACGCGGGCGAGGTTGGAAGCGCCCTGGCCCTTGTCGGTGTCGTCCGGGGTCGCCGCGGAGCTCTTGGACTTGAAGTGGTTGGCGACGGCGATGAACTCCTGCGCCGCCGTGCCGCCGACCGGCTTGAACACCTGGGCCAGCGGCTTGCGGGCCAGAGCGAAGGCGGTGGTGTCGTTGTGGATGATCGACTCGCCGACAGGTTCCGCGACAGCCTTCTTGTAGATGAAGGCCGTCCGGATGACGTCCTCGTCCGCCAGAGGCGGCAGCGTCGAGGGGCTGCGGACGTAGTCCCAGGTGCCCGGTGCGGCCGCGTTGAGTGCCGTCACCAGCTTGGAGAGCGCGTCGTCACGGTTCTTGCCGAACTTGGCGGAGTTCTCCATCTCCATGAGCGTCACGATGTCCGCGCCGGAGCCGTTGATGGCCGCCACGGTCTTGTCCAGCTGACGCTTGTAGTTGGCCGCGTCGGCCGCACCGCGGGCATCGCAGCCGCCCTTGACGGTGACGGGGGCGCCGTCGCGGTCGGTGTAGTAGGTGCAGCCGGTGAGCTGGTCGCCGGTGGTGGGGAAGAAGTTCAGCACGTTGAAGGAGGCGAGCTTGAGATCGCCGCCCACCGCGTTGGGCACGTCGGCACGGGTGTTGCCGAAGCTTGCGGGCTGGACCGTGTCCGCGTTGGCCGGGGTGAGCTGATCCAGCGGCTCGAAGCGCCAGTCATTGTTGCCGTAGCCGAGGATCACATTGGTCTTGAAGGTGACCGGGGAGCCGACGCGCACCGGATCTGCCGCCGTCAGGTACGGGATCGGCAGCGCCTTGGTGGTGGCGTTGGAGAGGAAGTTCGTGGTGGCACCGTCGTCCAGCTTGATGCTGCGGGCGGCGTTGTCCGCGGCCACGGCCTGGTTCTCGGCGGTTCCGTACGGCGCGACCGCGTTGGGCTGCGTCGCAGGGGTCTTGCCCGAGGTCAGGCTCAGCTCGCCGTACTGGTTGACGTAGTAATTGTCCGAGACCGTGAAGTCGCCCTCGGGAGCCAGGAGCATGCCTTCCAGGGACTCCTTGAACGCGGGGCTGGCGGGCAGGGTGAAGTGCGTGGCCTTGACCTCGGGAGCCGCCTCGTTGAGCTTGCTCAGGCCGGAGGCGCTGGTGACGTTCAGCTGGGTCTGGCCGAAGTACTCGCTGACGGTGCCGTTGAGCTGCACGTAGTCGCCGATGGCGACCGATCCGACGGTGCTGGGCGAGTAGACGAAGACCGCATCGGAGGCCTTGTGGTTCTGTTCGGTGAGGTCTCCACCGGTGCCCGGCGTCTGAACGTAGTAGCCGTTCAATCCGCCGGAGGCGTAGCGGGCCGTGACCTTGCCCTTGGTGGTGACGTTCTGCCCGACCAGGGGGCTGGCGTCACCGGCGCCCTGGATGTCGGCGATGGTGACATCACCGCCGGGGGTCGGCGTCGGGGTGGGCTCGGGGTCAGGGGTTCCCGTGCCGCCGGACGGCGTCGGGGTGATGTTTGAGCTGAGGCTGAAATCGGCGGAGTTGTCGTTGCTGTCCGCATGGTTGCTGCGGTTCAGGGACTTCACGTCCGTGTTCGACGACGGTGCGGTGGCGGCCTTCACCTCGTAGGTGTTGCTGCTGCCGTAGCCGAGGAGATCGGCCACATTGGCGGGCTCCACCTGGCTGCCGGTGCCGAGCCCGCTGATCGCGGTGGCCTGCTTGGCCAGGACGATCGTGCCGCTGGTTCCGGACGGATTGAACGACGGCGCGTCCAGGTCTGCGGACGGGAGTTCCGGTGCGGTCGAGGTCGCGCTGTTGCTGGCGCCCTTGATCAGGAAGGTTCCCTTCGCAGGGATGCTGCCTTTCAGGGCGGTGACGGAGTTCGGGGCCGCAGTGCCGGTGGCCGAACGGTACTGGAGGGACCAGCCGTCCAGGGTGATGGCGGCGTCCGAGGAGTTGTACAGCTCCACGAACTTGTTCTTGAACGCGGCACCGGCGCTTCCGCCGCTGAGATATGCCTCATCGATGACGACGGCGGAGGTACCCGGGGCGGCGACGGTGTTCACGAGCGCGAACGCCGGTGTCGTCGCCAACGGTGCCGCCAGCAAGGCGGCGGTCAGGGCACTCCCCAAGGTTGCTTTCGCAAGCGAGTGATTCATGGGGTTCTTTCTTGTCCAATTGTCTGGCGGTGGACCGCGTCCCGGGTGGTGATCCGGGAGCGCACAGGAGGTCCGTCAGGCCCTCGATGGCGAGGGCGTGTCAGCTGACCAAAGGGCGGAGCCAGCTGGACCAGTCCACCAAGAGAGAGTTAACCCCGGGTTGACAGGAAAAGAAACTGTTCTTTCATGAATCGGGCGAAAAAGGGCCGCGTCGCCGTCACAAGCGTGACGGCGACGCGGCGAGGTGTCTCAGCCCTGGGGCAGCGACTGGTGCAGCATGAACGGCGCGCCCTGAGGGTCGGCGACATGGGCATGACGGCCATGGGGATCGTTCCATGGCTCGCGGAGCACGGAACCACCGTTGTCGACGATCTGCTTCACCGCGGCGTCGGCGTCATCCACCACAAGGAAGATCTGCCAGTGGGAGGGCACGCCCTCCGGCAGGAAGGCGTCGGCGTCGAAGATTCCCGCGCGGGCGGACTCGCCTTCGCCCAGAGTGGTGTAGCGGAATTCAGGGGTGTCCTCCATGACGGAGGTCTCCCAGCCGAAGGCCTTGCGGTAGAACTCGACTGCGGCGTCGTAGCCGCGGCTGTTGAGCTCGTGCCAGCCCACGGAACCGGTCTCGTTGACCAGCTGGTAGCCGGTGTGGCCCAACGGCTCCCAGACGCCGATCACGGCGCCGGAAGGATCCTCCGCGATGGCCATGACGCCCATTTCCGGAACGGTCATGGGCGGAACGAAGACATTGCCGCCGGCCTCGGTGATGGCGGCGGAGGTGGCTTCGGCGTCCGTGCTCTGCAGATAGATGCTCCAGGTGCTCGGCATCTGGGCCTGGTCCGGCTGCTTGGCCATGATCCCGGCCACCTGCTTGCCGTCCTTGTAGGCGGTGACATAGCCGCCATAGGTCTCTTCGTCCGAGCCTTCGAAGGTC
Source organism: Arthrobacter sp. NPDC090010 (assembly GCF_044748305.1). Lineage (NCBI taxonomy): Bacteria > Bacillati > Actinomycetota > Actinomycetes > Micrococcales > Micrococcaceae > Arthrobacter > Arthrobacter sp. NPDC090010. Next base: position 30,695 of record NZ_JBIVFT010000012.1, read on the forward strand.
CAGCCCAGGAGTTCACCATAGAACTTCTTGGCACCCTCGACGTCGTCGGTCATCAGATCTGCCCAGCAGGGGTCGCCGGGGACAAAAGTTGGGGTGGGCATGATGTTGCTCTCTTTCCGATGAAGGTTCCGTCGTGATGAGACGGGTCGCGTGCCCGGAGGAGAACGACAGGGCGACGCTGACAATCCTGACGCTATGCCCGGGGTCTGACATTATTCAACGGTTCTCGCCTGGGGATTCGATGAACAGCAGCTGAGAGCCTCGGACGCCACGAGTGGTGCCGGAGAGTGGAGAAAACACAGGAGGCGGCGCCGTCATGGCGCCGCCTCCTGTGTTCACGCGGAAGGTATGGGATTTGAACCCATGAGACGGGGTTACCGCCTACTGGTTTTCAAGACCAGCTCCTTCGGCCGCTCGGACAACCTTCCCTGCATCAAAGTGTTCCACAGCGCGGAGGTGGCTTCCAAACCTGGATGGAGGACACTATTCGGAGCCCCATGTCTACATAATATGACCCTTGACTTAACTAATTTTGTCAATAATGCTGAGCGGGCGCGCTCTTCGCCGAGCCGTTCCCGGCCGGTCACCGTCGATCGGCGGGTCACTGAGAAAGGTCAACGCAAGATGTCTCGATACAGAAAGTCCGTACTTCATGCTGCCCTGGTGGCGTGCACCGCAGGTCTCGTGATGACTCAGCTCGCCGGAGGACCGGCCTTCGCCGCGACTCCCGCGCCCGCGACCGATGGCTTCTCCGCAGTGGATGAGGCGCTGGCCGAGCACCTGAACGTCACGCCGGCCAGAGCCCACGAGATCTTCGCCCATGAAGCGGGACTCAGCGCCAAGGCCGACGAGCTCCAGAAGACCCTGTCCCATGCCGCTTCCGCGGGTGCGTGGATCGAGAAGGATCAGCTGGTGGTCGCGGTCACGAACGAGGCCGCCGCGCAGCGCGTCCGCGCCGCGGGAGCCGTGGCCAGGACCGTGGCGAAGAGCGCGGAGAACCTGGATGCGCTGAACGGCAAGGTCGCCACCTTGGCAAAGAGCGCGCCGGGCTTCGCGAGCTGGGGCGTGGACGTCGAGAAGAACACGGTCACCGTCTCCGTGCTGGCAGGCAGCAAGGACGCTGCGACCAGGAAGGCCGTGGCCCAGGCGAAGAAGCTCGGTGCCACCGTCACACAGACCGACGGGGTTCCTCATGCCACGGCATCCATGGTGGGTGGCGAGGAGTATGGCTTCGTGGAGAACGGCGGCAACTACGTGTGCTCGGTCGGCTTCGTGGCCCGGGACAGCTCGGGTCGCAATGCCATGGTCTCGGCCGGTCACTGCGCGGTGGACTCCAGCAACTTCACTTTCAAAGGTGCTCCCCTCGGCTCTGTGATCGGAGCGAGGTACCCGGGTAACGACTACTCCGCGTTCCGACTGGATTCGTCGGTGACTCCCACGGCGTCGGTGAGCACCTGGAACGGATCCACCGTGGCCGTGAGCGGGTCTCAGGAAGGTGCGGTGGGAGCCCAGGTCTGCAAGAGCGGCCGCACGACGGGCTGGACCTGCGGAACCATCACCGCGAAGAACCGTTCGGTGAGCTACGGCAGCGATTCGATTTCCGGCCTGACCGTGCACAACGCCTGCGTCGAACAGGGTGATTCGGGCGGGTCCAACATCTCCGGCACTCAGGCTCAGGGCGTCACGAGCGGTGCCAATCTGTACTCCTCCGGCGGCCGTCTGGTGTGTGGGGCATCCGTCGGACGGGCGAATGAGTCGTTCTACCAGCCGGTGGCACCGATCCTTTCGGCCTATGGTCTGACGCTGCTCACCCGCTGATCGCGACGTCCGTCACTCTGGAGTCGAGGGTTCTTCAGAACGCGGGCTGAGAACGACGGCGCGTGCCCACCCGGGCACGCGCCGTCGTCGTGTGCCGTCGCAGCCGGTCGCACTCCGCGGTGAACGGATCGGGCGTCGGTCCCCGTGCACAATAGACAGGGGGCCAGGAGTCCACCAAGGAGAGGGAAAGCATGCGAGCCGTTCAGATCAGCGAGCCCGGAGGGCCGGAAGTCCTGCACCTGAATGAGGTGCCGGATCCCGTGCCAGGGCCCGGTGACGTACTGATCGACGTCGTCGCAGCAGGCCTCAACCGCGCCGATGTGCAGCAGCGCCGTGGCCACTACCCGCCGCCGCCCGGTGCCTCGGAGCTGCCCGGCCTCGAGGTCTCTGGCCGGATCTCCGGCTTCGGCCCGGGCGTCACCAAACCGTTCTCGGTGGGGGACAAGGTCGTGGCTCTGCTCTCGGGCGGTGGTTACGCGGAGAAAGTCGCGGTGCCGGCAGGGCAAGTGCTGCGCGTGCCCGAGGGTGTGGACCTGGTGACCGCAGCGGGTCTGCCGGAGGTGGCGGCCACGGTCTATTCCAATCTCTACATGACCGCAGGCCTGCAGCCGGGGGAGACGGTTCTGGTCCACGGAGCCACGGGCGGCATCGGGACCTTCGCCATCCAATTGGCGAAGGCGCTCGGCTCCACCGTGGCGACCACCGCCGGGAGCGCTGAGAAGGTGGCCACGGCTCGCGGCTTCCTCGGAGCGGACGTCGCGATCGACTACACCCGTCAGGAGTTTCCGCAGGCCCTGCGCGAGGCGAACGGCGGACGCGGCGCGGATGTGATCCTGGATGTCGTCGGAGCGAAGTACCTGACCCAGAACATCGAGGCCCTCAACACGCACGGACGCCTCGTGGTGATCGGTCTGCAGGGCGGGGCCAAGGGTGAACTGGATCTCGGCCAGCTGCTCACCAAGCGGGCGGCGGTCATCGGCACCACGCTGAGGGCGCGGCCCGTGGAGGAGAAGACCGCCATCATGGACGCCGTCCGGGACGTGGTCTGGCCCCTGCTCGTGGACGGTTCCGTGCGCCCGCTCGTCGCGAAGACCTTCCCGCTGGCCGAAGTCGCCGAGGCCCACCGCTACTTCGATTCCGGTCAACATACCGGGAAAGTCTTGTTGACCATGTGACTCACTTCTCCACTAGGGTGCGTAGAGGGGGCCGGGAGCGTTGCGCTCCCGGAGCATTCACCGTCGCATGCACCCGAAGGAGGTCCCATGAGTGGGACAAACAGCATCACCGAGCACGACGGCGCCCTGCCGCCTGCCGCCGTCGACCCTGAAGTCCTGGAAGCGGAAGGCAAGCGCTGGACGCCTCTGAGGATCGGCGTCTGGGTGGCGATCGCCCTGCTGGGCGGCCTGGCCTGGGTGATGTTGGCCCTGGTGCGCGGCGAGACCGTCAACGCCATCTGGTTCGTCTTCGCGGCGGTCTGCACCTATCTGATCGCCTACCGCTTCTATTCGAAGTACCTGGAGAGGAAACTCACCAGACCGGATGATCTGCGCGCGACCCCCGCCGAGTACAAGGCTGACGGCAAGGACCACGTGCGGACGGACCGCAACGTCCTGTTCGGGCATCACTTCGCTGCGATCGCCGGCGCCGGTCCTCTGGTGGGCCCGGTCATTGCAGCACAGATGGGTTATCTCCCCGGCACGCTGTGGATCATCGTGGGCGTGGTGCTGGCCGGTGCCGTCCAGGACTATCTCGTGCTGTTCTTCTCGATGCGGCGTGGCGGGCGCTCCCTGGGCCAGATGGCCCGCGAGGAACTCGGCGTGATCGGCGGCACCGCCGCCCTGGTGGCGACCCTGCTCATCATGGCGATCATCGTCGCCATCCTGGCGCTCGTGGTGGTCAATGCCCTCGGTGAAAGTCCGTGGGGCGTCTTCAGTGTGGCCATGACCATTCCGATCGCTCTGTTCATGGGCGTCTATCTGCGGTTCATCCGGCCGGGCAAGGTCCTGGAGATCTCGATCATCGGTTTCGTGCTCCTCATGGGTGCGATCATCGGCGGCGGCTGGGTCTCTCATACCGAATGGGGTGCGGCGTTCTTCCACCTCGACAAGAGCACCATCGCCTGGGGGATCATCGTCTACGGTTTCGTCGCGGCGATTCTGCCGGTCTGGCTGCTCCTGGCACCGCGTGATTACCTGTCGACCTTCATGAAGATCGGCGTGATCGGGCTCCTCGCGATCGCGATCGTGGTGGTCCGTCCTGAGATCACCGTCCCGGCCTTCAGCGAGTTCGCGAGCAAGGACAACGGGCCCGTCTTCTCCGGTGCGTTGTTCCCCTTCCTGTTCGTCACCATCGCCTGCGGCGCACTCTCCGGATTCCACGCCCTCATCGCCTCGGGAACCACCCCCAAACTGGTGGAGAAGGAACGCCAGACCCGATATATCGGGTACGGCGGCATGCTGATGGAGTCGTTCGTGGCGATCATGGCCCTGGTGGCCGCGGTGTCCATCGACCGCGGGCTCTACTTCGTCATGAACGCGCCGGTCGCCCTGACCGGCGGAACAGTCGAACAGGCCGCTCAATGGGTGAACTCGCTGGGGCTGAGCGGGGTGAACGTCACGCCGTCGGAACTGAGCGGCGCCGCCGCGACGGTGGGGGAGCAGACCATCATCTCCCGTTCCGGAGGCGCTCCGACCCTCGCCGTCGGACTGGCTCACATCATGCAACAGTTCATCGGCGGACCCGGGCTGGCGGCTTTCTGGTACCACTTCGCCATCATGTTCGAGGCTCTCTTCATCCTCACCGCCGTCGACGCCGGGACGCGCGTGGCACGCTTCATGCTGCAGGACTCGATCGGCAACTTCCTGCCTCGGTTCAAGGATGCCTCCTGGCGCCCCGGGGCCTGGCTCTGCACGGCGATCATGGTCGCGGCCTGGGGTGCGGTGCTGATCATGGGGGTCACGGACCCGTTGGGCGGCATCAACACCCTCTTCCCGCTCTTCGGCATCGCCAACCAGCTTCTTGCAGCCATCGCACTTGCAGTCTGTCTGGCGATCGTGGCCAAGAAGGGACGTTTCGGCGCGCTGTGGATGGTGGCTCTTCCACTCGCGTTTACCGCGGTGGTCACCATCACGGCCAGTGCGCAGAAGATCTTCTCGCCCGTCCCGGCAGTGGGGTACTTCGCCAACAATGCGGCGTTCAGCGCGGCTTTGGCACAGGGGAAGACCTCCTTCGGCACCGCCAAATCCGTGGCGGCGATGGAAGCCGTGGTCCGCAACACCATGGTCCAAGGCGTTCTCTCAGTGATCTTCGTGGTGCTCTCCATCGTGGTGATCATCGCCTCCCTGGTGGCCACGGTGCGTGCCTTCCAGGCCCATCGCGCCGGTGAGGCCGTCACCGATCACGAGGATCCGGCGGTCCCTTCCCGGGTTTACGCCCCGGCGGGGATCGTGCCCACGGCCGCTGAGAAGGAACTTCTCGCACGCTGGGCCGAGGTGCCATCCGGCCGGCGCTCCGATGCGGGGCACCCTTGATCGCGGAGCGGACGACGACGGCCCTCCCGTCGTCGTCCGGGCGGGCAGTCGCGCGGGGCGCCTGGCGCAGGGTGCGCGCCGGCGCTTCGGCGTTCCGCCGGGGCATCAGAGGGGTCTTCGGGGCCGATGCCTATGAGAAGTACCTGGAGTATCACCGCCAGCACCATCCGCACCACGCCCCGATGTCCGAGCCGGAATTCTGGCGGGACCGCTGTGACCGTCAGGAGGGGAATCCGCAGGGCCGTTGCTGCTGAGGGCGTGAGAGTATGGGGCCATGAATGAGGAATCCCAGCAGCACGCCTCGGAACAGCCCCGCGACGCCGGCACGGCGGGACCTCATGGCGACCCGGTCGAAGGAACCCCGCTCGAGACGGACTCCGGGAAGCCGGATGAACACGCCGAGGAGCGTCGTCCCCGCAATCTCCTGGAACTGGTGGACGAACCGGCCAAGGTCATGCGCATCGGGACCATGATCCGCCAGCTGCTTGAGGAAGTGAAGGCCGCACCACTGGACGAAGCAGCCCGCGGGCGTCTGGCGGAGATCCACGAACGGTCCATCAAGGAACTTGAGGACGGACTGGCTCCGGAACTGGTGGAGGAGCTGGACCGGCTGTCCCTGCCGTTCCCGGAGGATTCCTCGCCTTCCGACGGCGAACTGCGCATTGCACAGGCCCAGCTGGTCGGCTGGCTCGAAGGACTGTTCCACGGCATCCAGACCGCGATCGCCGCGCAGCAGGCGGCCCGTGAGCAGATGGCTTCACAGCTTCGCCAGCTTCCGCCGGGGACCATGATCGCCCCGGGCGTGGTGATCGGCGCCAACGGCGAACCGCAGCGGGCAGCTGCGGCGCAGCACCCTCAGGACCCCCGCCAGGGGAGCCGCCCGGAAACGGACTCCGGTCCGGGGCAGTACCTCTGATCGATGGGCCTGTTCTCCGAACTGCGGCAGGCCCGGCGCGATGACGCGGATCTCGGCAAGGGCCTGTGGCGCCGTGCCCATGATCGTTTCCGCCGGGGTCTGGATCGTTTTCATCAGGTGCTCGACGGCGTGAACGACGATGCGCTCTACGCCCAATTGCTTCCGGTGGCCGACGAATTGGCGGCATTGCTGCCGAGGGTCCGTGCCATCTGCGTCGCGGCCCAGGAACTCGCTCCGAGTGAGGGTCTGGACATCCCGCCGGAGCAGGCGGCCTTGCACCGCGCGCTGTCGCGTGCCGGCAACGATCTGGCGACGGCGGCCCAGGCGGCCACCATGGCGAGGCTCGGCAGCGGCGACGTCCCGAGCGTGCGCCGTCGGGCCGAGGTCGTCACCGCACTCATCGAGGACGCAGAGCGCCTGCTGAACTGACCGCAAGCCCGGTGCCCGGCTTATTCCCGGATTCGCTGAAAGAGAACCAGTATGACGTTCTCTGGTGGCAGGGCTGTGCCTTTGGGAGGATGACGTAATGAGTGCTAACCCTGATCTCACGTTCAACGATGGCAACACCATCCCCCAGCTCGGTTACGGCGTCTGGCAGGTTGCCGACGACGTCGCCGAGACCGTTGTCGGCCAGGCCTTCGAAGCCGGGTACCGCCATATCGACACCGCCAAGATCTACGGGAACGAGGCCGGTGTGGGCCGCGCGATCGCCGCCTCCGGTCTGGACCCGAAGGACCTGTTCATCACCACCAAGCTGTGGAATGCGGACCAGGGCTACGAGCAGACCCTGGCCGCTTTCGAGGAGTCCATGGGACGTCTCGGCCTGGAAAAGCTGGACCTCTACCTGATCCACTGGCTGCAGCCCAAGCAGGGCACCTACGTGGACACCTGGAAGGCTCTCGTGGAGCTCCAGAAGCGTGGCCGTGTGACCTCCATCGGCGTTTGCAACTTCACTGGCGAGGCCATCGATGAACTCATCGAGGCCACCGGGGTGACCCCGGCGATCCATCAGATCGAGCTCCACCCGTACTTCAACCAGTCCGGTCTGCGCGAGTACAACACGAGCCGTGGCATCCTCACCCAGGCCTGGTCGCCGCTCGGCCAGGGTGGTGAACTGCTGAACGATCCCGAGGTGCTGCGCATCGCGGAGAAGCACGGCGCCACCGCCGCCCAGGTGGTCATCGCCTGGCACCTGGCCATCGGCAACGTGGTGATCCCGAAGTCGGTGACCCAGAGCCGCATCGTGGAGAACCTGGCAGCCCTGGACGTTTCGCTCGACGCGGACGACGTCCGTGTCCTGAGCTCGCTGGACCGTGGCGCAGAAGGCCGCATCGGCCCGGACCCCGCAGTGTCCGACTTCGCCTGATTCCAAGTGCCCGGCGACCCGCCGGGAACGACGAAGGCCCCCAGGATCTCCTGGGGGCCTTCGTCGTATCCGAGCTTCCTATCAGAATCGAACTGATGACCTTTTCATTACGAGTGAAACGCTCTACCGACTGAGCTAAGGAAGCACATGCCGCGTCTGGCCTGCTGGCCTGACCGCACAGGAAACAAGTCTAGAGTGCACTCCCGGCGCGGGTCAAAACGGACTCCCGGGATGTCCACCGGTGCTGTTCATGTGGGCGTTCTGAACGGTTCAGCTTGCCGTTGACAGGAACTGTCACGCTGAGTCGAACGACGCCGACGAAGGCTTCGTAGCGCGGTCTCGGACCTCCCGCAGGCCACCGGCACAGATGAGGAGTCGATCGATGACTGTGAACCCCGTGGGCGTCCCCGGAGCCACCCTGAGCGGTCCGGCGCGGAGCTCCCGGCTGAGGCTGGCCGTGGTGGACATGTCGGGCACCACCGTCACGGACGGCGGATTGATCGACGAAGCCCTCCAGCGGGCCTTCCGGGAGAGCGGGGAGGCGGTCGGCAGCGCCCGTTTCGACTCGATGATGGACTTCGCGCGACAGGCGATGGGGCTGTCCAAACTCAGCGTCTTCCGGCAGCTCTACGAAGGGGAACCGGAACGGGCCCGCCTGGCCAACAAGGTGTTCGAACAGGCTTATGACGAGCTGGTTGCGCGGGGCGGTGTCCAGGCCATCCCCGGCGCGCAATCGGCCATGCAGTGGCTGCTCGACGCCGGGCTGCAACTCTGCCTCGTGACCGGCTTCGGCCGGCACACCCAGAACACCATCCTCGAATCACTCGGCTGGATGGGTCTGGCGGATCTAAGTCTCTGCCCGGCCGATGCCGGACGCGGCCGGCCGTACCCGGACATGATCCTGACGGCCGTTCTTGCGCTGGACCTCGATGATGTGCGGGAGGTCCTGGTGGTGGGGGACACGACGGCGGACATCCAGTCGGGGCTGCGCGCCGGAGCGGGACTGGTGGCCGGCGTGCTCACCGGGGCCCACTCGGAGTTCGCCTTGCGGGCGGCCGGCGCCGACGCCGTCGTCCCGTCCATCCGGGAGGTACCGCGGCTGCTGGAAGAGCGCGTCCAGCTGCCGGCGGCCCTGAACTGAAGCGGCTCAGCTGCAGCGCATCCCGTCGTCGGGGACGGTGCCCTTGACGAAGTAGTCGTCCACCGCGTTCGTGATGCAGTCGCCGGCACGACCGTAGGCCGTGTGCCCCTCGCCCTCCCAGGTCAGAAGTGAGGCGTTGCCCAGCTGCTTGCGCAGATTGCCGGCCCACTCGTACGGGGTGGCCGGATCGCCGGTGGTGCCGATGACCACGATCGGCGCCTTGCCACTGTAGCTGGCCGGGGCGACCTTGCGGATGCCCGTGGTCTTCAGGCCTTCACAGGCGATGCCGCCGTACGCCATGTACTTGCCCAGCGTGGGGGAGACCTTCTCCAGCTCGGTGGCCTCTTTCTTCATGGCCTCGGGGTTGGAGTCCACGGAGTAGTCGAGGCAGTTGATGGCGTTGAAGGCGAAGGTGCTGTTGGAGGTGTACTTGCCCTGTGAGTCCCGGTCGGCACCGAAGTCGGCGAGCTGCATCATGGGGGAAGGGTCGCCGACCAGGGCGGATGCCAGGGCCTGCCGCAGGTTCGGCCAGCTGGAGCTGCTGTACAGCGGGACGATGAGGCCTGAGACGAAGCTCGCCACCGTCACCACTCGCCCGTCATTGGCCTGGGGCGGGTTTTCGGCGTAGCTGTCCATGAGCCGCTGGATACGTGAGATCCCTGCGTCGACCCCGTCGCTGAGCGGGCAGCCGGAGTTCCGCTGGCACCATTCGACGAAGACCCGCAGGCTGCGTTCGAATGCCTTGGCCTGGCCGATGGTCAGCTGGGACTGGGTGAGGGTGGCATCGAGGGCCCCGTCGAGGACCATGCGTCCCACCCGGTCCGGGAAGAGCGTGGCGTAGGTGGAGCCAAGGAAGGTCCCGTAGGAGTAGCCGAGGTAGTCGAGCTTGGTGTTGCCCAGGGCAGCCCGCATGATGTCCAGGTCCCGTGCGGCGCTCTCGGTGTCCACATGGGCCAGCACGGGCCCGGTCTTCTGCTGGCAGGCCTCGTTGGTGTCGCGTTGCTCCTGGATCGACTTCGCGAGCCCGTCGGCAGTGCTGGGATCGAAGTACTCGGCACGCTGCGCGTCGCGTTGCTGGTCCGTCAGACAGCTCACGGGAGCCGAGCGCTTCACCCCGCGGGGGTCGAAGCCGATCAGATCGTAGTTGGAGCGCATGGTGTCACTCAGAATCCACTGTGCGGATTCGTTGACGAAGTCGTAGCCGGAGCCACCCGGGCCACCCGGATTGATGAACAGGGAGCCTTTGGAACGCCCGGTGGCAGGGATCTTGATCAGGGCGAGCTCGATGCTGCCGCCGCCGGGATTCGCGTAGTCGGTGGGGACCCGGACCGAAGCGCAGCTGGCGCCGTGTTCACAGGAACTCCACTTGACGCTCTGACCGTAGTAGTCCTTCAGCGCGGCAGGAGCCTCTGAGCTGAGCCCACCGGGCTGATTCTGCGAGTTCGGCGAAGATCCGCCGGAGGGAAGCGTCACGGTGACACATCCGCTGAGCCCGAGGGCCAGCGCGCAGAGACCCGCGACGACGGCGAGCAGCCGTGCCGTACGCCGCCTCGTGCGGCCCGTTCCCGGGCCGTTCCCTGCGCCTGCGTGCGCGTTCCGTGTCATCTCCCCGGTCACCTTTCCGTGTCCTGTCATCTGTCCTTGCCCATTCCCGCGCCCCATCTCAGCCGGCCCCACTCAGACCAGCCCCGCGGCCATGCCTTCGAGGGCCAATAGAGGGGCCACATTGCTGCTCACCAGACGCCGCCTGGTGACGTTGATCGCGTCGATCCTGGTCAGGGTCTGTTCCGGACTGCCCTCTGCGGCGAAGGCCTCGATGTCCGGCCGCAGTTCTTCGTTGACCAGTACGTCCGCGGCCCCGACCTGAACCAGCAGCACATCCCGGTAAAAGGAGATCAGATCGGTCAGCGTGCGGTCCAGAGAGTCCGCCACGGACCGCTTGGCCCGCCGTTTCTGGTCCTCTTCGAGCCGCTTGATCTGGCCTCGCAGCGCCGGGGGCACGGGGGACCCGTCCTCCAGACCCAGGGAGGAGAGCAGCGCGCTGCGTTCGGCGGTGTCCCGCTCCGCATTGGAGCTCTCCGCCTCGTCGTTGGCGATCGCCATGAGCCGTTCGGCCATCAGGACCGCAGAGGTGATCCCCTTCAGACTCAGGGGGAAACGCACTGTTTCGAGGCGGCGCTCCCGAGCGCCGGGATCACGGGCCAGCCGTCGGGCGATCCCCACGTGGCTCTGGGCCATCCTCGCTGCGCTCATGGCCAGTTCAGGCGCTACGCCGTCGCGTGCCACGAGCAGCTGGGCCACGTGCTCAGGCGACGGCAGCCGCAGGCCGACGCCGCGGCAGCGTGAGCGGATGGTCACGAGGACGTCGGCGGGGGACGGTGCACAGAGCATCCAGACGGTGCGAGCGGTGGGTTCCTCGATGGCTTTGAGCAGCACATTCGTGGTGCGCTCGGCCATCCGGTCGGCATCCTCGACGATGATGATGCGCCAGCGCCCCGAGGCCGGGTGGTTACCGGCGGTGGCGACGAGTTCACGGGCTTCTTCGATGGTGATGGTCACCTTCTCGGTCCGCACGTGCCGGACATCCGGGTGGGTCTCGCCGAGGACGGTGCGGCACGCGTGGCACTCGCCGCACCCGCGCAGGGCGGGATCCGGCTGTTCGCAGTTCAGGGCGGCGGCGAACGCCTTGGCCGCATTGGACCGCCCGGAACCGGGCGGGCCGGTGAACAGCCAGGCGTGGGTCATGCCGTCCCCTGCGGAGGCCCTGCGCAATTGCGTGACGACGGCTTCCTGGCCGCGGAGCTCGTCGAAGACACTCATCCTTGTCCTCCGGGTACTGCCGCGGCGCGCTGCCGGCGCGCGGCGAATACCTCGTCGACCCGGCGCAGGATGGCCTCGGAGATGGTCTCCACGTCCTGACGGGCGTCGATCACCAGGTATCGTTCCGGGGCTGCCTCAGCCGCGTCAAGGAAGGCCTGGCGGACCTGAGCGTGGAAAGTGTCGGGTTCGGATTCCAGACGGTCCTCCCCGCCGGGAGCGCGACGGGCGCGGCCCTCGACGGGATCCACGTCCAGGATGACCGTGAAGTCCGGCCACAATGAGGCCGTGGCCCAGGAGTTGAGCTGCCGGATCTCCTCGGTGCCCAGATCCCGGCCGATGCCCTGGTAGGCGACGGAGGAGTCGATGTAACGGTCGGTGATGACGGCCTCGCCCCGGGCCAGGGCTGGCCGGATCAGCTGTTCGACGTGGGCCGCCCGGGCTGCCGCGTACATGAGGGCCTCGGTCCGGGCGTCGATTTCGCCGTGCCCGTGATCCAGTACGAGGGAACGCAGTTTCTCACCGATCTCGGTACCGCCGGGCTCACGTGTCTGGACGACTGTCAGCCCCCGCTTCCGGAGGGCTTCGGCCAGCAGGGCGCTCTGTGTCGACTTTCCGGCGCCGTCGCCGCCTTCGAAGGCGATGAACAGACCGGTACCCTCTGCGCTGATAGTCACCCTCATAAGCCTAATGGCCCAAGCTGAGTGTCGGCGGAGCGGTGCGTGACGGTGGATGACGGACCCGGGGCCCACATGCCGGGCCTGTCTTGCCGTGTCCCCGCCTCGCGGTCCTAGGGTGTGATCCATGCACGATTCCCTGGACCTCAGCCCCGATTCCCTCGTGGTGGCCGGAGGCCGCCCTGAGCGTGGGCGAGATGCCTCCGTCAACCCTCCCGTGGTTCTGTCGTCCACTTTCCTCGGAACAGGCCCGCTCGGTCCGGGGGACCGGGGATACGGCCGCTATGCCAACCCGAGCTGGGAACCTTTCGAGGAGGTTCTGGGACAGCTCGAGCACGCCGGGGAACCCGCCCTGCTGTTCTCTTCCGGACTGGCGGCGGTCAGCGCGGCCCTTTCCCTGGTGCCGCTCGGTGGGACCGTCGTGATGCCGGGCCACTCCTACGCGGGCACTGTGCAGATGGCCAGTGAGCTCGCGGAGAAAGGCCTCTTCTCCCTTCAATTGGTGGACGTCACGGACACCCGGGAGGTACTGGCCGCGCTGCACCGTGAGTCCGGGCCCATCGACCTCCTGTGGCTGGAGAGCCCCACGAACCCGATGCTCGGCGTCGCTGAGCTGCCCGCGCTCCTGGACGCCGCCCGCTCGGCGGGCATTCTGACCGTGGTGGACAACACCTTCTGCACTCCGCTGGTGCAGCGGCCGCTGCTCCTCGGTGCCGATCTGGTGCTGCACTCGGTCACGAAGTACCTTGCGGGCCACTCGGACGTGGTGCTCGGCGCCCTTGTGACGAGCGACGCCGAACTGCGGGCCCGTCTCCTGCACCACCGCGCACTGCACGGTGCTATCGCCGGTCCGTGGGAGGCGTGGCTGGCGCTGCGGGGCGTCCGTACGCTCGCCCTGAGGATCGAGCGCTCGCAGGCCAGCGCCCAGCTGCTGGCAGAACGCCTGGCCAGACATCCCGCCGTCGAACGTGTCCGGTTCCCCGGGTTGCCGTCGGACCCGGGGCACCGGCGAGCGAAGGAGCAACTGGACGGCTTCGGCTCGATCCTGTGTCTTCAACTTGCCGCGGCAGGGGGACGGAGCGGGGCGCAGAATGCAGATTCCCTCGTGGAGGCGTTGCGGCTCTGGGTGCCGGCCACGTCCTTGGGCGGGGTGGAGTCGCTCATCGAACGACGGCGGCGGCACCTCGCGGAACCGGAGAGCGTCCCGGAGAATCTGGTGCGGCTCAGCGTCGGAATCGAGAGCGTGGAGGATCTCTGGGAGGACCTCCGGCAGGCCCTCGATGCGCTCCCGGCGGCGGAGTCGTCCGCGGGTTAGGCTAGGACGGTGAGCGGAAAGCTGCTGATCTACTTCGTCACCAACGCCGTCTACCTGATCATGGGCCTCGTGGCCTTCGGTCTGGAGGCGTGGGCCTTCATCGACGCCTTGAGCCGGAAGGGCGGCGACTACGACGCTGCGATGAAGCGCAGCAAAACCTTCTGGCTCGCGCTGACCGGTGGTGCCGCCCTGGTCGGGCTGCTCTCGCTCCTCAGCGGCGCCGGTGGTCTGGGCCTCTTCGGGCTCGCCGCCGTGATCGCAGCGTGTGTCTACCTGGCCGACGTCCGTCCGGCCATCAAAGACCTCCGGAGCGGCGGCTACAACAGCTGGTGATCGGAACGGCCCAGGCCATCCGGGGCGACAGCGTCCCAGGCGACGGAGAGTTCTCCCAGCCGGAAGCGTGAGACACCGTCCAGGACCGGCCAGCCGACGGCCCGGAGAGCCGTGCACATGGCGATCCAGCGTTGCCGTTTGCCGAAGCCGGCCAGTGGGGCGGCTGCCAGCCAGGCCTGTTCCGCGGCCGCCAGCAGGGAGTGCACCTTTTCGCCGGGGACGTTCCGGTGGATGAGCGCCTTCGGCAACCGTTCCGCCAGCTGCGCAGGACTCTCCAGCGCCGCGAGATTCACCGAGAGATGCAGGCTCAGCGGACCGCCGTCGTCGAGGGCCACCCAGGCCGCCGTCCTGCCCAGTTCATCGCAGGTGCCCTCCACCAGGAGGCCGCCGGGAGCGAGCCGGGCGGTGAGGGCGGACCAGATTCCGGCCACATCCGCCTCGTCGTACTGCCTCAGAACATTGAACGCCCGGATGAGCACCGGGGCATCGGGCACCGGGATCTCGAACCCGCCCAGCTGGAAATCCAGTCCGCTGCGCGCCTCCAGCAGGGCACGGGCCACCCGGCCCGGTTCGATCTCCAGGCCGGTGAGCCGCAGCCGGTGGTTCACCACGCGCAAGCGCTCGAAGAGCTCGATCGCGGTGCGAGGATTCGCGCCGTATCCCAGGTCCACGGCCAGAGGAGCCGCAAGATGACGGAACCGCCAGGCCTGAGTTCCGGTGACCCAGCGGTCCACCCGGCGCATCCGATTCGGGTTGGTGGTCCCGCGCGTCACATTACCCAATGGCCGGGCACCGCGGGCCGCGGTTCGGCCGGGGATGCGCAGGCGCTCGGATTTCTGGACCACCGCACAAGTTTAAGGGCTGTAAGCGTTAAGACTCACAGGGCGGGGCCGGGGGCCGAATCGCTAGGATTGAGCCATGACGTACACGTTGATCCTGCTGCGCCACGGCCACAGCGAATGGAATGCCAAGAACCTCTTCACCGGTTGGGTGGATGTGGACCTCAACGACCAGGGCCGTGCCGAGGCCGCGCGCGGCGGTGAGCTGCTGGTGGAGAACGACGTCCTGCCGGACATCCTCTACACCTCGCGCCTCAAGCGGGCCATCAACACCGCCAACATCGCTCTCGCCGCAGCGGACCGTGGCTGGATCGACGTCAAGCGCGATTGGCGTCTCAACGAACGCCACTACGGTGCGCTGCAGGGCAAGGACAAGGCGCAGACCCTGGCCGAGTTCGGTGAAGAGCAGTTCATGGAATGGCGCCGCAGCTACGACACCCCGCCGCCCGCCCTGGCCGACGATTCCGAGTTCTCCCAGGTGGGCGACCCGCGATACGCCGACCTCGGCGACGAGGTGCCGCGCACCGAGTGCCTCAAGGACGTCCTGGAGCGCCTGCTGCCGTACTGGGAGTCGGATATCAAGGCAGATCTCACGGCCGGCAAGACCGTCCTGGTCACTGCACACGGCAACTCCCTGCGGGCCCTGGTGAAGCACCTGGACGGCATCTCCGATGAGGACATCGCCGGGCTGAACATCCCCACCGGCATCCCGCTCGTGTACGAACTGGATGAGGATTTCCAGCCCGTCACCCGTGGCGGCCGTTACCTTGACCCCGAAGCAGCCGCCGAGTCCATCAAGGCCGTGGCCAATCAGGGCAAGAAGTAAGGCTCGAACCGCTCCCGAAGTTACAGATGATGCCGCTTCCCGTGCTGGGAAGCGGCATCATCTGTAACCTCGCGTGATTGAACGACGACGGCGGGGTCAGGCGCCGCCGATGTCCTCCGGCTGCCACTCACCGTTGACGAGGTAGCTGACCTTGCGGGCCACGGAAACGCCGTGGTCGGCGAAGCGCTCGAAGTAGCGGCTGGCCAGGGCCACATCCACCGAGGTGGAGGCGCTCTCGGCCCATTCGCCCGAGGCCACCGTCTTGAAGACGCCGGCGTGCAGTTCGTCGACCTCGAGGTTGAGCTTGACGATTTCTCGGGCCACGTTCAGATCACGGGACTCCAGAAGTTCAGCGACCTTGCGGGCGATCTGAACGTCGAGTTCGGCGAACTTCCGGAAGGTGTCCGCGAGCGGGGCCGGGATCACCTGGGACGGGTAGCGCAGGCGGGTCAGCTGGGCGATGTGACGGGCCAGATCGCCCATCCGCTCCAGTGAGGCGCTCATGCGCAGCGAGCTGACGATCATCCGCAGATCGCTGGCGACCGGTCCCTGAAGTGCGAGGATGTCGATCGCCCGCTCGTCCAGAGCGTTCTGCAGGAAGTCGATCCTGGCGTCGGCCGCGATCACATCCTGAGCGAGGTCCACATCGGCGCTTTCGAATGCGGTGGAGGCGTTCTCGATGGCCGAGGCCACCAACTTCGAGATCTCGACGAGTTCCTCGCCTACCTGGGCGAGCTCGTCCTGGAAAACCTTGCGCACTGACGGCGTCCTTTCTTGCGGCTGCGTGTCACGGAGAATACGCGCCCCTTCGCGGGGCACCCGGCACGCTGATGGTCCAGCTACCTACGCTGGCAGTGAGCCATGAATACTTCACGTACTGAAAGTGAACGTTAGTTGAACCGCCCGTCGCGGGCCAGCAATCTGACTCAGAGCCCTGACGCCGGAACGTAAGCTGGGGGATGTGGATCCTCTGTTCGTCGGTGTCATCGCCGGCCTCGTCGGGCTGTGCCTGGGGGTCTTCGGCGTGCTCGCCTTCCGGGTCAGCGAGCAGCAGCGGGCCCTGGTGGACGACGAACTGGACGAGCCCCAGCTGCCGGAAGGCGCCGCCGAGGTGCTCAGCGTCCTCGGCCGGGCGTTCGTGATCGTGGACGACATCGACGGCGTCGTGCGGGCGAGTCCCGCCGCCTACGCCTACGGTCTGGTGCGTGGGCACACTGTGGTCCATCACCAGCTGCTGAACATGACCGCCCGTGTGCGGCGCGACGGCGTCGTGCTGGAGGAGGAATTCGAACTCCCGCGCGGGCCACTGGGAGCAGGCTCGATCATCGTCCAGGTGCGCGCGGCGGTGCTGGGCGACGAATACGTCCTGCTGCTGGCCGACGACCGCACGGAGATCACCAGGACCGAGG
Organism: Arthrobacter sp. NPDC090010; assembly: GCF_044748305.1. NCBI lineage: Bacteria > Bacillati > Actinomycetota > Actinomycetes > Micrococcales > Micrococcaceae > Arthrobacter > Arthrobacter sp. NPDC090010. The sequence goes on from NZ_JBIVFT010000012.1 coordinate 47,682, forward strand.
AGATCCGCAACGACTTCGTCGCGAACGTCTCCCACGAACTGAAGACCCCCGTCGGAGCGATTTCGCTGCTGGCCGAGGCGCTTGAGGATTCCTCCGATGACGAGGTCGCCGTGCGCCGCTTCGCGCAGCGCATGCACAAGGAGGCATCCCGGCTGGCGGTTCTGGTCCAGGACATCATCGAATTGTCCCGGCTGCAGGGCGCCAACATCGCCCAGCAGGGCACCACGGTCGACATCCAGCACGTCATCGCCGACGCCGTCGACCGTTCGAAGCTTCCCGCCGAGAGCAAGAACATCACCTTGGTCGTGGGAGGCACCGGCACCGATGCCAGAGTCTTTGGAGACCCGGACCTGCTGACCACGGCCTTCCGTAATCTGATCGACAATGCGATCCGCTATTCGCCCGAGAACACGAGGGTGGGCATCGGCATCCGCTCCCGGGAGGGCCTCGTGGCGGTGTCGGTCACGGATCAGGGCGATGGGATCTCACCGGAGGATCAGGAACGCGTCTTCGAGCGTTTCTACCGGGTGGACGCCGCGCGGTCCCGTGCGACGGGTGGTACCGGGCTCGGCCTGAGCATCGTCAAGCACGTGGTGACCAACCACGGCGGTGAGGTCTCGGTGTGGTCCCAGCCCGGCCAGGGTTCCACGTTCACCGTCCGTCTGCCGGAGATGGAAGACCGCGAACCCGCTGAGGGTGCGGAGACGTCCGGGGGTGCGCCCGCTGTGGGCCGCTCCGTGGAGAGCAGTGCGATTGTTCATGAAGAAGGAGTTCAGGCGTGAGCCGCATTCTGATTGTTGAGGACGAAGAGTCCTTCAGCGACCCCCTGTCCTATTTGCTCGGCAAAGAGGGCTTTGAGGTGGAGGTCGTGGACAACGGCCTCGACGCCATCACGGAGTTCGACCGCAACGGTGCCGATCTGGTCCTGCTGGACCTTCAGCTGCCCGGGCAGTCGGGGACCGAGGTGTGCCGTCAGCTCCGGCAGCGATCGTCCGTGCCCGTGATCATGCTGACGGCCAAGGACTCGGAGATCGACAAGGTGGTGGGTCTGGAGCTCGGTGCCGACGACTACGTCACCAAGCCGTATTCGTCCCGCGAACTGGTGGCCCGCGTGCGCGCTGTGCTGAGGCGGCAGGGCGAACCGGAGGAGCTCATCACCACGACGGTTCACGCGGGCCCGGTCCGCATGGACATCGAGCGTCACGTGGTCAGCGTGAGCGGTGAACAGGTGTCCCTTCCTCTGAAGGAGTTCGAACTCCTGGAGATGCTGTTGCGCAACTCCGGCCGTGTTCTCACCCGGGGGCAGCTGATCGACCGGGTCTGGGGCTCCGACTACGTCGGGGACACGAAGACCCTGGACGTGCACGTCAAGCGTCTGCGCAGCAAGATCGAGCCGGACCCCTCGGCACCGCGCTATCTCGTCACGGTGCGGGGTTTGGGCTACAAGTTCGAGCCGTAAGCCGTCGTAGACCGCAGCCCTGACCTGGATTTCCAGTCCGGATATGTCGAAGGCGGCCTCCTGTCAGGGAGGCCGCCTTCGACATATCCGGGTTTCCGGGTGAAGCCGGTGGGCCTCAGGCCCGGCGTCGGCCGCTCCAGTAGACGGGGCCACCGAGGGCGACCGCCAGGAAGGCCACCGTGAGCAACAGTTCGGCGCTCAGCAGCAGGAAGACGGCGGTCACGCCGAGCTCCAGAGCCAGGCCGCCCAGAGCTCCCAGGCCGATCATGAGGATCGCCAATGCGGCCAGCGCGAGCAGGTACGTGCCGAAGAAACGCCCCGGGGTGTCCAGGCGTTCCAGGGCGCGACGGATGGATCGCGGCTGGACCATATTCAGGATCGTCATGGCAGTCCTCACAACTGAAAATCCGGCAGGGAAAGAAAAGGGGAGGGCGGCGAATGCCGCTCTCCCATTTTCCCTTATCCGAAGGGCCGGTGGTCTCTGTCCAGGCGTTCTGCCGCTGTGCAGTTGCTCACAGTGCAACGACGACGGCTGTGTCGGCAAGAGGAACATCTTGCCGGCACAGCCGCCGTCGTCATTGCCTCCGAGGAGGAGGGAGGTCAGTGACCGCTTTCGCTCGGGGTTGGAGTGGCGGACTCGCTCGATTGCGGGGTGGCCTCGCCGGCGGACTTCGTCGCGGTCGGAGAGGGGGAGGGGAGGTACTGGCGGTACTCGGACAGGGTGCCGTCCAGGACCGGGACCTCGATGGAGGTGCTCTGGCCTTCGCCGCTGAACTTCAGCTGCACGAGAGCGCCTGCTGCGGCACCGGTGGTGCTGAGGATCGCGGGGTCGCTCGCGGCGTCGAGGGAGACCTCGTTGTTGGCCTTCACGCGGACCTCGGTCTGAGAACCTTCGGCACCGTTGACCGTCACCAGAACGTCCTGGCTGCTGCCGTTGAAGAAGGTGCCCAGGAGGCGGCCCGGGTGCTTCTCGCCGTCGCTGATGACCACGGCGTTGCGGATCTTGATGTCCGCGAACTGGGCGTTCACGCCATCCGACGCGGCGTACTGGTGCGTGGTCTGCTGCGGCGAGGTGGCGGAGCAGGCGGTGGTGGCGGCGAGGAGTCCGACGCCCAACGCTGCGGCGGCCAGGGCACGCTTGCCGGGCTTGACGGTCTTGAGGCCAGTGGAACGCACTTTACGTAACTCCTTGCACGAAGATGAGAGCTCTTTGCCGACAGTTTATCGGCAAAACATCAGGGTCCGGGCCCACGGGTCTCCGCAGCCTGTCTCAAGTTTGTCGCATAGGGTGCGCAATGCATCTTTCAGATCGCTCGTCAAGTCACATGACAGGGGGCCGTATGCCCCTGGATCCTTGTCATTTCAAGGGTTGAGCCCCCGAGCACCCGAGAGTAGCCCCGCTCACACGTGGTAAACTGGAAGCCGGGAAAGGGGAAAATCCACATGGTTTTTGAAGTCGGCGAGACGGTTGTTTACCCTCACCACGGTGCAGCGAAGATCGAAGAGATCAAGATGCGCACCATCAAGGGCGTCGAGAAGATGTACCTCAAGCTCCGCGTAGCGCAGGGTGACCTCACCATTGAGGTCCCGGCCGAGAACGTCGACCTGGTGGGTGTGCGTGACGTCGTAGGCAAGGAAGGCCTCGAGCACGTTTTCGACGTCCTCCGCGCGGAATTCACGGAGGAGCCCACCAACTGGTCCCGCCGTTACAAGGCGAACCTGGAGAAGCTGGCATCCGGCGATGTCATCAAGGTCGCTGAAGTGGTCCGCGATCTGTGGCGTCGTGATCAGGACCGCGGCCTCTCGGCAGGTGAGAAGCGCATGCTGTCCAAGGCTCGTCAGATCCTGATCTCGGAGCTGGCTCTGGCCGAGAAGACGGACGAGGAACACGCGACGAACGTTCTGGACGAGGTCCTGGCCTCGGACGTGAAGGCCTAGAAGACCTGAAGGTCTAGAACAGGCTCCATTGACACGAAGAACCCCCGGCATCTAGATGCCGGGGGTTCTTTTGCATACCTTGGTCGGACAGGACATGCATCGACAAGGGGGATGGCATGCGGAGTTCGACGTTCACTCGCTTCTCACGACGAGGGGCCTGGGCGGTGGTCGTGGCCATCGTAGCGACGAGTCTTTTCACTGGTTCGCAGGCAGGTGCCCAGACCGCCGAGGCAGTGACGGATGGTTTCGACGTTCCTGGGCCGACTGTTCCAGGCTGGACGCAGGCACGCAGGAACTGGTTGGTTGATTCAGGAGGAACGGTCCAGCCCGCGACGCTGGACCCTTCTGCCTCCCAGGGGACCGATGCCGGGCTCCTGCTTCGCACGACGGGCCCGCTCTCTGACCACTTCGCCATCGCTGCGACGGTCGGAACGCGCGACGCTTCGGTCAATGACTGGAACGGAATCGTGGCGAATGCCAGCGAGGACCATGGTGGTGGCGTCTACGACTATCTCTCGCTCCGGGTGAAGCAAGGTCCGCAGGGTGGGTGGTGGCAGTTTCTCCATGTGCGGAACGGAGCCGCAGATGAGGTCCCCTTCGCCAGCGGCAGCATTCCGGGAGTGACCGGTACCGAAACGCTACGACTCGGGCTCGACGGTGGGCTTGATGGTGAATTCAAGGTGCAGATCTCCAGGGCGGGCAGTTCGCAGAATCTTGTGGAAAAGACGGTGTCGGTGCCTCTTGACCGATTGACGGTTGGGGGACGGCCGGGCCTGGCCAGCATGAGGGGCACGATCAGCGCTGATGACTTCACGGTCGACTCCAGAGGGGACTCCGAGACCGATTCGTTCACCGCGCCCCGCGGTCTCAGCCCGTCGAAGTGGACGCTGAAAGGGACGTGGACGGAAAGCGCTGGAACGTTGCGGTCCCAATGGGAGACCGGCGGTAGCCCCCGCACTGCCGAACTTCAGTCACTTCACCTTGGGACCGACACGGTGTTCAGTGCGTCGGTCCTTCCTGCGGCGTCTCCATATCGGCGCTGGCATGGAGTCGGGTTGCGTCCTGCGGGCGGCGGAGACAGCATCATTCTTCGCGTGACACCTCCGGCAAGCGGGTACAGTTCCCCGTCCCCGGCGATGTGGGACCTGGTGAGGATGACCCCGGGTTCAGAACCTCAACGAATCACCGACGCTGCAAACATGCCCTTGACCGGCGAACTTGCGAACTTCGATGCATCTCGTGCGGTGGTTTTAGCCCTCCGGAACCACGGCGATGGACTGCTTGAACTGTCAGTCGTTCAAGGTGGAGTTCCTCTGTTGTCGCGGAACGTGGTTCCGTCAGGAACGTTGCCCAAGGCGACTCCCGGTGGTCGCGGCCTGCTGTTTTCACAAGGTTCTGACGCCGCTTTCGATGAGATCCGGATCGCCACGGATGGCACCGTGTTCACCGACGATTTCGGCAGGACTGCGGCCGATGCAGGGGCGGAGGGGCCGGACGCAGCCCTACCGGAACAGGAACTCGCCGGGAACTGGCAGGAGTTCCGTGGGGACTGGGCCATTCGCGACGGGGTTGCAAAAGTCGCGACGACCGAGGAGATCTACCCGGGCCGTGGCCGTGGCCTTTTGACCGCGTTGCCGGGGCGGTGGGCCGGCGATGCTGATTTCCGCTTCTCGGCAAAGCTGAGGCCATCGCCAGGAAGTCGGTGGAGTGGCATTTTTCTCTACGGAATGTCAGGAACGCAAAAGAGTTGGTATGAGCAGTATTTCGCCTTCCAGATCGCACCCGGGGCCGGGTGGCGCTGGATAGAGAATCGCGAAGACGGTGCGGACAGCGCCGCAGTGATGAAAGAAGAGCCTGCATGCGAAGGCGGTTCTGCTTGCGCTGACCCGTCCTTCACAGTTGCCGCAGATACGAGTTATGAACTGACCGTCTGGCGGAAAGCTGCTGATCCTCCGCGGACGATTCACTTTGCCGTTGCACGGGACGGAACTCCCGTCCTGCCCGAACAGACCGTGATTCTCAAGGGAAGCCGCCCTCTGGAAGGCGCCACAGGGCTCATCGCCCAGAGCCCGGATGTGGCCTTTGACGGTGTGGCGTTGACTTCGCCGGAATCGAGTCGTCCCGCAGATCCGCCGGTCATTCGTCAGATTCCCGACTCTGCGAATCCCGCACGGTCCACGTGGACCGTGGACCCGGTCTCAAATGGCCGCTTTCTGAGCAGCTACACGGGATCGCCTGCGACTCCGACAGCGTCGACCCCTCCAGGAGGATGGAGGCTGCCCGAGAACAACGAATCGATGTCCCCCGTCCCTCAGGCGCTGTACACGGTCAAAGACGCGAGCGGGCAGGCACAGGACCAATACATCGCGTACTACAACGAAAACCGGCGGCTGGCACTTGCCAAGCGGACCATGGTGGGAACTGCCTGGGGTCCGTTTGATCATGTCGAAGTCGATTCCGCCCAGCTGGACCACTATGACTCCCACAACAACATCGCGCTTGCCGTCAGTGGTGACGGAGTCATCCATCTGGCGGGATCCATGCATGCCACTCCCATGTACTACTTCGCTTCACGGCTGCCGGGGGACATTCACTCAATGACGAGAACTACCCCGATGGTCACAGGCGCTCCCGAATCCCAAGTGACATACCCCGTGTTTTTCGAGATGGCCGGAGCGCTCTACTTCGGATACCGGAGCGGTGTCAGTGGGGCCGGCGAATGGCGGTACAACCGGTACGTGAGCGGACACTGGTCCCCGCCCCAGGGTCCGCTCTTCGATTCCACAGGAGGAAGTGCCTACCCAGCGAACCACGGACGGCCGCTTCTTGGTCCGGACGGGCGTTGGCACATGGCATGGACATGGCGCTCGGAGATGAAAGCGGGTGCCAACGGCTTTGTCTCTTATGCGGTGAGTGATGACTTCGTGACCTGGTACGGGGCAGACGGGACCAAAGTCGCCGGCCCTCGCGCCGATGGCACTGTCGATCCGCTCTCGGTGAATGACACTGCGGCGATCGTCGATCAGAGCGGGTCCTTCAACGGGGTGGCGACCGGCCTCGTGTCCATTGGGTTCGACCGCCAGAAGAAGCCGGTCCTGGGGTACACCCGTTTCGACATCACGGACTCGGCCGCACGAGAAGAAAATTTCGAGGCAGGCCCGGGAAGCACTCAGTTCTTTGCCGCGAGACCACGCCCAGGCGGGGGCTGGCAACATGTTCAACTCACGAACCAGTATGGCCGCTGGGCCCCGGTCGGGCCGGGCACCATGGTCTTTCCGGTCGACGTCGGTTCAACGTCCGCTGACGCGCCGGCAGGCCTGCTGGCGATGCCCTATAGCTATGGATGGAAGAGCGGCACCTTTCTGCTCGACGAGTCGACCCTCGAAGTCAGGAATGAAGCCTCGACGACGGCGAAGTACGGTGGCTTCACGAGGCGGCCGGGGGAGCCCGCGGCTGCGCCGTCCGGCATGGCCTGGCAGATCACCGAGGACGGCTCGGATTTCCGCGTGGCGTCCGGCACTGATACCGGTGCCCGGTATGTCATGCGCTATGCGACGTTTCCCACGGCTTCCTGCAAAGCTGATGCGGCAGGAAACACCGACAGCGACAACACGGGGCCTTGCGATCCCACTGGTGAATGGATCCCGAAAGCTCAACAGGCCCAGCTTCGGCAGCCGATGGATGTCTACCTTGTGAAATAGCCGACTCGCGGCTTTGGCTGCCCTGCTGCGCGGATCGTGATGCCCGGCCCCGGGCTGATGCTGCCAATCGCCTCGGCCCTGATCTCGACGTCGAGGCTCGGGATGGCGTTCGAGCGATCGGTGGGGAACCACGCCCGCCCCGGCTTGGTCAGGATGAGAAGACCGCCGGGAGTCCCGACCGGCAGAAAAGTGGCGGAGTCGTCCCCGAAGCGAGGAAGTCCGAATGCGGACTCGAGCTGAGTCGCACCGCCGGAGACGTCGTGTACGGGAATGCCGACCTCGCTGATACCCAGGATGTCCTCGCTGCTGAAGGGGTGGTCCTGATCATCCGGGATATCCCGGTGGATGATGAATTCCAGGATGTTGCCATCGGGGTCGTCGAAGTAGACGGACCGGGCGTTCCACCGGGCCGGCCCCTCGAACTCGTCGCTGCCGTCTGTCGCACGAAGGAGTGGAGTCCGCTCGGAGATCCAGGCCTTCGCCTCGCCCAACTGACGGCGAGGAATTCTGAAGGCGAGATGCTGCGCTCCCGGGCCGACAGGGCCTTCGCGCAGCAGCAGCCGGGAGCCACCGATCCGGATCGCGAGTTCGCCGTCCCGGCGTTGTACCGGAAGCCCGAGGAGTTCGCCGTAGAAGGCTTCGGCTCGGGTGATGTCAGTAGTGTCGAACGTAACTGAGGTGATCTGCATACGGCCAGCCAATCGCCTCAACCATGGTTGAGGTCAAATCCGGTGCGGCGTATCCATCGGGCCGGGTGCTGACCGGTGTCTGCGACGTCGCCTCACTGTTGCCGCTTCATTGTCGTGGCATCACTGTTTCGGGCCGGGGCGGTCGACTCTACGGCTGCCCCAGGCCGCCAGGCCGACCCCGATGGCCGTGACGAGCACATAGCAGAGCAGTTGGACGACGAATCCGCCTGGAAGCCAGCCGAGCAGCCCGGCGTCGCCATGGTTGAACAGCAGCCTGATGCCTCCCTGTGCCCCGAGAACCAGCAAAGCCACTCCCGCGATCTGGGCGATGACATTCCGCATGAGGGTGGTCCTTTCCGTAGCGCGCTTTTTATGTATCGATCGAACCATAACATGTTTTGTTACGATCGCACCATGATGTGGGCAGAGCTGATGGGTCACGAGGGTGCCACGACAGGTTGATCATGCCGAGCGGCGCCACCAGATCGCCGAAGCGGTGTGGGAGCTGGCGATGCGCGGCGGGCTGGAGCAGGTCTCGTTGCGCCAGGTGGCCGCGGAGGCGGGGGTCTCCACTCGACTGCTGCAGTACTACTTCGGTACCCGGGAGCAGATGCTGCTCGGTGCTCTGGAGATCCTGAACGCGGAAGCCGAACAGCATGCGGCGGAGCGTATGGCGGGCCTCGGGGACACGCCGGACATGCGTGCGATCGTGCGCGGCGTCCTCCTGGAGATGCTTCCGTTGGACGAGGAGCGCAGGCAGCGATACGTCGTGTATGCGGCGTACTTCGTCCGGTTCCTCACGGAGCCCGCCCTTGCCGCAGTGGCCGGCGCGGCGGAACCCGAGCTGGAGAACCTCGTGAGTGGCCTGCTCGCGCAAGCGCAGGAACTCGGCGAGGTTCCCGCCGACGTCGACACCGGTTCTGAGGGCGCGTTCCTCGTCGCGGGGGCCGAGGGACTGCAGACCCGCGTCCTTCTGGGGCAGTGTTCCGCGGACGACGCCGTCGCCGCTGTGGACCACCAGCTCGGACGCCTCTTCATCTGACCGTTTCGGCAGGTGACAGGCCTGGGCCGGTAGGCTGGCCGCATGACGTCAGATGCACGGCTCGCAGTGGTTTTGCTGGCCGCCGGTTCAGGCCAGCGCCTGGGATTCGGCATTCCGAAGGCCAAGGTCCTCCTCGGTGAAGAGCCGATTCTCCGGCATGCGCTCGCCTCGGTGACGGCGGCGGGGCTCGCCGACCATCTCGTCGTGGCAGTGCCGCAGGATGACGCCCCGGGAGAGGGGAGTCTCCGTGAGGTGATCGAGCACTTCCGCCGGGAGCACCCCGAAGCATCGTGGGAACTCTCCGTGGTCAGCGGCGGCTCGACCCGTGCGGACTCGGTGGCGCGCGCACTCGAGGTGCTGGACGGCGTCGAACACGTGTTGGTGCATGACGCGGCCCGCCCGCTGGTCCCGGTGCAGGTGTTCCAGCGCGTCGCGGATGCCCTGCGCGCCGGAGCGCAGGCCGTCATCCCCGCAGTCCCCGTCGTCGACACCATCAAGCAGGTCCGTCCAGGGGAGGGCGCCGAGGCGGGCATTTCACCGGAACTGGTCGCCGCCAACATCCCCCGGGATACGCTCCGGGCCGTCCAGACCCCTCAGGGCTTCCAGCTGTCCGCGCTCCGGGCAGCGCACCAGGAAGCCCGTCAACTGGATGATGAACAGGCCGCGGCGATCACCGACGATGCGATGCTCATGGAGGCGCGTGGCGTCCCGGTGCACGTCGTCGCAGGCTCGTCGTACTCGTTGAAGATCACCACCCCGGTGGACCTGATACTCGCCGAAGGGCTCCTGGAGGGGCCCCTCGCGAGCCGTTGGATGGAGGAGGCGTGATGGTCATCCCACGCACCGGAATCGGCGTCGACGCCCACGCCTATGCGCCGGAGGACGCGCCGCGCCCGTTGTGGCTCGCGGGGCTCCAGTGGCCGGGCGAGCGCGGACTGGCAGGCCATTCCGACGCCGACGTCGTCGCACATGCGGCAGCGGACGCACTCTTCTCCGCGGCCGGTTTGGGAGACCTCGGCACGCACTTCGGCACGGACCGACCCGAGTTCGCCGGAGCATCAGGCGTCACCTTGCTGTCCGAGGCGGCGCGGATCGTGCGCGAAGCCGGGTTCGGGATCGGCAATGTCGCGGTGCAGTTGCTCGGAAACCGGCCCAAGTTCTCGCCGCGCCGTCTGGAAGCCGAGCAGGTGCTCAGCGAGGCCGCCGAGGCGCCCATCACTGTCTCGGCCACCACCACCGACGGGCTGGGCTTCCTGGGGCGTGGCGAAGGGCTGACCGCCGTCGCCACCGCACTCGTCTACCCGCTTCCGGGCGACGGGGCTTGAACCTCACACAGTGTGAGCAGGTGAACTGATCAGGTCATGTTGAGTATCGGAGAGTTCGCGTACCTGGGCGGAGTGTCTGTGAGGATGCTGCGCCACTACGATTCCCTCGGCCTCGTGGTGCCCGCCGCCACGGACGAGTGGACTCGTCGCAGGAGCTATGAGATGTCCCAGCTTCCGCGGCTGCGTCAGTTGCTGGCCCTGAAGGATCTGGGGTTCGGTCTGGACGAGGTCGGACCCCTGCTCGACCGTTCGCTGAGCCTGGAGGACATGCTCGCCATGCTCCGGGACCGGGAACGGGAGGTGCAGGAGGATCTCTTCGCCGGACAGGAACGGCTCGCCCGGATCCGCGAACGGCTCCGTGTCCTGGAAATGGAGCACGAAATGCCTGAATACACTCTGACCTCCCTGTCGGCGCTGGACTTCGTCCAGACGCAGCGGACGGTCGCCGGATCAGAAGAAGTGCCGCTGTACATCAGCGGAATGTACGACCGTCTGGAAGCCGCCTGCGAACGCGCAGGCTCAGCCGTCACGGGGCCGTCGATCGCCACCTATCTCGCGGGCGACGACGGCCTGCTCGTCACCGCAGCGCTCACCGTCAGCGATCCCTCCTCCGTTCTCGCCGAGGACGGGGCCCTGAGCGAGGGGCACGAGCCGGAGGTGCTCCGCGCGGCCACGCTCACCCATGAGGGCCGTATCCAGGACATCGGCGTCAGCTGGCAGACCCTGGGCAATCAATTGGCCGCCGCCGGGCTCGAACTGCGCGGCCCGTGCCGGGAGATCTACCACCGGACCGGTGACGGTGACGGCGGCTGGGTCGTCGAGCTGCAGCAGCCGCTCGTCTGAGCCGCCTTGCCGTCCCTGGGTCCTGTCGCGGCGGAAATGGCCGGGACAGGACCCCAGGGCATAGGCTTTGGCAGGTGACTCTGCGTTTCTATGACACGGCCACCGCCCAGGTCCGCGATTTCCAGCCGCTTGAGCCTGGAAAGGCCAGCCTGTACTACTGCGGTGCCACCGTGCAGGGCCTGCCCCACGTCGGGCATCTGCGCTCCGCCATCGCCTTCGACCAGCTCAGCCGCTGGCTGCGTTACCGCGGCTACGACGTGACCGTGGTCCGCAACGTCACCGATATCGACGACAAGATCCTGGCCAAGTCGGCAGAGTCCTTCGCCGCGGATTTCCAGCCCGACGGCGACCGCCAGGCGCGGGAACCCTGGTGGGCTCTGGCTTACCGCTACGAGCAGGCGTTCCGCCGCGCCTACGAGGCCCTCGGAGTGTCCGCGCCCAGTTACGAGCCCCGGGCCACAGGTCACGTGCCGGAGATGCACGAGCTCATTCAGCGACTGATCGATGGTGGTCATGCCTACCCCGCCCCGGACGGTTCCGGGGATGTCTACTTCGATGTCCGGTCCTGGCCGCAGTACGGCGCCCTGACCCGCCAGAACATCGACGATATGCAGGCCGCCGCGGACGCGGATCCGCGCGGCAAGCGTGATCCTCGCGACTTCGCCCTCTGGAAGGGACACAAGGCCGGTGACCCCGAGACGGCCGCCTGGGATTCGCCCTGGGGCCGGGGCCGGCCGGGCTGGCACCTGGAGTGCTCGGCGATGGTCACGAAGTACCTCGGGCCGGCGTTCGACATCCACGGCGGTGGCCTGGACCTGCGTTTCCCGCACCATGAGAATGAGCTGGCCCAGTCCACGGCCGCCGGAGACCACTTCGCGACCCTCTGGATGCACAACGGCATGGTCACTTACCAGGGCGAGAAGATGTCCAAGTCGGTGGGCAACACGGTCAGCCCGGAGGAGATGCTCGCCCAGGCGAGTCCGCGCGTCGTGCGTTACTACCTGGGCCAGGCTCAGTACCGTTCGGTGCTGGACTACAACCCGGGGTCCCTGGCCGAGGCGGCCTCGGCGGTGGAACGGATCGACGGGTTCATCTCCCGTGCGGTGCGTGCCGTGGCCCAGGCGGACGGTTCCGTATCGCAGGGGAGCGCTGTCGGATGGTTCGACGACGGCGTGGTCCCGGAAGCGTTCGGGACCGCGATGGATGACGATCTCAATGTCCCGGCTGCGCTGGCCGTGCTGCACGAGACCGTGCGCGCGGGCAACGCGGCGCTCACGGAGGGTGATCAGGATGCCGTCCGTGCGGCGTTGTCGTCCGTGACCGCGATGACCCGGGTTCTCGGCCTCGACGACGTCGCGACGTCGGCCGCCGTCGAGGGCCCGGCGGCCAGTGCTCTCGACACGCTCGTCCAGTCCCAGCTGGAGGCCCGTGCGAAGGCGCGTGCGGAGAAGGATTGGGCCGCTTCCGATGCGATCCGCGATGCCCTCACGGCGGCCGGCGTCGTCGTCGAGGACGGCCCCCAGGGGGCCACTTGGAGCCTGCGGCGCGACTGACACGCGTGATGTCCGTAAAATGGTAGTGGTCCGCAAACTACCGCAGGGGTGAATCATGGCCAATATCGGCCGTTCCGGAGCTGTCCGAAAGCACAAGAAGGGTGCCAGCGTAGGCACTGGCGGCCACGGCCGCAAGGCGCTGGAGGGCAAGGGTCCCACCCCCAAGGCTGAGGACCGTGAGTATCACAAGGCCTATAAGAACAAGGTCCTCGCCGAGCGGGCGGCCGCGAAGCGCAAGACCGCCGACGGTCGCCTGGCGCGTCGTGGTTCCGGCCCCAAGGGGCGTGCCACGGAGGAACTCGTCACGGGACGCAACTCCGTGGTGGAGGCGCTGCGCGCGGGCATCCCGGCCAAGACGCTGTACGTGGCCATCCGGATCGATGTGGATGACCGTGTCAAAGAGGTGCTCAAGCTCGCGGCCGAACGCGGCCTGCCGATCATCGAAGCCAGCAAACCGGAGCTGGACCGTCTGACCGAGGACGCCGTCCACCAGGGGCTTGCGCTGCAGATTCCGCCGTACGAATACGGCGACGCGATCGATCTGGCCACGGAGACCATGGAGGCGTGGCGCAAGGGGCACATCGCCAATCCGCCGCTCTTCGTCGCCCTGGACGGCATCACGGACCCGCGCAATCTCGGGGCCATCATCCGCTCCGTCTCCGCGTTCAGCGGCCATGGGGTCATCGTGCCCGAGCGCCGGGCAGCCGGCGTCACCGCGGCTGCCTGGAAGACCAGCGCCGGAGCGGCGACGCGTGTTCCGGTCGCCCGCGCGGGCAATCTGAACAACACCCTCAAGACCTTCCAGGATCTGGGCATCTTCGTCCTCGGCCTGGACGGCGACGGCGACGTCTCCCTGCCCGGCCTGGACCTGGCCACCGAGCCCATCTGCCTTGTGGTGGGTTCCGAGGGCAAGGGTCTGAGCCGCCTGGTCCGGGAACACTGCGACCAGATCGTCTCCATCCCGATCGATTCCGCGATGGAGTCGCTCAACGCGGGCATGGCCGTTGCCATCTCCCTGTACGAAGTGTCCCGACGGCGCTCCACCACCTGACGTATGACCATGAGTGAACCCATCACCCGTCCCCTCGAGTTCGTGGTGTCCGCCTCCCGCCCGTTTCCGCTGGGCGTCACTGAGGCGCGCCAGGCCGAACAGCACGGCCCGGACACGGTCAATGTGGCCGTCTTCGCGCCCGCGCTGCCCTCGGTGTACGTGCATCTCCTCGGGCCCGACGGCGTCTGGCGCCGCAGCCGGCTGAGTGAGAAGAGCGGTGGCGTGCACCACGGACTCGTTCCGCGCTTCCCGCTGGGCACCCGTTACGGTTTTTCGGGCCCGCCGAGTGCCGGCAGCGTGGCAGGCGCCCAGCTGTTCGGTCTGGACGACGACGGCGGGGCCGCCTCGGGAGTGCCCGCGGGCCTGCTGCTGGACCCCTATGGGAGGGGAGTCGATCTGCTGGACGGCGCCTTGGTCTCGATGCGCATGCACCAGGATTTCGACTGGGGTTCCGACCGTCGGCCGAACGTCCCCTGGCGGGACACGGTGGTCTACGAGGCCCATGTGAGGGGCTTGACCATGCTGCACCCGGACATCCCGGAGGAGCTGCGCGGCAGCTACGCCGGGCTGGCCCATCCGGCGATGATTCAGCATCTGAAGTCCCTGGGCGTGACGGCGGTGGAACTGCTGCCGGTGCACTTCCATCTCGATGAGGCCCATCTGGAGGACCTCGGCCTGACGAACTACTGGGGCTACAACACGGCCTCGTTCTTCACCCCGCATCCGGACTACGCCACCCGGCAGGCCCGTGAGGCAGGCCCTGGAGCGGTCCAGGACGAGTTCAAGGGCATGGTGAAGCTTCTGCATGCGGCGGGGCTGGAAGTCATCCTGGACGTCGTCTACAACCACACGGCGGAGGGCGGCAAGGATCGTCCCGCGATCAGCTTCCGCGGTCTGGGGGACGAGTCGTACTACCGTCATGACGGCAACGGGAACTACTACGACACCACCGGTTGCGGGAACTCCCTGAACTTCGGCGAGCCCCGGGTGGTCCAGCTGGTCCTTGACTCGCTCAGGCACTGGGTGCAGGACTATCACGTGGACGGTTTCCGCTTCGATCTGGCCACCACCCTGTGCCGGGACGAGCACAATCGTTTCGACCCGAAGCACCCCTTGCTGGTGGCTCTTGCGGCGGACCCGGTGTTCCATGAGGTCAAGCTGATCTCGGAACCCTGGGACGTGGGCCAGGACGATTCCTGGCAGACGGGCCGCTTCCCGTTCGGCTGGGTCGACTGGAACGACCGTTTCCGGGACACCGTGCGCTCCTTCTGGCTGAGTGAGCACGCCGCGATCGACGCCGGGCACCAAGGGAGGAGCGTGTCCGCGCTGGCCGATGTGGTGTCAGGGACGGCGTCGCTGTTCGCAGGCTCCGGGCGCACGCGTCTGGCCTCGTTGAACTTCATCACGGCACACGACGGCTTCACGCTTCAGGACTTGGTGTCCTACGACCGGAAGCACAATGAGGCCAACGGCGAGAACAACCGGGACGGCAACGACAGCAATCAGAGCTACAACCATGGATACGAAGGCCGCACCGAGGTGGAGTCCCTTCTCGCTCAGAGGGCTCTGAGCAGCCGGAATCTCATGACCACCCTCATGGTCTCCCTTGGCGTGCCGATGCTCGTGGCCGGCGACGAACTGGGCCGGACCCAGCAGGGCAACAACAACGCCTACAACCAGGACAATGCTCTGACCTGGGTGGACTGGACCTCCACCCGGGAGAGCCGCCAGATGTTCCAGGCCACGCGCCGGGCCATCCGCATCCGGCGTGAGTTCATGGAGGCGCAGCCCTACGACTACCCGCAACGCGATGAGTATTCCTATCTGCACTGGTTCAACCAGGATGGCGAGTTCATGTCCGGGGAGGACTGGAACAACCCGGAGCAGCGACTGGTCCAGCTCCTGCTCGGTTCCCGCAAGGGGCGGATCGACGGACTGGTCGTGATCAACGGTGGCGCCGCCGATGTGGAGATCACCTTGCCGCGGCTGGAAGAGCTCGGTGTCACCGGCGCGAACGCCGAACGCAGTTTCGAGCTGAGACTCTCCACCTCGTTGATCCACGAGGAACGGCGCGGCACTCGCCGGGCAGAAGGGGAGAAGGACCTGGTGGACGCCTTCTCGATGAACATCTACCGACTCTGAGGAGACCATGAACCGCAAAGCCCTGCTCTCCCTGGCCGGGATCATCGCCGCCGCCCTCGTGGCGGGGCTGATCTGGATCGGCACCTCGGGCGGCCATGCGAATCACGACGCGGGCGGGGCTTCGGCCACGTCGGGACAGAAGACGTCCGGAACGGGCGGGACCTCCTCCGGGAAGACCCCCAAGGGGTCTCAGGGGAAAGCTCCGACGAATCCCAGCTCACTGGCCTCCGTGAAGGAAACCCAGCTTCCGGCCGAGGCCCAGAAGACCCTGGAACTGATCGCCCAAGGCGGCCCCTACCCTTACAGCAGGGACGGCATCAACTTCGGCAATTTCGAAGGTGTCCTGCCCAAGAAGGGTGGCGGTTACTACAAGGAGTACACGGTGCCGACCCCTGGTTCCAAGGATCGCGGGGCCAGGCGGATCATCGTCGGTTCAGGTCACGAGAAGTACTACACGGCGGATCACTACGCCACGTTCCGTTTCATCCTGGAGGGACAGTGAGAAGCTACGACGCGCGTCGGTACACCCTTGCCGAACTGGAGCACGCGGCCCTCTCTCAGGGGCGGGAGGCATACGCTGTTCCGCGGGCACCGGATCGGACCGGCGTTCTCGACGCCTTCGCCGTCGCGCTGGGGTTCCCGGAATACTACGGGCGCAATCTGGACGCGCTGAACGACTGCCTCGGCGAATGGGCGGCGCAGCTGAGCTATCCGTCGATCCTCATGTGGGAGAAGGCTCCGGAGCTCGACGACGCCACTGCCTCCGCGATCGCTGAGATCCTCACCGTCACCGAAGGACAGACGGGACACCTCGCCGTCGTCGTCCTGGACTGACTCTCTCGCATGACACAGCCCCTTGCCGCTGACGGTGAGGGGCTTTGTCGTGCGTATTGCGCCGCACCCCTACCCATGTGATCTGGGACACGATATAGTACCGAATGTTCGGTCAGTATAAATTCCGGGACGAGCTGATCTCCCGGGCGTCCGTGCGGTGCGCGGCGCGAAGCGTGAGGGAGCAGCATGCAGGATTTGAGCCCGCGGCCCGGAGATCTGGACCCGATCGAGACCGCTTCGGTGGACGAACTGCGCGCACTCCAGTTGGAACGGATGAAGTCCACGCTCCGCAACGCCTACGAGAACGTGCCGCATTACACGAAGGCATTCGACGCCGCCGGTGTTCATCCCGACGATCTGAACTCCCTGGCGGACCTGGCGAAGTTCCCCTTCACCACCAAGCAGGACCTGCGTGACAACTATCCGTTCGGCATGTTCGCAGTGCCTCGCGAAGAGGTGGTCCGTGTTCATGCATCCTCCGGGACCACTGGGCGTCCCACCGTGGTGGGCTACACGCGCGACGACCTCGACATGTGGGCGACCGTGGTGGCCCGGAGCATCCGTGCGGCCGGCGGGCGCGCCGGGGACGTCCTGCACAACGCCTACGGCTATGGGCTCTTCACCGGCGGGCTGGGCGCGCACGGCGGTGCCGAGAAGCTCGGCTGCACCGTGATCCCGGTGTCGGGCGGCATGACGGAACGGCAGGTTCAGCTGATCCAGGACTTCAAGCCCGACATCATCATGGTCACCCCGTCCTACATGCTCGCGATCATCGAGGAGATGGAGCGGCAGGGCATCGACCCGCGGTCCACCTCGCTGAAGGTCGGCATCTTCGGCGCCGAACCGTGGACCAACGACATGCGTCGCGAGATGGAGGAGCGGCTGGACATGCATGCCGTGGACATCTACGGGCTCTCCGAGGTGGTCGGTCCGGGAGTGGCCAGCGAGTGCGTCGAGACGAAGGACGGGCTGACGGTCTGGGAGGACCATTTCTATCCCGAGGTGGTGGATCCGTTCACCCTGGAGCCTGTGGCGGACGGAGAGGAGGGCGAACTGGTGTTCACCTCGCTCACCAAGCAGGCCATGCCGATCATCCGGTACCGCACCCGGGACCTCACCCGGCTCCTGCCGGGAACGGCCAGGACGATGCGTCGCATGGAGAAGATCACTGGCCGCACGGACGACATGATCATCCTGCGCGGTGTGAACCTCTTCCCGACCCAGATCGAAGAGCTGATCCTGCACACCCCAGAGCTTTCGCCGCACTTCCAGTGCGTGCTGGGCCGCCAGGGCATCCTGGACGACATGACCGTCCGCGTCGAACAGCGCGACGGCGTGAGTCCGGAGGCCGCGCATGCCGCTGCGATGAGCCTCAAGCGCCTGGTGAAGAGCAAGATCGGCGTCACGGTCGCCGTCGACGTCGTCCTGCCGGGAAGTGTCGAACGCTCCAATGGCAAGATGCGCCGGATCCTCGACAACCGTCCGAAGAGGTAGCCCTGGGGGTCAGATCTTCGTTGAGTTTGCGATTTCTCGGGCTTCGGGGGCACGGAGGCCCGAGAAACCGCAAACTCAACGGCCGCGGGCGTGGGCCCAGCGAACTACCGCGTCCGGATCCCATCCAGCAGCAGGGAGTGGATCTGCGCCGTCAAGGCCTCCGGCGTCACGTTCCGCTCCGGGCGGTACCACTCGCGCACCGAGTTGATCATGCCGAACACGAGCCGGGCGGTGGTCTTGGCGTCGACGTCGGCCCGGATGTCGCCTTCGTCGATCGCATCCTGCACGACGGCGGCCACGGCCCTGTTGTAGCTGCGCCGCTGTTCGAGCGCCCAGCGTTCGGTCTCCGTGTTGCCGTGCACGTTCAGCAGCAGCGTGACGTAGGGGAGCCGCTCGGCCAGGATCTCCAGGTTCCTCCGGATCAGGTACTCCAGCCGCCCGATGGCCGGCCCCTCCAGAGCCCTGGGCTCGGAGATCGTCGCCATCAGCGGTTCCAGTGCCCTTTCCAGCCCCAGTCGCAGGAGCTGCTCCTTGCTCTCGATGTGATGGTAGATCGAGGACTTGGACAGCCCGGATGCCAGGGACAGATGCTGAAAGCTGGTGCCGTCGTAGCCGCGCTCCGTGAAGACGCTGACCGCGACGTCCAGGAGTGTGTCGAGGGTGTAGGGCGTCCGGTTCTCGCGGGGCGCGGCGTTGACGGTCACCTCACACCTGTCCGATGCCGAGTGCCAGCTCCTTGGCCACCAGGGTGAGTACGTCATAGGTCGCCACGGCTTCGCCGTCCTGATTGCTCACCACGGCGTCCCAGCGCACTTCGCCGTAGTCGGCGGAATTGCGCGGGGTGATCTGCTTGACGGTCAGAGCCACGGAAATGGAGTCGTCCACCTTCACCGGCGTCAGGAACCGCAGATTGTCCACACCGAAGTTCGCCAGCACGGGTCCCGGGTTGGGCTCCACGAACAGCCCGGCTGCCAGGGAGACCACCAGGTAACCGTGTGCCACGATGCCACCGAAGAGCGGGTTTTGCGCCGCTGCCTCCGGGTTGGTGTGGGCGTAGAAGGTGTCGCCTGTGAACTCGGCGAAATGGTCGATGTCGGCCAGCGTGACCGTCCGGGGCGCGGAGTCGATCCCGTCTCCGATCCGCAGCTCGGCCAGGCTCTTCCGAAACGGATGGACGTCCGTCACATTGCGCCGTGAGCCGGTGGTCCAGCGGCCCGTGATGGCCGTGATCATGTCCGGCGAACCCTGGAGTGCAGTGCGCTGCATGTGATGCAGGACGCCGCGGATGCCGCCCAGCTCCTCGCCGCCGCCCGCGCGCCCCGGGCCGCCATGGACCAGTACTGGCAGCGGGCTGCCGTGACCGGTTGACTCCGCGGCGTCGTCGCGGTCCAGGACCAGCACGCGGCCGTGCCACGGGGCCAGGCCGAGGGTCACCTCGCGTGCGACGTCGGGGTCGTGGGTCACCAGCGATGCCACCAGACTGCCCTTGCCGCGGGCGGCTAGGGCGACGGCGTCCGCCGTCGTGCGGTAGCCGATGACGGTGCTGACCGGGCCGAAGGGCTCGACGTCGTGCGGTTCGCTCGCGCCGTCGTGCGCGCGCAGGAGCACGGGGGAGAGGAATGCGCCGGCTTCGGAGTCTGCGCCCACGGTCTCCACCGTGTCCGGATCGCCGAAGACGACGTCGGCGCCGCGGCGCAGCGTGCTGATGGCCTTGCGGACCTCCTCGCGCTGGCCGCGGCTGGCGAGGGCACCCATGCGTACCGCTTCGTTTGAGGGGTCGCCCACCACGATCTTGGCCAGGCGTGCGCTGAGGGCGTCGATGACGGCGGGAACCATGGCGTCGGGGACGATCGCCCGGCGGATCGCGGTGCACTTCTGCCCGGCTTTGACCGTCATCTCCGCGACGACGCCCTTGATGAACAGCTCGAACTCGGGATCGTCCACCGTGACGTCCAGACCCAGGATGGAGCAGTTGAGCGAATCGGCCTCCACGCCCAGGCGGACGCCGCGTTCCTGGACGGCCGGGTGCCGCCGGAGCAGGTCGGCGGTGGAGGCGGAACCGGTGAAGTCGACGGAGTCCTGCGTGCCGAGCTCGTCCAGAAGGGTGCCGGCGCTGCCGCTGACCAATTGCAGGGTTCCCTCGGGCAGGATCCCGGACTCGATGATCCGGCGTACCACCGCCTCGGTGAGGTACGCCGTCTGGCTGGCGGGCTTGACGATGCTCGGGAGTCCTGCGAGGAAGGCGGGGGCGAGTTTCTCCAGCATGCCCCAGACCGGGAAGTTGAAAGCGTTGATCTGGACCGCGATGCCGGTCCGGGAGGTGTAGACGTGCTGCCCCACGAAGGTGCCTCCGCGGCTGAGTCCCTCGATGCCGCCGTCGAGCACGATGGTGTCGTTCGGCAGTTCGCGGCGTCCCTTGCTCGCATAGGAGAAGACGGTGCCGATGCCGCCGTCGATGTCCACGAAGGAGTCCCGCTTGGTGGCGCCGGTGCGGTAGGAGAGGGCGTAGAACTCGTCCTTGTACTGGCCGAGATGCAGAGCCACGGCCTTCAGGGCCAGGGCGCGCTCGTGGAAGGTGAGCGCTCGCAGAGCAGGGCCGCCGACGTCGCGGGCGTGCCGCACCATGGCGGCATAGTCGAGGCCGGTGGTGGAGATCCGTGTGACTTCTTCGCCTGTGGCGGCGTCCAGCAGGGCCTGCCCTTCGTCCTGCGGGCGGAACCAGGTCCCTACGGCGTAACTCTCCAGCACTGAGCTCATGCGACGTCCTTTCGAATACCCTGCGGCGGGGAAACGCGCCGGTCTTCTCACCGGGCATTGCGCCAGCCGTGTGTCCTGTGCCACAGTAGTACAGAATGTTCGGTCAGTAAATAGTTCAGACCTTCTGGAGGCGCTATGTCATCGGCAGTCGCAGAGCCGGAGCTGGAGGCTCAATTCGAGGCCATCGTGGCTCGCAAGGATCGCATCGAGCCGCGTGACTGGATGCCCGAGTCCTATCGGAAGACTCTCATCCGTCAGGTGGCGCAGCACGCGCATTCGGAGATCATCGGCATGCAGCCCGAGGGGAACTGGATCGGCCGGGCACCGTCCCTGCGGCGCAAGGCGATCCTGCTCGCCAAGGTCCAGGACGAGGCCGGACACGGGCTCTACCTCTACTCCGCCGCCGAGACGCTCGGCACTTCGCGTGACCAGCTCACCGAGATGCTGATCGAGGGCCGGCAGAAGTATTCGTCCATCTTCAACTACCCGACGCTGTCCTATACGGACGTCGGAACCATCGGCTGGCTCGTCGACGGGGCGGCGATCTGCAACCAGGTCCCGCTCTGCAGGACGTCCTTCGGCCCCTACGGCCGGGCGATGATCAGGATCTGCAAGGAGGAGTCCTTCCATCAGCGGCAGGGCTACGAACTCCTCATGACCATGATGCGTGGAACAGCAGAACAGCGGGAGATGGTCCAGGAGTCGGTCAATCGTTTCTGGTGGCCGGCCCTGATGATGTTCGGCCCCCCGGACGACGCCTCCCCGAACACCGCTCAGTCCATGGCGTGGGGCATCAAGACCCACACCAATGATGAACTCCGTCAGAAGTTCGTGGACATGAGCGTGCCTCAGGCCGAAGCCCTGGGTGTCACGTTCCCGGACCCCGGTCTGGCATGGAATGAAGAACGCGGTCACTACGATTTCAGCCAGCCCGACTGGGACGAGTTCTGGGCCGTCGTCAAGGGGGACGGGCCCTGCAACACTCAGCGGCTGAACCACCGGAGGAAGGCCTGGGAAGACGGCGCCTGGGTGCGGGAAGCGGCGTCGGCGTTCGCGGCGAAGGAAACGGCGATGGCCGAGGAGGCACAGGCATGAGCGAGAAGATCCGCAGCGAATGGCCGCTGTACGAGGTGTTCGTGCGTGGCAAGCGCGGACTGAACCATGTGCACGTCGGTTCGGTCCATGCCCCCGACGACGCGATGGCCCTCCGCCACGCCCGGGACGTCTACACCCGCCGGAACGAGGGCGTGAGCATCTGGGTGGTGAAGTCCGCCGACATCACCGCCAGCAGCCCGGACGAGAAGGATCCGCTCTTCGCCCCCAGCGGGGACAAGGTCTACCGTCACCCCACTTTCTACGAGATCCCGGACAACGTCCCCCATATGTGAGGCAGGAGGAACGACATGGCTGAAGTGCACACCCCCGCAGAAAATGAACATGACAACGCCTACGCAGGCCTCCTGGTCAACGATGCGCATTGGGCGTTCGGCACCGACTTCGAAGACCCGCTGGCCGGCGTCGACACCACGGTTCCCGACGGCGTGGACGCCGGGCAGCTGGGAGCCTACTGCCTGATGCTGGGCGACGACGCCCTGGTCCTCTCCCAGCGTCTCTCCGAGTGGTGCAGTCACGCCCCGGACCTGGAAGAGGACATCGCGTTGGCCAACATCGCCTTGGACCTCCTGGGCCAGGCCAGGCTTCTGCTGGCCCGTGCCGCCGCGGCGGACCCCGGGATGGTCCCGGCCCTGCCGGACGGTTCACCGGTTCCGGATGAGGACCGTCTGGCGTTCTTCCGGGACGATCCCGCCTTCCGGAACGTCCGGCTCGCCGAGGTCCCCAACGGGGATTTCGCCGAGGTGATCGTGTGCGTGCTGCTCTTCTCCAGCTGGCGTCTGGCGCTCTTCGAGAAGCTTGCCGGCAGCCGCGACGCCGTGCTGGCCGCCATCGCCTCCAAGGGGGCCAAGGAGCTCAGCTACCACCGTGACTTCGCCGCGCGCTGGTTCCTCACCCTGGCCCAGGGAACCGAGGAGTCCAGGCGTCGTCTGACCGATGCGCTGGCATATCTCTGGCCTCTCTGGAGCGAGCTGTTCGAGAGCCACGACGTTGAACGGGCCGTCGCCGAAGCCGGGGTCGGAGTCGATCCGGCAGGACTGCGCGACGAGGTGGACGTGGTGCTGGAACAGGTCTTCGCCGCCAGCGGCATGACGCGCCCTGAGTCCGGTGCCCTTGCCGGAATACAGGGACTGAAGGGCCGCGACGGCCGCCACACGGAGGCCCTGAGCCGCCTGCTCGCCGAGATGCAGGTGGTGGCACGTGCCCATCCCGAAGGACGGTGGTGACGGATGACCGCCACCGTGCACGCCGAGAGCAGCCAGGAGCCTCTGGAGCGCACTCTTCTGGAGCGCACTCTCCTGGAGCGCGCTTGGGAAGCCGCCGGCCGGGTGCGGGATCCGGAGCTTCCGATGCTCAGCCTGATCGACCTCGGAGTCCTGCGTGACGTTCAGCTGGAACAGGACGGGGCCGTCGTCGCGGCCATCACCCCCACCTACTCCGGCTGCCCGGCGATGGCCAGCATGCGGGACGACCTGGTCCGGGAACTCCGGACGGCGGGTTTCACCGATGCCCGGGTCCGGGTCGCCCTGGAGCCGGCCTGGACCACGGACTGGATCACGGACCGCGGCCGGAACGCGCTCGCCGAGGCAGGTATCTCTCCTCCCGGGCCCGCGCCGCGCCGTAGCGGGCCGGTGCCCCTCAGCTTGCTGCCGACCCGTCGTGCGGTGAGCTGTCCGCAGTGCGGCAGCCCCGACGTCGAACTCAATTCCGAGTTCGGTTCCACCGCCTGCAAAGCGATGTACCGCTGCCGTGCCTGCCTTGAACCCTTCGACCATGTGAAGGAGATCTGACGTGACAGTCATCGCCCGCCCGGACACCGCTAACCGCGTGGCCTTCCACCCGCTCACCGTCAGCGCCATCGAGTCCCTCACGGACGACTCGGCGGCGGTGACCTTCGAGGTGCCCGAGGAACTGCGCGAACTCTTCGCCTTCGACGCCGGGCAGTCGCTCACGCTGCGCCGCATGATCGACGGCGTGGAACACCGCCGGACGTACTCCATCTGCGCGGCCGCAGGCTCCGCCCCCCGGATCGGTGTCCGGGAGATCCCGGACGGCCTCTTCTCCTCCTGGCTGGTCCGCCAGGTCCGCCCCGGGGACGTGGTGGAGGTCCAGGCTCCGAGCGGCAGCTTCCGAGCGGATCCGGCGCTGGCCGGCCGTCATCTGTGCATCGCAGCCGGATCGGGCATCACCCCGATGCTGTCCATCGCGGCCACCGTGCTGGCACACCCGGATGCCGAGGTCACCCTCCTGTACGGGAACCGGAAGACGAGTTCGGTGATGTTCGCTGAGGAACTGGCGGATCTGAAGGACGCGCATCACCGCCAGTTGGACCTGATCCACGTGCTCTCGCGGGAGCCGCGTGACGTGGAGCTGTTCTCCGGACGGCTGGACGGGGACAGGCTGCGCCGCATCCTGGGCGAGCTGATCCCGGTGCAGGACATGGACCACGTCTGGCTCTGCGGTCCGTTCTCCATGCTCACGGAGGCCCGCGAGATCCTCGCCGAACTGGGTGTTCCTGCGGATCGCATCCATTTCGAGCTCTTCTACGTGGATGCACCGCCGCCCGAACTGCGGCATGCGGACCGTGTCGCGGAAGGCGTGACCAGCGAGGTCACCGTGACGTTGGATGGGCGAAGCACCACCAGTGCCATGCAGCGGGACATGTCGATCCTGGATTCCGCCCAGCTCGTCCGCACCGACCTTCCTTTTGCCTGCAAGGGTGGTGTCTGCGGCACCTGCCGCGCGAAGATCTGCGGGGGAGAGGTGGACATGGTCCGCAACTATGCCCTCGAACCCTCCGAAGTGGCCGAGAATTTCGTCCTCACCTGCCAGAGCTTTCCGGTCAGTGAGAACGTCCTCGTCGACTTCGACGCCTGAAACCAGCCGCACCGACGAAGAGGAGCATCATGCCCGAGGCGTTCATTCTGGACGGTGTCCGGACCCCGATCGGCCGCTACGGCGGCGCCTTGTCCAAGGAACGACCGGACGATCTGGCCGCCCTGGTCATCCGCGAGGCCGTGCGGCGCAGCGGCGTCGACCCCGAGATCATCGACGAAGTGATCTTCGGTTCCGCGAATCAGGCGGGTGAGGACAATCGCAATGTCGCCCGCATGGCGACCCTGCTGGCAGGTCTGCCGGAATCCGTGCCGGGATTCACGGTCAACCGCTTGTGCGCGTCAGGGCTCACGGCCATCACGACGGCGCGGCAGATGATCGCGGCGGGGGACGCCGACGTCGTCGTGGCCGGCGGCGTCGAGTCGATGACCCGTGCGCCCTGGGTGATGGAGAAGCCTGCCAAGGCCTGGGCCAAGCCGGGCCAGAGCTGGGACACCTCGATCGGCTGGCGGTTCACCAACCCGCGCTTCGACGCGGATACCACCCTGACGATGCCGCAGACGGCCGAACGGGTGGCGGAACGCTGGGGACTGACGCGGGAGGAACTGGACGGCTTCGCCCTGCGCTCTCACCAGCGGGCTCTGGCGGCCCAGGCTGAAGGACGCTTCGAGCGGGAGATCGTGCCGGTCGGAGACGTGACGAGAGACGAAGGCCCGCGAGCCGACACCACGGCGGAGAAGCTCGCCGCCCTCCGTGCACTGCACGGCCCCGGGAGCGTGATCACGGCCGGCAACTCCAGCTCCCTCAACGACGGTGCCGCGGCGGTGGTCCTGGTCAGCGAGCGGTTCCTCACGGCACACGATCTGCAGCCACGGGCACGCGTGGTGACCGGGGCGAGCGCCGGGGTGGCGCCCGAGGTGATGGGCATCGGGCCCGTGCCGTCCAGCCTCAAGGCCCTGGACCGTGCAGGCTGGACCTCGGACGATCTCGATGCCGTGGAGCTCAACGAGGCTTTCGCGTCCCAGTCCCTCGCATCCATGCGTGAGCTGGGATTGGACCCGGAGCAGGTCAACGCCTGGGGTGGCGCCATCGCGCTCGGGCACCCGCTGGGCTGTTCGGGTGCCCGCATCACCTTGACCTTGTTGAGTCGTCTGGAGCACGACGGCGGCAAACGTGGCCTCGCGACCATGTGCGTCGGCGTGGGCCAAGGCTCCGCTCTGCTGCTGGAGCGGCCATGAGGACCGGAGACGGTGGCACCGTTTCACCCGGCGCCGGATCGGTTGCCGACGCGCTGCTGGTGGAGGAACAGGACGACCGCGTCGTTCTCCGGCTCAACCGTCCAGAGGTCCGGAACGCGATCGACCAGGACATGGTGGACGCCCTGCACGAGGCCTGCGGTCTGCTGGAACGCAATCCGCGGGTGGCGCTCATCGTGGGCTCGCAAGGAACGTTCGCGGCCGGCGCAGACATCGCCCAGTTGCGCGAGCGCCGCCTGGAGGACGCGCTGGCCGGCATCAACTCCGGGATCTTCGACCGGATCCACCGCTTGCCGATGCCGGTGATCGCCCTGATCGAGGGCTATGCCCTGGGTGGGGGTGCCGAGCTGGCCTACGCCTGTGACTTCCGGATCGGCACTCCGAGCGTGAAGATCGGCAACCCCGAGCCGGGCCTCGGCATCCTCGCAGCCGCCGGCGGGGCCTGGCGGCTGCGGGAACTGGTCGGAGAGCCCCTGGCCAAGGAAGTGCTCCTGGCAGGGCGCGTCCTCACGGCGCAGGAGTCCCTCGAAGCACGCCTCCTGAACGAGGTGGTGGAAGCGGAGGAACTGGAGTCTGCCGGACATCGCCTGGCGGACCGGATAACGGCCCAGGCGCTGCTGGCCGTGCGGATGAGCAAAGCAGCCTTCCACGCTCCGCGAGAGGCCCACCCGCTGATCGACAACATCGCCCAGGCCGTGCTGTTCGAGACCCAGGAGAAGCAGGATCGCATGACCGCGTTCCTGAACCGACGCAAGGAGAAACGATGAGCAGCGTCCCGCACGCCGTCGGTGTCTATGGCGGTGGCCGGATGGGTGGCGGCATCGCGCACGCCTTCGCCGTCGCCGGTGCCACGGTGACAGTGGTGGAGAACGACGACGCCTCCGCCTCAGCCGCCCGGGAGCGCGTCTCCGCGGGGCTGGCCAAAGCGGCGGATAAGGGCGTGGAGGTCACGGGGACCATCACGGTGGTGACCGATGCGGCCGCGCTCGCAGGCATTCCCTTGGTGGTGGAAGCCGTTCCGGAACTCACGGATCTCAAGCACTCGGTGCTGCGGAGGATCGAGGAGGTGGCGCCGCAGGCCCTGATCGGCAGCAACACGAGTTCGCTGTCCATCGATTCCCTCGCGGAGGCCCTGAACGATCCGGCGAAGCTGATCGGGCTGCACTTCTTCAATCCGGTTCCCGTCAGCGAACTGGTCGAGGTGGTGGTCGGGGCACGGACGGCGCCCGGCCTCGTGGAGACGGCCCGCGGCTGGGTGGCTGGTCTCGGCAAGACCGCGATCACCGTCAAGGATGCTCCCGGATTCGCCAGCAGCCGGCTCGGTGTGGCCATCGCTCTGGAGGCCATGCGGATGCTTGAAGAGGGCGTGGCCAGTGCCGAGGACATCGACACCGCCATGGTCCTCGGTTATCGCCATCCTGTCGGGCCGCTGAAGACCACCGACATCGTGGGCCTGGATGTGCGCCTGAACATCGCGGAACATCTGGAGTCCGAGCTGGGGCCTCGCTTCGCACCACCGCAGCTGCTGCGGGACAAGGTGGCCGCCGGTGAACTGGGCCGTAAGAGCGGACAGGGGTTCTACTCATGGTGAACGCCGTGCGGAGCGAGCAGGACGAATCGTCCATGGACCCTGAGCAGCTCGCTCGCCAGTGTGCCGAGGTCATGTGGTCCACCGACCACGCCAGCCAGGGGCTCGGCATGAGGATCGAACACATCGGCCCGGGCGAGGCCACACTGACCATGACGGTGCGGCAGGACATGGTGAACGGGCACGGGATCTGTCACGGAGGGTTCATCACCACGCTCGCCGACAGCGCCTTCGCCTTCGCCTGCAACAGCCGGGGGACCGTGACGGTGGCCTCGGGCATCCAGATCGATTTCGTGGAACCCGGTCACCTGGGCGATGTCCTCCGAGCCGAAGCCCGGGAGGTGGTTCTCCGTGGCCGTTCCGGTGTCTACGACGTCACGGTTCGCCGGGAGGGGACGGTCATCGCGGTGTTCCGGGGACGCAGCCGGTCTCTGAACCGTGCGCTCCTTCAGCAGACGAACCCGGCATCGGCCAACGCGACACCGAGTGGCCCAGTACCGACCAACCCAGTGCAGATGAACTCAGCGATCAAGGAGCAGGCATGACCGATTCCCCCGTCCTCGTCCGTCGTGACGGCACCGTCGCCACCATTGTGCTGAACCGTCCCGAGCGCCGGAATGCCCTGACGGTCGAACTTAAAGCAGCGCTGCTGGACGCGGTCCTGGACGTCGCAGGAGATACTGCGGTCAGGGCCGTGGTCCTGGCGTCCTCCGGCCCTGCGTTCTCCGTAGGCCAGGACCTTGCGGAACATGCCGAAGGGCTGAGGAGCGGAAGCGAGGAGGCTTTCGGCACGGTTCGCGAGCACTACTCGCCCGTGGTGCGAAGCCTGCTCAGCATGCCCAAGCCGGTGATCGCCGCGGTCTCAGGGGCCTGCGTGGGCGCCGGGCTCGGCTTGGCCCTCGCCTGTGACTATCGCGTGTTCGGGGAAGGGGTGAAGCTCGGCACGGCCTTCAGCGGCATCGGGCTCACCTTCGATTCCGGGCTGTCCGTGACCTTGCCACGCGCCATCGGGGACGCACGCACGCGGGAACTCATGCTCTTCTCCCGCCTGTTCACAGCGGAAGAAGGCATCACCTGGGGCATCGCAGGCGAGACCGTGGCGGGCGGTGATGGTGACGCCGTCCTGGGCCGTGCCGTCGAACTCGCCACACAGCTTGCCGCCGGGCCCACTCAGGCGTTCGCGCAGACCAAGAAGCTACTGCTGAAATCCGGGACCAGCAGCCTCGACGAGGCGCTGGAGGCGGAAGCCGAGGGACAGATCCATTGCGGACGGACCCGGGATCACGTCCAGGCCGTCGAAGCGTTCCTCAGCCGCGCCAAACCCGACTTCCAGGGAGAGTGACGGAGACGCCTGGCCGGTCCGCCGGGCGGACCGCCGGCTCAGCGCGGACGGAGTCCGTCCAGGGCGATTGCGATCACCTGGGCCGCCAGAAGCTGCGGGTCGATGGGTCCGCCCGGGCGGTACCACTCGGTGATGGAGTTGACCATGCCGAAGATCAGGCGCGTGGCGATCCCGGTGTCCACGTCCGTCCGGATCACACCGTCCTGCTGAGCCTGGCGGACAAGGTCCATGATGCGGTGGTCGAACGCCCGGCGGCGTTCCAGCGCCGCCTGCTCCACGGGGCTGTTGCCGCGCAGCCGGAGCAGCAGCGTGACCTGAGCCCGCTGTGCCGTCAGCACCTCGACGGCGCCGCTGATCACCCGGTTGAGCTGCTCCGCCACGCCGTCGTTCTCCGCCAGCGCGCTCTCCAGAGAACCTTCCAGACCGCTCAAGGCACTCTCCAAGGCGAGCTCGAGCAGCTGCTCCTTGGAATCGAAATGGTGGTACAGGGCGGACTTGGACAGCCCCAGCCGCTGGGCCAGATCGGCCACGGACGTGGCATCGTAGCCCTGTTCGTTGAAGAGTTCGACGGCGATCCGGAGCACCTCGGAACGGTCGTAGCCGGGCCGTCCGCGCCGGGCCGTGCCGGAGGTGGCTGGGGTGGTCATGGATTCTCCTCGGGGACATCGATGAGGTCTTGTCCGGCCGGGCGTCATCTGTCATGATTACCGACCGATCGGTCTGACTTAGCAATCTAGCAGTCGTCGCTGATCCGACACGACGACGGAAGACAAGGAGCATCATGAGCGCAGAGGCCAAGCACGAGCCCTGGACCATTCATCTCGGCGAGCTGGACCGCAAGATGGGCATCGAGGTCGTGGAGCAGTCGGTCGAGCGCGTGATCACCAGGATGCCGGTGGAGGGGAACACCCAGTCCCTCGGGCGTCTGCATGGGGGAGCGACGGCGGCGCTCGCGGAGGCGACCGGATCCTGGGCCGGCATGATCCATGCGAGCACCCGCGGCAAGGTCTGCGTCGGTGTGGATCTGAACATCACCCATCATCGGGGACTGCGCGGTGGCGAGGTCACCGCCGTCGCGACCCCTTTGCACGCGGGATCACGGATCGCGAGCTATCAGGTGATCGTCACCGGCCCCGACGGCGAGCTGGTGGCCAGTGCGCGGATCACCAATCTGCTGATCGACCCCGAACGGCACTGACTCGGACCGGCCTCCGCCCCCGCCGAGCTCGCTGCCAGGGTGCCGTCTCGTTCATTCAACGAGCGAGCCGGCAACCGAATAGCGAGCTCAGCGGGGGCGGACCGTGTCCCGGTGAGGTTCGCCGTCTCAGGCGTTGACCACGAGGCCGAGCTCGGCGAGGTTCGCCAGGCCCTCGTGCTGCGGGAACACCCGGACGGTGTAGCCGAAGGCTCCGGAGAGATCCACCGGGATCGAGCCGGAGAAGAGCCACCGCCCGTTGCCCAGATCCTCCGCGGGGGCGAGAGCCACACTCTGCGGGTTCTCGATACCGTCGTCGTGCCCGGCTCGGCCGTAGGCGGCCATCACCTGGACTTCGCGCGGTTCGAGGCCGCCCAGCGAAAGATAGGCGCTGACCTGCACGGTGTCGCCGATCTGCGGGGAATCGTTGCTTCCCAGCCCGTCGACGTGCTCCACATGCACACCCGGCCAGGCCGCACGGACCCGTGTCGTGTACTCGGCCAGCTCCTTGGCCTGGGCGAAGTGTTCCTCGACGGCGGAACGTCCGGCGACCGCCGCGGGGGTGTAGAGCCCGTTGACGTAATCCTTCACCATGCGATCCGCGGACACGGCCGGGCCGAGGTGGGCCAGGGTGTGCTTGATCATGGAGATCCACGCAGTGGGCAGGCCTTCGTCGTCGCCGGCAACCGACGGACCGGCGGCGCCGGCGTCCTCAGAGACCACCGAACCGTAGAAGCGTGGGGCCACATGCGACTCGATCAGCTCATAGAGCGCCGCCGCTTCGATGTCGTCACGTTCCTCCGGGGATGCGCCGTTGTTAGCGGTCGGGATCGCCCAGCCGTTCTCGCCGTCGAACAGTTCGTCCCACCAGCCGTCCAGGACCGAAAGGTTGAGCGAGCCGTTGATCGCGGCCTTCATGCCGGAGGTCCCGCACGCCTCAAGCGGACGCAACGGGTTGTTCAGCCAGACATCGCAACCGGGGAACAGGGTCCGTGCCATCGCGATGTCGTAGTTGGGCAGGAAGACGATCCGGTGCCGGACCTCCGGGTCATCGGTGAAATGGACCAGATCCTGGATCATCTTCTTGCCCGCGTCGTCCGCCGGGTGCGACTTGCCGGCGATCACCAGCTGCACCGGGTGCTCCGGATCCAGCAGGATCTTCTTCAGCCGGTCCGGTTCGCGCAGCATGAGCGTGAGCCGCTTGTACGTGGGGACTCGCCGGGCGAAGCCGATGGTCAGCACATCCGGGTCCAGCACGCTGTCCGTCCAGCCGAGTTCGGCGTCGGCGGCACCGCGTTTCTTCCAGGACGCCCGCAGACGACGGCGGACATCGGCCACGAGCTTGCTGCGCAGTTCCCGCCGCAGAGCCCAGAGGGTCTCATCGGGCACGTTGTACGCGAGGTCCCAGCGCCCCAGGGACTCGGCGTCGGGGCCGAAGGCATCCCGCGCGAGGGTTCCGATGCTGGGATCCACCCAGGTGGGAACGTGAACGCCGTTCGTGACCGAGGTGATGGGGACCTCGGAGTTCTCGAATCCAGGCCACAGCCCGGAGAACATCTCCCGGGACACCACGCCGTGCAATTTGGCGACGCCGTTGGCCCGCTGGGCGAGGCGCAGCCCCATGACGGCCATGTTGAACTTGCCCGGGTCCCCGCCCTCATAGTTCTCCCGGCCGAGGTCGAGGATGCTCTCCACCGGGACGCCCGGAGCGAGTCCGGCACGGAAGAAGTGTTCGATCTGCGCCAGTTCGAAGCGGTCGATGCCGGCCGGGACGGGCGTGTGGGTCGTGAAGACCGTGGAGGCGCGTCCCGCGGCGAGGGCCTCGTTCCAGCTCAGGCCTTCGCCGGCCATCAGCTCCTGGATGCGTTCGATGCCCAGGAAGCCTGCGTGGCCTTCGTTGGTGTGGAACACCTCGGGTGCGGGTCCGCCGGTCAGGCGGGCGTAGGCGCGCAGCGCCTTCACCCCGCCCATGCCGAGCAGCAGCTCCTGCTGAAGACGGTGGTCGCCGCCTCCTCCGTACAGCCTGTCGGTGATGCCGCGCGCGGCGTCGTCGTTACCGGGGACGTTGGAGTCCAACAGGAGGAGGGGGACACGGCCCACATCGGCACGCCATACCTGTGCCAGGAGCTGACGGCCGTTCGGCAGGGGCAGCCTGATGCTGACCGGGGTGTCGTCTTCTTCGCGCAGCAGGGTCAGCGGAAGGTTGTCCGGGTCCAGGACCGGATAGGTCTCCTGCTGCCAGGCATCGCGCGAGAGCGATTGCTTGAAGTAGCCGGCCTGGTAGAGCAGCCCGACGCCGATCAAGGGAACGCCGAGGTCCGATGCGGACTTCAGGTGGTCGCCGGCCAGGATGCCCAGGCCGCCGGAGTACTGCGGGAGTACCTCGGTGATGCCGAATTCGGGGGAGAAGTAGGCGATGCACCGCGGGGCACCCTGTGTCAGGCTCTGGTACCAGCGCGGCTCGCTGAGGTACCGGTCGAGATCGGCAGCGGCAGCCTGCACCCGGGACACCAGGTCCTCGTCCTTGGCGAGGGCCGCGTACTCCTCGGCGGAGATGGCGCCCAGCAGGGCCACTGGATCCTGACGGTTGCGCTCCCACAGTTCCGGGTTGAGCCCGGCGAACAATTCCCGGGTGGGAAGGTGCCAGGACCAGCGGAGGTTATTGGCCAATCGGGCCAAGGGGGAGATCGGCTCCGGCAGGACGGTTCGGACGGTAAATCTACGGATAGCCTTCACCTGCGCCACACTAACCGAGTCAGGCAACCATCGGAACAGAGGAAAGTTTCTTTTTGGTAAATGACACGCGGGTCCGGATTCTTTTACCGAGGCCTTAGCAATCGGCCGTGGTTCGGGCTACCGTCGTGCCTGTGAGCAGCACCAAACGAAGCAGCAGCAGGACCAAGTCCACACCAGTGCTCCCGGCTCCGGCCGGGATCCCGAGCGGCCTGCAATTCG
Organism: Arthrobacter sp. NPDC090010; assembly: GCF_044748305.1. NCBI lineage: Bacteria > Bacillati > Actinomycetota > Actinomycetes > Micrococcales > Micrococcaceae > Arthrobacter > Arthrobacter sp. NPDC090010. The sequence continues at coordinate 80,794 of NZ_JBIVFT010000012.1, forward strand.
GGCGTTTCCCCATCACGCAGGTGCAGCCGGCCGTGGAGGACGGCCGGTTCCCCGCGAAGGCGGTACCCGGACAGGGCCTGGTGGTGGGCGCCACCGTCTTCCGTGAAGGCCACGACCAGCTGGGGGTCACAGCGGTTCTGAAAGATCCGAAGGGCACAGTTCGCCAGAGCGTACGGCTGAGCCCGCCCAACGGACCGCGAGGCCAGGGCACGGACCGCTGGGAGGGCGTCTTCACCCCCACGACCACCGGTGGCTGGAGCTTCACCATCCAGGCCTGGCATGACCGCTACGGAACCTGGCACCACAATGCGGAAATCAAGGTCGGTGCCGGGATCGACGTCGAGCTGATGCTTTCAGAAGGGGCCGCTCTGCTGGCCCAGGCGGCCGACGACGACGCCAAGCGCACCGCGGCGGACCGGCGCACCTTCCGCCGTGCCGCCGAAGCGCTCGCCGACCAGAGCCGTTCAGTCGAGGAGCGGCTCGGGGCCGGATTCTCCGCCGATGTCGTCGATGCGGTGACCCGCGAGCCGATCCGTGAACTCGTGACCGAAAGCGCCGAGTACCCGATCCTGGTGGAGCGCAGCGCTGCCGGCCAGGGGTCCTGGTACGAGTTCTTCCCGCGTTCCGAAGGGGCCCGTCGCGACCCCGCCACGGGCGAGTGGACGTCGGGGACGTTCCGGACCGCTGCGGAGCGCCTTCCCGGTGTCGCGGCGATGGGTTTCGACGTGCTCTATCTTCCGCCGATCCATCCGATCGGCAGGGCCCACCGCAAGGGCCCAAACAACACTCTCGTGGCAGGTCCGGGTGATCCCGGCTCGCCCTGGGCGATCGGCGGCCCTGAAGGCGGGCACGACGCCATCCATCCGGACCTCGGCACCTTCGAGGACTTCGACGCCTTCGTGGCGAGCGCCCAGGAGGCGGGCCTTGAGGTCGCCCTCGATCTGGCGCTGCAGGCGAGCCCGGATCATCCCTGGGTGCAGAGCAACCCGGAGTGGTTCACCCAGCGTGTGGACGGCAGCATCGCGTATGCCGAGAACCCGCCGAAGAAGTACCAGGACATCTATCCGCTGAACTTCGACAACGACCCGGCAGGCCTGTGCAAGGAGGTCCTCCGGATCGTCCAGCTGTGGATCGGCCACGGCGTGAAGATCTTCCGTGTGGACAACCCGCACACCAAGCCCGTCTGGTTCTGGGAGTGGCTGATCGGCCGCGTCAACAAGAAGCATCCTGAGGTGGTGTTCCTGGCGGAGGCCTTCACGCGCCCGGCGATGATGCATGCCCTGGGCCGTGCCGGTTTCCAGCAGTCGTACAGCTACTTCACCTGGCGGAACACCAAGGAGGAAGTGGAGGAGTACTTCACCGAGGTCTCCCGTGATTCGGCGCCGTTCTTCCGGCCCAACTTCTTCGTCAACACCCCGGACATCCTGACCCAGTACCTGCAGTACGGAGGTCCGGCGGCGTTCAAGATCCGCGCTGCGCTGGCTGCGATGGGCAGTCCTCTCTGGGGCGTCTACGCCGGTTACGAACTCTTCGAGCATGTGGCGCGTCCGGGTGCCGAGGAGTACATCGACAATGAGAAGTACGAGTACAAGGATCGCGACTGGGCGGGCGCTGAGGCCTCCGGCAGGACTCTGGCGCCGTACCTCACCCGTCTGAACCGGATCCGCAAGGACCACCCGGCGCTGGGTGATCTGCAGAACCTCACGGTCCACCAGTCCACGGACGACTCCACGGTGGTCTTCTCCAAGCACAAGGTGCTGCCGGACGGCTCCAAGGACACGCTCATCGTCGTCGTGAACGTGGATCCGCACGGGACCCGGGAGTGCACGGTCTCCCTGGACCTCGACGCCCTGGACCTCGACCGTCAGGACCTCACCGCATCCCACGGTTTCCGCGTCGACGACCTGGTCAGCGGACAGAGCTGGGAATGGGGAGAACACAATTACGTCAGGCTGGACCCCCATGTGGAACCGGCACACGTCCTTCACATCCGCCGAGGTGCCCGATGAACTTCAGCCTTCCTTCCAATGCGTCCGGCGGTCTGAGCCGCGACCGTTTCGACATCAATGCCCCGGGTCTCGCCCATGACCCCCAGTGGTTCCGGAAAGCCGTCTTCTACGAGGTCCTGGTCCGGGCCTTCTCGGACTCCAATGGGGACGGTTCCGGCGACCTCAACGGCCTCATCGACCGCCTGGACTACCTTCAGTGGCTGGGTATCGACTGCCTGTGGCTCCCGCCGTTCTTCCAGTCGCCGCTGCGCGACGGCGGCTACGACATCTCCGACTACAAGGCCGTGCTGGACGAATTCGGCACGATCAACGACTTCCAGCGGCTTGTCGCCGAGGCGCATGCCCGGGGCATGCGTGTCATCATCGATCTGCCGCTCAACCACACCTCGGATCAGCACCATTGGTTCCAGGAGTCCCGCAAGGATCCCACCGGCCCGTACGGTGATTTCTATGTCTGGAGTGATACGGACGAGAAATACGAGGACGCCCGTATCATTTTCATCGACACCGAGGAATCGAATTGGACGTTCGATCCGATTCGCCGGCAATTCTTCTGGCACCGCTTCTTCAGTCACCAGCCCGATCTGAATTTCGAGAATCCGGCCGTCGTGGAAGCTGTTTTCGACGTCGTCCGTTTCTGGCTTGATCACGGGGTGGACGGGTTCCGTGCGGACGCGATTCCTTACCTTTTCGAAGAGGAGGGCACCAATTGCGAGAACCTCCCAGGCACCCACGAGTTCCTGAGAGCTCTGCGGGCCCTGGTCGACTCCGAGTACCCGGGTCGCGTCATCATCGCGGAGGCCAATCAGCCCCCGCATGAGGTGGTGGAGTACTTCGGCACCGAGGAGGCGCCGGAATGCCACATGTGCTTCCACTTCCCGATCATGCCCAAGCTCTACTACGCGCTCCGGGACCAGCGGGCCGCACCGATCATCGAATCGGTGCAGGACACACCGGCCATTCCGACGGGCACGCAATGGGGGACCTTCCTGCGCAACCATGATGAGCTGACGCTCGAAATGGTGACCACGGAGGAGCGGGCCGCGATGCTCGGCTGGTATGCGCCCGATCCGCGCATGCGCGCCAATGTGGGCATCCGTCGTCGTCTCGCCCCGTTGCTGGACAACTCGCGCTCCGAGATCGAGCTGATCAACGCCCTGTTGCTCAGCCTGCCCGGCTCGCCGTTCCTGTATTACGGGGATGAGGTCGGCATGGGGGACAACATCTGGCTCCAGGACCGCGATGCCGTGCGCACCCCGATGCAGTGGACCCCGGACCGCAACGCGGGCTTCTCGGTGGCGGACCCCGGCAAGCTGTACCTGCCTGTGATCCAGTCGCTCGTCTACCACTACGGCATGGCGAACGTCGAGGCTGAGGCTGCTCATTCCGGTTCCCTGCTGCGCTGGACCCGGCAGATCCTTGCCGTGCGCAAGGCCCACCCGGCCTTCGGGCTGGGCGCCTACCGGCATGTCCCGGCCAGCCACGAGTCGGTGCTGGCGTATCGCCGGGAGATCCTGCCGGACAACCCGGAGGGCGCGGAGCCCGAGACTCTGCTGTGTGTCTTCAACCTTGCGCAGAATCCGCTGTCCGTTTCCCTCGACCTGCCTGAATTCTCGGGGAGGGGCCTCCGGGACATCTTCGGAGGGCAGCCCTTCCCCCATGTCTCGCAAGACGGGACACTGGAATTGACCCTGAGCGGCAACGGCTACTACTGGCTCAGGTTCCGGACCGCCGCACCAGGGACGCAGACCACAGCACTTCCGATCGTGACCAAGGACAGCTGAATGGACTCCCCGGCCGATGTACTCATGGAACTGCTGGAGGACTGGCTTCCCCGGCAGCGGTGGTTCCCTGCCAAGGGGCGCGAGACTTCGCTCTCGCTGGTGGCCACTCTTCCGTGCGACGTCGGACCGGGGGTCCGCGCCGAGATCCTGCTCATCGCCCTGGGGCTTCCCGGCGAGGAGGACGGTGCGATCCTGCATGTGCCGCTGCTGTTCGCCCCGCACAGCGATGCCCCGGTGGAGGCGGGCCGGACAGGCCTGATCGGGACGCTTCCGGGACCCGCCGGGCAGGCGCCCTGGGATGTCTTCGACGGCCCGCGACGTCATGAATTCATCACCGCCGTGCTGGAGATGCTGAAGAACCGGTCCGAGGTGCTCTCACCGGATGGCACACGGGTTGCCGGCCGGTCGACCCCCACCGGGCCTGAATTCCTCGCCCGGGGCGCCGAGCCGCTGTCGTTGCAGCCGATCCGAGGCGAGCAGTCGAACTCCTCGGTGATCATCGATCCAGGGAAGGACGGGATCATCCTGAAGTTCTTCCGGACGCTCTTCCCCGGACGCAATCCGGAGGTGGAACTCGGGGAGATCCTGACGCGCCTGCGGACCCAGGACGTGCCGGTCACACTCGGCTGGCTGGAGGCCCGGTGGGACGACGGCGCCGGAACGGTGGGTGCCGATCTCGCCGTGGCGCACGAGTTCCTGAGCGGGGGCCGGGACGCCTGGATGGAGGCCGTACGCTGTGCCGCCGAAGGGGTCTCCTTCGCACGGCAGGCTCATGCCATCGGGCAGGGGACGGCCCGGATCCACCGACGCCTGGCCGAGGGCTTCCCTCCCGCGGGCCCGTCCGAGACGGAAGACGTCATCACGCGCCTGGCTGCCCGCGTGCGTGAGAGCTGGGAGCCCTCACGCGCCGTCGTCGGCCCTTATGATGCGCAGATCGACCGGCTCCTCGATTCGCTTTCCGCCGTGCCGGCGCTCCCACAGCGCATTCACGGCGACCTACATCTCGGACAGATCCTCTCGGTGCCCGTTCCGGGCGGGGATGCCGAGCGGTGGGTCTTCCTGGACTTCGAGGGGGAGCCGCTGCGCTCGGCGGCGGAACGCTCCCGGCCGGATCTCCCGCTGCGTGATGTCGTCGGGTTGCTGCGTTCCCTGGACTACGCCGCGGGCGCCGCTCAGCGCCGGCTGGCGGATTCCGTGGTTCCGGCCGGCTGGGTCCGTGAATGCAGTGAGGCGTTCCTGGAGGGCTATTCAAGTGTGGTGCCGGGGAGGATCGACCAGCGTTCTCCCCTCTTCATGGCATTGTGGCTGGACAAGGCCCTGTACGAGGTCCGATACGAGCAGAGCAACCGTCCCGACTGGCTGGACATCCCGGCCGGAGCGGCGCGGCTGACGCTTGAGGAACTCGCAGGCGACGAATCGAAAGGGACACCATGAACCCCACCCCGGAGGCGGCCTCGCAGGCGCCCATGCCCATCGACCGGGCCACGTTGGGTCAGGTGGCGCATGGTGAGCATCATGCTCCCCATTCCGTCCTGGGAGCCCATCTGGACGAGCGCGGGGTCGTGACCTTCCGGACGGTCAAGCACCTCGCAGAGGCCGTCACGGTGATCCTGTCCGATGACGCCCGGATCCCTCTTCAGCACGAGGAATTCGGGGTGTGGGTGGGAACCTACGTCTCTCCGGACGGTGCGCATGTGCCGGATTACCGCATCGAGGTCCAGTATGAGAACGCCGAACCGGTAGTGGTGGACGACCCCTACCGGTACCTTCCGACCCTCGGCGAGCTGGATCTGCACCTGATCCAGGAAGGCCGTCACGAGACCCTCTGGACCGTGCTCGGCTCACATGTCCAGCACTACAGCTCCGTGCTCGGGGATGTCACTGGCGTCTCCTTCGCCGTATGGGCCCCGAATGCCCAGGCGGTGCGGGTGGTCGGTGATTTCAACGGCTGGGACGGACGGCAGCACTCCATGCGTTCTTTGGGTTCCAGCGGTGTCTGGGAGTTGTTCATCCCTGATCTGGCACCGGGCACCCGGTACAAGTTCGCCTTGCGGACCCGGCATGGTCACTGGGTCGAGAAGGCTGATCCGCTCGCGTTCGGCACGGAGGTTCCGCCGATGACGGCCTCCGTGGTGGTCGAACGGTCCTACGAGTTCCAGGACACCGAGTGGCTGGAGGCCCGGGCCGCCCGTGATCCGCACAATGCGCCCATGAGCGTCTACGAGGTCCACCTCGGGTCCTGGCGGCTGGGCCTCGGCTACCGCGATCTGGCCCGGGAACTGGTGGAGTACGTACAGTGGCTGGGATTCACCCACGTGGAGTTCATGCCGGTGGCCGAGCACCCCTTCGGGGGGTCCTGGGGTTATCAGGTGACGTCCTACTACGCGCCGACCTCCCGTTTCGGGCACCCTGACGAGTTCCGCTTCCTGGTGGACGCCCTGCACCAGGCGGGTATCGGCGTCATCATGGACTGGGTGCCGGCGCATTTCCCGAAGGACGAGTGGGCGCTCGCGCGGTTCGATGGCGAACCGCTGTACGAGCACTCTGATCCGCGCCTCGGGGAGCATCCGGACTGGGGGACGTACATCTTCGACTTCGGACGCAAGGAAGTGCGCAACTTCCTCGTGGCCAACGCGCTGTACTGGCTCGAGGAGTTCCATATCGACGCGCTGCGCGTGGACGCCGTCGCCTCGATGCTCTACCTCGACTATTCCCGCGAATCCGGTGAGTGGGTGCCCAATCGTTTCGGCGGGCGGGAGAACCTGGAGGCGATCGCTTTCCTGCAGGAGACGAATGCGACCGTCTACAAGCGCAATCCGGGTGCCGTCACCATCGCGGAGGAGTCGACCGCTTTCCCTGGGGTCACCACTCCCACGGCCGACGGCGGTCTCGGCTTCGGCCTGAAGTGGAACATGGGTTGGATGCACGACTCGCTGGCCTATGTGGCCGAGGACCCGGTCAACCGGCGCTGGCATCACAACACGATCACCTTCTCGCTGGTCTATGCCTTCACGGAGAACTTCCTCCTGCCCATCAGCCATGACGAAGTCGTGCATGGCAAAGGCTCCATGCTGCGCAAGATGCCGGGTGACCGTTGGCAGCAGCTGGCCAATCTGCGGGCCTTCCTCGCCTACCAATGGGCACATCCCGGCAAGCAGCTGATCTTCATGGGCACCGAGTTCGGCCAGGAAGCGGAGTGGAGCGAACAGCACGGCCTCGACTGGTGGCTGGCTGATGGGCCTGATCACCGGGGAGTGCAGTTGCTGGTCCGGGCCCTGAACGGGATCTATCGGGAGACGCCCGCTCTGTGGGAGCAGGACAACACGGGGGACGGCTATCAGTGGATCAACGGTGGCGATGCCGACCGGAACGTGGTGAGTTTCGTTCGCTGGAGTGCCGATGGCGAGGCGCTGGTCTGTGCGGTCAACTTCGCCGGGGGTCCCCATCACGACTATGTGCTCGGCTTCCCGTCGGATGGGGAGTGGGTGGAGGTGCTGAACACGGACGCCCATGAGTTCGCCGGCTCAGGAGTGACCAATGGCGGTGCGGTGATTGCGGACAACGGGCCATGGGACGGGCAGCCGGCCTCCGCCCGGGTGACGCTTCCTCCGCTGGGTGCCGTGTACTTCACCCGGCTGGCGTGAACCGACGACGCGGTGCCCGGAAGCCATGATGCGCTGAAGGTGTAAAGCCCCAGCTCAGAGGGGATTTGGCAGAAGGCTTCCACGGTGGTAGAGTTATTACCCGCACCGCAGGGAAGAGTTGCTCCGCAGGAGTCAACCGACCACGCCGGGAATCGCGAATAATTCATCCGGCTCTCATATGAGAGCCAACTGAATGAAAGAAGCGATTTGCGCCGAGGAATTCGGGGTGGTAAGCTTGATAAGTTGCTTCGGCGGCGAAGGGCTGGTGAAAAACCGGCTTCACAGCTCCGAAAGCAGTCTGTTGTTTGAGAACTCAATAGTGTGTCATGTTTTTTTGATACCAATGTTTTTTGGTAATCACTGGCTATCACCCCGTGGTGGTTGGTGTTTGCTGGGTTTTGAATTTCTTTTTGGAGAGTTTGATCCTGGCTCAGGATGAACGCTGGCGGCGTGCTTAACACATGCAA
>NZ_JBIVFT010000013.1:0-82604 GCF_044748305.1 Arthrobacter sp. NPDC090010
TCCTCCCTCCCCCCCCCCACCTGGGGGGGGGGGGGGGCCGCGCCCGTCGCGCTTAACACGCACCCCCCCCCCCCCCCCCGCCGGCGGGGGGGGGGCCGGCCCCCCCCCCCCCCCCACGGCCCCACCACCCTCACTCGCACCTCACTTCTGAAAGCAGCATCGTGAACTTCTCCATGTCCCGCATCGGCCGCGCTCTCGGTTTCGCACTCCTGGGTTCGTTCTTCCTCGCCGGCTCGCTGGCCGCCCCGCCTGTCGCGGCGGCGCCCGGCGACGGTTCCGGTGCAGGGGCCATCACCCTCGACCCGAATTCCGGAACCTGGTACACCCCGGGGGACCCCGGAGTCCCGCTCGGTGGATACCCCGTGACCGTCACGGGTTCACTCGAATGTCCCGCGAGCAGTGGTGGCACCGTCGGCGCGTTACCGTTCATCGCTGAACAGGGCAGCGAACTGCCCGTGGTGGATGCGAACACGACTCCGCAGTCGTTGATCGACTCCGGCGCCCTCGTGGCGTACTCCGACACCGGGCTCCTGGGCGATGGGAGTACGAAGTTCTCGTCATACACCGGGGAATTTTTCAGCACCAGGAACAACTGGGTCGCCAAGTCCGCGCTGCCCGGTGTCCTGAAGCCGAACCACAGCTACAGCTTCGGAGTTCTCTGCGTCGAGAGCGTGCTCGACATGACCACTTGGACGGGCAAGACGACGGTTCAAGGGATCAACGGCAAGGCGGTCACGGCCTGGACGGCCCTCACCACCGGCGCCGATGTCAAGAACTGGAGCACTCCGGCCAAGCTCAATCCCACCACCACCAAGTTGAGCGGTACGGGCAAAGTCGGTTCCGTCGATCTCAGTGCCGAGGTCAATGCCGACATCGCGGGCGGGCTCGCGGACGATGCGCAAGGCGTCATCGAGTTCTACGAGGGTGCCGCCAAGCTCGGTCAGCAGACGGTTTCGGCAGGCAAGGCGACGTTTGCGGTGAACAATCTGGAACCGGGCTCGACCCATGACTACACCGCGAAGTTCGTTCCTGCTGAGCCGGGTGCCACCGGACCCTTTTACGGCGGCTCCGAGTCCACCGTGGTCTCCGTGAGAGTCCCCACGACGACGCCCACGACTCCGCCGCCGACTGAAAGCCCGTCCCCGACTCCTACGCCCAGTGAGAGTTCGGAGACGACGTCGCCCTCCCCGAGCGAGAGCGAGCCCGATCCCGGCCCTGGCGACACGGGCAGCAGCGCCGCCCCGGCGCCCGGCGGTGGCGCACACACGCCCGGGGCCAACAGCGGCTTCGCCCCGCTGACCGGCTGGCTCGGGCAGACGGTCTCCTCACCCGAAGGAATCACCGGCCTGTTCGCCGCCGCCCTGGTCCTGGTCACAGGATTCGCCTTTGGCTTCAACATCCTGACTCGGCGCGCCAGGAAGCGCGGGCACTGAGCCACTGCGTGTCCGTCCCCATCCCCGCCCCGTCTCAAGCCCGTGTTCCACGAAAGATCCCATCATGCTTCTGCGAACTCTTCCTCCTGCATTAGGACGTCTGGTTTCCGTCGCAGCCGTGACTGTCGCCTCGCTCGGTGCCATAGCGATGCCACTCGCCACGGTGCCCGCTGCTCAAGCGGCCCCGCAGCCTTCGAACGACAAGGCCTGGGGACCGGACGGCAGCTTCGCCTCGGACTCGGCTGTCACCGTCCGCTGGGACAACAAGGGAAACGCCCCCGAGAACACGGTGGCCAGGGAACGGGCCACCCCGCTGCCTCACACAGCGGGCAAGAGCTATGCCGACATCCCGGCGCGGATCAGGAATTCGGTTCAGTCGCTCCTCGGCCCGGACAACGGCCGTGGCGGGTTGAGCATGACGGTCTCGCAGAGCAAGGATCTGGTGAATCAGGTGATTGGCATCCGCCTGGATGGGCTTGCCGATCCGTCACCTGGTATTGGTGGCGGGGAGAGCGGCGACCAATTTCAGCTCTTTCAGTGCTGGGGAGCGCCCGGACCGAACGGCAAACCGGATCCCGCAGCCCAGGCCCCGGATCCGAGTACTTGCGAGCTCGGTGCCGCCGGTTGGGGACAGCGAGGAAGCGCCATAGACGGCCCCACCACCTTCGCTCAGCAAATCGGCGGAGATCCACTGCTCGCCGGAGGTGACTGGGAGCGCGGCGGGCTCATCGATCAGGACGGTTATCTGAAGGTGATGGGAATCGACGGGTCGCTCGTATCCGGCTACCCGTTGACGAGCCCGGTCATCAACCAGAACTCCACCAATGAGGTATCGCGTCTCTATGTAAACAAGACCGGAACCGCAAGCGTGCCGTTCGAGGTCCATACCACCACGGAAGCCAAATTCATGGGCTGTGGCAAGCGAGAGGATGCTCCGTCCACGAGTGACTGCTGGCTAGTGGCCGTGCCAAAGGTGGGCCAGCTTCAAGGTGCCAAAGCCGCCAGTCCGTCTGCTTGGGCGCAGCGTCTTCAAGTGAAGATCAAGTTCCGTGACATCCCCAAGCCGTGCTCCAGTACCCAGCAGCGCCTCCTGTCTTCCGGTTCAGAAGTACTTGCGCCCGCTGCGGCTTCCTGGATCCCGGCCCTTTGCGGCCAGGGACAAGGCTTCGCCCTCGCCAAAGTCGCCGACTCCAACGCCCGCGTCCAACAAGCCGGTGGCAATCCGTTGGCTTTCACTTCTCAGCCGTCCAGCGGGGCGGAGCACACACCAGTCGCACTCGCCGGGGTAAGTATCGGGTACCGGGTCGGGTTGACCGATGTTGTGGACGGAAAGCCGCAATCTGCTGGTCTGGTCACAGGGCTGAAACTCAATGCCAGGCTCCTCGCGAAGTTGCTGACGTCGAGCTATAGCCAAGCCAATCTGGTTCGGCCTCAGCCTCCCGGATACGATTCCCCGTTCTATCTTTCGTACGACCCGGAGTTCCTGCGGCTGAACCCCCAATTGAATTTCGATAAGGACAAGCCGCCGTATCTGAACCTTCTGGACAACCGGAACTTCAATCTTGAGTTGCTTAACTCGGATGCCGCGCAGGTGGTTTGGAAATGGCTCGCCAGTGATCCTGCAGCCGCCTCATTTTTGAATGGTTGCCCTGATCCCGATGGGATGACGGTTCAGCCGTTCTACTCGACACGAAGCTATGTCGGGTGCGAGTCACAAGCGAAGGCGCTGGAGACAAAAGCCGCCGCCCAACGGGCCGCTGCGGTTAAACTCCCGGAATTCGTCGACGGTCCGCAAATCTATCCGCCCTATTCTGCGGCGTACCCTCAGGTGCTGTGGACCCAGGGAGAACCCGGCCTGATTGGAGAGGCGAAAACTGCCCCGCAGACCTTGCCTGACGCGTTTCCTCGTGTGGACAATATGGCGATCGCTGGGCAGCGAACCTCTCGAATGACTTTCGTGCAGAACATCGACTATTGGTGCGACACCGTGGTCAGCCTCTGTCCTGTTCCTCCACCCGGGAAGTGGCAAGCTCAGTCCTCCAAGAGCCCGCGGGTCGGCACTTCCTCGGTCTTCGGCATCACCGACACCGCGACGGCCGCCAACTATCAGCTGCAGACCGCCCTCCTCTGCGACGACAGTGGCAAGGTCTGTGTCGGTGCCGATGAGTCCTCACTGACCAAGGCCTCCTCTGCTTTCACCACGGAGGCGGCACCTCAGCCGGATCCCGTGAAGGCCCTGGACGCCGGGGGATACCCGCTCACGATGCCGGTGTATGCGGCGCTCAAATCGGGGGCGAAGGCCACCCCGGACGTCGTGAAGCAGATCGACACGGTCATCAACTACATGACAGGTCCGGGACAGAAGCCGGGATTCGGCGTCGGCCAGCTTCCGCCAGGCTATGCGCCCATCACGGCGGCGATGAAGGCCCAGGCCACGTGCGCGCTTGCCACCTTCAAAGGCGAAAGGAAACCCGGCTGTTCCAGCGGAGCTCCAGTGGAGAGCAAACCCGGCGGCTCCGGTTCTCTCATCCCAGATGTGAGCCGGCCGGCCAACGGTGCCCAGGGACCGCTCACACCCCTCCTGCCGAACGTCAAAGGCGACGGCGGTGCCGCGAACACCGCCGCGGAACCGACGGATGCCGGTGCCGCGGCCGGTCAGCCCGCCCCGGACGGCAGCAAGAGCACTCAGCAGGCCGACGCCGCCAGCCCGGTCAGCAACGGAGTCACCGCGGTGACTCCGGCCGCATGGGCCAGCTACGGTCTGTTCGTCCTCCTGGGGCTCGGGCTCGTGGCGTCCATCGCATCCCCCATTCTCAAGCGCCTTCGCGGTGGGGGAGAAGCATGAGCACGTCCATCCGCAATGAGGCGGCCCTCGGAGCGCCGCCGTCCGGGCCGCGCAAGATCCGGCAGGTGCTGGAGCGCAAGGACCTGTGGTTCAGGGCTCTGACCCGCAGCGGCGGAGTGGTCGTGCTGGCGGTCATGGCCTTGGTGGGGCTGTTCCTCGCCGGAAACGGCATCTCCGCGATCAACTCGGTGGGCCTGGGGAACTTCCTCACCACTCAGGAATGGGCGCCGGAGAACAACAATTTCGGAATCGCCGCCGTGATCACCGGTTCCGTGCTGATCGCTGCCGTCGCGCTCCTGGTCTCCCTGCCCCTTGCGCTGGGCACGGCACTCTTCATCACCGAGGTGGCCGGAGGACGGGTGCGGAGCATCCTCACCTCGGTGATCGACCTGATGGCAGCCGTCCCCTCGGTGGTCTTCGGGCTCTGGGGCCTGAGCTTCCTCCAGGTGCAGATCGTTCCCTTCGCCCGCTGGCTCTCCACGTGGTTCGGCTGGATCCCGATCTTCGCCGTGGACGGCGTGGAACCAGATAATCCGCTGCCCAATGACTCGCTCTACACCTCGTCCACCTTCATAGCGGGCCTCGTCGTGGCGCTCATGATCCTGCCCATCCAGACCTCCGTGATGATGGAGTCCTTCTCCCGGGCACCCATCGGGGAACGGGAGGGTGCTTATGCGCTCGGGGCCACTCGCTGGGGCATGATCCGTTCGGTGGTGATCCCTTTCGGAAAGGGCGGCATCATCGGCGGCACCATGCTCGGACTGGGCAGGGCGCTCGGCGAGACGATCGCCATCTACCTCATCATCAACACGGCCTCCTACGCGATCAACTTCCACGTCCTCCAGACCGGGGCCAACTCGGTGGCGGCTCTCATCGCCCTCAAGTACGGGGAGGCCAACGAATTCACCATGTCCGCGCTGATGGCCGCAGGTCTGGCGCTGTTCGTCCTGACCATGCTGGTCAACTTCACGGCGTCGGCCATCATCGCGCGTTCGCGTTCGGGCGCGGAAAGTGAGGCCTGAGATGACGACGGAAATGATCGGAACCAGAGCACCGGAAGAACGGCTGGACGCCGAGAAGACGTCCCTGCCTCGGCTGGACCTGCCGGAGACGGCACCTCCTCAGGAGCGGATCCGGATCGGCGTATCGAAGGAGGAGGTGCTCTCCATCGCCGGTGCCGGTGCAGCTGGCCTCTCGGTGGGAGCCCTGCTCTGCATCGCGTTGGGGATCGTACCTCTGGGCTGGATGCCTCTTCTGAGTTATCTCTGGTTCCTGGGCACCTACGCCGCGTTGGTGTTCATCACGAACCGTGGCCCTGCCGTGCGGGACAGGTTCTGGAGCGTCATGCTCTGGTCCGCCGCGATCGTGGTGGTGGCGTCGCTGGCCTTGGTGATCGGATTCACGGGAACGCGTGGATGGGACGTGTTCGGCAACGCGAACTTCTTCACCCAGGACATGGGAGTGGCGGGCCCTCTGGCCCCGCTCGAGAAGGGTGGCATCATCCACGCCCTGGTGGGAACACTGGAGCAGATCGGGATCGCCCTGGCCATCTCGGTCCCTTTCAGTGTCACCACCGCAGTGTTCCTCAACGAGGTCGGAGGCCGCTTCGCGCGGCTGGTCCGGACGGTGGTGGAGGCGATGACGGCCTTGCCGTCCGTGGTCGCCGGGCTGTTCATCTACGCGGCAGTGATCATCGGTATCACGCGGCAGTTCAACGGCTTCGCGGCCTCCCTGGCGATCACCGTCCTGATGATCCCCATCATGATCCGTTCCGCCGACGTCGTACTCCGCCTGGTGCCCGGCAATCTGCGCGAGGCGGGTCTCGCGCTCGGGGCCGGGCAGTGGAGTGTGGTGCTGCACGTGGTCCTGCCGACCGTACGCTCGGGGCTGGTGACGGCCATCATCCTCGGCACGGCACACGGCATCGGTGAGACCGCTCCGGTGCTGCTCACGGCGGGGGTCACGAACAATCTCAACTTCAACCCCTTCGAGGGACCACAGGTGTCCCTCCCGCTTGCGGCCCTGGAATTCGTGAAGTCGGGCCAGCCCAATATGGTGGCCCGCGGCTTCGCCACGGCCACCTTCCTCCTCTTCGTGGTGCTGGTGCTGTTCATACTCGCCCGTGTACTCGGTGGGCAGCAGGCGGGCAAGCTCACGGCAGGACAACAACGACGGCGCGCGGCAAGGTCCCGCGCCTGGCTCAGACGCATCGAGGAAAACCGCAGCCTGTGGCTGGTCAGCCACCCGACATACACCCCCGAGGACGAACGACCATGACACACGAGCCCCAGAAGACCAGGCAGACCCGGGGCCGGGTGACCCGACGGGTCCTCGCCCTGCTGACGGTCCTGACCATCGCCTCCGGGACTTTCGTCCCGGCCGCCCTCGCCGCGAGCTACACCCGCATCGGCGGATCCGGCTCGTCCTGGGCCGGCAACGCGGTCAACCAGTGGGTCACGGACATCCGCTCCCAGGGAAGCACCGTGGACTACAACCCCAGCGGTTCCTCCACGGGACGTAAGGAATTCGCCAACGGCCTGGTGGACTTCGCGGTCTCCGAAATCCCGTACAAGGGCGACACCGCAGATCCTCAGGACACGGTGTTCCCCGGGTTCAAATACTCGATGCTGCCCATCGCCGCCGGTGGCACCAGCTTCATGTACAACCTGCCGGTCAACGGCAAGCGTTTCTCCGAACTCAAACTCACCCAGGATGCGCTGGCCAGGATCTTCACCGGAAAGGTGACCCGTTGGAATGATCCGGCGATTGCGAAGACCAACCCCGGAGTGAACCTGCCCGACCAACAGATCCGCGTCGTGGTGCGCTCCGAAGGGTCCGGGGCCACAGCCCAGTTCACCCTGTGGCTCAAGCGCCAGTTCCCGTCCTACTACGCCGAGCTCTGCGGCAAGACCGGCGGCTGCCCGAACGGCGGAGCCACCTCGTACTTCCCAGGCCAGGGGATATCCAACTTCTCGGCGCAGAACGGATCCAGCGGGGTGACGACCTACACGGCGAACACTCCGTACACCATCAACTACGACGAATACTCCTACGCTCTCGGGGCGAACTTCCCGGTGGCGCAGGTGGGCAATGCGGCAGGGTTCTTCACCATCCCCACCGATACGGCCGTGGCCGTGGCGCTGACCAAGGCCAAGATCAACACGGATGCGAGCTCACCGAACTATCTCAGCCAGGACCTCTCCGCCGTCTACACGCACAAGGACCCACGGGTCTATGCGCTGTCCGCTTACACCTACATGCTGGCGCCGGCCCAGACCCGGGGCAGCTTCGACAACAGCAAAGGCGCCGCACTCGGCAACTTCTCGACGTATTCACTCTGTGAGGGGCAACAGACCATGGGAGCGCTGGGCTACTCGCCCCTGCCCATGAACCTGGTGATGTCCGCGATGCAGCAGGTCAAGAAGATCCCCGGACTGGACGCGGACACCAAGAGCCGGCTGGACTCGACGATCAACGCGGCCCAGAACAGTTCCGGTAACCCCTGCAACAACCCCACCTTCAAGCCGGGCCAGGACGTGAACAACAACCAGCTCGTCTTCACGGCGCCGTTCCCGAGCGGCTGTGACTCCGCGTGCCAGGCGCCCTGGAGGGGGAAGAACGTCGGCTACAACGCCGGCCCGGGTGCCAAGCCCGGTCAGGTGGCGGGAGGCTCCGACGGACCTGCGGCGGCGCAGGGCCCGGCCGCGGCACAGGGCCCCGGCTCCAACGGGGCGGTGCCGCAGGGCAACAGCCCGGCCGCCAAGAACCAGCCGGCCAAGGCGAACAAGTCCGGGGTGTCCTGCAACCGCGCCACCGGCCAGTGCACCGACGCCAAGGGAAATGTGCTGGCCGCGGAGCAGGCCCAGCAGTACATGGACGCCTCGGCGGAGGCTTCCGGCCCTGGCGCGAAGGCGGTTCCGCTGGTGCTTGCGGGGAACACGGGCTGGGGGACCTCTCAGAACCTGCTTCTGGTGGCCGCGTTGTTCCTTCTGCTGCTGGTCCTGACGCCGCCGCTCGCGGCGCGTTACATCAAGGGCGGACGCAGCGGGAAGGGGACCGACTCATGACGGCGACCGTCGAGGCGGCGGCGCCGGAGAACGTGCCCCCGCCAACGCCGTCGTTGTTCGAAGCGCCTCGCCCCAAAGCAGCGCCGGCGCCCCGGCGCTGGGAGCTGGATTTCTCCTTGATGCTGCAACTGGTGGCGATCGTCATTCTGGGGTTCCTGATCCAGTTGGTGTTCGTGTCCCGGGTTCAGCATGCCGCAGCGCAGCAGCAGCTGACCACTGAGCTGCGACTCAAGCTGGCCGAAGGGTCCGTGCCGGTGGGGCCGAGCGACAGCGACGGCGCGCTGATTCCCCTGGGGACGCCGATCGCCTATCTGGAGATCCCGCGGCTTGACCTCAAGGAGGTGATGGTTGAGGGCACCACCTCGTCCCAGACCGCGCAGGCTGTGGGACATCAGCGCGACACGGCATTCCCCGGCCAGCCGGGCAACGCCGTCGTCATGGGGCGCAATGGCGCCTACGGCGGGGTCTTCGGTGGTCTGAGCAGGCTTCAGCTCGGAGACCGGTTCGTCGTCTCCACCGGCCAGGGCCGATTCACCTACGAGGTCTCGGGGATCAGGAACCCCGGAGACCCTGAGCCCGGGGCCATGAAACCGAGCGAGGGGCGCATGACGCTCGCGACCGCCGGCGGGCTGCCGTTCCTGCCCGACGACGTCCTCCGGGTGGATGCCAAGCTCGTCTCGACGGCGGGTGCCAAGGCGCTCGACGCGATCCGGGTCGGGTCGATCACCGACGCGGAGAAACCTCTCGGATCAGACACTTCCGGATTGGTGGGGCTGGTGTTCCTGCTCCAGCTCGCCATCGCCGCGGGTGTCGCCTGTGTCTGGAGCTGGAAGAAATGGGGCCGCTGGCAGAGCTGGATGATCTTCATCCCGGCGTTCCTCACCCTCGGCCTGCTCATCGCCACACCCTTGGGCATGCTGCTGCCCAACCTCCTCTGAAACCGTCTAAGGAACCCTCACCATGACTCATCTGCTCCGGGCCCGCCGCGGCCGCCGCGATTCCACCCTCGAGGTGCAGGCGCCACTGGACGAATTGATGCTGCACGACATCGAAGACCCACTTCCGGCCAACCCGCCGCAGGCCATCCGGCTCTCCGAACCGGCGGAGCTCCACGCCCAGGACATCTCCGCCTGGTTCGGGGACCACAAGGTGCTGGACAGAGTTTCCCTGGCCATGCAGGCGGGGAAGGTCACCTCCCTGATCGGCCCGTCCGGCTGCGGGAAATCGACCTTTCTGCGCATCCTGAACCGGATGCACGAAATGATCCCGTCTGCTTCCTTGGCCGGGCAGGTCCTCCTCGACGGCGAGGACGTCTACGATCCGAACCGCCGTATCACCCAGGCCAGGCGCGATATCGGCATGGTGTTTCAGAAGGCCAACCCATTTCCGGCCATGTCCATTTACGACAACACGGTGGCCGGTCTGAAACTCACCGGCATCAAGGCCTCCCGTGAGGAGAAGGACTTCCTGGTGGAGGACTCCCTGAGGAAGGCCTCCCTCTGGGACGAGGTGAAGGACCGTCTCCTCCAGCCCGGTGGCGGTCTGTCCGGCGGGCAGCAGCAACGCCTGTGCATCGCCCGCTCGCTCGCCGTCGCGCCGCGGGTCTTGCTGATGGATGAGCCTTGCTCCGCCCTTGACCCGACGTCCACCCGTCGCGTCGAGGAGACCATCGAGTCCTTGCGGGATCAGGTGACGATCGTGATCGTCACCCACAATATGCAGCAGGCGGCGCGCGTCTCTGATCACTGCGCCTTCTTTCTGGCGGCGCAGAACACCCCGGGAGTCATC
The DNA here is from genome assembly GCF_044748305.1 of Arthrobacter sp. NPDC090010. Taxonomy (NCBI): domain Bacteria; kingdom Bacillati; phylum Actinomycetota; class Actinomycetes; order Micrococcales; family Micrococcaceae; genus Arthrobacter; species Arthrobacter sp. NPDC090010. The sequence goes on from NZ_JBIVFT010000013.1 coordinate 10,134, forward strand.
GTGGAGCACGGCCCTACCCGGCTCATGTTCCAGGAGCCGCAGGATGACCGCACCGGGGACTATGTCAACGGCCGTTTCGGCTGAGACCCGCGGATGGCAATGACACGGCGTTCACACTGGGCCACGGGCCTTGCAGCCATCGTGCTCCTGGCCGGAACCGGCTGGGGCGCCCTCGCGATGCACGGTTCACGGCCGTCGGGAGCCGGGTCAGCGCAAGCGGTGGACGCCGCAGACGCAGCGCTCGTGGTGTTGCACGGAACCGGTGGGCAGAAGGAGACCTCCGAAACGGGCAGGCCGCTCTGGCAGTCGGAGATCGACCATGCCGCGGGTTGGTCGGCGGGGCCCGCACCCGTCTCAGGAAAGATCACGACGATGTCAGGTGAGTCCGTGGCTCAGTCCGGTGCGGAAAGCGGTGCCGGGTCCGGCGCCGGCCTGCCCTCGGTCGTCGGCCCGGATCCCGGCGGCCTCGGCGATGACACCGCCGGCATCGACCGTGGCTGGCTGACACGGACGGCGGAGCGGACGGGGATCCCGGTGCGAGCCTTGCAGTCTTATGCCGGGGCCGCAGTGCAAACCGAGCGGAGCACGCCCGGTTGCGGAATCGGATGGAACACCATCGCCGGTATCGGGTACATCGAATCGCGCCACGGAACCTTCGGGGGCAACCACGTCCAGAGCGACGGCGAGCTCACGGGGCGTATTCTCGGCCCGGCACTGGACGGGAACGGCTTCGCCATGATCCGTGACACCGACGGAGGAGCGCTGGACGGCGACACTCGCTGGGACCGTGCGGTGGGTCCTTTCCAGTTCATTCCGTCGACGTGGGCCCGGTACGCGAGCCGTGCCGCGGGAGACGGCAGAGCGGCCAGCCCGCACAACATGGACGACGCGGCCCTGACTGCCGCCCGCTATCTGTGCGCGGCGGGAGGCGATCTCGGCACGGCCGCCGGGTGGACCCGTGCGGTCCTCGCCTACAACCATTCCCAGCCTTATGTTGAAGAGGTTCTGGCTGCGGCTGACGCCTATGCGGAGCGGGCCGGACGGCCATGAGGAGGATCTGGCGGATCCTGCTCGCAGGTGGTCTGACCGGCGTCGTCCTGGCCGCAGCCGGAGCCCTGCTCTGGGGCATCCGCGCCGAGCCGGGACGACCGGGGACGTCATCAGCGTCCGCGGTGCCGTCGGCGAGGCCCGTGCCTCCCTCGATGCCCGGCGGCCCGCCGCCCGGTGCTCCGGTTCTCATCGGGGGAACCGCCGCCCCGTCCGAGAGCAGTGGCCGCGGTGCGGAAGTGCCGCCCGTTCCCGGCCAGCCTCTGCGGGTTCAACTGCCCGACGTCGGACTCGACGTCAGGGTCTACGCGAGCCGACTGCCCCAAGACCGGACGCTGGACCCGCCCACGGTTCAGGACGCCTTCTGGGTGATGGACTTCGGCACCGCGGGCCCGGCCTCCCGCAACACCCTCTATATCGCAGCGCACTCATCGTCCGAGGTGCCCGCAGCGTTCAACCCGCTTCTGGACAAGAGCGCAGCCGGCGGTGCCGTGCACGTGGGACAGAAGATCCTCGTCACCGCGCCGGAGGGGAGCTACAGCTACACGGTCACCGGTTCCGCCCGGTACGCGAAGACAGACATCCTAGGTGCCGGAAAGCTCTGGGAGGCTGTGCCGGGACGACTGGTCCTGGTGACGTGCTTCCAATACGACTACCGTGCCGCATCGGACCAGAATTTCGTGGTCTATGCCCAACTGGACACGGGAAACACGCATGGCTGAGGAACCGGTCACCGAACCACTGCCTCTTGTTCCGCTACCGGCGGCGCAGCGCACAGCCCCGGTGATCCAGGCGGCACGGGAGGTCACGATGCCATTGACCCTCCGCGAGCAGAGGGCCCTGCGGCACGAGCGGGCGATGAGTGTGGCCGCGGAGCGGGCCTCCTCCTGGAGCACGGAGGCGGTCCCCAAGGATCTCGCCGGTCACATCCCCGCGGACGAGCGCGGCCCACGCCGGAAGGCGAAGTCCGTGGGGGGCTGGCTGTTCGTGCTGGTCGTGTTGCTCGCCGGCGGTGGAATGCTGGCCCTGATCAGGCCGTGGGCCTCACCTGCAGCCGCGGCCTCGGTGCCGGTTCCGCCAGTGCGCGGCCTGTCGGCCGAGCAGGCCAGCGACGCTCTGCGTGGCGCCGGGCTACTGCTGGGCGGTCAGACTCATCGTTTCCATCCCACGGTGCCCCGCGGAAAGGTCTCCGGGACGGACCCTGGCGAGGGCACCAACGTGACGCGGGGGAGTGCAATCGTCCTGCTCCTCTCCGACGGGCCGCCGCCACGCGGCAAAGCGACGGCAGAACCATCCACGGCCGCACCCGGCCTGCCCGTCCCCGTACTGAGCGGGAGGCGTCTGGACGACTCGACCAGGGAGCTCTCCGCCCTGGGGCTGACAGTGGGGACGATCACGGAATCCGATTCCGCCTATCCCGCCGGAACGGTCCTGTCTTCGTCACCTGGGGCCCGGGAACTGCTCCGGCCGGGAGCCCCTGTCGATCTGACCGTGGCCAGCGGGATGCAGTCGGTGCCGTTAGGACTGCTCGGAAGGAGCGTTTCGAACGTGATCCAGTCCTTGCGCACCGCAGGATTCGCCGTCGTCGTGGACGGCGGTCACAGTGGGCGAGGTGCGGACGCAGTGGCTGGATTGTCAGTGCCCGAAGGATCGCGGGCCGCTGTCGGCAGCGTTGTCACGGTGCGGGTGGCCGTGGCCGTACAGGACCCGCCGTCACCGACGCCGGGCGGACCCGCGGCCATTTCGCCGTCGCCGCAGAACTCTGTGAGCGATACCAGCCGTCCAGGCGAGCCCTCCACAGGTCCCGCAGGCTGAAGGGCCACTGAGCTGCGGTCAAGGAAGGGCTGTCCGGCTCAGGGGGCACCCGATTGCAGAAGCCGCGTCAGGCCTTCTTCGCCGCGACGCATCACGCGGGCATGGGCTGCCGTGAAAACCGGTGCGGCAAGAGGGCTCAGGACGATCATCCAACGACGGGTCGGACGGACGGTCCATTCGATCTCCAGGCGTGTCGACGCACCGTCGTCCGCGGCGCTCAGCCGCAGAGCTCCGCATCCCTGAAGGTCGCCGTCGGCGTCGAACTCCAGCACGCTCGGCCGCTGCACTCGCGTCGGATGGACCGCGATGTTCAGTCGGTAGCCGATTCCCGAACGGAAGGAGAGCTGCGCGGTCGTCCTCAGCAGGGACTCCTGCTGGGAACCGTGCGCATCCTTGAGGGGGAGCGGTGCCAGGAGCAGCGACCCCGGCCACCAGAACGGGGTCCCGGGCGTCAGCCCAGGATCGGTGATGATCTCCCAGACCCTGTCCGGCCCGGCCGGAAGATGCCAGGTGGAACGCAGGGTGTAGAGGCGCGGACTCATGCATCCATTGTGTGCCTGGACAGCGAAGAACCCCCGGTCAGTGACCGGGGGTTCTTCGTGTTCGTGCGCGGAGGGGGACTTGAACCCCCACGCCCTATTCGGGCACTAGCACCTCAAGCTAGCGCGTCTGCCATTCCGCCACCCGCGCATCTGGGTGATCCGGCCTGTTTCTCAGCGTTTCCGCTGTTCAACCCGCCGGGGCAACGAGAAATACTTTACACGCTTTTCCGGCAAACGCGAAATCGGGGCTGAGCTGCGAGAAGACCCTTTTGCGGCCTGTGAAGGAACGCTCCGGGCCCTCCGTGAAGGCGGGCTACGCTGGGGAGGAACACCCCTGCGCCGGAACGGAAAGGTGAGACCATGAGCACCCCTGAGAACGGAAACGGATCCATCGCTGAGGCGGAGGTCGTGGACATCTGCCGCGAACTGATCCGCTTCGACACGAGCAACTTCGGTGACAACAACGGGCCCGGGGAGCGGGAAGCCGCCGAGTACGTCGCCGGCCTGATGGCCGAAGCCCAGCTGGAACCCGAGATCTTCGAGTCCTCTCCCGGCCGTGCCAGCGTCGTGGCCCGGATGGAGGGGCAGGACCCTTCTGCCAGCGCGCTGGTGGTGCACGGTCATCTGGACGTCGTGCCGGCCCTGAGGGATCAGTGGAGTGTGGACCCGTTCGCCGCCGAGGTGAAGGACGGCATGATCTGGGGCCGCGGCGCCGTCGACATGAAGGACATGGATGCCATGATCCTCGCGACGCTCCGTGACTTCTCGCGGCGCGGCATCAAGCCGAAGCGGGACATCGTCTTCGCCTTCTTCGCGGATGAGGAGGCCGGGGGAGACTACGGGGCGCGCTATGCGGTCGACAAGCGTCCGGAACTCTTCGACGGGGCCACCGAGGCCATCTCAGAGGTCGGCGGATTCTCCTCGACGATCGGCGGCAAGCGAGCGTACCTGCTGCAGACTGCGGAGAAGGGCCTGTCCTGGCTGCGGCTGGTCGCCCACGGCCGGGCCGGGCATGGTTCCCAGATCAACACGGACAATGCGGTGACCCGCCTGGCGGCCGCCGTCGGGCGGATCGGGCAGTACGAATGGCCGATCGAACTGACGGACACGACACGGCAGTTCCTCGACGGCGTCACCGAGCTGACCGGCGTCGAGTTCGACCCGGAGAACCCGGACATCCTTCTCAAGGAACTCGGCACGGTGGCTCGTTTCGTCGGCGCGACCCTGCAGAACACCTCGAACCCCACACTGCTGGGCGGCGGCTACAAGCACAATGTCATCCCGGAAACGGCCGAAGCGCTGGTGGACTGCAGGACCCTGCCCGGCCAGCAGGAGCAGGTCTTCGACATCATCAAGAACCTTGCCGGCGACGGCATCGAGCTCAGCTATGTCAACAAGGACGTCTCCTTGGAGGTCCCGTTCTCGGGCAATCTGGTGGACGCCATGGTGGACTCGCTGAAGAAGCACGATCCGGAAGCCACGGTCCTGCCCTACACCCTGTCCGGAGGGACCGACAACAAGTCGCTGAGCCAGCTCGGCATCACAGGCTATGGCTTTGCCCCGCTGCGCCTGCCGGAGGAGCTTGACTTCACCGGCATGTTCCACGGCGTCGACGAGCGAGTGCCACTGGACTCCTTGCGCTTCGGCACCAGGGTCCTGTCCGATCTGCTCGCCCGGTACTAGAGGAGTCCCGATGGATGCGGCCACGATCCTGCCGGACGTCCTGCTGGAGCGATTCCGTGAGAGGGCGGCACGCTACGACGCGGAGAACTCCTTCTTCCACGAAGATCTGGAGGAACTCGCGGAGGCCGGCTATCTGAAAGCCTTCGTTCCGGAGGCCGACGGCGGCCTGGGCTGCGGCCTGCTCGACGTCGTCCGCCTGCAGCGCCGTCTCGCTTCGGCCGCGCCGGCCACGGCCCTGGCGGTCAACATGCATCTGGTCTGGACCGGCGTCGCGCACGTGCTCGCGGCCCGGGGCGATGACTCACTGCGGTTCGTCACGGAAGAGGCCGCCCGCGGCGAGATCTTCGCCTTCGGCAACTCCGAAGCAGGCAACGACGCCGTGCTGTTCGACTCGCGAACCAGTGCCGAGCCCGATGGCGAGGGCGGCTATCGCTTCACGGGCACCAAGATCTTCACGAGCCTTTCTCCCGCGTGGACACGGCTCGGCATCTTCGGCAAGGACGTGAGCGGAGCCGAGCCGGTGCTGGTGCACGCCTTCATCGGCCGGGACACTCCGGGCTACCGCATCCTGGAGGACTGGGACACGCTCGGCATGCGGGCAAGCCAGTCCAACACCACGGTCCTGGACGGCGTGCACGCCCCGGCGGAGCGGGTCTTCCGCAAGCTGCCGGTGGGCCCGAACGCGGATCCGCTCATCTTCGCCATCTTCGCGTGCTTCGAGACCTTGCTCGCGGCGGTGTACACGGGCATCACCGACCGCGCCCTGGAACTCGCCGTCCTGAACGTCCGGCGCAGGAAGTCCTTCAAGAATGGCGGCGCCAGCTACGCGAACGATCCGGACATCCGCTGGAAGGTGGCGGATGCCGCGATGCTGCGTGAAGGCATCGGGCCTCAGCTGGAGAGCGTGGGGCGCGACGTGGACGAACTCGTGGACCATGGAGCCCACTGGTTCTCAAAGCTGGTCTCGCTCAAGGTGCGCGCCACGGAGACCGCACAGGACGTGGTCCGTCTGGCGGTGCGCGTCTCGGGCGGCGGGAGTTACTTCCGGGGCAGCGAACTGGAGCGCCTGTACCGCGATGTGCTGGCAGGCCTGTTCCATCCCTCCGACGACGAGTCGGCGCACGGGACGGTGGCGACCGCCTGGCTGGGACCTGTCAGCGAAGGCTGAGGGAACGCCGGGAGCCCGGCTGATCCGTTCGGATCCAGGGAGTCCGTTCAGAAGGTACGGGCCACGTTCATCACCCGGCGCCGCATCCAGTACTGGCGGTGGCCGCCCATGTAGAGAACGGAGCGGTGGAGTTCCCACTTCCCGTACTCGCTGTGCTCCAGCACTCGTCGCCGAGCATCCGGCAGGGACTCTCCGCGGGCGACGCTGATGACCATGTACTCATAGTTCTGGCCCTGGTACAGACGTTGCTCCACGGAGCGCGGCAGAATCTGTTCCTTCATGTGAGATGTCTACCACTCCTCTCTGGCAAAATCCCGGCTTTCGACGAGCTTTGCCGGAAATCACCGCGCGACGCCCCATGTCAGCCGCCGGGCGGGCGTAGCGGCATGACGTAAGGTCAACTACATGACGTGGATCGAAGCCATACTCCTGGGCCTGGTGCAGGGGCTGACCGAGTTCCTTCCCATCTCTTCCAGCGCGCACCTGAGGATCGTGGGGGAGTTCCTGCCGAACGCCTCCGACCCCGGCGCGGCCTTCACGGCCATCACCCAGCTGGGCACTGAGACGGCCGTACTGCTGTTCTTCTGGAAGGACATCGTCCGCATCGTCAAGGCGTGGTTCGGATCCTTGCGCGGCCGGGTGCCGCGGAACGATCCCGATGCCCGCATGGGTTGGCTGGTGATCCTCGGCAGCGTGCCGATCGTCATTCTGGGAATCCTTCTTCAGGACTACATCGAGAACACCTTCCGTTCTCTGTGGATCGTCGCGACCATGCTCATCCTGTTCGGCATGATCCTCGCTGCGGCGGATGTCTACGGCCGCCAGGAACGCCAGCTGAAGGACCTCACGGTCAAACACGGCATCCTCTACGGCTTCGCGCAGGCCCTCGCTCTCATTCCGGGCGTGTCCCGCTCAGGAGGCACCATCACCGCGGGCCTCTTCATGGGATACACCCGTGAAGCCGCGGCACGCTACTCCTTCCTTCTGGCGATCCCCGCGGTCTTCGGTTCCGGCTTCTACCAGCTCTTCAAGGTGGTCAAAGGTGCCGAAGCGGCCGGCCCATACGGTCTGGGGGAGACGGCACTCGCAACGGTCATCGCCTTCGCGGTCGGCTACGTCATCATCGGCTGGTTCCTGAAGTTCATCTCGAGCCGCGGCTACCAGGCGTTCGTCTGGTACCGCATCGGACTCGGTGCGCTCCTCTACGTGCTTCTCGGATTCGGGGTCATCGCCGCCTGACGATAGGGTGGGAGGCGTGAAATCCTGGACCACGCGCCCCGTCCCCGAACTCCCCGGGCAGATGCCCCCGGTCACGATCTTCGACACCTCTCAAGGCGGGCCTGCGACCATCCTGTCCGCGCCCCGGCAGTCGATGTATGTCTGCGGGATCACGCCGTATGACGCAACCCATATGGGACACGCCGCCACCTACCTCGCCTTCGACCTGCTCAACAGGGCCTGGCGCGACGCCGGCAGCCAGGTGGACTACGTACAGAACGTCACCGACGTCGACGACCCGCTCCTGGAGCGCGCCACCGCGACCGGTCAGGACTGGCGGGAACTCGCCGTCGACCAGACGGACCTTTTCCGCGAGGACATGGAGGCTCTCAACGTCATCGCGCCGGCCCATTACGTGGGCGCGGTGGAGGCGATCGAATGGATCGTCCCGGAGATCGAGCGTCTCCTCCGGGACGGTTTCGCCTACCGCGTGGACGGCGTGAACGGTGAGCCGGACGGTGATGTCTACTACGACGTCGCAGCGGCGGACTCGCAGGGGCAGGACGTCGAGGCCTGGGAGCTGGGCACCGTCTCCGGGCTGAGCGAGGAGGAGATGCTTCCGCTGTTCGCCGAACGCGGCGGAGATCCCGACCGGCCCGGCAAGCGCGGCAAACTGGATCCCTTGCTCTGGCGCGTCGCCCGCCCGGGGGAACCTCACTGGGACGGTTCATCACTCGGGGACGGACGTCCCGGCTGGCACATCGAGTGCACCGTGATCGCCCAGCGCTTCCTGCCGTCCCCGTTCACCGTGCAGGCCGGTGGTTCAGATCTGATCTTCCCGCACCACGAGATGGGTGCAGGGCACTGGTATTCGCTCTCCGGTGAGCCCATGGCCCGGCACTACGCCCACACCGGGATGGTGGGGCTGGACGGTGCCAAGATGAGCAAGTCGCTGGGGAACCTCGTCCTCGTCTCCAGCCTGCGCCGCGAGGGAGTGGAGCCTGCGGCCATCCGGCTGGCGGTCCTCGCCAACCACTATCGCGAGGACTGGTTCTGGACCGGTCAGCTGCTCGAAGACGCGACACGCCGCTTGGCCGCGTGGCGCCGGGCCCTGGGCTCCGCACCCGAAGGCAGCGCCGGAACCCTGCTGGCCACGGTCCGCGAGCGCCTGGCTGACGATCTCGATGCGCCCGGCGCATTGAAAGCCATTGATGGCTGGGCGGCGAAGGCTGTCGAGGCGGGGCAGACCGCCTCTCCCGCTGATGCGAACCTGGTCTCCGACCTGGTGAACGCGCTGCTCGGCGTCGAGCTCTGAGAGGTCACCAGAACCTCTTCTGACGGTGCCGGGGCCGACGGCGGGATTCCGCGTCGGACCCGGCACGCTGCGTCGATCGGCGGGGTCAGCCTTGCTCGCCTTGAGTGCGCCCGTCGCCCTTTCCCCGGCGGCGGAGGTAACGCTCGAACTCGCGGGCGATCGATTCGCCGCTCGCTTCCGGCAGCTCCGCGGTGTCCGTGGCCTCTTCCAATTGGCGTACGTACCCTGCGATGTCAGGGTCATCGGACGCCAGCTCATTGACGCCCCGTTCCCAGGCGTCGGCATCCTCGGCGAGGTCCCCTGGTTCGATCGGGACCTGAAGGACTTCTTCGATGCGGTGGAGCAGCGATAACTGCGCCTTGGGGGATGGGGATTGCGCCACGTAGTGCGGGACGGTGGCCCAGAGTGAGATCGCGGGAAGGCCTGCCAGCCGCGCCAGCTCCGCCAGCACACCGACGATCCCCGTCGGGCCCTGATAGGTCGAGGGCTCCAGGTTGAGACGTTCCTGAAGAGCACGGTCCTCTGAGCTGACCGTGACGGGAAGAGGGCGTGTGTGGGGCACATCGGCCAGGAGCGCGCCCAGCAGCATGACCCTGTCGACCCCGAGTTCTTCGGCCTGCGCCAGGATCTCAGCGGTGAACGCCCGCCATCGGTAGGAAGGCTCCACCCCGCTGACCAGGATGGCGTCCACCGAGGTCCCGGGCACGCTCGCGCGGTGGATCCTGGTGCCCGGCCAACGCAGTTTGCGTTCCCCGGAGGCAGTGGTCCGCACCATGGGGCGGGTGAACTGGAAATCGTAGTAGTCGTCCGGTTCCAGGACCGAGACCTTGCGGGCGTGCCACGCTTTGGCCAGGAACTTGACGGTGTCGCTGGCGGCTTCCCCGGCGTCGTTCCATCCTTCGAAAGCCGCGATGAGAACCGTTCTGCGCCGGCCGTCGCCATCCCGGGAAAGGAAGGTCTCCTCCTGCGGGCCTTGCTGCTCGTCGAAGTTCTCCATGGGCACTACCCTACGACGGACTTCCGCGGCTGGTCAGAGGCTTCCTCCGGCGTGGAGCGACAGGGTGGCCACGTAGACTGAGCACCATGCTTTCCTCCGCTCCATCGCCTTCGGCCGAACTCCGCCCATCGAGCCCTCTGAGAGCCGCGCTCTGGGACATGGACGGCACTCTCGTGGACACGGAACCGTACTGGATCGCCGCCGAACATCAGCTCGTCGAGTCGTACGGCGGCAGCTGGAGCCACGAACAGGCGATGCAACTGGTCGGCCAGGCATTGGACCGGAGCGCCCGCATCCTCCAGGGTGCGGGCGTGCCCCTCTCGGAACGAGAGATCATCACGACACTGTCCGGGCGTGTCATGGAGCAGATTGAAGAAGCAGTGCCCTGGCGGCCTGGTGCTCGCGAGATGCTCGAGTCCCTCGCGGGTACGGGCGTGCGCTGCGCTCTCGTGACCATGAGTGAACGGCCGCTGGCGAGCCTGGTGGTCCGGCAGCTGCCCCGGGACTACTTCGAATTCCTGGTGACCGGCGGCGACGTGACTCGTGGAAAGCCTGACCCGGAGGCCTACTTGCAGGCCATTGCCTCGCTGCGGGAGACGGAGCCCTCTCTCGGCGTCGAACACGTCGTCGCGTTCGAGGACTCCGTGCCGGGTGTCAGCGCCGCACTGGCATCGGGGGCTGTGACCATCGGCATTCCGCACACCGTGCCCTTGCCTGACTTCACGGGCCGTTACACGAGCTGGGACTCCCTGCAGGGACGTGATGCGACTGCCGTCCGAGGCGTGCTGGAACAGCATTGGGACTCCGGTTCCGGGGACCTGGGCGCCGAGGCCGGGAAGGTGACCGCGTGAGCGCTGTCGCCGGAAAGGACGGCATCCGGCTCGGGAAGCTGTGGGGCGTGCCGATCTATCTGGCCTACTCCTGGTTCATCATCGCCGCCTTCACCGTGGTCTCCTTCGGCCCGCTGCTGCAATCCACCATGCCGGACATCGGTGTGTGGGCCTATGCGGTCGCCTTGAGCTACGCGATCCTTCTCCTGATCTCGGTCCTGGTCCACGAACTCGCCCACGCCTTGTCGGCACGGGCGTACGGGTGGTCGACGGAGAAGATCGTGCTGAACCTCTGGGGCGGTCACACCCAGTTCAACGAGTTCACGGCGACACCATGGCGTTCCGTGGTGGTCGCCTTCGCCGGGCCGCTCGCGAACTTCGTCCTGGCCGCCGTCGGCTGGTTCGTCACCGTCGCCGCGGATCCGCACGGAGTGCCGGGCATCCTGGTCGGCATCTTCACCTGGACGAATTTCGTGATCGGCATCTTCAACGTGCTTCCGGGTCTTCCCCTCGACGGCGGCAGGCTCGTGGAGAGCATCGTATGGAGCGTCAGCGGAAACCGTGAGAAGGGCACCGTGGCGGCCGGCTGGGCCGGGAGAATCATCGTCGCCGCGATCGTCCTGTACTTCATCGTTCGCCCGTTCCTCCTCGGCGAAACGCTGGACTTCAAATTCGTGATCATCACAGCCCTCGTGGCCGGTTTCCTCTGGCTCGGGGCGGGGGAGGCCATCCGCTTCGGGACCATGCGGCTCAGGCTGCCTGACATCCAGGCCGCCGCGCTGGCGGAACCGGCTCAAGGCATTCCGGCGACGGCGACGGTGGCCACGGCACTCCGCGCCGCTTCCTCGGGTGTGACGCTCGTCGTGACGGCCGCGGACGGGGCACCCAGCGGCGTGCTGGACCCGGCGGCTCTGTCGAGTGTCCCGGCGGAACTGGCGCTCACGACGCCGGTGAGCGCAGTGAGCACTCCACTCGCGCCCGGTGCCTATGTGCCCGAACACGCCTCCGGCAAGGAGCTCATCGACTATCTGGCGCCTTTGGACGGCCAGCAGTACGCGGTGATCGACACTCACGGGCAGGTCACCGGCCTCTTGCGGCAGGCCGTCATCGTGGCTGCGATCACGGGCCGCGCGAATCCCCGGCCCAGTCGCTGACGGTAGAGTTACTACCCGGACATTTTGCCCACTCCCCGGCAGGGGACAGGAGAAGGAATTCAGATGAGCGCGCAGGACACCCCTCAGGCACCCGGTACGGACGCCCGTCAGGCGGTGGGCGCCGCCCGCCGTCGTGGGCCCTTCAGGGTCGGGGAACGTGTTCAGCTCACCGATGAGAAGGGGCGGATGAACACCATCACCCTGGAAAGCGGCGGCGCGTTCCACACCCACCGGGGCTTCCTGAACCACGACGATCTCATCGGCCAGCCGGACGGCTGCGTGGCGCTCAACAACATCGGGCAGCAGTACCAGGCCTTGCGTCCGCTGCTCAGTGACTTCGTCCTCTCCATGCCGCGTGGCGCGGCGGTCGTCTATCCGAAGGACGCCGGCCAGATCGTCACGATGGCGGACATCTTCCCGGGTGCGCGTGTGGTGGAAGCCGGCGTCGGGTCCGGCGCCCTCTCCATCTCCCTGCTCCGGGCCGTGGGCGATCACGGGTATCTGCACTCCTTCGAACGCCGCGAGGAGTTCGCGGACATCGCGCGCGGCAATGTGGAGACCATCTTCGGTGGCGCCCACCCGGCCTGGCAGATCACGCTGGGGGATTTCCAGGACGAAGTGGTCAAGGCCGAGGCGCCGGGCAGCGTGGACCGCGTGGTCCTGGACATGCTCGCACCCTGGGAGTGCCTCGACGCCGTTGCGACCGTGCTGGCTCCGGGCGGTGTGTGGATCAACTACGTCGCCACGGTCACGCAGCTTTCCCGTACCGCCGAGGCCATCCGGGCCGACGGCCGCTTCACCGAACCCGACGCCTGGGAGTCCATGGTGCGCGGCTGGCATCTTGAAGGACTGGCGGTCCGCCCCAATCACCGCATGGTCGCCCACACCGGTTTCCTGCTCGTGACGCGCCGTCTCGCCGACGGCGTCGAGGGCCTCGCCCTCAAGAAGCGGGCGAAGACCGAGTTCAGCGATGAGGACATGAACGCCTGGACCCCTGCGAACGTGGGGGAGCGCCCCATCTCGGAGCGTAAGCTGCGCCGGGCGGCCCGTGACGCGATGGCCGGGACCCAGGTCGAGGATCCCGCATCCGAAGCTGAATAACCCCAGGTGGCGCGGGTAGTCACATCGTGGGCAGGCCGGAGTGTCCCGGGTCCAAAGGCGTTAGGCTCGAAGGGTAGACACGACGATCGTCCACGAGAGGGCTGGCCATGAGCGAGGAGACCCAGGGGAACACCGCAGACGGTGCCCGGCAGTCGCAGAACGACGGCGCGCAGCTGAGCATCGCTGAGCGCCAGATCAATGTGCTCCGCGACAAACTTCGCAATGTGGACCGCCAGCTGTCCTCCGCCACTCAGCACAACTCGCGGCTGGTCGGCATGCTGGAAACCGCCAAGACGGAGATCCAGCGGCTGAAATCGGCGCTGGAACAGGAGGGCCAGCCGCCCTACAGCTTCGCGACGCTCCTGCAGGTCAATCCACGCCGTGAACCCTCGCCGGGTGCCAGCGCGAATGCCGCCGTCGAGGAGTCCGTCGACGTGATCAACGCGGGGCGGAAGATGCGGGTGGGGGTCAGCCCCCTGGTCAACATCAACCAGCTGGCCGTGGGTCAGGAGGTCCTGCTCAACGAAGCGCTCGTGATCATCGCCGGTCTGGGCTACGAGCAGGCCGGCGAAGTGGTGACCGTCAAAGAACTGATCGGCCACGACCGTGTCCTGGTGGTCGGCCGCACCGATGATGAACGGGTCATCCGGCTGTCCGGCTCGCTGCGCCACTCCGGAGTCCGGGTGGGCGATGCGGTGGCGGTGGACGGAAGGACCGGGTTCGCGCTCGAGAAGGTCAACCGCAGCGAGGTCGAAACCCTGGTCCTGGAGGACGTCCCGGACATCAGTTACGAGGACATCGGCGGCCTCGGCCCTCAGATCGAGCAGATCCGTGACGCCGTGGAACTGCCCTTCCTGCACCCCGGTCTGTACCGCGAACACGGACTGAAGGCGCCCAAGGGCATCCTGCTGTACGGCCCTCCCGGCTGCGGCAAGACCCTCATCGCCAAGGCCGTGGCCAATTCCCTCGCGGCCCGGGCCGCCGAACGGTCCGGTGCGGCCGAACTGAAGAGCTACTTCCTGAACATCAAGGGTCCCGAGCTGCTCGACAAGTACGTCGGTGAGACCGAGCGGCACATCCGCCTGATCTTCGCGCGGGCACGCGAGAAGGCCAGCGACGGCAGCCCCGTGGTCGTGTTCTTCGACGAGATGGACTCGCTCTTCCGGACCCGTGGCACCGGTGTCTCCTCCGATGTCGAGACCACCATCGTCCCCCAGCTGCTCAGCGAGATCGACGGCGTGGAGCGTCTGGACAATGTGATCGTGATCGGCGCCTCGAACCGTGAGGACATGATCGATCCCGCGATCCTGCGTCCCGGACGACTGGATGTGAAGGTCAAGATCCACCGTCCCGATGCGGAGGCCGCAGCGGACATCTTCGCCAAGTACATCACCACCGAGCTGCCCCTGCATCCGCACGATCTCGGCGAGCACGGCGGGGATCACGGCGCGACCGTGCGGGACATGATCCAGCGCACCGTCGAGTCGATGTACTCGACGGACAAGTCCAACGAGTATCTCGAGGTCACCTACGCCAACGGCGACAGCGAGGTGCTCTACTTCAAGGATTTCAACTCCGGCGCCGTCATCCAGAACGTCGTGGACCGGGCCAAGAAGAACGCCATCAAGGACCTGCTCACCACGGGGGAGAAGGGCCTGCGCATCGAGCATCTCTTGCGTGCCGTCACGGACGAGTTCCGTGAGCACGAGGACATGCCGAACACCACCAACCCGGATGACTGGGCTCGGATCTCCGGCAAGAAGGGTGAACGGATCACGTACATCCGCACCATCGTGCAGGGCAAGGGCGGCCAGGAACCCGGCCGTACCCTGGAAACCGCCACCAACACCGGACAGTACCTGTGACAGGCTCGGCCGTTCCCGATTCCGGAGGACAGGGCGGGGTCCTGCGGGTCATGGGCTCGGAGACCGAATACGGCATCCATGCCCCTGAGACTCCGACGGCCAACGCCACGGTTCTCTCGGCCCGCGTCATCGAGGCCTATGCCCGGCTCACCTCGAGCCGCCAGGCTGAACGTGAGGATGAAAGTGTCTCGCGGCGGGCCGCCGCCGGCTGGGACTACAGCGACGAGGAGCCGCTGCACGATGCCCGGGGATGGAGCATGCCCCGCAGCAAGGCCCACCCCAGCCAGTTGACCGACGTCGCACCCGTGCTGGACGCCACGGCTGTCGCACTGGCTCACGGTCGAGGTGAGCTCGACTATTCGGATGTCGAGTCCGCCGAGCAGCCGCTCATGAACATGGTCCTCGGCAACGGCGCCCGCTTCTACGTGGATCATGCGCACCCCGAATACTCCAGCCCGGAGGTGACCAATCCGCGGGATGCTGTCATCTGGGACGCCGCCGGCGACCTGGTCGCCCTGGAATCGGTGCGGATCCTTGAGGCCGCCGAAGGCCTGGGCCCCGTCAATCTGTACAAGAACAACACGGACAACAAGGCCGTCTCCTACGGCAGCCACGAGAACTACCTCATGCCGCGTTCCGTGCCGTTCTCCTCCATCGCGGAGGGGCTCATCCCCTTCTTCGTCAGCAGGCAGGTACTGTGCGGCGCCGGCCGTCTGGGTCTCGGACAGGACGGCCGCGGCAGCGGCTTCCAGGTCAGTCAGCGCGCCGACTTCTTCGAGGCCGAGGTGGGCCTGGAGACCACGATCCGCCGTCCGATCATCAACACCCGGGACGAGCCCCACGCGACGGCGGACAAGTACCGTCGTCTGCACGTCATCATCGGCGACGCGAACCTCTCCCAGTACGCCAACTACCTGAAGTTCGGGACGACCTCCCTTGTCCTCGGTCTGATCGAGGCGGGCCGCGTGCCACGGATGCAGGTCTTCGAGCCCGTCGCCGCCCTGCAGGACGTCAGTCACGACACCTCCCTGCAGCACCGGGTGAGACTGATCGACGGGCGGCGGCTGACCGCCGTCGAACTCCAGTGGCTCTACTACGAGGCCGCCAGCAGGTACGCCGAGCAGAGCGGTGCGGGGCATCCGAGCCTGGGGGATGGGCATACCCACGCCGTGCTCCAGGCGTGGGAGGAGACCCTGAGCTGGCTTGAGCGCGGTGACGAGCGCGCGGCACGCAGAGTCGAATGGCTGGCGAAACTCAAGCTCCTGCAGGGCTACCGTGATCGTGGCGGCCTCGGCTGGGACGATGCCAGGCTCGGATTGATCGATCTTCAGTGGTCGGACATCAGACCCGAGAAGGGGCTGTACCACCGCCTGGCGCAGCACGGACGGATGGACCTGCTGGCCGATGACGCCGAGATCGCCGCCGCGGTGAGCACCGCTCCCGCTGACACGAGGGCCTTCTTCCGGGGGATGTGTCTGAGCCGTTACCCTCGGGCCGTGACAGGCGCGAGCTGGGATTCGGTCATCTTCCGGTTGCCGGGGCAGGCCCGCTCCACGAGGATCCCGACCAGGGAACCACTGCGCGGGACGCGCGAACTCACGGGTGAGCTGTTCGACGCCCACGAGGATGCCGGGGACTTCCTCCGGGCCCTGCTCCAGCAATGAACCGCCGACGACCGACGGTTCCTGGACACTGCTACGCAACACCGCTCTGAAGTGGCAGGATGGCAAGAGAAGACCCGAATCGAGGAGGAATCATGGCAGGACAGGAACAGATCAATCCCAGCTCACGGAGCGAGGATCAGATCGAAGAAGCCGATGCCGCGATCCCCAGCACCCCGGCCGCGCAGGATCATGCTGCGACCCAGGGCGTCGACGACCTGCTGGACGAGATCGACGGCGTGCTGGAGAAGAACGCCGAGGAGTTCGTCAAGGGCTTCGTCCAGAAGGGCGGCCAGTAGGCCGTGTCCAGGGACTCCGTGCGGCTGACTTCGGAGGCGAGTTCCTCCTTTCTGGAGCACCTCGCCGAGACGAGGCCTGAGCTGCTTCCTTTCGGTGGCTTGAGCGGCACGGGGACGACCCCACTGCAGGTTCCTCACGCCACCACCATCGTGGCGCTGCAGACCGGTTCGGGCGTCCTGATGGCAGGCGACCGGCGGGCCACGATGGGGAATCTGATCGCCTCCCGCACCATGGAGAAGGTCTTCCCTGCGGATGAGACGTCGTTGCTGGGCATCGCCGGAACCGCTGGGCTGGCCGTTGACCTGGTGAAACTTTTTCAAGTGGAACTGGAGCACTACGAGAAGATCGAAGGAACCCAGCTGAGTCTGGAAGGCCGGGCGAACCGGCTCGCTGCGATGGTCCGGGGCAACCTCGGAATGGCCATGCAGGGCATGGCGGTCGTCCCGCTCTACGCCGGATACGAGGCGGGCAGCCCGCGGGGACGCATCTTCTCCTACGACGTGACCGGCGGGCGCTACGAGGAACACGAGCACCACAGCGTCGGCTCGGGCTCCAATTTCGCCCGCGGCGCCTTGAAGAAGCTCTGGCATCCCGGTCTCGAGGAACCCGATGCGGTGCGCGTGGCGGTCGAGGCTCTGTATGACGCGGCAGACGACGATTCGGCGACCGGCGGACCGGATCCGGTCCGGCAGCTCTGGCCGGTCATCTACGTGGTGGACGACGGCGGAAGCCGCCGGATCTCCGACGAAGCAGTCCGGGAGACGGCTCTGACCGTTCTCGCCGGGCGCGATGCCCGCGGTCGGGAGGCCTGAGATGTCACAACCGTTCTATGTCTCTCCCGAACAGATCATGAAGGACCGGGCGGACTTCGCCCGGAAGGGAATCTCACGGGGACGTTCCGTGGTGGTGGTCTCCTGCGCAGCGGGAATCGCCCTGGTGGCGGAGAACGCCTCCAGCTCCCTGCACAAGATCGGGGAGATCTACGACCGCATCGCGTTCGCGGCGGTCGGCAAATACAACGAATTCGAGAGCTTGCGTCAGGCGGGGGTGCGGTACGCCGATGTCCGGGGCTACTCCTATGACCGTCGCGATGTGACGGCGCGCGGATTGGCGAGCGTCTATGCGCAGAGCCTCGGCGCGGTGTTCACGGCGGAACAGAAGCCGTTCGAGGTGGAGCTCGCGGTGGCCGAAGTCGGCGAGGGGCAGGAAGACGACCACATCTTCCGACTCACCTTCGACGGGTCGATCACCGATGAGCGAAGTTTCGTCGCCATGGGTGGGCATACCGAGCAGATGGCCGAGGTGCTTCGCGCGGGCTGGACGGCGGGACAGGATCTGGGCGAGACCCTGCGTCTGGCCACCGCAGCGCTGAGGGCGGCCCGCCAGCCGGGCGAAGCCGGCCAGGCCGCTGCCGAGCCCGAGCGCCCGTCAGCGGCGGCCGGCGGCACCGTCGAGGACGGCGTCGGGCTCGAAGTGGCGCTGCTCGAGCGGGAGCCCTCCCGCTGGCGGTCCAAGCGCCGCGCTTTCAGACGTCTGAGCCGCTCGACATTGAAGGCGCTGCTCGAAGGCTGAACGTCTCCTCGGACGAATCACTGAGGGTGGAGATCTGGAAAGGACGGCATGGACCGGCGGATTTTTGGCATTGAGACGGAGTTCGGCATCTCCTACGTGGGGAACAACACCCGTCGGCTGGCACCCGAGGAAGCGGCCCGTTATCTCTTCCGCAAGGTGGTCAGCTGGGGGCGGTCCTCGAATGTCTTCCTCGCGAACGGCTCGCGCCTCTATCTCGACGTCGGCTCGCATCCCGAGTACGCCACCGCCGAATGCGATTCCCTCACTCAGCTCATCTCGCACGACAAGGCCGGCGAGCTCATTCTGGAGGAGCTCTGCGCCGAGGCGGAGGAGCGGCTCCGGGCCGATGGCTTCGACGGCAAGATCTTCCTCTTCAAAAACAACACCGATTCCGCCGGGAACTCCTACGGCAGCCACGAGAACTATCTGATCCCTCGCAAGGGGGAGTTCAACCGCCTGGCGGACGTGCTGATCCCGTTCCTGGTGACGCGCCAGTTGCTGGCGGGGGCCGGCAAGATCATCACGACGCCTCAGGGCGCCGTCTTCGGCTTCTCGCAGCGCGCCGATCACATCTGGGAGGGGGTCTCTTCGGCGACCACCCGGTCCCGCCCCATCATCAACACGCGCGACGAGCCGCATGCCGATGCCGAGTACTACCGGCGTCTTCACGTCATCGTGGGGGATTCCACGATGTCGGAGACCACCTCTTTGCTGAAGACCGGCTCGGTCGATCTGGTGCTGCGGGCCCTTGAGGGCGGGGCCTTGATGCGGGACATGCGGATGGAGAACCCGATCCGCAGCATCCGGGAGATCTCCCGGGATCTCAGCGGGCAGGTCCTGGTGCGGCTGGCCACCGGGCGCCAGCTGACCGCCTTGCAGATCCAGGAGGAGTATCTGTCCTGGGTGACGGCGTTCGTGGACCGCGAGGGAGCGCACCACCCGGAGGTCGGGAGGATTCTCGATCTCTGGGCCCGCACGCTGCAGGCAGTGCGGTCGGGGGATCACTCAGGCATCGACACCGAGATCGACTGGGCCATCAAGAAGAAGCTTCTGGACGGCTATGCGGCGCGCAATGGCCTGGACCTGGATTCCCCGCGTCTGGCACAGATCGATCTGACCTACCACGACATCTCGCGCCGTCGCGGGCTGTTCTATCTTCTCGAGAAGAAGGGGCTGGCCCAGCGCGTGGTCAGTGACGAGGAGATCCGCCAGGCTGCGACAACCCCGCCTCAGAGCACCCGTGCCCGGCTGCGCGGTGATTTCGTCCGCAAAGCGCAGGAGCTGGGCCGCGACTACACCGTCGACTGGGTGCACCTGAAGCTCAACGACAGGGCGCATCAGACGGTCATCTGCAAGGATCCGTTCGCCTCCACGGACGAGCGGGTGGATGCCCTCATCGCGGGCATGAACGCCGGCTGAAGCAGTGCTGGGGGAGTTCACAGCCGTCTCCGTTACGATGGTTGGCGGTGCCCGTTCCCCAGAGCGGCCCGCCCACCCTGTTCTCTAGTGGAAAGACGACCATTGCGACGTATTCTCGCGGCCCTCGTCCCCGCCGTACTGCTGCTTTCAGCTTGTGGCTCCTCGGATCCCGGCCCCAGCAGTCAGCCGGCTGGTGACACCTCCAAGCTGAGCACGCTCAAGGTCACCGATCAGGGAGCCGACAAGGCCCCCCGGGTGGAGTTCGCCAAGCCCCTGAACGTCACGGAGACCACCATCAAGACGGTCCACGACGGCACCGGCGACCGGGTGAAGGAGAACCAGAAGGTGGAAGTGGGCTTTCTGGCCTACAACGCCCAGGACGGTTCTCAGCTGGCGGACAACTACCTCAGCAACCACCAGCAGCTGACTCTCAACGATGCGATGAAGAAGGGCAACTCCGCCCTCTACAACGCGGTGGTCGGTG
Source organism: Arthrobacter sp. NPDC090010 (assembly GCF_044748305.1). Lineage (NCBI taxonomy): Bacteria > Bacillati > Actinomycetota > Actinomycetes > Micrococcales > Micrococcaceae > Arthrobacter > Arthrobacter sp. NPDC090010. The sequence goes on from NZ_JBIVFT010000013.1 coordinate 30,305, forward strand.
CCAAGCTCGGCTCGGATCTGGGCATCGCCTTGCCGCCTGATCCCACGAGCGGCAGCAACACCACCCAGCTCATGGTCCTGCACCTCTTCTCGGCCAAGGATCTCGCGCCGGTGCTCTCCAAGCCGGAAGGCGACGCTGTGACGCCGCCGGCCGGTCTGCCGAAGGTGACCGTGGACAAGGATCAGAAGCCCACCATCGACGTCAAGGGCGTTGCGACGCCCAAGGCGCTGGTGGCCCAGGACCTCATCAAGGGCAAGGGTGACGCCGTCAAGGCCACGGACACCATCGTGGCCAACTACACCGGCGTGCGTCTGGCGGACGGCAAGGTCTTCGATGCCAGCTTCCAGCACGGCGGTCCGCAGACCTTCTCGCTTTCCGGTGTGATCCCCGGATGGACGAAGGGCCTGACCGGCAAGACGGTCGGATCCCGTGTCCTACTCGTGATCCCGGCCGCCGACGCCTACGGTGAGAAGCCGTCTCAGGGTCAGCCTGCCGGCCCGCTCGTCTTCGTCGTCGATATCCTGGGCATCCAGTAGTAGCCCCCTTCACTCAACCCAAGGAGCAGCCATGTCCTTCGGACAGCGCAATTACGACCGCACCAAGCCCGAGATCGACTTCCCCGAAGGCGAAGTCCCGGCGGAGCTGCGGATCATCGACATCACTGAAGGCGACGGTGCCGAGGTCACTCCCGGTGACACCGTCTCCGCTCACTACGTCGGTGTGGCCTGGTCCACCGGGGAGGAGTTCGACTCCTCCTGGGGCCGCGGTACTCCGCTGGACTTCCGGGTCGGCGTCGGCCAGGTCATCCAGGGCTGGGATCAGGGCCTGCTGGGTATGAAGGTCGGCGGCCGTCGCCGTCTCGAAATCCCGTCGGAGCTGGCCTACGGCTCCCGCGGCGCCGGTGGTGCCATCGGGCCCAACGAGTCGCTCATCTTCGTGGTGGATCTGGTCGGCGTTCGCTGACACTCTCGGCAGAGCATTCAGCTCTCTGCGAAAGAGAAGGGGCCGCACCCGGCAACGGGGCGGCCCCTTCCGCGCGCCAGGGCGGTCTTCAGTATGCTGAGCGGGTGTCCGCACGAAAGACCGAACGCATCCTCAACCTCCTGATCGCCCTCCTCTCGACGAGCCGAGGGCACACTCGCGCCTACCTCGAGTCGACCGTCTATGCATACTGCCGAGAGGAAGAGGGGATCTCCGAGGCCGCTCTGGAACGCATGTTCGAACGGGACAAAGCAGAGCTGCGCGAGATGGGCGTACCTCTCCAGACCCTGAACGAAGACTCCGCAGAGGCCGACGACGGCGCCGGAGTGAGGTACCGGGTGAGTCCGGAGGACTATCAGCTCCCCGAAGTAGCCCTCGACGCCCGGGATCGCTTCCTGCTCCAGCTGGCCGCCCGCATGTGGGAACAGGGAAGCCTGCGAGCCGCCGGGGTTTCCGCACTGCGCAAACTCCGCGACGGGGGAGAAGACGACGATCCGGCGTCGTCCGTTCTGCCCAGGATCAGCCCCGGGGGCGCCGCGCTTGAAGCCCTGCACACGGCCCTTGCCGGTTGCCACCCCGTGGAGTTCGACTACCGGGCACCTCAGGCCGCCACGTCCCGTCGCCGCCTTCACCCATACGGACTCGGCAACCGGGCAGGGCAGTGGTACGTCTCCGGTCTGGATCTGGACCGGAACGCGGAGCGCACCTTCCGGCTGAACCGGATCGTCGGGGACGTGTCCGTCGAGCGGAAACGTGCCTTCGAACGGCCCGACACGTTCTCGATCGCTCGAGTGCTTGAGGACATGGAGGAGTATCCTGCGCAGGAGCTGATCCTGAAACTGCCGTCCGGACGCGGGGCCGATTGGCGGAACAGAGCCAGCCGGGTCGACGGCGACATCGCGACCCTGAGTTACCGGGACGAAACCTCCATCGTGGATGAACTCACCGCATCGGCGGCAGTCGTCCAGGTCCTGGAACCGGAGCGCCTGCGCGAGGCTGTCCGTGGCCGGCTCGAGCGGGCCTGGGAGGCGATGACCCGAGCCGCCCCCGCTGTCGAATTCACCAAAGCTGCCGCCAAGCGGGGCCCCAAATCATCCTCCGAGACCACCGTGCGCCGGCTGCTGGCGATGATCCCCTTCCTGGTGCGGCACGGCGGCATCCGGAAAGCAGAGCTCGCCACCGAGTTCGGAATCACCCCGCGGCAGCTCGATGACGATCTCACCCGGATCATGATGGTCGGGCGTCCTGAGGGCTATCACAACGATCTGATGGACATCGTCGACGACGGCGAGCGGGTCTGGATCGACAACGCTCTGGACCTGGCGCAGCCCGTGCGTTTCTCCCGCCAGGAAGCGTGGACGCTCCTGGTGGGACTGGACGCGCTGGAAGAACTCGGCATCGAGGGAGACCGCAGCGCCATCGCCGATCTCAGGCTGCGGTTGTCCACGGCCGCCGGGGACGCCCTCACACTGGCCTCCAGCATCAAGGTCAGGGTCCGGCCACAGGGCCGCGAGGCCCAGTACCTGGCTGCCCTCCGCGAGGCACTGGAGCGTCGAGAGCGGGTCTGGATCGACTACGTCGTTCCGAGCCGTGACGAGGTCACGCACCGTCTGGTCGATCCCCGAGCGCTTCAGTCGAGGGAACAGCATTGGTATCTCGAAGCCTGGTGCCACACGGCCGAGGCTTCGAGGAATTTCCGGCTCGACAGGATCGCGCGCCTGGAGCCGAGCGGAGAGCGGGTGGATCCCGCTCTCTGGACCTCGGAGCCCGCCGGCTCGGTGTACCAACCGGACGACCGCAGTCCTCTGATCACCGTGGTCCTGGCACCCGAAGAGCGGTGGCTTGCGGAACGCTACAGCGCCGTGCGGACCTCGGAATCGGCGGATGGTTCACTTCTTGCCGAGCTCCCGGTGAGTTCGGGCAGCTGGGCTGCCGGGCTGGTCGCCAGAAGTGGCGGGGGAGTCCGTGTGGTCGGGCCATCCGCCGTCGTCGCCGAGGTACGTGAAAGCCTGAGCCGTGCGCGAGGCCGCTATGCGGACACTCACGGCTGGCTCGCAGAACGGAAGGGTACTCTTGGATGATGCCGTGGTGGTCGTGGATTCTGCTGTGGGTCGCCGTGCTGGCGCTCTCCGCCTTGATGTTCGTCATGCTCGGAATCAAGCTTTTCCGGCAGTTCACCGCGATGATGCGCGAGCTTGGGGCAGCGACGGATATGCTGTCCCGGTTGACCCCGGAGCTGGAGGATCCGCAGACCGCGGAACGCCAGATCCCCGTGTTGGGCATCTATTCCGAGCCGGAACAGATGAGGGCCGACTACGAAGCCGGTAAGAACGAGCGCCGTGAAAGCCGGCGGCAACGTCGCGTGGCACGCCGTGCAGCGGCCCACCGGCCACAGAGGCTGCGCGATCTGGGCCTTTGAACGCCCTATCATTGAAGGAAATAGAAAGGACCCGGACATGGGACGACTTTTTGATGGCCCCTGGCCCATCGTCATTATCATCATCGTGGCACTGCTTCTCTTCGCTGCACCGAAGCTGCCTCAGATGGCCCGTAGCCTCGGCCAGTCCATGCGCATCATGAAATCCGAGGTCAACCAGATGAAGGGCGACGGCAAATCCAAGGCCGAAGCCGCTGAGGAGCCGGTGGAAGGCAAGGTCGTACAGCACCCGGAGTCTGCTTCGGACAACGGTGGGAAGCAGAACCCGCCGTCCGGCAACGCCTAAGGTCCAGTGGCGCTCACCAAAGGCCCTCGGAGGAATCCTGAGGGCCGCATGGCTCTCCTTGAACACTTCAAGGAGCTCAAGAACAGGCTCATCAAGAGCCTGATCGCCCTGGCTCTTGCCAGCGTCGGTGGCTGGTTCCTGTACCAGCCCGTCATCGCCTCGTTGTCGGCACCGCTTGAGCAGATCTCTCAGGAGATGCATCGTTCGGCGTCGTTGAACTATGCCTCGATCGCGTCGCCGTTCGAGTTCCAGTTGCGCATCGCCATCGAGATCGGCTTGGTCATCTCAAGCCCCGTCTGGATCTACCAGGTGTGGGCCTTCGTGACTCCGGGTCTGACACGCAAGGAACGCAAGTACACCCTCGGTTTCATGGCCGCTGCGATCCCGCTGTTCCTGGTCGGCGTCTTCGTGGCCTGGTCCGTGATCCCGAACGTGGTCCGTGCCCTGCTGCACTTCACGCCGGAGAACGCGTCCAACCTCATCAGTGCGGACGACTACCTCACCTTCGCGACCCACATGCTGCTCTTCCTCGGTATCGCCTTCCTGGTGCCGGTGGTTCTGGTCGGTGTGAACATGCTGGGTGTTCTGAGTGGCAAGGCCATTCTGAAGGCCTGGAGGATCACGGTGTTCGGCGTGTTCGTTCTGGCTGCGATCGCGGCGCCGGGAGCCGACGCGTTCTCCATGTTCCTGCTCGCGTTGCCCCTTCTGGTCCTGTTCTTCCTGGCCATCGGGATCTGCCTGCTCAACGACAGGCGCCGGGCCCGACGTGAGGGCGCGAAGGCAGAGGAGAACGAAGAGGAAGCGAACCAGGCCACGCCTTTTGAGGACCTGGGCAAGCTCTGAGTTTTGACCTTGACAGCGGCCGGCCGGTTTCGGCCGGCCGCTGTTGCGTATCCGGGCCCGGCGTCCGGGATGCCGCTCCGCAGCCGATACCCTTGAGTAATGCCCGAGAATGACGAATCCTTGTCGCCCGCCGAGAAGTACCAGGCGGCCAAGGAGAGGAACCGGGAGGGCAAGACCATGCTGGCAGCCTTCCGGCAGAGCCAGACCTTCGAGTTGGACCCATTCCAGGTGGAGGCCTGCCGCGCGCTGGAGTCCGGGCGTGGCGTCCTGCTCGCCGCTCCCACCGGCGCAGGCAAGACGATTCTGGGCGAGTTCGCAGTGTTCTCGGCCCTCGAGCGCGGCCAGAAGGCGTTCTACACGACGCCCATCAAGGCCCTCAGCAACCAGAAGTTCGCCGAACTGGGAGAGAAATACGGCTCTTCCAATGTCGGTCTCCTCACGGGCGACACCAGCATCAATCCTCATGCGCCCGTGGTCGTCATGACCACCGAGGTGCTGCGCAACATGCTCTACGCCGGTTCCGACGCCTTGCAGGATCTCGGCTACGTGGTCATGGACGAGGTGCACTACCTGGCGGACCGTTTCAGGGGAGCCGTCTGGGAAGAGGTCATCATCCACCTCCCTCGTTCGGTACGGTTGGTGTCCTTGAGCGCCACCGTCTCCAACGCCGAGGAATTCGGCGCCTGGCTCTCCACCGTCCGCGGCGACACCGCCGTCGTCGTCTCCGAGCACCGTCCCGTTCCGCTGTGGCAGCACGTGATGGCGGGGCGGCAGGTGCTCGACCTGTTCGCGGGGGAGCGCAGCGACGCCGGACCCGAGGAAGATCGCGACTCGCCCTCCACCGAGGTCAACCCCGAACTCCTCAAGATGGCCCGTACGAACAGTCCTCGGGGCCCCCACTCCGTCCGTTCGCGCCGCCGTCGCGACCGGGCGCAGGGCGGGCGCCCGGAGAGCCGTCCCGCCCCAGGGATGCAGCGCGTCTCCCGCCCTGCCATGGTGCGCAGCCTGGAGTCGGCGCAGCTTTTGCCCGCCATCGTCTTCATCTTCTCCCGGGCGGCCTGTGATGCGGCGGTCCAGCAGTGCGCGGCTGCCGACCTCTGGCTCACCAGCGAACGCGAACGCAGGATCATCGCGTCACGGGTCGATGAGGCGAGTCGCGACATCCCCGGTGAAGACCTGGACGTCCTGGGCTTCTGGGCCTGGCGCGACGGTCTGATCCGGGGGATCGCCTCGCATCATGCCGGGTTGCTTCCCACCTTCAAGGAAACGGTCGAAAAGCTCTTCGCAGAAGGCCTGATCCGCGTGGTGTTCGCCACTGAAACCCTGGCATTGGGCGTGAACATGCCCGCCCGGTCCGTGGTGCTCGAAAAGCTCGACAAGTTCAACGGTGAGGGCCGGGTGAACATCACGGCGGGCGAGTACACCCAGCTGACCGGCCGCGCCGGCCGCCGCGGCATCGACGTCGAGGGCCACGCCGTGGTGCTGTGGCACGAGGGCATGGACCCGGCGGCGGTGGCCGGGCTGGCCAGCAAGCGGACCTATCCGCTCAACTCCAGTTTCCGGCCCGGGTACAACATGTCGATCAACCTGCTGGCTCAGTTCGGCCGGCAGCGTTCACGGGAGATCCTCGAGTCCTCCTTCGCACAGTTCCAGGCCGACCGTTCCGTGGTCGAGCTGGCGCGGCAGGTCCGCAGCAGGGAGGAATCCCTCGCCGGCTATGCGGAGGCCATGGCCTGCCATCTGGGGGACTTCGAGGAGTACGCCCGGATGCGCAAACAGCTTTCGGACCTCGAAGGCCGGGCCGCCAAAGAGAATCGGAAGGCCGCACGCGGCTGGATGGTGTCCTCGCTGAGCCGTCTGATGCCGGGGGACGTCATCCACCTGGACAGTGAGCGGGTGCAGGGCTTCGCCGTCGTGCTCAATGCGGACGGACACGCTCATGAACCGCGCCCCGCGGTGCTGACGAACGATCACCAGCTGCGCAGGATCGGGCTGGCGGACCTGGAAGGGCCGATCGAGCCGCTGTTCCATGTCAAGATCGGCAAGAGCTTCAATGCGAAGACGCCCAAGGACCGCAGGGCACTGGCGTCGGCGATGCGGCATGAGCTCCACAAGCGCGGCTTCCTGGATGGGCGTGCGACACCGGGCAACGACTCTCGAAACGGCCGGCGCACGGCGCCGGGCCGAAGGGACGCCGACGCCAGGATCACCGAACTGCGCAAGCAGATGGGCGCCCACCCCTGTCACGGTTGTCACGACCGGGAGAATCACGCCCGGTGGGGAGAACGGTGGTGGCAACTGCGTGAGGAGACCGACGGCCTCCTCACACGCATCCAGACACGGACCAACACGATCGCCAAGACCTTCGACAGACTCTGCGGCCTTCTCGGTGAGTTCGGTTACCTGGAGGAGGGTGGCGGGCGGCTCCAGATCACGTCCGCAGGCCGGAGCCTGCGCCGGATCTATGGTGAGCGCGATCTGCTGATCTCCCAGGCGCTGCGTGAAGGCGCGTTCAGCGACCTGGACGCTTCCGAAATGGCCGCCTTTGCGAGCGTGCTGGTCTTCCAGTCCAAGCGCGACGACGGCGGCGTCCCGCCCCGTATGCCCACCATCTCCCTGGAGACGGCAGTGGAGACGGTGGTCAAGGAGTGGGAACGGCTTTCCGAAGCGGAAGGCCGGCACCGCCTGCCCATCACGGCCGAGCCTGAGCTTCAGCTCATCTGGCCGATGTACAAGTGGGCCAAGGGCAAGCGGCTGCAGGAGGTGCTGTCCGGCAGCGAGATGGCGGCGGGCGATTTTGTGCGCTGGGTCCGGCAGGTCATCGATCTGCTCGACCAGCTGGCGTCCGTACCGGACCTTGACCCTAGGGTGAAGCGGATCTGCCGCGAAGCGATCGAGCGGATCCGGCGTGGCGTGGCGGCGTACACGCCATTGGCCGACTGAATTCAATGGGAATGAACGAGACGAGGAGTTGAGGCAGCGAATGGGCCAGGGAGAACGGCAGAGCGGCGGCTTGCGGCTCTATGTGAACGGAAGCGTCTACTCCGCGGCGGATCCTTTCGCCACGGCGATGCTGGTGGACGGCGGGACGGTGGCGTGGATCGGCTCGGAAGAGGCGGCCAGGTCGCTGAAGGACGACCGTATGGAGCTCGTCGACCTCCGCGGCGCCCTGGTCACCCCCGGTTTCGTAGACTCCCATGCCCATCTGACCGAGACAGGGCAGGCCTTGTCCTCCTTGGATCTCTCCGCCGTCCGCCACCGAGGCGAACTGCTTGACCTGGTGGCCGGCTTCGCTGCGGGACTGGGAGAACAGGAAGCCCTCTTCGGGCATTCCTGGGATGAGACGCTCTGGTCGGACCCTGAGCTGCCCCGGCAGGAGGAACTGGACCGCGCGGCGGGTGGCCGTCCGGTGTATCTCTCCCGGATCGATGTGCACTCTGCACTGGTGAACGGTGCTTCCGTCGCCCTGACCGATGGCCTGGACGGGCTGCGGGGGTACACCGGCGGTTCCTTGGTCAGCCTCGAAGCCCACGCGCTGCTGCGCACCCGCGTGCGGGAGTTCACTCCGCAGCAGAGGGCCGCATTCCAGGAGGCGGCCCTCCGGGAAGCCGCCTCTCAGGGTCACGTCGCGGTGACTGAGATGTCCGGTCCGGCGATCGCCGGTGTCGCTGATCTGCGCTCTGCCGTCGCCTGGAACGACCGGCCCGGTTCGGCTCCCCGGGTTCTGCCCTACTGGGGAGAGGCCGTCAGCGACATCGACGAGGGGCGGGCCCTCCTGGAGCGGCTCGGAGTCCCGGTCCTGGGCCTCGCCGGAGACCTGAACATCGACGGCTCGCTCGGTTCCCGCACGGCCCTGCTCCGCGAGGACTACAGCGACGCACCCGGCGAGCGTGGTGCACGCTATCTCGACGCCGGGACGGCGGCGCGCCATCTGAATGTCTGCGCGGAGCTGGGACTACAGGGTGGTTTCCATGTGATCGGTGACGGAGGCATGGACGTGGCAGTGGAGGCACTACGGCTCAGTGCGTCTGAGCTCGGTGAATCCGCGGTGCGCCGCGCCGGCCACCGGCTGGAGCACGCGGAGATGATCGACGAAGGACATATCGAAGCGCTGATCCGGCACTCCGTGACGATCAGCGCCCAGCCTGCTTTCGACGCCGCCTGGGGAGGCCCGTCCGGCATGTACGCACGGCGACTGGGGGAGCGGGAGCAGCGGATGAATCCGTTCGCGACCTTGTTCCGGGAGGGCATTCCGCTCGCCTTCGGCAGCGACGCACCGGTGACCCCGTTCCGTCCCTGGGAAAGCATCAGGGCATGCCTGGAGCACCACGCGCCCGAGCAGAGGATCTCGGCCCGGGCGGCTTTCATCGGGCATACCCGGGCCGGCTGGCGGGCCGTTCGCGACACGAACCCGCTGAACGGACAGCTGGTCCCCGGGGCACCGGCCAACTACGCCGTCTGGGAGGTCGAGGAGCTCATGGTCCAGGTGGCCGACGAGCGCGTCGCCTCCTGGAGCACGGACCCACGGGCCCGCACGCCCATGCTCCCGGCGCTCGACGGCACGCAGCCGCGCTGCCTGCAGACAGTGGCCGACGGCCAGGAGCTGTTCCGGGCCGAAGGACTCTGAAAGAAATCCTGGATTCCTCCTGGGAGCGACCCATCGAGCTGAACTGGGACGAAGCATGTCGGCCCAGTTCGGGCCGGGGTTGACACTCATTCCGTGCCCCGTAGAGTAGAATTCCAACGGGCGGTTTCGGAATCTCCGGAGCCTCCCAAGCCTCATCGTGGGGGCGTGCAGAGACCTGAGGGTCCGCGCAGATCCCGATGACGATGATGGCACGTCAGGGCGGGCCTGGCGGTTGCAGAAAACAGTTTCAGCGGATCCATGTGTGCCGACTGCAACTGGTCCTGTGCCGCCGGGCCCGTTCGCTTGTACCCCTGCTGGGAGATGTTATGCCCCTGCCGGGGAGGTGTTGTGCCCCTACTGGGGGTGCTGGGCAGGGGCGGCGGCCGTGGACCTCGTGCGGTGATCCAGCGCCCTTGTGAGCGAAGCGGATGGTACCGCGTGGGGCCGGAGGTGGTGTCTCCTGACCTATAATGGGGAGTTGCGCCCCACTAGAAGACCTGAAAGGGACCGGGCGTCCCCAGCCGTCCCGAGAAGAACGGAAAGTGCCTTTGCGCGTCCTGACCATCATCCCCACCTTCAACGAGCTTGAGTCCCTGCCGAAAACCCTCGGCCGCGTCCGCGCCGCGGTGCCGGCCACGGACATCCTGGTGGTGGACGACAACAGCCCCGACGGAACGGGGCAGCTGGCGGACCGGATCGCAGCGGAAGACCCGCAGGTCAAGGTGCTGCACCGGAAGGGCAAAGAAGGGCTCGGCGCCGCCTACATCGCAGGCTTCAAATGGGGGCTGGGAGAGGGCTACGACGTCCTCGTCGAGCTTGATGCCGACGGTTCCCACCAGCCCGAAGAGCTCCCGCTGCTGCTGCAGGCCATCGAGGACGGCGCGGACTTGGCGATCGGTTCGCGATGGGTTCCCGGCGGCAGTGTGGTGAACTGGCCGGCGCACCGCCAGCTGATCTCGCGTTGCGGTTCCTTCTACGCCCGCACCATGCTGGGCCTGCCCGTGAAGGATCTCACCGGTGGCTTCAATGCCTTCCGGGCCTCCACGCTCCAGACCATCGATCTCGACCTCGTCGAGTCGAAGGGCTACGGTTTCCAGGTGGATCTGAAGTGGCGCACCGCAAAGGCGGGTCTCGCCATCAAGGAGGTGCCCATCAAGTTCGTCGAGCGCGAGTTCGGCACCTCGAAGATGAGCGGCAACATCGTGGTCGAAGCGATGATCAACGTGACCAAGTGGGGCATCACTTCCCGGTGGGCGGCGTTGCGCGGACAGCAGGACAAGCACTGAGACGTCGGCGGAATCACGCCCGAATGCCGTGAGGGCCGGAACCTCTTCAGGTTCCGGCCCTCACGGCATTCGGCGTTCTCCGGTGATTCAGCTGGCGCGGGCGCCCCGGCGCTCACGCAGGATCTTCAGGCGATCCTCGAGGATCTGCTCCAGTTCCGGAACGGAACGGCGTTCCAGCAGCATGTCCCAGTGGGTACGGGCCGCCTTCTCATTGCCGTCCACGGGCTTCTCGCCATCCACCAGGATGGCTTCCTTGCCGGTCTTGGAGGTCCAGACCGGGGGAATCTCCGCCTCTGCGGCGAAGGTCACGAAGACCTGCTCGCCGTCTGCGCAACGGTACTCGACCCGCTGGCGGGGGGCCGGCTCGACGCCGGATTCGCTCTCCATGCTCTGTGCGCCAAGGCGCATGCCACGAAGGCTGCGATCGCTCATATTCTCTCCCTCACTCGCCCCGACTGTGGCACCAGGCCACATCTGCCCTGTGCAACGCACTGCCGGCCCTGCTTGTTCCCGGGCCTGGGCATAACCACACCATTTTAGGCCATGATCGGCCTGGGACGGGAATGGGGCGGAGGAACCGTGTTCCTCCGCCCCATTCCCGCGGTGACTATCGGCGGGAGCAACGGTCAGTGTCGCGGCGCCCCGCCGTCGTCCGGCTTGATCTCCGGTGCGATGTTGCCGAGGACGCCACCGATGCCCTTGAGTGCTTCCCCGACCTCGCTGGGAATGATCCACAGCTTGTTCGAGCTGCCCTCGGCGAGCTTCGGCAGCGTCTGCAGGTACTGGTAGGCCAGCAGCTTCTGGTCCGGCTGTCCGGCGTGGATGGCGTCGAAGACCTTCTGAATGGCCTGCGCTTCGCCGTCTGCACGCAGGATCGCCGCCTTGGCGTCGCCCTCGGCCTGGAGGATCGCGGCCTGCCGTTCACCTTCGGCCGTGAGGATCTGGGACTGCTTGGTGCCCTCGGCGGTGAGGATGGCTGCTCGGCGGTCACGCTCGGCGCGCATCTGCTTCTCCATGGAATCCTGGATGGACAGGGGCGGGTCGATGGCCTTGAGCTCAACCCGGGAGACCCGGATGCCCCAGCGACCGGTGGCCTCATCCAGCACGCCGCGCAGCTGGCCGTTGATCTGGTCACGGCTGGTCAGAGCCTGTTCCAGGTTGAGGCCGCCGACGACGTTACGCAGTGTCGTGGTGGTGAGCTGCTCCACGGCCTGGATGTAGTTGGCGATCTCGTAGGTGGCCGCCCGGGCGTCGGTGACCTGGAAGTACACCACGGTGTCGATCGAGACCACGAGGTTGTCCTCGGTGATCACCGGCTGCGGCGGGAAGGACACGACCTGCTCGCGGAGGTCCAGCAGGGGGAGAAGGCGGTCGACGAACGGGATCAGGATCGTCAGGCCCGGGTTGAGGGTGCGCTGGTACTTGCCCAGGCGCTCCACCACGCCGGCCCTGGCCTGCGGCACGATACGGACCGAGCGGACGAGCACGATGAGAACGAAGATGATCAGAATGATCAAGAGGACCGAGAGGACAACTGGTAGAGGATTGAACATCGGGTGCCTTTCCTGCTGTGGTTGGACACGGCCACCGAAGCGGCCAGGACGCGATCAGGGTGTTTCCAAGCCGTCCGGCTCCGGGGCGCCGACGACGGCGTGTGCGCCGTCGATCCGTGCGACCTGGACCGTGAGCCCCGGGGCGAAGACACCGTCGGCGCTGCGTGCGCTCCAGACATCTCCACCGATCTTGACGAGGCCACCCAGCGGGGTGACCTCTTCCAGCACGAGTGCGGACTCGCCGATCAGCCGGTCCACATTGCTCAGGGAGTCCCGTGGTCCCTTGCGCAGATGACGCAGCGCCACGGGGCGGACGAAGAAGATCATCAGGAGGGAGGCCAGGCAGAATACGATGACTTGCAGCCAGAAAGGTGCTCCTGCCAGCGCCGCGAACAGCGTGATGAGCGATGCCCCGGACATCATGAGGAAGATCAGATCGAGGCTGAGCAGCTCGATGACGGCGAAGACGAGCAGCGTCACGAGCCAGAGAGCCCAGAGATTGTCCAGCAGCCAGGCCATGTTCGACCCCCTCCTGTGGGGTTCCGCGACCACTGTTGCGGCGACCGACTCCCCACGATCGTTTTACTCATCCTAGTCATAGCGGTCCACCGTCATGCCCAGGACGGTATAACGCTTCAGTCCCGTTCTGTGCGGAGAGAACGAGGCCGGAAAAGAGAAATGGTGAAGGATGCCGTGACGGGAAGCACGGAGAGGGCCTCGTCATCACCGGATCCAGGCTCTTCGACGGTGTCGTGGTGTCCGGCCGGGCCCATCCGGGCCACCGCCGCGATCGCTGCGGGGCTCAGCCGCATCACGAAGGAGAGCTCCTGGCGGTCTTCAAGGCTGAAGAATGGATCCATGGCCTGGTCGAGACGGTCCAGCTTGCCCTCTTCGATGTCCAGCAGGCCGCTGGAATCCGCGATCTCGCGCAGATGGGACGGCTGTGGCGTGACGACCAGCAGCACGCCGTCAGCTGCGAGCACCCGATGGAACTCGGCCGGATTGCGCGGTGCGAAAACCACTGTCACGGCGTCGATACTGCTGCTCCGGAGCGGAAACTCCTTCCAGACGTCCCATACGAAGACCGCCGCCTCGGGATTAAGCCTCGCAGCCCGTCGCAGGGCGAACTTGGAGATGTCGAATGCGACGGCGGCCGGCGCGGAGCCGTCCTCTGAGAGCGCGTCGAGGAGGTGGTGCAGGTAGTAGCCGGTGCCGGCGCCTGCGTCGAGCAGAGCGGTCTCCGTCCGCGGCGTCCGGAGCCGGGAGGCGAGCTGGGCCGCCATGGCGTCGGCGAGCGGCGCGTAGTGGCCCGCTTCCAGGAAGGCGCTCCGCGCCGTGGCCATGGCCGCCGAATCGGCCGTGAAGCCGGTGCCTTTCCCGGTCAGGAAGTTGAAATAACCCTGCCGGGCGGCGTCGAAGCTGTGACCCCGAGGGCATTGCAAGCGCCCCACGAGGCCGGGCAGGAAGGCCTCGGCGCAGTGAGGGCAGCGCAGCCGGGAACGCACCGCATCCCTCATGCGCTGAACCCGAGGCCCTCGGAGGCAGTGGCGATGCCGGGCTCGGCCCAGTAATCGAGGTACTCCTCGGTGCGGGAGAGGGAGCGGGTGACCGCCTTGTCCAGGTAAAGTGTGCCGCCGAGATGATCCGTCTCGTGCTGGACGATCCTGGCCTGCCAGCCGCGGAACTTCTGGCGGTGTCCGGTGCCGCCGGGATCCGTCCAGTCCAGCTCGACCTGCGCGGGACGGCGCACCACCGCCTGAAGGCCCTGGACGGACAGACACCCTTCGTAGAAGGCGGAGGTCTCCGTACCCAGGGGCCGGTACACCGGGTTCAGCACGGCGAAGTAGGGGAGTGGCTCCCGAGAGCGCTCCAGGGCGACCTCCTCGGGGACCGGCCAACGATCCTCCAGAACGGCGATCCGCAGCGGGATTCCGAGCTGGGGCGCCGCGAGCCCGACGCCCGGGGCGTCGTGCATGACCAGCCGCATGAGTTCCAGGAAGCGGGCCAGCTCCTCGTCGTCCAGCTGGCCGGTGAATTCCACTGCGTCCTGGCGGAGCGCGGGATGCCCGGCCTGGACGATCGTGGGTGGTTCCGTGGATTCGAGAAGCCGCAGGACGGCGTCGCGTAGCTGTGCATCGCTCAGGCGCGGGGACGGGCTGGGCACAAAGCTCCTTGGGTGACTGGCGTTCGGGCCTTCGCATGGACTGCCCGGCTAGGATTTCAGTCTATGACAGCCAAGACATCGCGCGAAGTGGCCCTGGACTACGTGCGGGCAGTGGGTCGCCAGGCGCCCGTGGAAGAGCTCGCCGAGCACCTCGCCCCGGATTTCGTCTTCCGGGAGTGGCCCAACGTCCTGTCGCCGGAGGCGGCCACCCGGGACCGGGAGAAGACGCTGGACGGATTCGCGCAAGCGCATCTGGTGATCGGGGAACAGCGGTACACGATCGAACGGGTGGTGTCCGAGGGCGATTCCGTGGTCGTGGAGCTTCAATGGGAGGCGACGGCCCGGATGGAGCTTCCGTACTGGTCCATCGGAGACCGGATGCGGGCGCGCATCGTCTCGATCTTCACCGTGAAGGACGGCTTGATCGGGGCGCAGGACAGTTTCGACAGCTATGAGACCCCGGCCTGAACTCGTGCCTCCTCAGGCCTCCGAGAGGGCGTGAATGAGCCGCAGGAAGTCCTGGGCTTCAGCCGGGAGCTGCGGCCGGGCGGGCCACACGGCGCGCAGCGTCCTGCCGAGGACCAGCGAGGGCACCCGGACCTCCACGAGCCGTCCGGTGGACAGCTCGGCCGCGACGGCGAGCCTGCTCACCACCCCCGGTCCGAGTCCGGCGACGACACTGGCCACCAGGGCCGCGTTGCTCCCGACTTCAAGGTAGGAGGGAAGAGGCGCAGACTCCTTAAGCCTGCTCAGGGCCCTGTCGGTCACCTGCCGTGTCCCTGATCCGGCCTCACGGACCACGAGCGTCGTCGAGAGCAGTTCTTCGGCCATGACCGAGTCCCGGCCGGCCCAGGCATGCGTGCCGGGCACGACCAGAAGCAGATCGTCCCGCAGCAGGTCCAGATAGCGATAGCCCGTTTCGACGGTGGGACCCTCCACGAAGCCGAGTTCCGCGGCCCCTTCGCTCAGCCGGGTGAAGACCGATGCTGAGTTGCCGACGTCGAGTGTGACCGTCAGATGCGGGAGCCGCTCGCGTGCCGATGCGAGCCAGGACGGCATGAGGTGTTCGGCGACCGTGAGACTGGCGCAGATCCGCAAAGTGCCGCGTTCCTGGGCCAAAGCCTCCACGGCGTGCTCAAGCTGCCCTGCTGCGAGGAGGACCTCTGCGGCCAGCCCGGCGAGGACCAGCCCCCGGTCCGTGAGTCTGCTGCCGCGCGGTGACCTCTGGACCAGCGGGAACCCGGCGCCGCGTTCCATCGTTTCGAGCAGCCGTGAAGCGTTGGGCTGGGCCAGGCCGAGATGGCGGGCCGCTTCACCGATGCTTCCGGAACGGGCCAAGGCGTCAAGGAGCCGGAAATGCCGTAGATCCCAGTCGCGAACAGTCATATCACCATGATATGACCTCATGCCGGATTGCCGTCTACTGGTGACGGACGCGTCCTGAAAGCATGATTTCATGCCCTCCGTTCGCCAGCTTCCCGGCCTGTTCCTCGCCCTCATGATCTCGCTCGCGAGCTGCCTCCTGGCAGTCTCCCTCCCTCAACTGAGTCCCCTCCTGGTGACCATGGTGGCGGGCGTCGGCGCTCGCAATGCGGGATTGCTCCGAGGCCGGCACGATGCCGGCCTGTCCTATGCGGCCCGGGTCCCGCTCCGGCTCGGCATCGTCCTGCTCGGCTTGCAGTTGTCGGTGCCCATGCTTCTGTCGCTCGGATGGGGCGTTCCACTGCTGGCCATGACCGTGGTCACGACCGGGATCCTGGGAACTCTCGGCCTGGGGCGTCTCCTCGGGGTGGAGCGTCGCCAGGCGCTCCTGGTGGCCTGCGGATTCTCCATCTGCGGGGCCGCGGCCGTCGCGGGTGTCGAGTCGACCGTGGATGCCCGGGAAAAGGAGACCGTCACCGCGGTGGCCCTGGTCGTCCTCTTCGGAACCCTGATGATCCCGCTCCTTCCCGCGCTCGCGAGCCTGCTCGGGCTTCCGGAACGGACCGCCGCCCTCTGGGCCGGGGCATCCGTGCACGAGGTGGGGCAGGTCGTGGCCATCGGGGGAATCCTCGGAGGTGGGGCCCTGGGGCTCGCCGTGACCATGAAACTCGCCCGGGTGCTCATGCTCGCCCCCGTGGCTGCTGCGCTCTCACTCAGCCGCTCACGAGCCCTCGGCGAGCAGACGGACGACGGCGCCCCCGGCGGCGCTCGCAGGCCTCCGCTCGTGCCGCCCTTCCTCGTGGGGTTCCTGGCGGCCGTCGTGCTGCGGAGCGTCGTCCCCGTGCCGCAGGAGGTGCTGGGCGTGGCATCGGCGCTGCAGCAATTCCTGCTTGCCGCGGCCATGTTCGCTTTGGGAGCCGGCGTGCACATCAAGTCGCTGTTGTCAGGAGGAGGACGGCTGCTGGCACTGGCGGCCGGCTCAACGGTGCTGGTCGGCGTCGTGGGCCTGGCCGGCTCGCTGGTCATCGGGTGAGGAGTGCCCGGCACGCTCGAGGCGGAAGGCAAGCCACGTCCCGTGGACCAGATCGCAGCACACTTCGTCGTCCTGGAACTCGGCGGACCGGAACTCAGCCCAGGAGGACTGGATGATTCCAGCGGAGAGACCCTGTGGTCTGCTGGAACACCCTGTGGGACTGGCTTGAAACCAGGCCCGTAGCTCTGTCGTGCATGGGAAGACTGATTCACGTGTTAATCCGAGAATTTCTCTAGAGTTAGAGTCCAGTCGTCCGTTGTGGACTTCGTCGGCATCTTTTTGAGGAGTTTCGATGGGTCGCGTTCGTCGTTCGAGTAGGTGGACCGGGGTCGGGATTGTCAGTGCGCTGATCATGGGTGCTGCTGTGGTGCTTGCGCCGGCTTCAGCTCAGGCTGCGCCCTCGCCGCCGGCTGATTCGGGCTTCACCGATGACTTCGCGACCGCGGCATCGCTCTCGGCATGGACGACCTCGACGGGTACGTGGAGTCAGACCTCCGCATCCGATGGATCGCTGACCGCGAGCGGGGCTGGTAGTGAACGCCTTCTGCTCCGAACGGGTCAAATGCTGGGGGCTGTCAGCACGATCGCCGGCGATTTCCGCGACACCGGTTCGGTCGGCTGGAACGGGCTCGCGGTGAACGTCGGTGCCGATAAGGGCAGTTCGAACCGGGACTACGTGGTCTTCAGGATCAAGCAGGGCACGAGCGGTACTGGCGCGTGGCAGTTGGTTCGGATCACCGCGAGCAACTGGGACGGCGCAGCACTGCGCGTGCTCGCCAGCGGGACAAGCGGCAGCTATGATTCGTCGGCCACGTACACGCTGACACTCGACGCCACACCGGCTGGCTTCTCTCTCGGAGTTGCCAAGAATGGCCAAACCGTCGCGATCGGAGCGAACGGCGCGAATACTGTTTCCGCATCGCTGGAGTCCGGTGACACTCTGCCCGGCGGGGGCGTCGGAGTCTTCTCTCAGGGCGGCACGCCTCTTGTGGGGAAAGTTTCTGTGACGACGTCGGGCACGTCATCGGTTGATTCGTTCACCGGCGCAGACGGTGCGACGTTCGGGACGGGGTGGACGGCTCACGACCGCGCTCCGTGGGCGGTATCCGGCAGCCAGGCGGTTGTTCCCACGGGCGGAACGAATCGCGTGCTCTCGCGAGACGACGTATTGCTCGGGGATGTCTTCAGCGCCCAGGTTGACGTGGCTGCAGGTGCGGGCAGTTCGGCGTGGAACGGACTCGCGCTCAACTACGGCGTGAACGGGTACTACGCGGTGCGCTTCCGGGCACCGGATGCTACAAGACCCGACTACGCCTGGCAGTTGCTGCGGATCCGTTTCGATGCTGAGCAAGATCTCGATAAGAACACGACGCAGCTGGCCTCCTTCGCGACCATCGGTGCGGTGGACGCAAGCAAGCCGATCCGTATCGGTGTGCGTTCGTCGTCGGTCGGGACACTCGACATCACGTTCTCGCAATCATCAGCGGGTGGAACGCCGAACCAGCGTGTTTCGGTGGCCGGTGGCTCCGTGGTGCTGGCCGATGGTGACGTCAGTACCGGCGGAAGGGCCGGGCTCTACGGGGGGTTCGGGACCGGGGCTTTCGATGACTTCCGGGTTGTAACCGGTGGACTGCACACGAGCGCTTTCGGTGACGACTTCGACCGCGCGTCAGCGCCGACGGCGGGGCTCCAGTGGCGCGAGGCACGCGGCGACTGGATGATCGCGGACAACCGTGCGCGCCTGGAATACACCGAGCCGAGCTCTTCCGGCGCAGGCCGCGCACTGCTTCTTCCCGTCGGGATCGATCAGTCGGATCGTGACAGCAGTGTTCGCGCCGTCGTTCGGTTCGATGCGCCTCGCGCCCCAAGCACGCAGGGTGACCAGCTTGCATGGAATGGGGTCGCGCTGAACGCGCGCAGCTGGCGCCGCGACGGAGACAATGCACGAATGGAGGCCTACTACTCCCTCGAGTTGCGCGTATCCGGAACCTCAGCCTTCTGGCGCCTCGCACGCAAGGACGGCCCGGCCTGGCCGACCGCAGTCGACTCAGGATCGTTCCCGGCCATCCCTGGGGGCGCGTACATCCTCAACCTGCAGCAGAAGGACACGAACGCGGACAGGCTCAGCTACTCCATCAGCAGCGGCGCGACGGTTTTGCTCGCTGAACGTTCGAACCTGGTCACCGCCGACGACGCGCCGCGCATCCAAGGCGGAAGTGCAGGCCTGGTTTCCTACTACGGCGAAGCGAGCTTCGATGACTTCCAGTCCCGTTCGTCGAAGGAAATTGTCGAAACAGCACCGGACGCGGTCGGGACCGAAGGTGCGGCCCCACGGGTCACCGCCACTGACCAGACGGATGCGTTCAATAGCCATCAACCCGCAGCAGCGCCAGTCGAAGCCGTGCAGGTTGGCCTCACCGCAGGTAAGTCAACCGTCCCACAGTCGATCCTGACGGATGGGACGACGCAGTACGTCGCCTACTACGACGAGAATGCGGAGCTACGCGTCGGGAAACGAACGATCGATCCGGCCAATCCCTCGAACTCGCAAAGCCAGTTCGTGACGAATGTCGTACAGGACTCGACGCATCCATGGATCGCGGAGGAATCCTTCGACGGTCAGTACCCGTTGGCGACATGGACGACGGCGGCGGGTACGTGGAGCGTCGAATCGGGCAAAGCGACAGCCGTCGCGTCGCCCGGCGTCGAGCAGCTACTACTCCGGAAAAACATCGTCGTCGGCAGCACCTTCAGCGTCGCTGCAGACTCCACGAACACCTCCACCGCCGCCGACTGGAACGGCATCGTCGTCGGCGCGAGCGACCCCAACAACAACGGCCGCTTTGACTACCTCGTCTTCCGTATGAAGCAGGGAGTCGGCGGCGGTGCCTGGCAGTTCATCCGAATCACCGATGGCAACTGGACGGCGCCATCGGTGATCACCAGTGGCGCTGTGGCGGGCAATGTCGCAGGCGGCACCTACCGCCTCGCCGTCACTGGCACCGCTGCGAACAGCTACCGCCTCGAGATCAGCAAGGACGGTCAGCCGGTGGCGAACTCAGCCGTCGGCACACAGCTACCTGCAACCGTGAACGTCACGGGCGCCAATCAGATCAGTCGTGGTGCGGTCGGACTTTTCGCCAGTGACGGGAAGGTCCTCATCGACAACGTCCGCATCGAGACGCCATCAACGACCAGGGCTCTCTACGACGCACACAACTTGATCGCCATGGCGGTCGACCAGCAGAACCAGCTGCACATCGTCGCGAACGTCCACGCATCGCAACTCATCTACTACCGATCAAAATCCGGAACCGATAACCTCGCTGACTTCACGTTCTCCTCCGAACTCGTCCCCACGGCCGGATTGAGCGGCACCGAGAAAACAGATGAAGTCGCCTTCAACGCCAGCATCACCTACCCCGAATTCTCGATCGAAAAAGACCACGCCACCGCGAACCGCCCTCTGTACTTCACCGCACGGCAAGGTGCTTCCGGCAACGGCACATGGAGGGTCTACAAATTCGAGAACGGGGTGTGGACCCATGTGGCGACACCATTCAGTTCAGCCGGCGACAGCCCGACCACCAGCTACAGCGCCTACCCGACATCGCTGCTCAAAAACCGAAGCGAAGACGGCTACTACCACGTGGCCTGGGTGTGGCGCCGCAACGGCGGTGCCACGGATCCGGTCGATGCCTACAGCAACACGAGAATCGGCGCAGCGAAAACCCTCGACTTCGAGCACTGGGTACCCGAATCCGATCCTGGCACCGCAGGAGTGAGCACCACGGCCCCCTTCTCGTACAGCGGCACGACCGGCCTCTATCTCATTGACGACGTGCCCGTCCGAGGGGGTCAACTCGGCCTGAATATCGTGCTTGATTCCACGGGAAAAGCCGTCATCAGCTACGTGAAACTCGACGACGCGGCCTATGGCACCTCAACAGCCGCCAGCGGAGCAAGCGCGTTGGACATACTCAAGAGCCGCTACCTCAACGGGCCGGGACGCACGCAGGTCTACCTGGCACGCTTCCACATGACCCCCACGCCGGCGAACCCGACTGGTGGGGCATGGGACCGCTCACGACTGACCAACTTGAACGTGCGTTGGTCTCCCATCGGCGCTGGGACCATCCCGTCTGACTTCCGGCTCGGGACCCCCACGCTCGATAAAGCGAACTCTGCGACGCACGAATCGATCCTGCGCGTCCCCTACGCAATCCAGGGTGCGCCAAACACAGACCTCAAGGGTGCTGTGCTCGTTGTCGACGAGGCCAGCCTTCGCGTCGTCGCGAACGTCGGGAGCGACAATCCATGGCCTGAGAGCATCAAGGCGGTCCCCGACCCGGCCACCGGCCGCGACGCGGGGTACCTCGGCACGCTCACTGCGTGGGACACGAAGTCGACATTCGCCGATGGCAGCTTCTACGTCATGCGCTGGCAGGGATACAACCCGCAACAGTTCACCGGTGAACTCACCCCGGAAGGCGCTCAGGAAAACAGCGACCGCATCGGCCCCTGGGAACAAGACGCCGCCAAGGCCCGCCTCACCGACCGCGGAATGCTCCCTCTCACCCCACGCCAGCTCTGGGTCTATCGGCTGAAATACGCACCCTGATCGCATGGCACGGTGGTGCCGATCGACCGGATCGGCACCACCGATGCACCGGTCGTCACCAACAAGACAGGCGCAGCCACGTATATCCCTTGGTGGAACGCTCAGCCGCCGACGTTGAATCGGGTCGGCCCTGCTGGCACGGCGGCCTTTCGTCCGAAATTCACCTAATTCATAGAATTCACAATGATTCACCCGTAGGCTAGGGACATGAACAATCCGTTCCGCCCGACCGCAGGTGCCACACCACCCGAACTGATCGGCAGGGAAGGACTCCTGGACGAGTTCATCTACGGTCTCAGGCTCGGCTCCGGCGCGCCTGGACTGCTGACCATCTTCACCGGTGTCCGAGGCGTGGGCAAGACGGTCATGCTCGGGGCCGCAGAAGACGCGGCGTTGGACGCCGGCTGGGCCGTCATCTCGGAGACCGCCACTCCGGGATTCGTGAGCCGCATCGGCGAACACATGCGCCGCCTCACCCGGGAGCTGGGCGAGGGCCGGGCGTCACGCCGGGTCACGGCGCTCTCCGTCGCCGGTTTCGGCGTGACCACGCAGCTTCAGCCGGAAGAACAGGTCCAATGGCGAGACCAGGCGATCGCCCTGCTGGAGCTGCTCGCGGGCAAGGGCTCCGGTCTCATTCTCACCGTGGACGAGATCCACGCCGCCAACCGTGGCGAGCTCGCCTTGCTGGCGGCAGACGTCCAGCACCTCATCAGGGAGGCGCTGCCGATCGGCCTGGTCTTCGCGGGCCTTCCATCTGCCGTCTCGGACCTGCTGAACGAGGGGGTGGCGACCTTCCTGCGACGAGCGGACCGCATCGATCTGCACGCCGCCGACATCGACGACGTCGAACGGTCGCTGCGTGAGACCCTCGCCGAGGGCGGATGGAAACTCACCCAGGCGCGGGCCCGCAGGGCGGCGGAGGCCACCGGGGGATACCCCTTCCTCATCCAGCTGGTCGGCTACTACCTCTGGAAGGAGGCCGAGGCCGGCTCGCTCGACGACGCGTCCGTGGACCGGGCGGTCGCGGCCGCCCGGCGTCGTCATGACCGCACCGTGATCGAAGCCGCGCTCGCGGCCGCGTCGCCCCGGGACCGTGAGTTCCTCGAGGCCATGGCGGACGACGAGCATGAGGTCTCGACCACGGCGGACATCGGCCAGCGCATCGGCATGCGGGCGAGCGCCGTCGGGAACTACCGGACACGGCTCATCGACGCGGGCCTGGTCGAGGCCGCCGGTCATGGAAAGCTGCGTTATGCCATTCCTGGCATGGGGGAGTACTTCCGGGGGCGCTGAATCTAGGGAAGCAGCCTCCGGGAAGCGGCGGTCCTGAGCGCATCCGCGACCAGTCCGAGAGCTTTCGAGGCCACCGCCCACTGCTGCCAGTGAAGACTCACATCCACCGGGTTCGTCCGGTCGAGCACCACAAGTCTCCCGGTGGTGATGCTGTCCTCCGTCTGGATGTCCGGCAGCATCGACCAGCCGATGCCGAGCTCCGTGGCCTTCACGAATTCGGCGCTGGAAGGGATCAGCGTGCATGGGGGCTGTGGCGAGCCCTGGGGAAGGTGGTGGTCCAGGAACCGGGATTGGATGCTGTCCTTGCGGTTGAAATTCAGCATGGGCGCCCGGCTCAGGGATGCTTCATCGACGCCGTCGGGAAACCAGCGCCGAGCGAACCCGGGACTCGCCATCGCGTGGTACCTCATGGTCCCCAGGGGGGTGACCCGGCAGCCCGGGACCGGGCTGGTGTCCGAGGTGATGGCGGCCATGGCGACGCCCTCCCGGAGCCAGGAGGTGGTGTGGTCCTGGTCGTCCACCAGCAACTCGAAACTCTGCCCGTCCAGGGACGCCAGCGCAGGAAGCACCCAGGTGGCGAGAGAATCGGCGTTCACCACGAGCGGTATCCGTCCGCCGTGCGGATCCTCCAGGCCGAGTTCGACGGCGGTCTCCTGCTCCAACAGCGTGATCTGACGGGCGAGCCGCAGCACCGCACGGCCTGGCGGCGTGGGCATGGCCGGCTTGGTACGCAGCAGCAGGACCTTGCCGATCTGCTGCTCAAGGGCGCGGATCCGTTGGCTCACGGCGGAGGGGGTGACGTGGAGAGCGAGCGCGGCCGCGTCGAAGGTGCCGTGCTCGACGACGGCGCTGAGGGCACGGAGCTGATCCGGATGAGCAATCACATTAGCAATTCTAATGGACCGTGAAAATAATTAGCTTCACTTGAGAGCGTCTGCTGGATAGCGTTCTAGGGTGCTTCTCAGTGAATTCCCCGTTTTTCTTGCCGGCCTCGGTGCCGGACTTTCGCTCATCATCGCCATCGGTGCACAGAATGCTTTCGTCCTGCGGCAGGGCTTGCTGCGTGAGCACGTGGCGGCCGTGGTGGTGCTGTGCATGGTCAGCGACGCCGTCCTGATCTTCGCGGGGATCTCCGGCATCGGCGCGATCATCACCGCTGCACCGTGGATCCTTCAGGTGGCCAAGTGGGCAGGGGCCGCTTTCCTGCTCTTCTACGCGTTCACCGCGGCGCGCCGGGTCCTCAGCAAGAACGGTGCATTGTCCACCGCGGGTTCCAGTGGAGGCGGCCTCTGGGCGGCTCTCGGGACCGTGGCCGCACTCACCTGGCTCAATCCCCACGTCTACCTCGACACGGTGCTGTTGCTCGGTTCACTCGGCGCCGCACACGGTGACGCCCGCTGGATCTTCGGAGCCGGAGCGGCTGTGGCCAGCGTGCTGTGGTTCACCCTGCTGGGTTTCGGCGCCAAGTTCCTTGCACCCGTCTTCTCAAAACCCAGAGCCTGGCGGATCCTGGACGGCGCGATCGCGGTCACGATGGTGCTCATCGCACTGCAGTTGCTGGTGAAATGACCGGCGTGCTCAGCCGACGACCACGAGCTCGGCTTCGAAGCCTTGCCCATTGACCAGGTACAGGGCCTCCTGCTGTTCGCCGCCCGCATGCGGGTAGCGGTCGGCGAACAGCTGCTGCCAGTCATGCGCTGCCGCCTCGTCGCGAACGGCGTCCAGCACCGCGCGTGACGGGACGGAGAACGCCACGTGGTTGAGGCCAGGACGATGCCGGTCATGGCTGCGGCCCACGACGTCGGGGGACTGCTCCAGGACCAGATAGAAACCCCCAGGGTGGCGCCAGATCCGCCCCTGGGGCCAGTCGTCTCCGCGGTCGAGGCCGAACCCCAGTCGGTCCAGCAACCAGTTGAAGGACGGGAAGGCGTCCTCCAGGTCATGTGTCCACAACTCGAGATGATGGATGGCGTTCACCCGGGAAGTCTACAAAGAGACCACGAGGACGCCACGCGGGCTGAGAGGGCCGGATGCGATGGTGAAGCGCCGGATCAGAGCTCCGCGACGCTGAAACTCCAGACCTCCGCCGAGACTCCGACAGGCTTGGGACGGGCGGCCGTTTCCCCTGAGTCGCCTCGGCCGTGACCGTGCCCGAAGGATGCCGATGCGCGCCAGGCCTCGTAACTGGCCTCGTCGGCCCAGCGGGTGAGGACGAGCCAGACGGTGCGCCCGTCGGTCGGCTGAAGCAGTTCGAAGCCTTCGAAGCCTGGCTGCCCGTCCACGGCGCCCGCGCGTCCGGCGAACCGTTTGGCCAGTTCGTCTCCGGAGTCGGCGGGCACGGTGATGGCGTTGATCTTGATGATGCTCATGTCTCCATTCTCCAGCCCAGGAGCTTTTCCCGGCGCGAAAGCAGGCCGTCGCTGCCTGGGAGTTCTCCGTGCGTTAACCCTGCCGCTGTGTGCGGGACACCTCCGGTTGGCGCACCCGGCACACCGCTTGGCTAGCGTGCCTCTCTGTCATGACCACCTCCTGGGCGCCAGCCCAGGCCACTGAGAGGCAGCACCCTTTCATGAGTAACGATCAGGATCAGACCCCAAGCTCCGGCTTTTCCCGCCGCAATCTCCTCCGCGTCAGCGGAGGCTCCCTGGCCGCCGTCGCCGTCGTCGGCCTCGGTGACGGCGTGGCTCACGCCGCGACCGTTCAGGCTCCGACGACGGCGGGACTCACCGCCGTCGGACCTCACGCCTTCACGGCCCGCACCATCGGCGCCGAAATCCGTGGCGCTGCCAATGGATCCATCCGCATCCTTCCGCTGAACCGCGCGAAGTTCCTGGTCGGGGCACGCTTCGACCTGCGCGTCGAAGCCGGACAGGTGGACCCGAAGACGGCCCGGATCGAGATCTCCGTTTCCGGCCGTCGCGGCCCGGCCGCCATCCTCAGCGGCACCCCGGTGCGCTCCAGCAGCGCGGCCGACAGCCTTGAGGTCACCTACAAGCAGCTCTCGTACCCCTACGCAGGGGACTTCGTGGTCCGCGTCCGGGTCACCAGCGGCGGAACCACCCGGGAGTTCTCGGTCAATCACGAGGTGGTCGAGGCGAAGAGCCAGGGCCGCAAGGCCCGCAATGTCATCTTCTTCCTCGGCGACGGCATGGGACAGGGCGCCATCACCGGTGCCCGTATCCTCTCCAAGGGCATCACGGAAGGCAAGTACAACGGCCTGCTCGAGATGGATCAGATGGAGGCCCGCGGCATCATCAGCACCTCCGGCTCGGACTCCATCGCCACCGACTCCGCCAACTCCATGCACGCGTACATGACGGGCCACAAGTCCGCGGTCAACGCGCTGGGAGTCTACGAGGGCAACGACCCCGACCCGGACAAGCACCCGCGCGTCGAGACGATGGCCGAGCTGCTCAAGCGGAGCAGGAACATGGCCATCGGTGTCGTCACCACCGCCGAGATCCAGGACGCCACGCCCGCCGCCGTCATGGCGCACACGCGCCGCCGCAGCGAGTACATCTCGATCATGGATCAGGTCCTGGACCCGGTCCGCACCCCCGATGTCCTGATGGGTGGCGGTCTGGCATACCTGCTGCCGAAGAGCCAGAAGGGCTCCAAGCGCCCGGACGAACGGAACCTCGTCAACGAGTTCCGGACCAAGGGCTTCGCGGTCGCGACCAACGCCACAGAACTGCAGCAGGCCGTTCGTGGCCGGGCCCCGCAGAAGCTTCTCGGCCAGTTCCAGATGAGTCACATGAACGTCTATCTGGACCGTGCCGTGCTCAAAGATCCGAAGGTCCTCGGCGACTGGAACGACCAGCCCAAACTGACCGACATGACGGCAGCAGCCCTGAAGGTCCTTGAGAAGAAGCCCAACGGCTTCTTCCTCATGGTGGAGGGCGCCTCCATCGACAAGCAGGAACACCCGATGGACGGCCCCCGGGCGCTCTACGACACCATCGAGTTCGATCAGGCGATCGGCCTGGCCAAGAAGTGGGCCGCAGACCACGGCGAGGAGACGCTCATCGTGGTGTGCGCCGACCACAATCACTCCATGAGCATCGTGGGCACCCACGACCGGCGGAAGAATCAGGACCGGCCGGCCAACGGCGTCTACGGCGAGGCCGGCTTCCCGACGTATGTCGACAGCAACGGCGACGGCTTCCCGGATGATCCGAATCCGGAGATCGGCCTGTTCTTCGGGTGGTCCAACCACCCCGATCACACGGACCACTTCGTCCCCAACCCGGTGCCGGTGCAGCCCTCGCTGCTGGACTCCACGGGCAAGGCGGTGCCGAATCCGGCCCACCAGCCCGGTGGCGAGCTGCAGCAGGGCAATCTGCCGTACACGGAAACCAACTGTGTTCACTGTGTCGACGACGTGGCTCTGGTCGCTTCGGGTCCCGGTTCGGCGGACTTCAACCGATTCCATGACAACACCGAGGTCTTCTTCAGCGTGGTCAACGCCCTGGGACTGAAGGTCAAGGACGGCGGCGTGAAGGGTGGCAAGTCCAAGGACCAGCAGGACGGTGATTCGCAGCACTGAGTGCTGCTCGTCTGGACAGTGCTCGTCCGGACAACGACGGTGGGTACCCGGGTTCTCCGGGTACCCACCGTCGCTTCCGTGGCCCCGTGCGACCCGCCTCAGGCAGCCGGTGCGCCCGCGCCGCCGAGAGACGGTGGCGAGATCCGTGCCCCGAGCCTCGGCGTGACGAGCAGGCCGCCGTCGCGCTCCACGCAGAGGGCGTCGACGTTCCAGCGCGCCTGTGCCATATCGAGACTTCGCCGTCCACCCGCCATGATCGCCGTGGCGAGGACGTCTGCTGTGACGATGTCCTCGGCCAGCACCGAGACCTGAGCGAACCCCTCCCGGCCCGCCGGGCCCCAGATGTGCTCCCCTCGCTCGGAGACGCCCGAGGTGGCAAGCGCCCGCCAGTTCCCGTCCAGCTCGACGGAGGTCAGTAGCGCACCGCGGTCCACGGGGTCCACAATGCCCACGCGCCACGGGTTCCCGAAGTGGTGACCGGAGACCAGCACGTCGCCGCCGGCATTGAGAAGCCAGTCCCGGACGCCCGCATCCCGAAGGATGGCCCCGGAAGCCTCCATCGCCTCAGCCTTGATGATGCCTGAGAGATCGAGCCGGCCGTCGGGGGAGGAGACCGAGAAGGCGGATTCCGTGGCCTCCTGCCAGCCGAGCGCTCGATGCAGACTGGCGCGGAACGGGCTGCTGGCGGACGAAGGTGACTCCTCGCCCCGGGCGATCCTGCTCAGTTCGGAGCGTTCATCGTAGGGGCTGAACCGTTCATCCCAGCACCGGAACTCCTCCTCCAAGGCTTGCCCTATCCGCTGCGGCAGGGACGGGCCCGGTCGCAGGACGCTCACTACGGTGCCCATCGAACGGAAGACCGTGTTGGCCATCAGATGCTCCTCAATGTGCCTGATCCAATGCCGATTGAAGCGACTGGAGGTAGCCCTCCGAGGTGTAGGTCGCTCCCGAGACGGTGTCCACGGACCCCGATTGGGCGGCGAGGACCTCCTGACGGAGGATCGGGGCCGCCATGCTGCTGATCTGCTGCGATCGCCCGTCCCGGTCCGTCAGCTGCAGTGCCACCACATCGGTAATGGTTCCCTTGGACATGACGACTTGGACCTGGACATTTCCATATTGCGTCTGAACCGTGCTCCCTGTGAAGGTGCCTGTGGCACCGGATGTGGAAGACGCCCCTGAGGAGGTGACAGCGGAGGGCGTCGGCGCGACGGTGGCTCCGCTGGACGCCGTCCCATTCCCCGCTGCGGCGGACGAGGTGGCTGACGGCACGACAGCGGCGGCCGCGGCACCGTGCGTGGCAGGCGCCTTGCTCATGCTCCACGCCCCGAGCAGGATCGCAGCAGAGGAGAGCACTCCGCCAAGGGCTGTGCGCGCCCTCACCAGTCGAACCGTTCAACGTGGATCTGATGATCCTTCAGACCAGCCTCGACGGCGTCTTGCGCCACGGATTCGGCCCACTCCGAGGGGCCGCAGATGTAGAGGTCCGAGTCCTTCAAGCGGGGGAAGACGGAGTCCAGGCTGACACCGCGCGCGACCGAAGCGGCGGACAGCCACGGGGAACGAACCTCGGAACGTGCACCGAGATCCGCGTACTGTGCGGTGCCCGAGCTCTGGCACAGAGCCTCCATCTCGTCCAGGAGATAGAGCTGTGACTCCGTCGACGCCCTGAGCAGCACCGTGGCTTCCCCGGGTGACGGGTTGAGGTCTTCGAGGAGGGCGCGCAGGGGAGTGACCCCGATTCCTGCCGCGACCATGGCGACCCGCGGGGAGCTGCGCGCGTCGCGGGTGAAGAGCCCGTACGGCCCTTCGAACAGGACGCGTGTGCCCGGCCGCACGCGGGAGAGAGCGTGGGTCCCCGAACCGGCCGTCCGGACGGTCAGCCGCAACGAACCATCTGCGGGTACTGCAGAGAAGGAGAGAGGGTGCGCGTGCCACCAGTCCCGGGCGCTCAGGAACCGCCAGTTCGCGTACTGTCCGCCGCGGACCCCGAGGCTGTCAAGCCCACGCCCGCTGAGATGGAGAGAAACGACGTCGGGCGCGTGCTGCTCCACCCGCGCGACGCGCAGACCGTGACGGGCGGAGAGCAGGAGAGGCTTGACGATGCGGAACCACAGAATCGCACCGTAGGCGACGACGTAGAGCCCGATCCAGTAGATCCGTTGCACCGTACCCTGCGCCAGGACCCCTCCGATACTCAGCTGGTGCGGCAGGGCCAGCAGCACAGCTGCGTAGCTGAGCAAGTGCGTCAGATGCCACAGCTCATAGGAGAGACGGCGACGCACCGCAAGCAAAGAGGTCACCACGACAGCCAGCAGCAAGGCGAAGGCCAGGTAGCCATACACCAGATCGGTCGAGCTGAAGAAGGCGACCGTCTCCGCGACGACGTCGATCCGGTCCCGCAGCGCGTAACCGACGGTGAGCAGGACCGCATGGGCCAGGATCAGGTAGAGCACCGGTTTGCCGAGCCTGCGATGCCAGGCCATGACCACGTCCTGACCGACAGCACGGTCCAGCCATGGGATCCGAGCAGCCAGCAGCACCATGATGAGGATGAGATTCGTACCTGCGAGGCCGGCGACGATCCCGATGCCGTTCACGGCGTCGGCCGCAGTCTTCAGGTCAGCCAGGCCACCGCTGAGCAGATACAGCGAGACGGCGAAGGCGGTTGAGGCCCAGCAGAGGACGACGGCGAGGTCGGCCGAGAAGAGGCGTCTGCGCAGTGCACGACGATAGTCCGGTCTTCTTTCAGTGTCCCGGCGCCCTGCGGGGGCAAGACGCCAGGCGGGGTCGGCAATCGTGTCCATGGCCAGCTCCTGGGAGTTCAGCTCCCCTGAGAGGGAGTCCTTTCATTGCTCCCATGCTCGCGCCCCCTGCTATGTCGGGGCTGTGTGATGGCTAGCTGTACTGACCGAGGACGTTGATCGAAGGCTCGGCTGGGGCTGGTGCTTCCGGCCAATACGGGGGTGGATCGGCTGAGGTCGACCGTTTACGCTGAGTGGGTGCCGAAAACAGACACGCTGCGCCGTCGCTGATAGCGGCGGCGGCCCGTCCAGCTGCCGCTCCTGACCCCTTGAGTCCGGAGCGCATTTTTGAGCGCTCGAAATCTTCGCGGAAAGCAGCTGTTTGTGTCTTCTCTTGATCCCTGTTCTGGCATGTCTTCGGTAGCCCGTCGTGCACTCCTGGCGGACCTCGTCTCCACGGCCGTATTCCCGCTGGCCATCACCGGCTCGACTGCAGTCGTTCCGATCGTTGGCGCCGAGCTCCACGCGCCCGCCGGTCTCGCCGTCTGGGTGGTCTTGGCCTACAACACAGTCTTCGCGGCCACGCTGCTTGGTGCTGGGCGGTTCGCCGACCGGACGAATCGTGCACGCTTCTTCCTCGCTGGGAATCTCCTCGTCGCAGTGACAGGGATCGCTTCGGCGCTAGCTACAACCACCGAGTCCCTCATCGCCCTGCGTGCCATCGCTGGCTTGGGTGCTGCTATGTGCGCGGCCGGAGGTTCCTCCATGATTTTGGCCGCGTTCCAGCCTGCACACCGCCCTCGTGTGTACCGATACAGCGGCGTGGTCTTGGGCGCGAGCCTCGCGGTTGGTCCACTGCTAAGTCAGGTGTTGGTCGGCACCCTCGGGTGGCGCGCCGTTTTCGCGGTGCCCGCGGTGCTGGCCCTCGTAGCGGCGGCGGCCTCGATCCGGTTGCCGGACTGGCCACACGACACGGAACGAGTGGACTCAGCGGGAGTCTTGACCTTCGCAGGTCTGGTGGCAGCTGGCTGTGTGATCCTGGGTCTGATCGGAACCGCCCCGCCTGCGACGCTGATCATGTCGGCCGCCGCGACCGCGCTGGTCGGTGTGTCGTTCGTTCGCAAGGAGGTGCGTGCAGACTCGCCCGCACTCCCGCTTGACCTGCTCGTCATCCCTGAGTTCCGTTGGTACGCAACCGCCTCGGGTGCTTTCATGGGTTGCCTGGTCAGCGCCCTAGCTCTGCTTCCGCTCCTCGCGGTTGGGCAGACGTCACCCGCATTGATCACGACCTGTCTCGTCCTGGTCACTGCAGCCCCCGCGATCTTGCCCCTGTTGATTGCGTCATTGACACGACGTGCACCGAGAAAAGTCGTCAGTTTCTGCCTCCTGGTGTGCGGCGTCGCCAGCGTGTTGACGGCGTTCGCGGCAGTTCCCTCCCCCTTCAGCCAGGTAGCCGTGATTCTCGCCGCCTTGTGCCTAGGAGTGAGCCTCGGCGCGAGCCAGGGCATCCCAGACGGTCAAGGCCTTGCCAAGGTGCCGGCCACACGCGGAGGCGCTGGTGCGGGTCTGTTCAGCACGACGCGGATGACCATTGAGACGCTGGTGCTCGCGGCAACAACAGGCCTTGCCGCAGCGGTCGGTGTTGGAGCGGGGGCTCTCGTGAGCGGTGTCATCTGCGCCCTCGTACTGCTATCCACGCCGCTGACATCACGCGGTGACGCCAGTAGCCATGGTGATGTTGAGGGCTCCTCATGAGTGCTGTTCATGCAAACGCGACTCTGACGCCGCGCCATCGCCTGATCGTCGCCCGGCTCGTCGTCGAGGGCGGCTATCCGATTAGTGAGGTGGCCGCCCGCTTCCAGGTCTCTTGGCCGACGGTAAAGCGGTGGGTCGACCGCTACCGCGCCGGCGAGTCGATGCAGGACCGGTCCTCCAGGCCAAAAACGTCACCGAACAAGACAGACAAGGCGGTGGCGAAGCGGTGTGTCAGCCTGCGCATGCGCCTGCGCGAGGGGCCAGTCCAGCTCGCCGCCCGCCCGGGCATCGCGCCGTCGACCGTGCACCGAATCCTCGTCGCCGGGCGCGTGAATCGTCTCTCCTACGTGGACCGAGCAACCGGTGAACCGATCCGACGGTACGAACACGACCACCCGGGGGCGCTCGTGCACGTGGATGTGAAGAAGCTCGGGAACATTCCCGATGGCGGTGGCTGGCGCTACGTCGGCCGTCGCCAGGGCGAGAAGAACCGTGCCGCCACCCCGGACAGACCCAAGAGCAAGTGGTACAACCCCAAGCTCGGGTACGCCTTCGTCCACACCGTCATCGACGACCACTCTCGCGTCGCCTACACCGAGATCCACGACGACGAGACTGCCGTCACCGCCGTCGGTGTCCTGCACCGGGCCGTCGACTGGTTCGCCGATCGGGGCGTCACCAGAGAGCGAGTTCTCTCCGACAACGGCGGCGCGTACAGGTCGTACCTGTGGCGTGACACGTGCGAGGCACTGTCGATCCGACCGAAATTCACGCGCCCGTACCGGCCGCAGACCAACGGCAAGGTCGAACGCTTCCACCGCACGATGGCCGACGGCTGGGCCTACGCTCGTTGCTACTCCAGCGAGCAGGAACGCCGTGACGCCCTCGAAGCGTGGCTACACCACTACAACCAACACCGTCCGCATACGGCCTGCGAGAACCAGCCACCGTTCTCACGATTGACTAACGTCCTCGTTCAGTACAGCTTGCCATCAGTTCTGTCCTGGGGCACCCCCGTCTCAGGGCACTCAGTCCTGTTGCAAGTGCGCTTTGGCCCGCTCCAGAGCTGACACCTCGGCGTTCATGGTCTTCTGGACCGGCCCACTCATGACGAGGGCTTTCAGGCCTCCAAGTTCGGCCTCCAGAGTGAACGTGACTCTGGTGCCGGACCCTTCGGGCTCGAAGCGATACTCACCCCGCGGCCGGACAGGGCCGCTGATGCCTTCGAAGTCGACTCGCGACGGCGGTTCATAGGCCGTCACCCGGATGTCCGCGGAGATCGGTCTGCCACCGGGCCCCGCAACGGTCTGCTCATATTCGACACCGACGGCGAGGTCGCCCTTGCGGCGGATCGATGCGACTCCTGACCGCCAGCGCGGATCGTTCTCCGCATCGGCGAAGAAGGCGAAGACCACCTCCGGGGAAGCTGAGATCACGACACTATTGCTGGCACGCGCTGTCTTTGACATGCCCTCATCAAATACCGCGCTGCGGCCCCTGGCAAGGGCGTGCGTCGCAGCGTTCAGCCGAGCCGGGAGAACGGTTCCGCATAGCGGAACCGGCCGACCTCGCCGTCGTACGCAGCAAGAAGCCTGACCTGGAAGAATTCGCCCCAGGAGGGATCGGGGGAGGCCACCCCGTGCCGGGTCGCCGGCTCCCAGCCGTGCCGTCCGTAGTAGCCAGGATCGCCCAGCAGGGCGATCAGCTTCTCGCGGTTCCGTTCCGCGACGGCGATCGTCGCATCGATCAAGGCCGAGCCGATGCCCAGCTTCTGGTGGTCCGGACGGACGGAGATCGGCCCGAGTCCGAGGACGGGGACCTCCGCGCTCCCCGTCGCGTCTTGTTCCAGGACGGAGCGGGTGGTCATGACGTGCCCGACGACGGCACCGTCCAGTTCGGCGACCAGCGCCAGATCCGGCAGATATGAGCGATCCGTCCGCAGCCATTCGACGAGCGTCGCCTCGCCCGGATCGCCCGTCGAGTCCACCGCTGGCGCTGCGTGCGGTGCGGTGCGGAATGCCGTCGCGACGAGGGCGCGGACAGCCGGAAAGTCATCGGATCGCTCAGGGCGGATGTTCAGGATCACGGCCCCACCGTCCCATGACTCACCGAGCAGTGCAAGGCGGCTCTTGCCAGGCACTTGCCGCGATGTGAAGCTGATGAGAAACCCGCCAGGCAAGCTAAGGAGCCGCCGTGTCCAGCGCGATCAACGATTCCCAGGAAATGCGGACCGGGTCGCCGGAGCCGCCACCACGCGAAACCCGTGATTGGTCAGGGGTCCTTGAGACCGGCTGCACCGAGTGCGGCTTCCCCGCGGGGGAATTGACCCCTCAGGAAACGGCGCACCGCTTGCGCGATGTCATGCCCGGCTGGGAGGAGGCTCTCCGTAGCGATGACGTACGACACCGGCCCATGCCCACGGTGTGGTCCCCGGTCGAGTACGCCTGCCACGTCCGGGATCTGTGCCGCTTGCTTCCGGCACGGCTGAGCATGATCCTGTCCTTCGACAACCCTGAGTATCCGGACTGGGACCAGGACGCGGCGGCACAAGAGCACGCGTACTGGACGGAGGAACCCTTGGCGATCGCCGATGATCTCAGCCGATGGGCTGCGGCCGCGGCTGCGGCGCTGGAGGCCTGTTCCACCGCTCAGGGGGAGCGGACGGGCCGACGTTCGGGAGGCCGGACCCTCACACTGAACCAGCTGTGCGCCACCTTCCTCCACGAGGTTCACCACCATCTGAGAGACGCAGGAGGTGGCCGTTCCGGGCAGTCCGCTCAGGACCGGGCGGAGATCATCGACTTGCTCCAGCGTTTCTTCTCCGCGTTCGTTCCAGGTCCTGCCGTCCACCGTGGCGCCGGGATCCTCCGTGAGGCCCTCCTCCCTGAGGCCGTGATCATCCGTGCCGGTAACGGCTCGACGGCGGTGTACGGAGTTGCGGAGTTCATCGAACCCCGGGTCGAGCTGCTCAGCCGGGGAGAGCTCCTCGGATTCCGTGAGTGGGCCGACAGCGCCCGGATCGATCTGTTCGGAGACATCGCCCAGCTGTGGTGCGGCTATGCCAAGTCCTGGAGCCAGGACGGCCTGGACCATCGCGGCCGCGGGCTGAAAGGGATCCACTGCGTGCGCGCTTCCACGGGCTGGCGGATCAGTTCGATCATCTGGGAAGACGAGCGGGAGGGCCTGCCGATTCCGCTCTTCCCGCCGTTGCCTCGTCTGGATGATTGAGAGGATCGGGACAGCCCGGTGTCACGACGACAGAGTAGCCCGGAGAGGCTCGCCGTGGCCCGGCAGGATCAACGCGGGAGACCTTTTCCGGAGCGCGGCGAAACTGAGCAGGGCGTTCGTCTGATCGGCGGTGAAGAAGCCCGGCAAGAGCTGGGCAGTGCCCGGGCTGTCAAGGAGCTCATGTCCCGTCACGAGTGCGTCGCCTGTCGCCAGGACACCTCCGACGGACCTCTCGAAGAGGAACGCCGATGACCCGGCCGTATGTCCAGGGCAGTGCACCACGGTGGGTTCGCCCGGCACTGCCAGTCGCTCGCCGTCCAGGAAGGTCCTCGCCGGCGTGATCGAGACCTTCTCCAAGGCCCCGAGACGGAGAGCCTGCCGGAGCCAATGCCTGACCCGTGGGCTGATGAGCCGGGGCAGCACCTGAAGGAGGCTCAGTTGCTCGCGTTTCGGCCCGACGAGATTGCCGGATTCCAGCTCATGGCACCAGACCGGGACACCGTGTTCAGCCGACAGCTTCTGCGCCGCGCCGATATGGTCGACGTGGCCGTGGGTGACCAGGAGGGCCACGCACTCCGTCGGGTGGAGATCCAGCGATGACAGTGATTCAAGAAGCAGCGGATAGTCTCCGGCATAGCCGCTGTCCACCAGCGTGAAACCCCGGCGTGCCGCGGTGTCTCCTTCCTGATCCAGGACGATGGTCCAATTGGAGGACGTCCCTTGGACGAAGAACACGCCGGGCTCGACTTCGGTGATTCGCGGAGACCGGCTCAGTGTGCCGTCCTCCTGCTTGCCGTGATGATGCTTCGACACGGGTCTTCCCTTCGATGATGTGCGGCGGCGCGGCTTGCGGGCAGCTCTAAGACAGGCTGTCAGACTTGGCCGCTATGGACCACTTGACGGAAAGCCGAGGGAACGATCGGATGGAGGCGGTGCCCGTGTTCCTGGAAGGCGTCAGCGACGTGGCGGCCGTCTCGTCCCTCGCCCGTCGACGTGGACTCGGGCTGCAGAAGATACGACTCGTCGATCTCGGCGGAGTGACGAACATCCGGCGTGCCCTCGTGGAGTCCTCCCGCGTCGGCGTCGCCCACGACGCACTCGGACTGTGCGACGAAGGCGAGGCACGCTTCGTCCTCAAGGCCTTGCAAGCCATCGGGACACCCGTCGACCATGTTGATGAACTGCCGCACCACGGATTCTTTCTCTGCCGTTCCGACCTGGAGGAGGAACTGATCCGGGCACTCGGCACGCGCCGCACGGTCGCCGTCGTCGAACGGCTTGGTCTTCGCCCTAAACTCACGGCACTGCAGCAACAGCCGGCCTGGCAGGGCCGGCCGTTGGCCGAGCAGCTGCATCGCTTTTGCGGGGTGGCCTCCGGACGGAAGGAACTGCTCGCCGGAGAACTCGCCGCCGAGCTGGAGCCGGGGGAGGAGCCCGAACCCTTGAAGCAGCTCCTGGACCGCATGTCCGTGGCGAGCCGACGTCCCTGAACCACACGGCGCAAGCGGCCGGATCAGGCGCGCGCGATGATGGGCGTGACGGGCGAATCGAAGTCGAGATGATGACCCTGCAACCACATCATCGACTCGCCGCCATCGCGTTCGGCGCGGCGGAAGATCATGGGGAGCATCGCATCGCGCAGCAGACGGGCCACCGGACCCGCTGCCTTCTGGTTGGAACTTCGATGTCCGTGCTTCACGATCCTCTCGACCCGTTCGCGGCGCAATAGTTCATAGTGCGCGAAGGCTGCCGCGGCATCCGGGCAGTCGCGCAGACACTGGGCCAGGACGACGGCGTCTTCCAGGGACATGGCGGCCCCCTGGCCGGCTGAGGGTGCCGTCGCATGAGCGGCGTCGCCGATCAGCACCATGCGTCCGGCGCCGTCATGCCACCGCTTCACCACCGGCATGTCATACGTCGTCCAGCCGGTCAGCGGGCCCGGGGCCGCGTCGATGATCGCCGCGGCAGGCCCGGCGTCTCCGTCCATGAGCTCATGGAGCCAGCCGCGCCATTGGGCGTCACTCATTCCGGAGAGCACTCCCTTGGCAGGCTCGTGTTTCATCGGAGGGTTGGCGAACCAGACCGTTCCTCCGTCGGGAGTCGGCATCCACGCGAAGAAGCATTTCGTACCGAACTGCATCAGAAACTCCCTCTGCCGCGCTTCGACAGTGAAGCCAGGGATGTACCCTCCGGTATTCAGCACAGGGACGTAGCGGGGTACGGCGGCGTCCGGGTCGATGGTCGTCCGAACGCGGGAATGAATGCCGTCTGCACCGACGAGGAAATCGCCCATGGCCACGCTGCCATCCGCGAATCGTGCGGTGACGCCGTCTGCCGTCGCCTCCGCCGTCACGAAC
This sequence comes from Arthrobacter sp. NPDC090010, assembly GCF_044748305.1. Classification (NCBI taxonomy): domain Bacteria; kingdom Bacillati; phylum Actinomycetota; class Actinomycetes; order Micrococcales; family Micrococcaceae; genus Arthrobacter; species Arthrobacter sp. NPDC090010. Next base: position 67,481 of record NZ_JBIVFT010000013.1, read on the forward strand.
TCCTTCCCGTACTCGACGCGTACCCCGTGGGCCCGTGCCTGATCTGCCAGCGCTCGGTAGAGTTCGGCCCTGGGCATCAGCAGGGACACCTGCCCGTCCGGCCGCCGTGCGGCCATCGGCATTCTCCCGAGGTGTTTGCCCTTGCCATTGATGAAGCTGATGTCATCCATCGGATAGCCGAGTTCTTCGACAGGCGCGGCCAGACCGACCGCACGCAGGGCGTCCATGCCGTTGGCCTGGAAGGAGATCCAGGCGCCGAGGCGGTCCTGATCCGGCGCATCGCGCTCGTAGAGTGTCGCGTCGATACCGACTTTGCTCAGGGCGACGGCGAGGACCGGGCCTGCGATTCCCGCTCCGATGATGAGTGCGTGAGACATGACTCCTGCCGATCCCGTCGGATGGTGTTCGGGCATCCGACGTAGTAACTTGATTATCAAGCTATTGTGAGAAGGAGGTAGCTTGATTGTCAAGCGACATTGAAAGTTCCGTCGCCGCGCTCGGGCCGGTGGTGCAGGAATATCAGGCCGTCGTCGATGATTTCGACCGGGAGTCCGCCCGCATCCTGGGCGTGAACGAAACAGATCTCCGCTGCTTGGAACTCGCGGTCACGGCGGGGGAGAGGGGTATCTCTCCGCGGGAGATCGCCGATCGCCTCGGACTGACCACCGGCAGCGTGACAACGATGCTCGTCCGCCTGGAGCAGGCGGGGCATCTGACACGCAGTCCTCATCCGAGTGATGGGCGGCGCGTCATCGTCAAGATCACGGAGTCAGCCCAGACCGCGATCTGGGAGATCATCGGTCCGCACATCGAGGAGTCGACGGCCGTCGTCGCGGGAGACTTCACCGCGGACGAGCTCGCGTCAGTGCGGCGCTTCCTGAGCACTGTCACGGCCATCCAGCAACGGCATGTCGAAGCGCTGCGAGGCACGCCGGCCCGAGGCGGCGGCGCGGTGAGGACATCGACGGAACGGAGGATTGAGCCATGACATACACCGGTCAGGACTCACGGGACGGCCGCATCGGCGAGTTGCTGAGTTCTGAACGCTATGCCCGGCGCGCCGCGGTCGTGGCGCAGGAGCTGGCCGAGATCTCGGACGGACTCCGCTCCGCGGACGCCGACGTCGCCCGCGCGGCGGCGCGAAAACGGCAGCTCTTCTTCTCAATGCTGTCCGGAATGCCTCGGAGCGGTACATCTCACATCCCATGTGGGAGCCAGTCGCCCGCCCCGGGGAGACCGCTGCCTGGAATGAGCAGTCCGCGGCGGTAGCGGATGCGCAGGCGACCTCGCCGTCGCTTGAGATACGAGCAGAGGCTGCCTACCTGCTCGCAATGCACGGAGATGGCCGTGCCTGGGAGATGTTCCACCAGCTCATCGGACGACGAAGCGCCCTTCTCGGTCAGCTCGAACTGGCCATACTGCGCTACCCGCAGAGCATTGATCCTGCCACGGCCGCCGGACTCAGCACCCTTGCCGAGCAGACCGCCATCAGCCACCCGAAGCAGCGTTATGCGGCAGAGGGAGTGCGCGCTGCACTGCTCGCCCTGGATCAGCCGATCCAGGGCGCCGTGAACTCCTGAACCCGTCCGCCATCAAGGTCTGCCAGCGAGACACTGACGAACGCGGTGGCGGCCTCCGAGGACTGCCGACGGAAGGAGGTGTCGGCCGAGGCGGCGGCGTCGGCGATCATTTCTCCCGCGCTCTGCGGAGACTGCGCATTGGCGAACGCACCTGCGGTGCGGGAAAGATAGGCGTCCAGTAGGGGAGTGTAGGCACCAGCGTCGGCGGGACGCTCGACGTTGTTCACGAATTCGCTGGCCACCGCCGCGGGCTCGATCACGCCCACGTGCACACCGAACGTGGCGGCGACGACGTGGAGCGATTGCATGAAACCTTCGACGGCGAACTTCGCACCGCAATACGCATCGGCGAAGGGCTGACCGACGACGCCACCGACGCTGGTGATGGTCAGGATCCGGCCGCGGCCACGGTCCCGCATTCCCGGCAGAACCAGCTTCGTCAGATTCACGGGTGCCAGGTAGTTCACGTCGAGTTGCGCCTGGATCTGCTCCATGCTGAGCTGCTCCGCCGTTGCGACGCAGCCTTGTCCGGCATTGTTGATCAGGACGTCGATCCGCCCGTAGTCCTTGATGACATCAGCGACCAACTGCGCGGCGGCCGCATGATCGGTGACGTCCAATGCACGAACATCGAGCTCGACACCGGCCTCCTGGGCCGCGTCGCGAAGCCGGTCGGCTCGTCCGGTGTCGCGGAGAGTCGCAACGACGTTCAAGCCTCGCTTCGCCAGACTGATTGCCGCGTACAGACCCATTCCAGAGGAGGTGCCGGTGATGATTGCAGTGTCGCTCATGAGGAGAATCGTAGACCCTCAACATTGCCGGCACGAGATGCCAGTACGGGGGAGTCGGGCCCCCTTGTCGGGTAGCGTCGATACATGAGTAAGACGGCGACGATCGAAACACTTGCAGCATTGTCAGACTCCGACGCGGACGCACTTGAGGGCCTGCTCGGGCAGCTGTCGTCCTCCGCGACGTTCGACCGCGTTCGCATGGAATCGCTGCTCAGCCATGACGCAACTGAACTACTGGTCGCACGTGTCGATGATCAAATCGTCGGCATGGCGACGCTCGTCTCGTTTCCGTTGCCGACCGGGTTCCGCGGATTCGTCGAGGACGTGGTCACGGACGCGACGATGCGTGGACACGGCATCGGACGACTCCTGCTGGCGACAATGATCGACATTGCCATTGATCGCGGCTTTCGCTCATTGGAGCTGACCTCACGGCCATCACGTGAGACGGCGCTGCGACTGTACGAGTCGCTCGGCTTCATCCGCAGGGACACTAACGTTCTGCGGTTCACTCCTGAACAGCGGATCTGACGCTTTTGAGTAAGAGGTTCGTCAGCACGACAACACACAAGGCAACAGATCCAAGGATGTTCTAAAAGCACCGATAATCTACATTATGTCAACTAATAATAATCTCCAGCTCCCCTCCACCTGTCAGTCGCCCCGGACTCCTTGCAAGCACCGCACATCAGAGGTGTAATGGCGGCAGGCCGTCCCTCTGAGTGGACGCGCGTCTTGAAGGAGTAATCGTGGGTATCAGCGCCGGAGCCCTAGTGGCCGTGTTCGTCGCCTTGTTCGTCGTCCTGGTTCTTCGCCGTCGGAAGTGACCCTGCCTGCACCGACTACTGAACCGTGGGCCACATGGTTTTGATCAGACGGGCTGCATAGGCCTTGTCCAGTGGCGCGTGTGCAACAAGCGCGTTGTAGTAGAGCGCCCCGTAGAGGCTGTCGACGAGCATCTCCAGATCCGTCTCAGCAGGCAACTCCCCCTGCTCCACTCCACGACGCAGACGTTCGACGGCGGCCTCCCGGCGGCCCGCGATGTACCGTTCGCGGAGCGCATCGGCCAGTTCGGCGTCGTGCGTGCTCTCGGCGATCAAGGACAGATAACCGCGGCCGACGGGGTTGTTGAACAGCTCGATCACAAGCTCAATCTGCCGCATGACGTCTTCTCGCGCGGATCCGGCGGCCTCGAAAACGACCTTGGGGGCGAGCCTCCGGCTCAGGGCGTCCATGAGCACTGCCGACTTGTTCGGCCACCATCGGTACACCGTCGTTTTCGCGACACCGGCCCGGCCAGCGATTTCCTCGATCGAGACCCCCGGCAGTCCCCTCTCCATGAAGATCTCCCAGGCGGCGTCCTGAATCTTCTCCGTGGCTCGGCTACTGCGTTGTGCGGGCATGAACATCATCATATCGGCCATTTACACGAAACGCTACGCATCGTATCGTTTTAAACATGACAGCTACCCCATCACGCTACGAGCGCGGCAAAGCGCTCATGGACCGCATCCTCGGCCCTGAGGATGCCTCGACCGTTCTCGACGGCTTCAACGCCATCTCCCCCGACTTCGGCAACTACGTCGTGGAGGCGGGTTTCGCAGATATCTACGGCCGGGACGGTCTGAGCCTGCCCGAACGGCAGCTTCTCAACATCGCCATCCTGACAGCACTCGGAGGGGCTGAGCCTCAGTTGGCACTCCACATGCGTGCAGCGCTCAATGTGGGCGTCTCCCCCACTCAGATCATCGAGAGTGTCATCCACACAGCCCTCTATGCCGGGCACCCACGCGCGGTCAACGGACTTCGCGTGGCCTCCGAGGTTCTTGCGCAAGCCCAGCACGTATCCGAGGACGGTTCACGATGAGCATGACCTTCCGGCGCCTCGGGCGCACCGGAATTCACGTGAGCCGATTCGGTCTGGGCACCATGCACCTCGGCGCCTGGGGAAACACCGACACGGACGACGCCACAGCGCTTGTTCACAGGGCCCTGGATGCCGGAATCAATCTCGTGGACACCGCGGACATGTATTCCGACGGCGAGTCGGAACTCATCGTGGGCAAAGCGATCAAGGACCGCCGTGACGATGTGGTGCTCGCCAGCAAGGGGTTCTTCCCCATGGGTTCCGATGTCAACCGGCGCGGTTCCTCCCGCCGCTGGATCACCCAAGCCGTGGACGCGAGCCTGAAACGTCTCGACACCGATCGCATCGATCTCTATCAGGTCCATCGACCAGATCCCACCGTGGACCTGGACGAGACCCTCGGTGTGCTGTCGGATCTCGTCCGGGCGGGGAAAGTCATCTCCATCGGTTCCTCCGGATACTCCGCTGAACGTCAGATGGAGGCGCATTGGGTCGCGGACCGGCGCGGGCACATCCCCTTCCACACGGAGCAGTCGCCATACTCGATCTTCGTACGGGGCGTCGAGCGCCACGTCCTGCCCACCGCCCAGCGTCTAGACATGGGCGTTCTTACCTGGAGCCCACTCAACAGCGGTTGGCTCACCGGACGGTTCCGCGGCGGCTCCGAGATGCGCCTGGAAGGATTCCGGGAAATGATCTCCTACAAGTTCGATCTCTCCAAGGGTGGCAATCAGCGCAAGCTTCACGCCGTAGAACAACTGCTCAGGCTCTCCGCCGAGTCCGGCATTCCCCTGACTCACCTCGCACTCTCCTTCGCAGCCTCGCACCCGGCGGTGTCCTCGGTCCTCCTCGGCCCTCGGACCACGGCCCAGCTGGATGACCTTCTCGCAGCGTCCTCCGTGCGGCTCAGCAACGATGTTCTGGACCGGATCGATGAAATCGTTCCCCCTGCCACCGATTTGAATCCTGAGGACGTCGACTACACACCGCCGCATCTACAGGATCCAAGTCTCAGGCGCCGGTCCGACTGAGCGGGCATCGCATCGCCCCGGCATGCCCGGAGCCGCGCCTGATTGAATAAACAGGTGAAAGGTCACTCCAAGCCGCAACGTCACCGCGAAGCCCTGCCTCCCCGGGCCGTCGTGACATCCGGAGTGGTGCTCTCGCTCCTTCACGCCGGCGTCCTCGGAAGCGTTGCTGCACTCGGCCTCCTCCTGGTGGTGATGCTGGTGGCCAGCCTGTCTTTTTCCGCCGGCACCGGTCCCGTCGCGCTCGGCGTCCTCGCGACCTCTTCCGCGGGCATCGTGTTCCTGGGACTGCTTTGGGGCCTCTGCGCCGTTCCGGAGCGGCTCGCCCGAGCGAGGTTCTACTCGGAATTCGCCCCGCGAAGCTAGGAACTCGCGGACACTGTCGTGGTCCGAGGCCAGGTGTCAGACCCCTACGTGCCAGCCCTCTGGAGCTGCGCGTCGCTCGGGTCTATCGCGCTACTCGGCGCCATTCCCTGCATCGTGCTCGCTCTGGGCGAAGCGGATCAGCGCGACGATCTGGAACATCGGGAAGCGTTCACCGCCTGGGCAGCATGGTCCGGCGCCCTGCTCGCCGTCGTCCTCGTCTGCACTGCAGTCTTTGTCGCTCTCGCCGCACTCAACCGACGCTGGACGGCCGACGTCGGAGCGGCACTCCCCCGTGTCTCCTTCGGCGACCGTGGCCCTGCTGTCAGAATCACGACACGTCAGCAGCGCCGCCGCGCACGCCGTAGCCGGCAAGCTACTGATTGGTGGCATCTGGGCGGCTCGATCATCGCCGGCGGGGGTGGTGCGCTGATCTTCCTGGGGCTGTACGTTCACCAACCCGGCCTGCGCGCCGACAGGGTCTCCTACCCGGCATCCACTGAGGCTGTCATCGGGGGAATCGTCCTCAGCGGCGGCGGCCTGCTCTTCATCGGCCTCGTAGCACTCTTGATGGTCGACGGGCTGATGTTGTTTCGTAAGGTGTCGGCCCTCCGCAGAACGGTTCGGCGACCCGACCAGGCCACACCCGCTGACCGTCGTCTTGCGCGCGTTGCGATGTCCGCGGTGATCACGAGCTGCGATGGCGCACTGATGGTCTGGACGGCGGTCACCGTGCTCGGTCTCGGATCGGCCCTCGGCACCGGGAACGTCGCCGCCTTCATCCTGCCGCTCGCCCTCTGGACCATAGTCGGATCGGTCCTGGCGGCCGCACGATGGAAGGCCGAAAACATCGCACCCCTAATCCGTAACAGCGTCGGCTACGAACTCCCGAGCCAACCCGACAGCAGCGAATTCCCCGACATCAACCTTCACGGCCAGTAGGCGTTTCCAGGGACTCCCCCGTGCCCGATCGACGCCGTAGTTCCTGCAGTGCCGCCTGGATGGTCTCCCGTCCGCGCCGCAGTTCGGAGATCCGTGAATCGATCACTCCCAGCTGATCCTCCAGGAGCCGGCTGCGCTCGGCATTCCCCAGCGTCTCCCAGTCGCTCATCTGATGCCTCATCTGCGATAGGGAGAAACCAGCCGCGCGACCGGCGAGAATGAGCAGCACCCTCCGTAGGGCGTCTTCCGAGTAATCGCGGTAACCGTTCGGATGACGGGTGATCTGGCCCGTGCTGAACATGTCCCGCTGCTCGTAGTACCGGATGGCGGACGGTGCAAGACCCGTCTGCGCCGCCAATTCACTGATTCTCATGATGCTCCTTGACCTTCAAGTTACTTCACACTTTAACGTTCGAAGAAAGGCATTGCACTCCCGAATTGAAGGATCATCGATCATGTCCCAGCTGTTCGCCGTCGTCGCCGCGGCCCTGTTCACACTCCGCCTCGTCCTGTTCCTGACGCTCCATCTGATCCCGGGAGGAATCCACCCGGCGCGGGACACTGTGAGCGACTACGCCGCTTCCAACTCACCTCTGACCCGTCGGCTGGCCTCCATCGCTTCGTGGTCCGCGGCAGGTGCCTGGCTGGCGCTAGGAGCCGGCGTGTTGACTCACTCCGCACAGAAGGATCCGGCGCTCGGCGGCTGGCTCCTCCTCCTCGGGGTCCTCCTGTCGGTCATGCCGTTCGCACCGACCGATCGCACGGGAACGACGACGACGGCGCGCGGGCGGCTCCACCTTCTGCTCGCGATCGCCTGGTTCACCCTTGCGTACGCCACCATCGGTCCCTTGAGCCGCTTGGTGGCCGGAGCCGCACCCACGCAGGCACTGGATCCGCTCAATACACTGGCGGGGATCGCGCTCGCTGCACTCGTGGCCTCGTTGATTCTCCCGGCGTTGCGTCGACGCACTTTCGGGATCAGTGAGAGGATCTTCATCCTCGTGGTGACCATCGCTCCCCTGCTGGCCGCCGTGGCTCTCGTGGCCCACTGAATCCACTGCGAGGACCCAACTCACACCCTTTCAACGGACCTCACGGCGAACCATGCCGAGTCGGTATCGCTTCCATCTCACATCGGTCTTGGACCGCCTGCGCCGGGCTTCGTAATACTGAGGAACTGTGCACCACTTCACCGGCTCGATTCTTATCTAACGGTGAAAGACACTGGTGCACTCAGGGGGGTGAGTGGCTTTTGCGCTTCTTACCGGAAAACGCAAAGTCTGGCCGCAGGAGGGCGCTTGAAGAAACTGTATGAAGAATCACAGGCCGCCCTCCTGCTGCTCTGTCTCATTCTTTCGACGATGGGGGTGATTCTGCTGTGGCCGGATTTCCTTCTGGCATGGTCCGTCGCTGCCGTTTGCGCCCTGATCGTCTATACGGTGATCCGGCGGCGTAGCCGCTTGCGGGGTGATTCGATTTCGGACGTTCATCCTTCGACCGATGCTCGTGAGTTGGGGGGAGAATCAGGCCACCTCAGGCGTGATTCTTCCATCGGGCATCGGTCTGAGGATATTGGTCCGGCCTCGCAGGAACAGCTCGTCGAGTCCTGGCCATTGGTCTGGTACGAGGAATCAGGCGTCTCCCTCTCGGAACAAGTCCGCCAGTGGAGGGCCGAGGGCTACATCCAGGGCCCGGCGGCTGCCCGTGTACTCGCGGGCCTGCAGTCCTGAGATTTGTTTTCTTTCCCCTTCGCTCAACTAATTCCAGGAGTTAATCATGACCAACGAGACGAAAACGTCCGTGGAACGACGCCGAGTACTGCGCGGAGCCGCATGGGCGGCCCCCGTCGTCGCAGCCGCAGCCGCAGCACCCGCCGCCGTCGCATCCGGCGCACCGAGTTGCCCCACCTGCCTCAAGGCGGGCACCTTGCTCGGTGGTGTGACCACCAGCCAGTCCGCGGTGGTGGGCAACAAGGGCGCGCTGGCTTTCGCCGGCGTGTTCGGACTCGACTCCACGAAGTGTGACCTGACCCTGTTCCAGCCGGTTTACACCTCGGTGGTCACCTCCGCGACCCTGACGATGAGCGACGGGAGCACCCACAGCGGAACCGGCCTCGGGACCGCCACCGGAACCTTCGGCCAGATCGGCGCCCTGCCGGGCACCTGGCTCTTCAGCGGGATCAATTTCCCGTCCGGAACCTACCTGCTGAACAGCAATCCGGTCCGGCCCGTCCGGATCACTGCCACGGTGAGCATCATCCTGATCGGCCTGCCGTCGCTGATCAAGATCACCTGCCCGGTGACCCTGACCTGGAACTTGAACGTCTTCGCCACAGGCGTCGTCACCCCGACGTTCCTCGGCGGAGCGGGAACGCTCAACTACACGGGAACGGCCACCCCGGTTCCCTGAGGCACTCTCGCTCCTGACGAAAGCGTGGCCTGCCCTTCGGGGCATGCCACGCTTTCGTCATTCCGGGTCCCAGGCTTTCTACTCGGGGCTGTTTCTCACGTACTCGGGATTCTCAACAAATGCACGCAGGTCCTCGGCGATCTCCCGCAACCAGCTCTCGGCATAGTGACCCGGACGCCAAGCCATCCACAGGCCGGTCTGAGTGCGCTCCGCGCTTCCAGGGTCGACCAGATCGCACCCCCAGGTTCCATAGCCGCTGGGCTCTGTTGTGATGCCGATGCCGAAACCTGCCGCGGCCAGTGCCAGAATATTGCTTCCTTCTTCACATTCGAGCAACTCACCAGGCGTCACGCCGCAGCGCGCAAGCGCCTCCTCCAGAATCTGTCGGCTGACGGTCTGCGAAGGATGAACAATGAGCGTGCGATCCTCCAGCTCCGAAAAGTCGACACTGGCGCGACCATGCCACTCATGCCCCTGTCCGACATGAACCCTGAGAGACCCCGAACCGAGGAGCTCGTGTTCCAGGTCGTCGCTCGGGCGAACCGGTGAGATGACGAAGTCGGCACCTTTGCTGAGCTCAGCGTCCAAGCCGAAGTGGCCTCCCACTCGTGCACTGATCATCGGGATCCTCGTGCCGGCTTCCGCGATGTAGCGCGAAAGGACACCGCGGATCGTCGCGATCGTGGCAACACAGCGCAGTTCCTTCACGCAACCCCAGCGAAGCACCGCCACGGCCTGATTGGCATAACGCTGCTGACGCACAAGCTCCCGCGCGATAGGGACGAATGCCTCTCCCCCGGGCGTGAGAACGAGCCGTTGTCCGCTGGGCTCGAGCAGCTTGATTCCGAGCTCCGCCTGCAGGGCTTTCAATTGCCGGCTGAGGGCAGGCTGGGCCAACTGCACGGCCTCCGCCGCCGCGGTCACCGTGCCGTGGTCGACAACCTCCAAAAAGAGCGCCACGCGCCTGATATTCACCAAGGGATCATATCCAGTGAAACTAGGCATACCAATTCGGCGGATGACTATGGGATACCCGAATTGAAATGCGAACAAATAGTCGAGCCTGACCGGCAGTTCGGATTCGTCTCGCCACCTTGATTGTTAATCGTTCCAATGAAATTGCTGAACGCTTCTCGGGCATTTGCCGGAGGCCCGTATTCGATCGTCACGAATTGCTCCTGACCTAACCCGATGTTCTCGCCTGACACCAAGATGAAACCGGTCTTCCGGCATTGAAACCAGGCAGCTACGCAAAATCCGCCCGAGCGGACAGCATGGCTGGAAAGCGTCACCATCCACCCGCTCAACGGTCTTCCAAGGTTCTCATCAGATTGTTCTGATAAATGTTGGACACATGCCCAATGAAACCCTGGAGACGAACGCGCAGGCGTCGTTTTCGTCAGCGCCTTCGCGGCGCGGCGGCATCCGCATCGCGCTAGTCGTCCTAGCGCTGGTCCTTCTCGTTCTGCTCGTTCTGGGCCCGCTGTTCCCCGGTCCGGTAGGAACATTCGCGGCCATCCTCCGCCCGTGGCTCTGGCTCCCGTCAGCGCTTGTCGCTCTAGGCGCTCTCTTCGCCCGTCGGTGGCGCAGCTCAGTGGCGCTTGCGATCCCGCTCGGGCTCTGGTCGGTCCTGGTTCTCCCCGGAGTCATCCCTCCACTGCAGCATCCCGGAGGGGTGAGCAAGGGACTGACGGTGGCGAGCCTCAACGTCCATGCGGGGTCTGACGCAGACACCGTCTCCGCCCAGGCCGGCGCGCTCGAACACCAGGGGGCCGATGTCATCGCCCTGGTGGAGCTCGACCAGAACTCCCGCTCGGTGGCCGCCCGCACCTTGGCAGACAGCTATCCCTATTCATCCACGGTGGGCACCGTGGGCCTCTGGAGCCGATTCCCCCTGCACGCTGAGCAGCCGCTGGAACTGGGGCTCGGGTGGAAGAGGGCGCTGCAAGTCACCGTAGACTCCCCCGCCGGTTCGGTGAGCCTCTACGCGCTCCACGCGGCGTCGGTACGGGCCGGCGACCAGGAGGCGCGTGATCTCATGCTCAGTGACCTCGCGGATGCCATACGTCAGGATTCCTCACCGAGGATTCTCGCCATCGGTGACTTCAACGCCGTCGCTGACGACCCCGCGATGGCCGGCGTCCGCGAGCTTCTGGAGGAACCTCGCCAGAGTGTGCCGTCGTTCGGCATGACCTGGCCATCAGCATTCCCTCTGGCGCGCATCGATCACGTCTACCAGCGAGGCCTCACCCCCGTCTCAAACATCGTCCAGGACATCCCGGGCAGCGACCACCGCGCCGTCGTCGCCTCCTTCGAGGCAGCCTGACGCAGCGCACTGAACGACCCCCATGGCTAAGCTCAAGGTATGACCTCGTGGCGGAACGGACCTTGGCCTGCGCTCGTCGCTGCGCTCGGCGACCGGCCCCATCACCGGGACGTCGAGCATGCTCTGCGCTCAGCCGGCTGGAGTTCGGCGGGCGCCGGCGACTGGGCCATCGCACTCCGCTCGCCGGACGGTGCGTTCGCGGCCCGGATCAGCCCCTTCGACCCCATGGGTCCCTACACCGCACGGCTGTACCGGGAAGCCGCGGCCACCAGGCACGTGCCGATGCTCCTCCTGCACCTCAGGCTCGAGGGCGGTGGCGATCTGCAGATCATGGAATGGCTGGCGCCGGTCCCCGAGGATATTGCACGAGATGTCCATCAGGCCATCGCGACGGGCCGCCCCGAGACGGCAGCGTTGGCCGCCATCATCGACGGAGTGCACGAGGACGCCCGCGCTCTGCTCCCCTGGTGTGGTCCGCTCGATAACAATCCCGCGAATGTCATGCGGGCCGCCGACGGCCATCTGGTGGTGATGGACCTCTTCTACGCGGATGGGCTCGGGCTCTACACGGCGGCCTCAGAGACCCCCGAGCTGGTAGCGGCAAGCATTCCCGAGCACGAACGCCGCTACATGACCGAAATCCCCTTGGCGGGTTCCGGCCCGTGGCAGCCCGGGGAACAGGAACGGATCCGCCAGCTCCTCCTGAACGCGGACAACAAATCGAGGGGCGGACTCTAGGCTGGGACCATGGACCACTCTCCTCAGAGATCTCATGCGCCGCAACTCTCAGCCGATCATCCGCACCTCCGGGTCCGGCGGGCGACCGAACAGGATCTGCCCGTCCTGATCGCGATGCTTCACGATGACGTCCTGGGCGAAACCCGGGAGCAGCATGATGATGCCGCCTATCGCCGTGGCTTCGCCGCCGTCGACGCCGACCCAGGCCAGTTCCTCGCTGTCGTGGTGGATCCTCAGGACACCGTGCTCGGCATGATGCAGCTGAGCCTCATCCCTGGGATCTCACGCGGGGGGCGACTCCGGCTGAACGTCGAAGGTGTCAGAATCTCCTCCGCCAACCGGGGCCAGGGTCTGGGAAGCGCCATGATGAGCTGGGCGATCGGCTTCGGCCGCGATCACGGAGCAGGTCTGGTGCAGCTCACCACCGACGCGCGGCGTCTGGATGCCCATCGCTTCTACACGCGACTCGGCTTTGTGCCGAGCCACGTAGGCATGAAGCTCCAGCTGGACTGACGGTCAGCCGGCCGCGCCGTCCAAGAACTTCTTCAGGAGCGGGCCACTGGTCTCGGCGCCGAAACCGCCGTCTTCAACGAAGACGGCCACAGCCAAGTCACCATGGGTGGCCACGATCCAGGCATGCGTCTTCGGCGGGTTGTCAGTGCCGTACTCGGCGGTGCCCGTTTTGGCTCCCACAGGGGCTCCCGGCACTGAAGACAGGAAACCCGCGTGCCCGGAAGTCACGACGGCGCGCATCATCTCCTGCAACTTCGTCGCCTCAGCCTTGGTGATCGGTTTGTCGATCACCGGCGCAGCCGAGGCGGAGGCACTGGCGGACGGCAGACTTCCCGCACTTTCGCCGAGGATCAGTTTCGGCGCCACCGGGGCACCTTTCTCGACCGAGGCGGCCATGACCGCCCCGGCGAGCGGCGAGAGCAGGATCTTGCCTTGGCCGATCATCGACGCGGCGTGCTCGGTGCCGTCGGCAGTCTCAGGAACCGAGCCGAGGAAGGCATCGAACCCGAGGTCCGCCGGAGGCAGCCCTATGCCGAGCGACCGTGCCGAGTTCTCCTGCTGCGCCTGGGACACCTTGTCCCGGGCGTTGATGAACGCGGTGTTGCACGAGTGAGCGAACGCCGTCTCGAGCGGGACGGAGCCGAGAGACGATTCCGGGTAACCGGGCGCGTTCTTGAAGACGCGGCCGTCAACCGTCACCTGCGGTGTGCACGACACCGTCGACGATGGCGACATGCCATTACGGATCATGGCGAGGGAGTCGACGATCTTGAACGTCGAGCCAGGCGCGTACTGGCCCACCATCGCCGTGTTGTACCCGTTGCTTCCCGGCCCCGAAGCCGCCGCCAGGACGGCCCCGTCCGAGGGGCGTACCGCGACGAGAGCGGACGCGGTTCCGGAAACGCTCGCCAACGTGTCGTCCGCGAGCTGCTGCAAGCGAGGATCCAAGGTGGTCTTCAGGGGCTTGCCGGCCTCAGGCTTGCGTTCGAAAAGCACTCGTGAGGTGGTGTCCGCGGACTGCTCCTGACCCTTCACCGCAGCCTTCCCGGCCGTGACGATCACACCGTCCTGACCTCGAAGCTGAGCGTCGTATCGGGCCTGAAGCCCACCCAGTCCGGTCAGATCCCCTGCTTTGAGCGCCCCCTTCGACTTTTCCACCTGCTCTGCGGTCGCCTCGCCCACCGTGCCGAGCACGGCACGGGCGAAGGTGCGGGTGGGGGCCAAAGCCAAAGTCCCATCCACGATCCGTGCGCCCGGGACCGTGTCCAGCTTGGCAGGGGTGAGGGCTTTGGCCTCGGCGGAGTCGGCACGCAAGGTGATCGCGCTGACGAAGGCCTGTGGTCCGGCAGCCCTCACCCGGCCTGCGAACTCGGCTGCGTCGACATCTGCCAGCCGGGCCACCTGTGCGGCGGATGCGGCGGGATCCTTGCCTTGCAATCGCGACTTGTCCACTCCGAAGTTGATCACAGGACGGTTGGTGACCAGGACCTTGTCGCCGGCACCGAGGATCGAGGCCCGGTCAGGACTCTGACTCGCGAGGCTGAGGACCTCACCGTCTTTGAGGTCCGGTGCCACACTCGCCGGGCTCCACTGGGACGTCCACTGATCACCCTTTTTATCCAGCGTCGCCTGCGTGGTGTAGCCCCACTCGCCGCTGGAGAGCTTCCAGGCGTACTTGAGATTCACCGTCGCCTTGTCCCCATTCACAGTCACCGAGTCGACGGTCACGGCAGGTTTGACGGTTCCCATCCCCGCGGTGATGTCCTTCAGCTTCTGAGCCGTCTGTTGTGAGTCGGCGCCGTCGAACGCGGTCTTGCTCAGATCCAGAGAGGAGAGCGCTCCGGCCAGGGCCTGCCCCGCTGCTTCGGCTCCCTTGCGCCCGTCATCACAGGCGGTCAGGGATCCCAGGAGGATCAGGGCTGTCAGAGTACTTGTCAGAAGGCGTGTTTTCCCCACGTGCGCCATTATGCCTTGAGGCTACGACAAAGTATGGACGCCCTGATCCGCGGCTGGCCGTGAGATCCAATTGCGACTCATACTGGGCATCTGGTATAAGCGCGCCACCGGGCGGATAATCAAAGTAGGTCATGGCATAAGCCACGTACCGGCAAACAGAAGGAAGGAGTCGGCCATGAGTTTCCTGGCTTTCCTCGTACTGGGTCTCATTTGCGGCGCGATCGCCAAGATGATCATGCCGGGTGAGCATGGCGGCGGCTGGATCACCACTTTGATCCTCGGCGTCGTCGGAGCGATTCTCGGCGGCTGGATCGGAGCCGTCGTCTTCAACGTCGGCATGGCGGGATTCTGGAGCCTCCAGAGCTGGATCCTGGCCATCGTCGGGTCTGCCATCGTACTGTTCGTCTTCGGGCTGGTCAGCCATGGTGGGCACCGGCGAGTGAGCCACTGAGACGCGGGGGGGGGGGGGGGGGGGGGGGGGGGGGGGGGGGGGGGGGGGGGGCGGGGCGCGGGGGGGGGGGGGGGCGCGGGCGCCGGGGCCGGGGGGGGGGGGGGCACCGCGGGCCCCGCGGCCCCCCCACCACCGCGCCCACACGCGCACAAAAAAACGA
>NZ_JBIVFT010000014.1:0-79650 GCF_044748305.1 Arthrobacter sp. NPDC090010
TCGGGGTGGGGGGGGTGGGGGTCCACGCCCCCGCGCGGGGGGCCGTGGGGGGGGGGGGGGGGGGGGGGTTTTTTTTGGGGGGGGGGGGGGGGGCGCCCCCCCCCCCCCCCCCCCCGCCACTTCAAGACTTAGACAGGAAAGGAAACGCCCTTGGCCAGCCAGGACTGGGTTGAAAAGGACTTTTACAAGATCCTTGGTGTCGCCAAGGACGCGTCCGACGCCGATATCAAGAAGGCGTATCGCAAGCTCGCCCGCAAGTACCACCCGGACACCAATGCGGGGGACGCCGAGGCGGAGAAGAAGTTCAAGGACATCACCGAGGCGAACTCGGTGCTCTCCAACCCGGAGGACCGCCAGCAGTACGACGCGATCCGCGCCATGGGCGGCGGGGCTCGCTTCGCACCGGGCGGCCACGCGGGTGGCGGGGCCGGTGGTTTCGAGGACCTCTTCGGCGGCATCTTCAACCAGCAGGGAGCCAGGAGCCGGGGCGGAGCGGGCGGCATCCCGCCGGAGTTCGCCGATCTCTTCGGAGGCGGCGGCGGTTTCGGTGGTTTCCAGCAGGCACCCACCAAGGGCTCGGACCGGACGGCCAGCACCTCGATCTCCTTCAAGGGCGCCATCCAGGGCACCACGATCAGCTTCCGCGAGCCGGACGGCAACGTCATCGACGTGAAAATCCCCGCCGGCATCAAGGACGGCCAGAAGGTGCGTCAGCGCGGCAAGGGCAACCCCGGCGCGGCGGGCAACGGTGATCTGATCATCACGGTCAACGTCAAGGAACACCCGTTCTACAAGCGGGACGGAAACAACATCCGGATCCACGTCCCCGTCAGCTTCGACGAGGCCGTGCTCGGTGGGACGATCGAAGTGCCCACCATGGAGGGCGACACCGTCAAGCTGCAGCTGCCGGCCGGAACGCCGAGCGGTCGCACGCTGCGCGTCAAGGGCCGCGGCGTGAAGACCTCCAAGGAGGCCGGCGATCTGCTGGTGACGGTCGACGTCGTCGTACCCCAGAAACTGGACGACGACGCCAAGGCGGCCGTCGAGGCGTTCGCTGCCGCGACCGAGGGGGAGGACCCCCGGGCCGGACTGGCTGTCCGCGCCGCACTCTAGGAGGTGAAGCATGGCGATCGATGTGAACCAGCCCCTGTTCGTGATCTCGGTTGCCGCCGAGTTGGCCGAGATGCACCCGCAGACCTTGCGTCAGTACGACCGTCTGGGCATCGTCTCGCCCAGCAGGGCGCCCGGTAAGGCGCGGCGATACTCCCAGCGCGACGTCGACCGTCTGCGTGAGGTCCAGCGGCTCTCCCAGGAGGGTGTTTCGCTGGAGGGCATCAAACGCATTCTCGAACTGGAGAACCAAGTGGCCGCGCTGCAATCGCGAGTCCGGGAACTCACCCAGGAACTGGAACGCCGCCCCTCGGTCCCCGAGGCCCGCATCTTCGCGGCCGGTGTGGCCGCTGGCGACGTCGTCTCGCTGGCCCGCGGCCAACGGCCCGGCCCGCGAAGCCAGGCCGTGGTGGTCTGGCGGCCCTGAACCGGGAAGGGTATGGGGCGCGGAGCGACTCACGACACTGAAGAGTCCCGGCATCGTTTCATGCGATGCCGGGACTCTTCCCGTTTCAAGGGCCTATCGGTTCAGGGCCGGGAGCTGCTCAGAGATCCCGGACCAGGCGGAAGCCGAACATGTTCGTCGCGGTCTCGGAGCTGAAGTAGGCGCTTCGGTAGGCCAGGCGCAGATTCTGCGGCTGGTAGTTCCAAGCCCCTCCCCGCAGCACCGGGAACGGCGCCGGTCCACGGTGGATCGAACCGTCGTTGCTGGCGCCGCTCAGATCCCGGAGCCAGGTGTCCGCCACGAACTCGCGGGCATTGCCGGTCACGTCGTAGAGACCGAAACCGTTCGGCTTGAACGACGCAACGGGCGCCGTGTACGGGAATCCGTCATCCACGGGCGTGTTGTCCCAGCCGAAGCCGTTGGTCGCCTTGGACGACTTGTCGAAGGTGTTGGCGTATTCATCGGCGTGGTTCAGGTCCTCGCCGAAGAAGAACGGGGTGGTGGCTCCGCCGTGAGCTGCGAAGTCCCACTCATCCTCCGTGGGAAGCCGGTAGCTTTCGCCGGTCCGGGCGGACAGCCACGCGGTGTAGGCCTTCGCGTCGGCGACGGTCACGGCGACCACGGGGTCATTCTCGCTCTGCGGGAATCCGGGGCTGTCCCAGCTCAATTCCGGGTTGAAGACCATGGCGGACGGGTCTGCGGGGTTCCACCAGCGGGCGCCGCCGCGCGGCTGATAGCCGGTTTCGCGGATGAACTGACGGAACTGGCCCACGGTCACCTCGGTCCGGCCGAACGCCAGGTGCTCCTTGATGGTCACGGTGCGACGCGGAGTCTCGAAGTCGCGGCGATTGGCCGGTACATCCCAGGCCGACTGCTCCTCGTCTGTGGCTCCGGCGGTGAAGCTGCCGGTGGGAATGACGACCATGTCCGGCCCTCCGCCGAGGTCCTGGAAGACGGTCCCGGCTGCTGTGCGAGGTCCGACCTCCGGGGCGGTGCTGACACCGGGCGTCGCCGGGCGGACCGTGCTCCGTTCGTAGAGGCCGTCGCGGATCTGCTCGACGGCGAATTTCCACTCCGCCAGGGAACCCTTGAGGAACATCACGGAATCCAGCACCCCGTTGGCGTACCCGGGCTGTCCGGCCAGCTGTGCGAGGTAGTCCGACTCCTGCTCCAAGCGCTGCAAGGACGCCCGGTAGCCGGGCTTCTGCGGAATGGGCCGGGCGGAGCGGTCCAGCTCCTCGATGGCGGCCCTGACCTTGGTGCTGACCTCCGAATAGGTGGCGAGCGTGCCGTCCTTCCAGGCGAGGCTGTCCGCGAGGGCGGTGAGGGCGTCTTCGGTGCTGGGGGCACTGCTGTGCCGGGCTGGTGCGGCGAGAGCCGCGGTGCTGCCGAACATCAGGGAGGTGACGACGGCGGCCGACAGCAGGCCCTTCTTCAGATGCGTGCTCATGATCTCCTTCTCAGGGTTGGCGATGACGGCTGGAGCTGCGGCAGATCACTGTCCGGACCGCATGTCATCCTGTGGCGTCATATTGGGACGATTGGCTTAACTACTTGTTCGGCCAAGTAATTCCCGAAAGGCCGAGATTCATGGCGTCGAACCCCTGTACGGCCGCCGCCGAGGGGTGCCCCGACAGGGCCTCCCTTCCGTCGCCGTCGCGGCCTAGAGTGGAAGAACGGGACGGAATCAGGCCTCACGGGAATGCTCGAGGGGCCTCGCCGGTTCCCTTCCAGGACGCACCACCCATTGCGAAGGAGTCCTCCATGACCACCGTTGCCGCTCTCGCCGCGCCATCCGCCACCGAGCCGCTTGTCCTCACCACCGTTGAGCGCAGGGAACTGGGCCCGCATGACGTCCTGATCGACATCAAGTACGCGGGCATCTGTCACTCGGACATCCATGCCGTACGCGGCGATTGGGGCCCTGTCCCTTATCCGCTGACGCCCGGCCATGAGATCGCCGGAATCGTCGCCGCCGTCGGGTCAGAGGTGACCACGCGCGCCGTCGGCGACCGCGTAGGCGTCGGCTGTCTCGTCAACTCCTGCCGTGAGTGCGAACAGTGCCTCAACGGCCAGGAGCAGGACTGCCTGAACGGGAGCGTCGGCACCTACGCCGGCGTCGACCGCGACGGCACCATCACCCAGGGCGGCTACTCCACGCACGTGGTGGTCAACGACGCCTTCACGCTGCTCATCCCGGACGCGCTGGAGCTCGACGTCGCGGCGCCGCTGCTCTGCGCAGGAATCACCACGTACGCCCCGCTGCGCCGCTGGGGTGCCGGGCCCGGCAAGAAGGTCGCCATCGTGGGGCTGGGCGGGCTGGGACATATGGCCGTCAAGCTGGCCCACGCCATGGGTGCCGAGGTCACCGTCCTCTCCCAGTCGCTCAAGAAGCAGGAGGACGGTCTGCGTCTGGGCGCCGACCACTACTACGCGACCAGCGACGAGAGCACCTTCAGCGATCTGAAGGGTCAATTCGACGTCGTCCTCAACACGGTGAGCGCGAAGATCCCGCTCGGTTCGTACCTGAGCCTGGTGAAGCCGCATGGCGCGATGGTGTGCGTGGGAGCTCCCGGCGAGCCCCTCGATCTGAACATCTTCAGCCTCATCAGCGGTGCCAGGACGCTGGCCGGTTCCAACATCGGCGGGATCCGCGAGACCCAGGAGATGCTCGACTTCTGCGCCGAACACGGTATCGGGGCGGAGATCGAGGTGATCGGTGCCGAGAAGGTCAACGAGGCCTATGAGCGCGTCCTGGCGTCCGATGTCCGCTACCGCTTCGTGATCGACGTCGCGACCATCGGCTGAGCCGGAATCCGGAGGGGAGAAGCATGAAGGTTTTCCAGATCGGTGCCGCAGGCGGCATCGGACGCATTCTGTCGGGGCTCCTGACGGCGCGCGGTGACCAGGTCACCGGTATGCACCGCAGTGCGGAGCAGAGTGAGACCGTCATCCAGAGCGGGGCTGAGTCCGTGCTCGGTGACCTCGTGAAGGATTCGGTGGAGACGCTGGCGGCTCATCTGGCGGGCCACGACGCCGTCGTGTTCTCGGCAGGTGCCCATGGCACCGGGCAGGAACAGACCACGGCGATCGACGGGCGAGGGCTTGAGAAGGCGGCGGCCGCGGCGTCCCTGGCGGGGGTGAAGCGGTTCGTGCTCGTCTCCGTCTTCCCCGACGCCGGACGTGGCGTGGAATCCCCGAGCCAGTCGTTCGAGCACTACATGCGCGTGAAGAAGGACGCCGATGTCCACCTGGCCGGAACCGATCTGGACTGGGTGATCGTCCGTCCCGGGACCTTGCGTGACGAGGCCGGCGACGGTCTGGTCACCGCCGGCCCGGCCGTCGCCTACGGAGACGTGCGCCGGGGCAACGTGGCAGCCTTCCTCGCCGAGGTGCTTCACCAGCCGGGACTGAGCCGGGAGATCGTGGAGCTGACGGACGGCACGACGCCGGCGGCGACTGCCGCCGCGGAGCTCGCCGCCCTGCGCGGCTGAGGCTAGGACCTTCAACCCGGGCCACGGATTTTTGCGCCCTGTTGTGCTTTGCGCGCCCCAATTGGGGCGCGCAAAGCACAACAGGGCGCAATTGTGTTCCGGCCCGGAGGCCGACGGTGCGTGAAGACTACGAGCGGTACCCCGTGCAGGCCTCGTTGCTGCACCCGGCATCGCGAGGGGTCCAGCGGGGCGGGTCACCGCCGTCGACCGCCACCCAGCGCACGTGGCGGTGCTGGCCGCACATCTCACAGGCAGGGGCGACGAAGCTGGCCCGTTCTTCTGCGGTGTAACTGCGGAAGTCCGTCATGGTTCCTCCTTGGCAGACGCGTGAAGCTGCCCTTTCAGGCTACGCCCGCGGCCCGGAGCGCGGTAGGGTCCTCGCGGTCATCCAACGCGGGGTCACTTAGGGCCCGATATCCCCCGGAGAAGGGGCCCTAAGTGACCCCGCGTTGGAGGAGAAGACGGGCTACTCCCGGAACAGGCCCGCCAGATCCTCGGCGCTCAGGTGCGTGGAGGCGAGCGCCTCATCCCCCGCCACCGAGTCGAAGAGCTTGGACTTCTTGGCCTTGAGCACCATGACCTTCTCTTCAATGGTGTCCTTGGCCACCAGCCGGTACACCATGACCTGTTTGTCCTGCCCGATCCGATGCGCGCGGTCCACGGCCTGGGCCTCACTGGCCGGATTCCACCAGGGGTCGAGCAGGAACACGTAATCCGCCTCGGTCAGGTTGATACCGAAACCGCCCGCCTTGAGACTGATGAGGAACAGCGGGGCGTCGCCCTCTTTGAAGGACTTGATCACCTCCGCGCGCTGCCGCGTGGCCCCGTCCAGGTACGCGTACTGCACGCCGGCGGCATCCAGCCGCTCCCGCACTTTGCCCAGGAACCCGGTGAACTGGCTGAAGATCAGGGCGCGGTGCCCCTCGGCCAGGACGTCCTCCAGCTGCTCGAACAGGACATCCAGCTTGCTGGAGCGCACCCCGGCGAGTTCCGGGTCCACGAGCGAAGGATCCAGTGCCAGCTGCCGCAGCAGCGTCAGCGACTGGAAAATGGTGAAACGGTGCTTGTTCGCGTCCTCCAGCAGCCCCAGGATCTTCTGCCGCTCGCGCTGCAGATGCGTCTGGTACGCCTTGGCATGCCGCGGGTTCAGCTCCACGGTGAGGACCTGCTCCAGCTTGGGCGGCAGCTCCTTGACCACTTGTTCCTTGGTGCGGCGCAGCATGAGCGGCCGGATCCGTTGGCGCAGCTTGGCCAGCAGTTTCGGATGTCCGTGCACTTCGATGGGCCTGCGGTAGTACTCGGCGAACTTCCCCGGGCTCGGGAACAGGCCCGGCGCCACGATCGAGAGCAACGCCCACAGCTCCATGAGGTTGTTCTCCAGAGGCGTGCCCGTGATGGCCAGCTTGAACGGAGCGTTCAGCTTCCGGGCGGCCTGGTACGCCTTGGACTGGTGGTTTTTGACGAACTGCGCCTCGTCCAGCACCAAGGCGTCCCACTCCAGCTTCTGATACCGCTCCAGCTCAAGGCGGAACAGGGCATAGGAGGTCACCACCAGATCGGCCCCGGCGAACTCTTCCGCAGGGTCCAGGCCACTGCGCTTGAAGGTCTCGGCCACTGCCACGGTCTTCAGCCCCGGAGCGAAGCGCGCCGCTTCCATCGCCCAGTTGGACACCACGCTGCTGGGCGCGACCACCAGGAACGGTGCGCGCCGTGGTGCTTCGGTGCCGGCCGACGACGGCGCGAGGCCACCGTCCTCCGCCGTCGCCTCCTTGCCTGCCCCGCCGTCGTCCGTGGCAGTCCGCGCGGGATCCTCACGCAGCGAGCACAACAGTGCGAGGGTCTGCAGGGTCTTGCCGAGACCCATGTCGTCGGCGAGCACGCCACCCAGCCGGTGGTCGTAGAGGAAGCGCAGCCAGCGGAAACCCTGGAGCTGGTAGGGGCGCATCTGGGCGTTGAGACCGCTCGGCGCCTCAAGATCCTGGGTGGAGTCCTCGACGTTCAGCAGCCCGGTGACGCTGCGCCGCCACTCCTTCGCCTGCTGCTCGACGACGCCGATCGCGGCGAACTGCTCCCACAGCCCCACCTGGAAGCGGCTGATCTGCAATTCCTCGCCGGGCCGGTCCGAGAGGGCCCGGGCCTCCTCGATCAGCTCCCGCAGTTGCTGGAGCTCCGGGGTGTCCAGGGGGAAATGCTTGCCGCTGGGCAGGACCATGCGGGTCTGGCCGGAGGCGATGGCGGAGAAGATCTGGCCGAAGGCGACCTGCTCGCCTTCCAGGGTCACCACGATCTCCAGGCCGAACCAGTCGCGGTCGTCCTTGTCCAGGGTCGAGACGTGCACCACGGGCGCTTCCACGGCTTCGCGGTAGTCGGGCACCACGCCGTTGACGTCGACCTCGACATCCGGGAGGTCTCGCAACTGAGGCAAGAGCTCCTCGGTGAATGCCACGGTGTCCATGCCGTGCAGGACCGCGGTGGGTGCCAGACTCGGCAGAGTCCAGGCGCCGTCCCGCCCGAGGGACGGTTCCGAGGCGAGCGCGGGGATCAGGTCCCAGGGCTTGCCCACCGAGGTCAGGATCCGCTGTTCGCCGCGCTCATCCCGGTACCCGGCATCTCCGGGGTCAAGGATCAGCGGCTGCGAGATCTGCTTGCCGTTGTTGGTGTAATGCCACTCCCAGTGCAGATCCAGGCGGTGGTCCTTGCGGTAGTTGGCCAGGAGGGACAGCACGGGTTTGCCGATGGTCGGCAGCTGCACCTCGTCCGATGCCGCGACGACGGCCGCGCCCTGCCGCAGCCGAGGGTAGAAGTCGCTGAGGAAGCGCTCCTCGTCCTCGGCGGGGATGTGTACCGGTTCCGCCGCCCGTGCGAACGCCACCAGCTCAGTGCTTGCCGGGGCCAGGGGCATCAGCACCAGCGTGCCGTCCGGGGAACCTCCCGGAGTGGCAGGCCCCGTGTGGAAAGCCAGTGCGGTGGGTGTGCCTGTGAAGTGCAGCTGCCGCAGATCCACTGCCCGGCCGTGCGCCTCGAGCCGGGGCGCGATGTCCAGGCCGCCGTCGTCGCGCCGGTCCACCGTGAGTTCCAGCGACGCGTGTTCGCGTTCCAGGCGGACGCCGGGCGAGCGGGGGTCCGGATCCTGGATGAGCGCGATCCCCTTCGCCGCCAGATCGACCAGGGCCTGGGCGAGGTGCCGGCCGTTGTACTGGGAGAGCTCGAGCCACTGACCCGGCTGGTTCCCGGCGTGCTGGCCGGGCAGCCGGGACAGTTCCAGGAATTCGGCCAGAGCATCCGTCTGTTCCCGGGCGAACTTGCGGTAGTAGCTGAGGTAGTTGATGTTGGTCCAGGCCACCTCGCTCTTGATCCATTTGCCGCGTGCGCCCATGGAGAGCGGACGGACGCGCAGACCGGCGGGCTCGGCGGGGCTGTAGATCCGGCCGCCGCGGGAGACGGCGGGGCGCGGCTCGGTCAGTTCGAAGAGCAGCGCCAGCTGCGGCGCAGGGGCGGAAGGCGACGGTCCTGCGGTTTCCGGCAGGAGGGGCGTCAGGGCCTTCTCCCAGGAGGACTGGCCGATCGCGCGGCTCCGCGCCGGGGACGCGGCGGCTGCCGTCGTGTTGGGAAGCGGTGCGGGACCGCGACGGCGGGAGGCGACGGCGTCGTCGGAGTCCAGAAGACCACGATCCTGTGCGGTGAAGAGGAGCGCCGCGACATGCTTGCAGTCCTGACGTACCGGGCAGTCGCAGAGAGCTGTGAGGCAGCGCCAGGAATCCCCTTGCTGCTGGAGCTTGGCGACGGCGCGGTATGAGCGGGAGCCCTCGACCCTGCCGGTGAGCAGACCGGTGGTCCGTCCGAACACCAGGTTGAACACGCGCTCCTGGCGTGCATACTCGTAGCCGCGCTCCGCACTGGCTTCGCTGAAGCGCTCGGCGAGGGTGCCCAGACGCTCCTGGGCCTGCGAAGTGGCCATCTTGCTAAGTCTAGTTCCCCGGCGCCGGGTCCCGGACAGTGAGTCTGCTCCGGTGCCCCGTCCCCCCGGGACATGGGCCGGCGGGACGGGGAGGCCGAATCCGCGGGAGGCGGAAAGCGCTCGGCCTGTCAGAGGGGAGCGATAGCCTGAACGCATGGCACAGACAGGGCGGAAAGCACGCACGGCGGCACCCAGGGTCTCGGAACCGGACCTTCCCCCGGCTCTTGGTGAGATCGATGGTCTGAAGCGGTATGACGAGATCTCCGAGAGCGTCGTCCTGGGCCTCAGCGGGGACGTCGATGCCGGCCACGCTCATCTGAGCGAGTGCGTGTTGCGGGACGTCACAGTGGACCGTCTGGACTTGAGCGGTGCCACGCTGGCCGACGTCGATATCGAGGACCTGCGGGCCACTGAACTGGTGTTGCGGAACGCCGGAGTGCGGCGGGTCCGCCTGGTCGGCGGACGGATCGGCACGCTGGACCTGTCCGGCGCCGATGTCGACAGCCTGGAACTCCGGGACGTCCGGATCGACTACCTGGGTCTCTCCGGCTCCAAAGCCCAGGACGTCAAGGTCATCGATTGTCAGCTGCGCACCGTGGACGTGCCCCTTGCCACGTTGAAGCGCGTGGCATTCCAGGGCTGCCGTGCCGAGGAAGTGGACAGCAGAGACCTCTCGGCAACGGACGTGGACCTGCGAGGCCTGGACGCGCAGACCTTCACGGCGGTCAACGGGCTCCGCGGTGCGACTCTTGCGGAATCTCAGGTCCGGGAACTGGCCGTCCAGATGGCTCTCCAGTCCGGAATTCTCGTCACAGAGGGCTGACTCCGCCACTTCACAGCCTGTCCCCAGCCATTTCCCACCCTGTCGCCTTACGGTTCATGAGCCGGTTGGAGTCGAGAGGTGCCTGTTGTGGTGGAAATGCGTTCGTCCGTGCTGCGGAAAGTCCCGCAGGTCACGGTCCTGTTCTGGGTGGTCAAGCTTCTCACCACCGCCCTTGGCGAATCGGCCTCGGACTTCCTCGTCACCAGCGTGGACCCCTATCTCGCGGTCATCGTGTCCTTCCTGGTGTTCGCCGTGGCGCTCGCCGCCCAGCTCCGGGTCCGGCGCTACATCCCGTGGGTCTACTGGCTCGCGGTGACCATGGTCGCCGTCTTCGGAACCATGGCGGCGGATGTCATCCATGTGGTCCTCGGGGTGCCCTATCTGGTGTCCACGCTCGGTTTCGCCTGCGTTCTGGCGCTCGTTTTCTGGGCCTGGCGCCGGAGCGAGGGGACGTTGTCGATCCACAGCATCACCGGTGGCCGGCGGGAGCTCTTCTACTGGGCGGCCGTGCTGGCGACCTTCGCGCTCGGCACCGCGGCGGGTGACCTGCTGGCCTACACGGCGGGGCTCGGGTTCTTCGCGGCAGGCGTGGTGTTCGCCGTGCTGTTCGCGATCCCCGGCATCGCCCACCGTCTGGCGGGACTGAATGCGACCCTGGCCTTCTGGACCGCCTATGTCATCACCCGCCCGCTCGGTGCCTCCTTCGCCGACTGGTCCGGCAAGGACACCGCCGTCGGCGGGCTGGGCTGGGGTGACGGCCCCGTGGCCGCCGTCCTCGGGCTGCTCATCGTTCTCGGGGTCGGCTGGATGCAGCTCCGGGAACGCCGGTCCAGCAGAGAACTGGAGCTCGCCCGCTAGGCCCCGCCCACCGGCAGACGGAGCGACACCTCCAACCCCGGCTCGCTGAGCTGGGCCTCCACCTGGCCTCCATGGGCCTCTGCGATGCCTTTGGCGATCGCGAGCCCCAAGCCGGCGCCTGGTCCGGCGCCTTCGGCGGAGAGATCTCTCCAGCCGGCGTCGAACATCCTGCCCAGATCGGCGACGGCGACCCCCGGCCCGCGATCCCGCACGCTCAGCCGCGCCAGCGCGCCGTCGTCGGTGCTCACCGTCACGGTGACGGAGGAACCCTGCGGGGCGAAGCGGATGGCGTTGGCCAGGAGGTTGGACACCGCGCGGCCCACCGCATGCGGGTCGACGCGGGCGACGACGGCGCTGACGTCCGCGCCGCTGACCATCACCGAGCGCGCGGCGGCAGCGGGCATCAGATCGGCGACGGCGTCTGACACGACATCGGCCAGATCGACCTCCTCGTAGTGGAGCCGGAAGGTGCCGGTCTGCAGCTTGGACAGCTCGAAGAGATCGTCCACCAGGCGGCTCACCCGGTCCGCCTGGTTCAGGATCTGCCGCTGGTAGTCGGCCCGGTCCACGGCGGTGCCCTCGTCCAAGGCCTCGGCGAGGGCGCGGATCCCGGTGATCGGAGTGCGCAGATCGTGCGTCACCCAGGCGAAGAACAGGCTCCGGGTCTCCTCCAGCTCCCTGAGCTCAGTGCGGGCTGCGGTGAGCCGGCGGGAAGCGTCGGCCAATTGCTCGGAGACCTCCCGGATCTCACGCGGGGCATCCCGTTCGGCGGGGCCCGGTTCATGAGGTTCGGTTCCGGTGCCCAGCTCTCCGGCCCGGCGTCGCAAGCCCCCAAGCGAACTCGCGAGGCCGCGGCCCACCAGCCACGACGCCAGCAGCGAGAGCACCGCCGACGCGCAGACCACCCAGAGCAGGATCAGGGTGTCATGCCCGGAGAGGTACATTTCCGTCGAGATGACCAGAACGGAGAGCACCACCGAGGCCAGAGCGCCCGCGGTCACGATCAATCCGCGCGATGCGACCGAGGCCCGGCGGGAGAAACGGATCAGCAGTGCTTCCAGGGCCGCGACGAACAGGGTGATGACCAGAGTGGTCAGGACGATCTGCAAGAAGTCCGGAAACGCGATCATCCCTCACCTCCGCGAAGGTCGAACCGGTACCCCGAACCCCATTCGGTCTTCAGGTGGACCGGGAAACGGGGGTCCTCCTCGATCTTCTCCCGCAAGCGGCGGATGTGGACGGTCACGGTCGACGGGTCGCCGAACTGCCATTGCCAGACCTCACGGAGGATCTCGTCCCGGCTGATGGTGCGGCCAGGATTGTTCAGAAGATAGAGGAAGAGCTCGTATTCGCGGGTGGTCAAGGGGATCGGGACGCCATCACGCCGGATATGCCGCCTCGCGGGATCCACCCGGAAGGGGCCGAGCCCGAACTCCGACGGGGCCGCCCCGGCCTGCCGGGAGCGGCGCAGCAAAGCCTCGATCCGCAGCTTGAGTTCCTTCAGGGCGAAAGGCTTGGCAAGGTAGTCGTCGGCCCCCGATTCCAGGCCCGCGATGCGGTCCGGGACCGCGTCCAGGGCGGTGAGCATGATGATGGGCACGTCCGAGGTCGCTCGCAGGGCGCGGCAGACCTCGTCGCCGCTGAGCCCGGGCAGCATCCGGTCCAGCACCACCAGTGCGGGGCGTTCGGCCGCGAAGCGTGCCAGCACTTCGGAACCGTTGTCCACGGCGGTCACGGAGAAGCCCTGCCCGCTCAGATAGTCGTTCACCACGGTGCGGACGGTCCGGTCATCCTCCACCACCAGGATCCGGGGGCTCGTATTCATGCCAGGAGGCTATCAGCGGGCACTTCGCGTGATCCGATTCCTTACAGCTCTGACAGGACTGGCCGGAGCGCCTCTCTGAATTCCTACGGTGAAGGAGTCGCCGGTCGTGGCGGCAGCCCGTGCGGACACGCCGCACCGACGAGAAGGAGTCATCATGCGAAAACTGGTACTCGGATCCATCCTCCTGGCCACCGCGGGCCTCGGCCTGGCGGCCTGCGGCAGTCCTTCCTCGACTTCCTCCGCACCCTCTGAGAGCGGCATGTCGTCCATGAGCCCGAGCATGTCGGCTTCGCCGTCCATGGGCATGATGCACGACTCCTCCGCAGCGTCCCGGAGCGGGATGTTCGCCGGACTGAACGGTAAGAAGGTCTCCGGATCCGCCACGCTGAGCGGCGGCGAACTGATGCTCTCCGGCTTCAGTTCGGACCAGGGGCCGGATCTGCACGTCTATCTCACTCATGGGACCGACGAGTCGGCCGTCACCGCGGGCAAGGAGCTCGCTCCGGTGAAGTTCGACGCCGCCTCTCAGACGTTCTCCCTGAACGGCATCGACGCGAGCGGCTACACCGACGTCGTCATCCACTGCGATAAGGCGAAGGCAGTGTTCGGGGCGGCGAAGCTGACATGAGAACGATGACGACGGCGGCCCGCGCCGGTGCGCTGGCCGCCGCGGCGGTGCGGATCGCCGTCGGGGTGCTGTGGCTCGGGGAGGCCCGCACGAAGTTCGCCTCGGGGTTCGGCGCCGCTGACATCGGCCTGGTGGTGCAGAGCACGGCCGGGAACAGCCGCGTTCCTTCCTGGTATGCGGAGCTGCTGGCCCACACCATCGGGGCGACCCCGGCCTTGGCGGGCATCGCTGTTCCCTGCACGGAGGCGCTCCTGGGCGTCCTGCTGTGTGCCGGATTCCTGAGCAGGTGGACCGGGGCGGCGTCCTTGCTGGTGCTCGCCTCGTACTGGCTCAGCGATCAGTTGATCGTCCAGTATCCGGTGATGCTCGGTCTGGGCGCCGTCGTGCTCTTGTTCCCGGCCGCCGCGGGAAGGCTCTCGGTGACCGCCCTGGTCCGGTGGTGGAGGGGCCGTGGATCTCGAGGGAGTGGAGGTGTGGAGCCGCCGCAGCGCGCCCCGGGCTCCGTTCACCCAAGGTTCACCCGCCCTTGACCTGTCCTCACCGGTCGCGCCCAGGCACTGCGCGTACGGTCGGAAGTGTCCCGTGGACTTCTCGAGTGAGGATCATCATGACCGATACGCAGCTTCCCGTCGTCCTGCTGAAGGAAGCCCTGGAGGGCGGCCCCGATGAGGTGGTGGACGGAAACGTCACCGTCGTCAACGCCATGTATCAGGAACTCCTCGGTGAAGGGGAGATCTCCGCGGATGCGCTCCGCAGCTACTACGTGGACTTCTACCTGACCCAGGCCTTGGGCGGCGGCTTCGCCCAGTACGTTTTCACGGCGGAGGAGCGCGAAGACCTCGACGAGTACGTCCGGGCCGGGCTTGCCGCCATGGGCGCCACGGGTCACCTCGACCTCTTCAACCGCACCGCCGCGGCCTTCGACGCACTCTCCGAGACGGACGAGGAAGCGTACCTGGACGGCGACGCCGAAGACGAAGGTTCCGAGGTCAGTGACGCGGTGCTGGCTCAGGAGGAGCTTGACAACGACTTCGAGAGCCTTCTTGAGACCGAGGACATCATGGCCCTCAACGCCGCCTGGCTCCGTGGCCTGGAGACCCTCAAGGTGGTCGACGAGGAAGGTCTGGATGCTGTCATCGACGAACGGCTTACCACGGTCGAAGACCTCGAGGACCGTCGGGCTCAGGCGGAAGCCGCCGCCGTCGAGGACATGCCCGATTTCGAGATCATCATCCGTGAACTCTGCGATGTGGCCGAGGTGGAACTGGAGAAGATCACCCTGGGCGACCCGAACTTCGTCTACGAGGCCGAGACGGTGCTCGCCTGGCACTTCGTGGCCGATGGCGAGGAATACCTGATGATCGAGCTTGAAGACGAGGCGCTCATGGTCCGCCCGGAAAGCCTCGAGGTGGTGGCCGCCGTCGAGATCGAGGAGATCGACGAGGACGAGCTGGAAGCCGCATCCGTCAAGGCCTGAGGGTCTCTTCCCAGTACGCGAGTGGGCACTTGTTCACAGTGTGGGTGCTCCGCACTGTGAACAAGTGCCCACTCGCGTACGTGGTTCGCGGCGGCCCGCCGTCGTCCGCAGAAGGATGCGTCAGGAGACCGCTTTGCGGACCAGATCGCTGATCGTGGCCTCGGTCCCGGGGTCGAGCGCCGTGATGTTCCAGACGATGGGGTGCATGTTCGCGCCCTCCTGGCGGGCGGGGTTGACCGACTCGCCGAAGCCGAACGCGATGTAGTCCTTGCCGGTCTTGATGTAGCAGATGTCCTCGCCGTTCCGGACGTAGAACGGGAGCCCCCAGCGGACCACGGGCTCCAGCTGCGGAGCGTTCTCCCGGATGATGCCGTGCAGGCGCTCGCCGATCTCCGCATACGGTGCGGGGGCTTCGCGGAGCTTGGCCAGTGCGGCGTCGTCGCCCTTTTTGCTGAACAACATGTCTGAGCCTCCAGTGCGGGTTTCGTCGAGTGAATTCCGGCCGTGGCTTCTGGGCTCGGCCGATGCTTCAAGCCTACGACGACGACTCCCGTGACCGCAGGGCCACTCGCATCAGCAGCCCGCTCGCCGCGCTGGCCTGCCCTTCGTTGAGCCTGCCTCGTCGCGTCTGCCCCATTGGACCTGCCTCATCGCGCCTGCCGAGTCCGCTATCGGGGGCGTGAGTCAGCTACCCGGGGCAGCGGATTCACGCCCCCGATAGCGGACTCGGCGAGTGGGGCGGACCTGGATAGCGGACTCGGCCAGGGCAGTTCGGGCAGTTCGGGCAGTTCGGGTGGCCGGGGCAACTCGGCTGGGTCGGTCGGTTCGGGGGCTTCAGTCGAGCGGCACCGCGACGGGTTCGGGTCGCGAGGTCCTGGTGCCGCCGCGTTGCGCTCCTGCTGCGGCGAGGACCACCAGGACGATTCCCGTCACCTGGAGCGCACTCGGCACCTGATGCAGCACGGCCAGGCCCAGCAGCAGCCCGAACGCCGGTTCGAGGGCCATCAGGGTGCCGAACGCGGTGGCGGTCATTCGTCGGATCGCGTACATCTCCAGGGCGAAGAGCAGCACCGGCGCCATGAGGGCCAGCCCGAACGCCGCCGCCAGCACGCCCCAGCTGATCTGCCCGGCCGCCTGCGGAATGCCCACGAATGAGGTCACGACGGCGGCGACCGGCACCGTCATGGACAGGCCGCTGAGTCCCGAGAACCGGTCGCCCACCTTCTGGGTCAACAGGATGTAACAGGCCCAGGAGATGCCCGCCAGGACGGCGAACCCCACGCCCAGAAGATCGACCTGCCCGTGCCAAGGCTCGGTCAGCAGCACTACGCCGGCGAGGGCGAGGACGGGCCAGAACACCATGCGCAAGGCGTGGCTCCGGACGGCGGCGACCACCAGGGGTCCCATGAACTCGATCGCCACGGCCGTGCCCAGGGGAATGCGATCGATCGCGGCCATGTAGAACACGATCATCCCGCCGGACGCGGCCCCGAGACCGAGCAGCGGAACGATGTCCTGTCGCCGCACGGAGCGCAGGGGTGGGCGGGCGATCGCCAGGAAGATCAGTGCTCCCATGCACAGGCGGAGCCAGGCCGTCCCCGCCGGACCGATCAGCTCGATGAGTCCGATGGACAGGGCCGAGCAGAACTGGGCCGAGAACATGGCCACGATGGCCGGAAGCCATGGCGGCAAGGCCGCATTCCGGGTGGGGATCAGACCCATGGCGCACCTGCCGACCGGTGATGTCCCGCTCCGACTCCGGGCTCGAAGACGGACATGGCGAAGCGGGCGGGCTCCGGGCCGGTGGCGGCATAGGAATGCTCGACGTCGCCGCTGAAGCTGAAAGCGTCACCGGCTTCCAGGACGTGAGGCTCCCCGGAAACGGTGACCGTGAGTTCGCCGGACATCAGGTGGAGAAGTTCCTTGGTGCCGGGCGCGTGAGGCTCGCTGCTGAGGCTTTCGCCGGGCTTCATGACCCAGTCCCAGAGTTCCATCACATCAGGGGAGGCCGTGCCGACCATCAGCACACCGCGGCCGCCGTGCTCGCCGGTCCACAGCACGGCGCCGTCGCCGCTGCGGATGACCTTGACGCCGTGGCTCTGCGGTGGCTCCACGAGGGCGGGCAGGCCGACGCCGAGGGCGTCGCTGAGGCGAAGCAAGGTGGCGATGCTCGGATTGGCCGCGCCCTGCTCAACGTTCACGAGCATGCGACGGCTGATGCCCGCGGTTTCGGAAAGCTGATCCAGGGTCCAGCCATGGGCCTGGCGCTCCTGGCGGACCCGTGCGCCGATGGCGGCGGCCAGGGTGTCGGCATCTATCGTCATGAGTGCATCATAATGCACTTTTTGGTGCACTGAGATTTCCCTCGTTCACAATGCGGGGTCACTCAGCGCCCGATGACCGTCCCGGATCGGGCTTTATCTGACTCCGCGCTCAGAACGTGACCCAGCTTATGGGCGGCGGCGCGCCACGGTGGAAGGATGGAGGCGGAACAACCTCAGGAGCGCCATGTTCACAGGAATCTACGTCACCGCCACGTCCACCGGCTCCGGCAAGTCCGTCGTCGCACTGGGCCTGGCAGAAGCCCTGTATCGGAGGGCCGGCAGGATCGGCTACTTCCGTCCGGTGGTTCCCGGGGATGACCCGGACACCGATCCCATGGTGCGCCTCATGCGCCGTCGCTATGGTCTGGAACCCCAGGTGTCCCGCGCCGCGCTGACGCTCAAGGAAGCCCGTCGGCTGGTCGCCGAAGGCCGTCGCGAAGAGATCAACACTCGCTGCGTCGAGGCGTTCAGCGAGGTCTCGGCACTCTGCGACGTGGTGATCGTGGAGGGCTCAGACCTCTCCGGTTCCGACTCCGCCGTCGAGTTCGACCTCAACGCTCAGCTCGCCAAGGACCTGGGCTGCCCGGTCGTCGCCGTGGTCAGCGGGCAAGGGCTCACCCCGGAGGAGATCGCCGACGGCGTCGACGTCGTCCGCGCCGAACTCGCCAAGGTGCACGCGGACCTTCTCATGGTGATGGTCAATCGCGCCGACCCTGAGCAGGTGGACGCGGTCCGTGCCGCGATCCGTCCCGGGCACGCCAAACGGCCCGTCTACGTCCTGGAGGAACGGCCCGAGATGGCGCGGCCCACCACCGGCGAGATCTCCCAGGCGCTCGGGCTGCAATTGCTCGCCGGTACCGCTGACATGGAGCGCGAAGTGGCCGGGGTCAAGGTCGCGGCCATGAGCCTCGGCAACTTCATCGGTGCACTGGAACCGGGGGACCTGGTGATCGCGCCCGGTGACCGGGCCGATATCCTGGCCGGAGTCCTCGCCTCCACCCAGTCCCCGGACTTCCCGGTTCCGTCCGGAGTGGTGCTCAGCGGTGGGCTCATGCCGGATCCCCATATTCTTCCCCTCCTGGCCGGTGCACCGTTCCCGTTCTTCGCTCATCCGGAGGACACCTATCACACGGCCACCGCCGTCTCCGCAGTGCGCAGCGAGATCTCCACGGGCAACAGCCGCAAGGTGGCATCCGCGCTCGGTGAATGGTCCCGTCAGGTGGATGAGGAGGAGATCTTCGAGCGGTTCAACCTTCAGCGCCCCGCCACCATGACACCCCTGCGCTTCCTGCACGAGCTGATCGGCCGGGCGCAGGCGGACCGCCGCCACGTGGTCCTCCCCGAAGGCACGGATCTGCGGATCCTCCGGGCCGCGGAGATCCTGCGCCGCAGGGACGTCTGCGATCTGACCGTCCTGGGCAATGAGGCCGCGGTCCGCGATCTTGCGGCTGCCCACGGCGTCAGCCTGGACGGCATCGCGCTGGTGGACCCGGCCACGAGCGAGCTGCGGCAGCGGTTCGCGGCCGAATACGCCCGGCTGCGTGCTCACAAGGGCGTGGACCTGGCCAAAGCCATGGAGACCATGCTGGACGTCAGCTACTTCGGCACCATGATGGTTCAGCTCGGCATCGTGGACGGGATGGTCTCCGGCGCCGCTCATACCACCGCGCACACCATCCGCCCGGCGCTGGAGTTCGTGAAGACCAGGCCCGGGGTGGCGATCGTGTCCTCCGTGTTCCTGATGCTCATGCAGGATCGGGTCCTGGCTTACGGTGACTGCGCCGTGAACCCCGAGCCCACCGCGGAGCAGCTCGCGGACATCGCCCTGGCCTCCGCGGACACCGCTCGGCAGTTCGGCGTGGATCCCCGCGTCGCCATGCTCAGCTATTCGACCGGCGGTTCCGGCAGCGGGGCCACCGTGGACAAGGTGCGTACCGCCACCGAACTGGTGCGCGAGCGCGCGCCGGAGCTCGCCGTCGAGGGCCCCATCCAGTACGACGCCGCGGTGGACGCCTCGATCGCCGCGGCCAAACTTCCGGGCTCCGACGTCGCCGGCCAGGCGACGGTGTTCATCTTCCCGGATCTGAACACCGGCAACAACACCTACAAGGCCGTGCAGCAGTCCTCCGGAGCGGTGGCCGTCGGCCCCGTGCTGCAGGGTCTCAACAAGCCCGTCAATGATCTCTCCCGCGGCTGCACCGTGGAGGACATCGTCAACACCGTGGCCATCACGGCGGTCCAGGCGCAGAGTGTGACCGCGCAGAGTGTGGCTGCGCAGAGTGTGGCCGCACCGTCCGTCGTCGTCCCTCAGGAGAACTGAATGCTCGTCCTCGTCATCAACTCCGGATCCTCCTCGCTGAAGTACCAAGTACGCGACGTCGATGCAGGGGAGGTGCTGCTGGAGGGCCTTGTGGAACGGATCGGCCTGCCGCAGGGCGACTCCCCGGCCGTGGTGCCGGACCACGGTGCCGCACTGGAACTCGTGGCCGCGCGGCTGCAGGAGGTGCTGGGCGACCGTCAGGTCGACGCCGTGGGGCATCGCGTGGTGCACGGCGGGGAGCGATTCGCTGAGCCCGTGCTGATCAACAACGAGGTCACCCGGGCCATCGAACGGCTGAACCCCCTGGCTCCGCTGCACAATCCCGCGGCGGTGCTGGGTATCCGGGCGATCACCGAGAAGTGGCCCGCTCTGCCGCAGGTCGCCGTGTTCGACACGGCGTACCATCGCACCCTGCCCGAGAAGGCCTGGCGTTACGCCGTCCCCGACTGGCTGTACACGCACCACGGCATCCGTCGCTACGGCTTCCACGGCACGAGCCACCAATACGTGGCGGGCCGGGCGGCTGAGCTGCTGGGCGAGCCGGCCGAGGAGTTCGACGGCGTCATCCTGCACTTGGGCAACGGCGCCTCCGCGACGGCCGTCAAGGGCGGCGAGTCGGTGGACACGTCCATGGGTTTCACCCCGCTGGAGGGCCTGGTCATGGGCACCCGGTCCGGGGACATCGACCCGTCCATCCTGGTGTTCCTGGGCCGTCAGGGGCTCGACGCGGACGCCCTGGACGCGCTGCTCAACCGCGAGTCCGGTCTGCTGGGGCTGGGCGGATCGAACGATATGCGTACCTTGGTGGAGGCTTCGGAGAGCACGGAGGATGACGACGGCGGTGCCTCCGCCGGCGTCGACCCGGTGCGCGCGCGGCGTGCGCTGGAGGTGGCCGCCTACCGGCTGGCGAAGTACGTGGGGGCGTATCACGTCTCCGTCGGAGGGGCGCAGGCCGTGGTGTTCACTGCCGGGATCGGCGAGAACTCCTCACCGTTCCGAGCCCTGGTCTGCGAGCAACTCGGCGCCTTGGGCATCGAGCTGGACGCCGGGTTGAACGCCGCGCGGTCCAAGGAGCCCCGGGTCATCTCGACCGAGGCATCCAGGATTCCGGTTCTGGTGATCCCCACCAACGAAGAACAGGCCATCGCCGAGGCCACCGCGGAGCTCGTCAGGGCCTGACCCCCAACGCGGGGTCACTTAGGGCCCGATTTAGGGCCCAGATAGGGCTCTAAGTGACCCCGCGTTCCATATCCGGTGGGGCACAGTTCAGGCGGGGACGGACTCGCTGAGCTTGCCGTCGCGCATGTGCACCTCGCGGTCGCAGCGGTCTACGAATTCCAGATCGTGCGTGACCATGACGGTCGCGGTGCCGAATTCCCGGGTGATCCGTCCGAGCAGTTCCACCACGGCCTGGCTGCGCTCTGCGTCGAGGGCGGCGGTCGGTTCGTCGACCAGCAGCACGCTCGGCTCGCCCATGAGCGCCCGGGCGATGTTGACGCGCTGCCGCTGGCCTCCGGAGAGCTGATGCGGACGCTTCCCCTCCTGCCCTGCCAGCCCGACGGCGGCGAGCAGCTCGCGAGCCCGGGCCTCCGACGTCGTACGCGCCGCGCGGCCGCCGAAGCCGCGCACGTGCTGAGTCACCAGCAACTGTTCGACGGCGGTCAGCGACGGCAGCAGATTCGGCTGCTGGAAGATGATGCCCAGTGCCGTGCGGCGCAGCTTCGCCTGTCCGGCGAGCCCGAGTTCCTGCACTTCTTCCCCGTCCACCAGGACCCGCCCGGCTGTGGGGGAGACCAGGGTGGCGGCCACCGAGAGAAGCGTCGATTTGCCGGAGCCGGAGGGGCCGGTGAGCGCGAGGAACTCGCCGCGGTTCACGGTGAGGGACACCTGGTCGAGGGCGGTGATGGTGCCGGAGCCATCGGGATATTCGACGGTGACGGAGTCGAGAACGAGTGCTGGGGTGGTGGTCATATGGTTCTCCTGAGGTCGTGAGGAAGTGGGTGAGAGCGGCGGGTCAGCTGCCGCCGAGGGCCAGGAGGGGATCCACCCGGGTGGCCTTGCGGACGGCCAGCGCGGAACCGGCCAGGCCGAGCAGGACGATGCCCACCACAGGCAGGGCGATGGTGGCCGGGCCGAGCACGAACGGAGCCGCTTGCGAGGCGAACCAGCCGCCGACGCCGCCCACTGCCGCGCCGAGGACGGTGCCGGCCAGGAGCACGATCACGGCCTGGGCCAGGGCGTCCTTCAGAACGTAGCCCTGGGTGGCGCCGAGTGCCTTGAGGACCGCGATGTCGCGGGTGCGCTGGACGGTCCAGATGCTGAGGAACGCGCCGACCACCAGTGCGGAGATGCCGTAGAGGAACGCCTGGATGAGCAGCAGCGATCCGTTCTCGCTCTTGAAGGACTCCAGGGCCTGGAAGCTCGCGTTCCGTTCGACGCTGACCATCCCCGTCGCCCGGTCCGCCCGGTCCGCGGCGGCCGGATCGACGCCGGGAGCCACCAGCGCGGTGGCGGCCCGGCCGCGGTTCATCTGCTGCCAGTCGCTGAGGCCCACCCAGGCCACGGCCTGGTGCGAGTACCACTCGTCGGGCACCACGGCCTTGACGGTCAGATCCTTGCCGTTGCTGTTCAGCACACCGCCCGGAGCAAGATCCAGCGCTGTGGCGAGGGATTCGCTGAGCACGGTCTGACCGGGGCTGAGATCCGTGGGGGAGAGGCGCTTCCCGTCCATCGTGTCCGAGCCGAAGAAGGCCGCGTTGGTGGTGCGGGCGTCGTCGGCGGTGGAGCCTGCGCCGGAAATCGCGCCGCCGGAGGCCTTGCCGGAGCGGAGCTTCCCCTGGGAGATGCCGAGCGGGATGGCCGTGCTTCCGGCGTCCTTGGACCACGCCGCGGCCTGGGACGGGCTGACTTCGGAGTCGGAATAGCTGGCTTTCGCGGTGCCGTTCCCCGGTGCACCGAAGACGACGCGGCCTGCGGGGAGATCGCCGATGGCCGAGGTGGACTGATGAGCCAGCCCGGCGGTCAGGCCGGAGAGCATGACGAGCAGGACGGTGATGAGTGCGACGACCCCGCCCATGAGGGCGAAGCGGCCGCCGCTGAAACGGATGTCGCGGAGTGCGAGGAACATGGTGTGTCTCTCCTGGAAGGCCTGGATTTCTGGCGTACCTCCAGCCTCCCGCGCCGCGACGTTCCGGACATCGGCGGTGCGGTTGAACCCCGGAAGCGGTGCGGTTGAGCGCAAAATCAACCGATCGGTTGATCGCCGGAGCCTGGGAATCCGGATTTCCTGACGGACCCCCTCGCTAGGCTGGAAGCATGGGACTCGACGGCGGAACGACGGGACCGCTCACGGCGGCGGATGGGCGTGCCTTCCGCGCCCCTGCGCAGGGCACGCAGCTCATCCTGCGCGTGCTGCGGGTCAGTCTGCATCTGGGATTCGCCGCCCTTCTGCTGCTGGGTGTCGTGCGGTACGCGCTCTCGCTCGGCGGCACGCCGACGCCCGCCGCTGCGCTCGTGTTTGCTCTCGCGGTGCTGCTCGCCGCCGTTTATCTGGGGGGCACTGCGGCGGAAAAGCGGCATGCCCTGGACGCGAGCCGCTTCGACCCGGTGCCGTACGCGCGCGTCTGGCTCGGCGCCGTCGTCCTCTTGTGGGCTGCATTGCTGTTCTTTTCCGCGGACTTCGCGTGGCTGGCGTTCCCGCTCTTCTTCCTGCAATTGCATCTTCTGCCGCGAGGCTGGGGGCTGCTCGCCGTGGTGGCCACGACGGCCGCTCTGGTCGTGGCGCTCATCCTGCACACCCCGGACGGCACGGTGAACGCCGCCCTGGTGATCGGCCCCGGTTTCGGTGCCGTATTCGCGGTCATCACGGGCTTGAGCTATCAGGCCCTGTACCGCGAGGCCGAGGAACAGCGCCGGGTGGCGGAGGTGCTGCGGGCCACGCGCTCCGAGCTGGCGGCGAGTCAGCGGGAAGCCGGGGTCCTCTCCGAACGGGCCCGTCTGGCTCGCGAGATCCACGACACCCTGGCTCAGGGTCTTTCCTCGATCGTTCTCATGAGCCGGGCCACGGAACGGTCTCTGGACAGCGGAGACCTGACATCCGCCCGTGAGCGCCTACGGGTCGTGGAGGACACGGCGTCGGCCGCCCTGGAGCAGGCGCGGGATTTCGTGCGTTCGCCGGGGACGTCTGCTGGGACGGAGCTGCCGGACATGCTGAGATCCCTGTGCGCGGACACGCAACGGCAGGCACAGGCGGCCGGAGAACCCCTGGAGGTCCGTTTCGAACTCAGCGGAGACCCTCGTGAGGTGCCCGCAGAGCTGTCCCAGGCTCTGCTGCGTGCGTCTCAGGCCTCGTTGGCCAATGTGCTGCGGCATGCGCATGCCACGCGCGCGGTGCTCACTCTGGGGTTTCTGGAGGACGAGCTCACCTTGGACGTCTACGACGACGGCGTCGGGTTCGATCCGGAAACGCCGGTGCCGGGTGCCGGGCTGGGGCTGGGCTTGCTGCGCAGCCGCCTGCTGGCGCTGGGTGGCGGTGTGGTGCTTGAATCGGCGCCTGGCGAAGGAGCGGTGGTGGCCATCAGGGTGCCGGAACGGTACGCCGTCGCTCGGCCCGCCGCGGTGAGGGAGGAGGAGACCTCGTGATCAGGGTGTTGTTGGTTGATGACCATCCGGTGGTGCGGGCCGGATTGAAGGCCATGCTGGAGGATCCTTCGGAGGACCCGGGAACGGTGCCGGACATCCAGGTGGTGGCCCAGGCGGCGGACGGAGGAGCCGCGCTGGACGAACTTCGCCGACGGCAGACCTTGGGGGATCCGGTGGATCTGGTGCTCATGGATCTGCAGATGGGCGCCGGGATGGACGGTGTCAGTGCCACGCGGGCGATCCGTGGCGGTGACGCCGGTGTCCAACCGGTTCCTGTGCTGGTTCTGACCACGTATGACAGCGACTCGGACATCCTGAGTGCCCTGGAGGCAGGAGCGAGCGGGTACATGCTCAAGGACGCGGAATCGCAGAGGATTCGTGCGGCGGTGCGCTCCGCGGCGGCCGGGGAGACCGCCCTCGCGCCCGAGGTCGCGGCCCGTCTGGTGGGACGTCTGCAGAATCCCGTTCCGCAGTTGTCCGCCCGTGAGGTGGAGATCCTCGAACTGCTCGCCACCGGGTTGTCCAACACGGCCTTGGCACGTCGCCTGTTCATCTCCGTGGCCACGGTGAAGACCCACCTGGTGCACATCTACGCGAAACTCGGTGTGGACAACAGGACCGCGGCCATCACGGCGGCTGTCCAGAAGAAGATCATCCGCGTCCCGGACGCCTGAATGTCCCGTGCGGGCGAACGCGGGTCACTTGGGGCCCGATCCAAGCCTTGGATCGGGCCCCAAGTGACCCCGCGTTCGGCGAGGCGAGCGGGAGCTAGCCCGCGGCCACCAGGGAGGATTCCTCCTCCTCGCGGCTGATGGGAAGCGTGTCATCCGCCAACTGCCGCTTCTTCACCGTGGCCAGGTGAGTGGCGAGCACCAAGCCCACTCCGACCAGGGCCCAGAGGGCGAGCTTTAGGCCCTCGAAGCCGAACTGCGCGCCGGGGAAATAGGTGAGGTCCTTGGCTGAGGTCAGCCAGGCGGCCCCGTTCCAGAAGGTGTTCAGGCCGGAGAAGAACGCCGGGGACAGGAAGGATGGGAAGACGCCGCCGCTGCTGGTGAAGTTGAACATCACGAACAGCAGGGTCAAGGCCGGAGTGGTCCATTTGCCCAGGATCGGGTGCAGCCCGAGCCCCACGGTCACGATGCCGAAGGAGTAGAGGGCTCCCATGAGCCAGATGCCCCATTCGTTGCCGCTGAGCACGTGGTAGACCGGGCCTGCCACCAGCGTGCTGATGCCTGACATCACGAGGCCGACGCCCGCCGCGGTCAGGAGCCGGACGCCCACCCTGAGCTTCGCCGTCGCTGCGGCCAGGGCGATCACGCTGGCGTAGGAGCCGACGCTCATCGCCACGAGCATGAAGAAGAGGGCCTGTCCTGCGGGGTCGTTCTCGTTGCCGGGCCGGACGTCCTGGACGTCCACGGGCAGGTGCTGCTGGTAGGCGATCGGGAGGAAGACCTCCTCGGCGGTTGCGGCGCCCGCCTGACTGGAGGCGTTGGACACCATCAGGGTCGCGTGGTCCTTGGACGGGACGTAGGCGGCGGTGATCTTTTGATCGATGATCTGCTGCCGGGCATCCGCCTCGGTGGCGAGAGTGGAGACCTGAAGTTTGCCGTCGCCCTTGTCGTTCAGGGTCTGCGCGAAGACCTTCGCCTCGGGCCCTGTGCCGACGACGGCGAGTGGGACGTTGTGGGGAGCGGGGGCATGGAAGCCTCCGAGGTAGGCGAAGGCCATGCCTGCGCCCATGACGAGGGGGATGAGCAGGTGGAGGAGGATGCTGCCCCAGCTCTTTCCGCTGGGCCAGAAGCGGGATTTCTGCGGGGTGAGGGGTTTGACTGCGGGGAGGCGGTGCGTGGACATGTGTTCCTGACGGTTGCATCTCAAGAAGATTAGGTTCGCTAAACACTTTAGATGAGATAGTTGCATTATGCAACATTGAAACGCGAGGTCACTTCGAGCCGCATGTCGGCGTTCCACCCGACCCCGAATGACCCCGCCTTGGGAGGGCGGCACTAGGCTTGGTGCCTATGGGGTCACCAGAGCAGGAGCATGCCGAGCACGACGCGGCCATCGCCCGTATCCAGACCGGGCTCACCACGGTGAGCCGCCGGGGGAGTGCGCGGCTGCGGCGGTCGAATCAGGCCCTTTCCCCGGTTGATCACTCGATGCTCGAATACATCCGGACGCATCCGGGATGCCGGGCCGTGGACATGGCGGCTCATTTCGAGCTCAACCGCTCCACCGTCTCCCGGCAGCTCGCTGCCCTGGGCAAGCTCGGTCTCATGCGGGCCGTCGAACCGGGATCGACGGCGCGCAGCCAGGCGCTGATGTTGACTCCGGCGGGCGAGGCGGCACTGGAAACCTCGGCCAGATTGCTCAACGAGATCATGAAGGAACGCCTCAAAGACTGGGACAATGTCGATCTGGAGTCCTTCGCTCAGATGGTGGACCGCTTCAATGCGGCGATGGGGGAGAACTAGCGGCGTGGGCCGCAGACCACCCCTATGCTGAAACCATGACTTCCACCGCTGCGCAGACCGCTCAGGACCAGGCCTACTACCGCGACACCTACCTCTTCGCCGCAGAGGCCACGGTCATCGCCGCGGGCGAGGAGGCCGACGGGCCGTGGGTCGCCCTGAGTCCGAACATCTTCCATCCCAAGGGCGGTGGTCAGCCCTCGGATGAGGGGACGGTGAACGGAATCTCCGTGACGCCGTCGCGCACGGATGACGGACTCGTGGTCCTGACCGCCGAAGAGGGCTCAGTGCTTCCGCAGACGGGTGCGACAGCATC
Organism: Arthrobacter sp. NPDC090010; assembly: GCF_044748305.1. Classification (NCBI taxonomy): domain Bacteria; kingdom Bacillati; phylum Actinomycetota; class Actinomycetes; order Micrococcales; family Micrococcaceae; genus Arthrobacter; species Arthrobacter sp. NPDC090010. Next base: position 26,691 of record NZ_JBIVFT010000014.1, read on the forward strand.
CCTCGCCGTCGATCCTGAACTGCGCAAACGCCATGCCGCGCTGCACACCGCCGGCCACGTCCTGGGTCACTTGGGTGAGGCGCGCGGGTGGCAGAGTGCGGGGCACAGTCACTACCCGGGGCAGGCCCGCCTGGACTTCAACCCGGAAGGACTCGAGGCGGAACTTGCGACCCCGGAACTCCGCGACGCGGTCCGTGCGGAACTGCAGGCCGCGCTCGACGCCGTGCTGGCCGTCGGCGGTACGGTCACTGCCGAGACCGACGACGCCGGGCATCGCACCGTCACCATCGAAGGCGTGAACAGCGAGCCCTGCGGCGGCACTCACGTCGCCGCGCTGGGCGATTTGAAGGACGTCCGGATCCTGGAGCTCAAGGTCAAGCGCGGCGCTCTCAAGGTCCGCTATGAGGCTGAGCACGCCTGACGCGGCCCGGCCCTCAGCGGGTCATGAGTCGAGCACGGTGCGCCGCAGCGTCCCTCCGTGGACGTCCTCCAGCGTCACGTCGACGGTGAGGCGCTCCGCTTCGACCAGGGTCCGGATGCCTTGCGCGACATTCCGGACCACCGTCCCCTCGACGAAAGCCAGATCGCTGTCCGGCGTGACGCTGACGGCGCACTCCGCCCTCCACTTGCGGTGCGGTGCGCTGCGATCCTCGGGGCGGACGTCGACGTAGTTCACCTGGATCTCCCGCATTCCTCCGAAGGCGTTCCGGACCGCGTCGGCGAGGTCCAGTGAGGTGACCTCCAGAATGGCTCCTGAGGCTGCGGAGTTGGCGGTGGTCTTCCTTAGCGGCCGCAGGTTCTCGCGGATGGCTCGCATCACCGTGTCGATGGCGGTTTCGTCGCTGCTCGGATCCTCGGTGTCCTGCGAACGCAGCAGGGCGGCGAGCTTCACGTCCAGGTCCTTCAAGCGCGCCCGCTCTTGGTGGCACCAGGGGCATTGGACTTCGTGCGCGTCGGGAGGACCGTCAAGATTCTGGAGAATCTCATCCGCGGTTCGTCCGCACGGCAGTGAACTCATGACCTCCCCTCCTCTCCGGGGTCGTGACTCAGGGCCGCCCGAGCTCGGGCCAGCCGGCCACGTAGCGTGGACGGTGCCGTGCCCATGGCGAGGGCGGCTTCCTCGTAGCTCAGGCCGTGGACCGCGACGAGAAGGAATGCCTCCCGTTGCGCCATGGGAAGCGCTGCGATCCTCTTCCAGGCCTGCTCCAGTTCGAGGCGGCGTTCTGTTTGGGTGTCAGGGCGTTCGTGGTCCGGGGCGGCGAGTTCAAGGATCTGGGCGTCCAAGGAGTCGGCTTTGAGCTTATCCCGGGCCCGGATCCTGTCCAGGCATACATTGCGGGTGATCGAGTAGGCCCACCCGGAGAACGCTGCACGGTCCTTCAGGTGCGGAAGTCGGCGCCAGATGCGGAGCCAGGCCTCCTGAACGGCGTCCTCGGCTTCGGCCCAGTGCCCCAGCATGCCACGGGCGAAGCTTCGCAGTGGGCCCGTCAACCGTATGACGAGCTGCTCGAACGCTTCCGGGTCTCCCTCTTGAGCGCGGCCCACCCAGGGGATGAGCGATTCGGGAGGCCCCTGTGACATGTGGCCAGCCTAAGGGAGGATGGACTCAAGTGGGAGCGGGGTCGCAGATGCCGAACATTGCCGTGATGCAGATCACAACGAATCCGCGTGACGAATCACGGGCCCGCTCCGTCTTCTTCTGTGTCCAGCGTTTTCGACAGCAAGACTGAGAAGCAAGGAGTGACCATGTCCCAGAATGCCAGCCCCGTCGTGAAGCCCACCGGCGAGGAAGCGGAACGCCAGGCCAAGCGCGAAGCAGCGCAGAACACCGAGTCGCAGGAGACCCGCCCTTCGGGCCCGCTGCACACCGACCACGGCAAGACCACCATCGAGGACAGGGTCGTGCAGAAGATCGCCTCGATCGCGGCCCGCGAAGTGCCCGGCGTCTACGCCATGGGCAATGCGGCCCGCCGGACCTTCAACTCCATCGCGGAGCGGATTCCGGGAGCTTCCGCCAACACCGCCGGTGGCGTGAACGTCGAAAAGGGCGAGCAGCAGGCCGCCATCGACGTCACCATCGTGGTGGAATACGGGTTCTCCATCGTCGAGGTGTCCCAGGACATCCGCGCGAACATCATCTCGGCCGTGGAGCGGGCCACCGGACTCGAGGTCATCGAGGTCAACGTGGACGTCTCCGATGTGCATCTGCCCGAGGACGACGACGACACCGCCGCCGACTCCACGCGCGACGAACTGAAGTGATCCTCCGGGACGAATCGCCTCTTGGGGGCTTCGTCCCATCGTCCATCGAGCTGCTGTAGAAGGAGTGAGCATGAATGCAACACGTTGGGGTCTGGCCGCCGGCATCGTGATCGGCCTGATCATCGCGTTCGGTTCGTTCACCCAGCTGATCGTCGTCGCCTTCTTCACCTTGGTGGGTGGCGGCGTCGGATGGGTGCTGCAGAACCGCACCGATGTGAGCGGATTCCTCAAGCAACGCCGCAGGTGAGCCCCATGACTCAACAGGAGATCAGCACGGAGGCGATGAACGTCCCGGAACGCGGGAACACGCGCATCCCCGCGGCCGTCCTCGCGAAGATCGCCGCGCAGGCGGCCCGCGAGATCGACGGCGTCGGGGCCGCTGCCGGAGGCGTTCTGGGGGTTGCACAGCGCAGGGACTTCGACCGCCGTCCGCAAGCCGAGGTCGAATTGCTCGGCAGCACCGCGGTGGTCCGGCTCGACCTGGGGCTGCGCTATCCCGCACCCCTCGAAAGCACCTGCGAGGCGGTCCGTCGTCACGTGGACGCCCGGTTGCGACGCGACGCCGGCGTCACCCGGACTCAGGTGGACATCACCGTCACCTGGCTGCACCCGGAGGATCCGAACGAGCGAAGGAGGCTCTTGTGAAGCGTTTCTGGCATGTGCGCCCGGCGCGCACAGTAGCCCTGCTGCTTGTGGCTCTGCTCCTACTGGCAGCCGGTTGTCTGGGCCTCTGGGCCGGGGCTGCGCGGCTGTCCACCGGGTCGTGGCCGGATCCGGTCCAAGGATGGCTCGAAGAACTCGGCCACGCCTCGTGGGGTGCAGAAACCTGGACCGTCGCCGCCGTCGTGCTGGCGGTGCTGGCACTCGCGATGCTGCTGGCGGCGGTGCTGCCCGGCGGGCGGGCCACGCTCCTCTTGGAGAGCGACGACCGGGATGCCGGTGCGGAGTCGGTTCTGGCCTCGGCCGGGCTCGCGGCACTGGTGCGTTCCACCGCGGAGCGCGCCGACGGCGTCTCCTCAGCCTCGGTGACCGCCGGCGAAAAGACGGTGCGCGTCGTCGTCCGCACTCCGGTGCGGGAGGCGGGGCAGATCCGTTCGGAGGTACGACGGCGGGCGGAGACAGTCGTGAACGGCCTGCCTTTGAGGCGCACGCCGCAGGTCCACGTCCAGGTGCTCAGGAAGGGAGAAAACTGATGTGGAAGACGCACGGGCCACGGCAACGGGTGTTACTCGTGGTGGTGGCGCTGATCTTCGCCGCATTGGCGGTCTCGCTGCTGCTCGGACGGCAGCTCACGGCAGGACTGGGCGTGAGCCCGACGGACGGCCCGGGCGGCTTGGCGCCGTGGCGTGGGGAGCAAGCGGCGGTCGCCGTCGTCGTGGCGTCCGCGGTCGTGGTGCTTCTGGCGCTCTGGATCATTCTCGCGGCCCTGCCGAAGAAGCCTGCAGCACACGCCTTCAGGTACCACAGCGACAGTTCAGGAGGTGCGATGACCCAGATCGAGACGGGGGTGATCGCCAAAGCCGCAGAGAGTGCGGCCACGTCCCACCCCACCGTCAGCGCGGCCGGGGTGCGGATCGGCGGCAGCGCCAAAGAACCGGTGCTCTACGCCAAATACACACTCCGCTCGGATGCCGATCCGGTGGAGGCGATGCGCCTCGTGGAGGATCGGCTCATCCCGGACATGGAGACGGTTCTGGGAACGTCTTTCGTCCGCCGGCACGTCCGCTTCGACGTGTCGGCGCCGGCCCGGCAGGACCCGGGCCACCTGAATCTTGCGGATGCACCAGCGCCGCGCCTCGGCTGAGAACAGCCGGGACCACTACTCACCACAAGGAGAAGAATCCATGGGTTTCATCGGATGGATCGTGCTCGGCCTGATCGCCGGCGCCATTGCCAAGGCCATCATGCCGGGCCGTCAGGGTGGCGGCTGGTTCACCACGTTGATCCTCGGCGTCGTCGGTGCGGCGCTGGGCGGTTGGATCGGCTCCGCCCTGTTCCACACCGGGATCAACAGTTTCTGGTCGCTCGGTTCGTGGCTGCTGGCGATCGGCGGTTCGTTGATCGTGCTGCTGATCTGGGGATTCGTCACCAAGCGTCGTTCCTAGACCCCGCAGCGGCACCGGGGCGCGCCGCGCTTTCGTGACGTGAGGCCGCCCGCTGGACGTTTCGTCCGCGGGCGGCCTTCGGCGTCTTAGACGATGCTCAGCGCGTTTCGATCAGGCACACGAGGTGGCCGTCGGCGTCGCGCACCACGGCCATCCGGTCGCCCCAGGGGCGCGTTTCCGCGGCGTCCACCACGATCCCACCCTGGCCGGCCCACCTCTCGCAGACCGAGTCCAGGCCAGGAAGTGTGAAGGTGGCGGCGACGGAGAGATCGCTGGCTTCGCTTTCCCGCTCGTGCAGGAACACCTCCACCCCGTTGTCCGCCCGGAGCATCGCGAAACCTGGGGAGAGCTCGGCTGGAAGACCGAGAAGGTCCCGGTAGAAAGCCAGGGCAGGTTCCAGGGCGCGGACGGAGACCACCACGCGGGTCAGTGCTGCGGACATGCTGTTTCTCCTATTCCTTGACGGCTGGCCACACCCCGGAGGTCCCGCGGCGGTGGCTGTCCACCAGGTGCGTGTCCACGATGCCGATGGCTTCCATGAGTGCGTACATGGTGGTGGGGCCTACGAAGTTGAAGCCCTTCTTCTTCAAGGCCTTCGACAGGGCCTTGGAGTCCTCTGAAACGGTCGGGATCTCCGCAAGAGTGCGGGGTGCGGGCGTCGTGGCAGGGCGGAAGGACCAGACGAAGTCCACCAATCCGCCCTCCTCCCGGAGTGCCACGGTGGCGCGGGCGTTCGCGATGGTGGCCAGGATCTTCGCCCGGTTCCGGACGATCCCCGCGTCTCCCATGAGCCGCTCCACGTCGTCGTCCGTGAAGGCCGCGACGGCGTCCGGTGCGAAGTCCGCGAAGGCCTCCCGGAACGCGGGCTGCTTCTTCAGAATGGTGGCCCAGGAGAGCCCCGCCTGGAAGCCCTCCAGCGAGATCCGTTCGAACAATCCCTGCTCATCCCGGACAGGCATGCCCCACTCGGTGTCGTAGTACGCGCGCATCAGCCCGTCCGCCGCCGCCCACACCGGGCGCAGCAAACCGTCCTCGCACAGCACAGCGTCGCTGCCCGACTGCTGCTCAGGGGCCGTTTCTTCGGCAACGACGACGGCGGGTTCACTCATGACTTCTTCTTTCCGGTGAGTTCGAAGACCAGACGCCCGGCCTCCAGGGCTTTGCGTTCGAAACTTGTCAGGGTGCGGCCCTCGAAACGGGGTGCCCAGCCGCCCACTTCGTCCACACCCTCGTTGGGGCCGGTATGAGTGGTGCTCACCGGTGCGCGGCCTTCCCGCACGGGGGCGCCGCCCACGACGGTCTCCACTCCGCTGGCCCACACCTGGGTCAGCGGACTTTCTGATCCGGCACGTTCGCCGTCGTGCACGTTCTGGAAGTCGGGGGAGCCGTCCAGTACTTCGCGGGCGTGGACAGCATAGTTGGACCAATCGGTGGCGATCCGCCACAGACCTCCGGGCTCCAACGCCTGTGCCACCTGCTCGGCGAACGCGGGTTGGATCAGCCGTCGCTTGTGGTGCTTGGCCTTGTGCCAGGGATCCGGGAAGAACACCCAGACCTGGTGGACGGAACCGGCGGGGAGCATGTTCTCCAGTACTTCTGGTGCGTTCGCCTGGACCACCCGGACATTCGTGAGGCCACCTGAGACGATCTTCATGAGTGTGTTCGCCAGTCCAGGTGTGTAGACCTCCACCGCGAGGAAGTCCCACTCGGGGTGCTCAGCCGCGGCATGCGTGACTGCTTCGCCGAGCCCGGAACCGATCTCCACGATGAGCGGTGCCTTGCGCCCGAAGGTGGCCTCGGCGTCGAACACATAGTCCGGATGCACCGAGGTGTCCGCGACGTGACGAGGGACATCCACCGCCCAACTGCCGGAGTATTCGTCCCAGGCGGTCTGGCGCCGGCCCTGCAGGCGCGTGCCTCGGCGCACGAAACTCACCGGATTGCGCCGGTACGTCCCGAAGGAGGCCTGACTGCCTTCCGTGACAGGGTGGTGCGGGGCACGCGGCTCTGGACCGGGAGCGGTTTCAGAGGCGTTCGAGGGGTCGGGAGAGTCTGTGCCGTTCATCGATTCCAGGGTACCGGTGAGGACTGACAGAAAGAGTCGTCCGGCCCCGCACCGTCCCGGGACTCGGCTATTCCGCGCCGCCGCCCGCCGAAACAGTGGGCTTGCCGCGAAGCCGTGTAGTAAACACACTGTTTCGCGGGAAACTGGCTGTTTCGGCGGGGGAGACCACAATGGATATCGTGCAGACCCAGACCTTGACACCCGGATCCACCCGCATGCGCCTCGCCTTCCTGGGTGTATGCCTGGTTCTGATCGGGCTGAATCTGCGCACGGTCTTCTCCAGCTTCGCGGCGATCCTCAGTGAAGTCCGCGCCGACGCCGGCCTCCCGGACTGGGCCGTCACCGCCCTGACCACGGTTCCGGCCACCCTGCTCGGTATCTTCGCGCCTCTCGCACCGGTGCTGGCCCGGCGTTTCGGAGCGGAGCGGGTTCTTTTCGGTGCCATGGTGGTGCTCACGGCGGGTCTCCTGATCCGGCCCACCGAGCTCGGAACCTTGGGGCATCTGCCGCTCCTGCTCTTCGGCACGGCCCTTTGCGGTGCCGCGATCGCTCTCTGCAACGTCATCCTGCCCACCGTCGTCAAGCGCGATTTCCAGCACCGCCTCGGGCTCATGGGCGGGCTTTATACGACGGCGATCTGCGCCTCCGCAGCGCTCGGCGCCGGATTCACCTACCCGCTGTTCGAACTCAGCGGCCAGTGGACGACGGCGCTGATCTTCTGGGCGGTGCCGGCCGCCGTCGTCGTGCTCCTCTTCGCCCCGCTGGCGTTCAGCGCGCCACACCACCGCGAGAGCGTCGACGCCGAAGGTGCGAATGTCTGGCGGTCGCCGGTCGCCTGGCAGGTCACGCTGTTCATGGTCCTGCAGGCGATGAGCTCCTTCAGTGTCTTCGCCTGGCTTGCTCCCGTGCTGCGGGAGCGGGGGATCGACGGAGGCGCCGCCGGCGTCATGGTGTCCGTCTCGATCCTGCTCCAGATGCTGGGCTCGCTGATCGCCCCCGCGCTCGCCGCGAAGTTCTGGGATCAGCGGGTGATCAACATGGTGCTCGCGCTCATGACCGGCTCCGGCTTCGCGTTGAGCATCCTCGGGCCGATCGGCGGGATCTGGGCGTGGATCGCCCTGCTGGGGCTGGGCCAAGGGGCGCTGACGGCGGTCGCCTTGACCATGATCATGCTGCGCACCCGGGACCAGCACACCGCGGCCCGGCTCTCGGGCATGATGCAGGGCGTCGGGTACGGCGTCGGCTCCGTGGGCACGCTCATGGTCTCCTGGACGCATCAGCTGACCGGCGCTTTCACCCTGGCCGGGTGGGTTTTCCTGGGCATCTCCCTCGCAGGGGCCGTGTTCGGTTACCTTGCGGGGCGGCGCAGGTTCGTGGAATAAGAATTCGGCCTGACAGGAGCTTTAATCCACCGACGGCAATAAGCTGCAAGTGGCGCCTCATGTCCTTGGGGGATCCGGGCGTCACATCACTGCTGCACCATCACCGCGCCGTCTCGGAGGAACTCATGAGGAAACATCTTCGTCCCCTGTCCGTCATCGCCAGCACTGTGGCCCTGCTGTCGCTCGGCCTGTCTGCACCTGCGATTGCCGCGCCGCCCAATGTGGATTGGAACCGCTCGAACATCGCCGTCAATCTCGGTGGACAAGTGGACGGCGGATACCTCGACGCCCAGGGTGCCGTGTTCGACGGGACCGGCCAGATCGTCATCGACATCGACGGCGCGTTCACCTCGGGCAACTCCCTGATGAAGGACTCCGCAGGCCTCTCGAAGGTGGCCGGCGAGTACTGCTTCGGCCTCGACGCACCGAAGACGGCGTGGCCGAATCTGTGTCAGACCACCAACCAGATCAGCAGCAGCTACCTGTACGCGACGCCGTCGTACTTCAGCACGCTGCCCGGCAGCTCGACGCCGAACCCCGCCTGCGTCTCTTCCGCGGGGACCCCTTGCCACGACTATCACGGCACCGCCACGGCGGGAGCGGCGGTGGGGCAGGCGGGCAAACGCTGGGAGCTGAACAGCGACGGCTCCTACACGATCGTCTCCACGGCCGGAGCCGCCGTGGGCGCCAAAGTCGTGCAGGTCAAGGTGGGCGGCGGAACCACCACCGGTGTCAACGACTCGTTCGGTTGGTCCGGGGAATCGGTGGTCAACGCGCTGAACTGGATCGATGCTGTCGGGAGCGAATCGGCCCAGTTCAAAGGCCGGATCGCCGCCATCAACCTGTCGGTGTCCGGCGCTCCGCTGAGTTCCGGTGGGAGCTGCACCGGCCTGGGACAGGCCATCGACACGGTGGCGGGACGACTGAAGGCCAAAGGCATCGCCGTGGTCATGGCGGCGGGCAATGACGGACTGGCCGGTGTGGGGACCTGGAACTGCGGCGCCAACGTGATCACGGTGGGTGCCACTTCCGCCGTCTCACCCGGAACCCTGAGCAGTTACTCGAACCGTGGGCCGTCCACCCGTCTTTACGCGCCGGTCGGCGAGGGCAACGCCACCACCCGGGACGGGGTCCTGCTGCCCTGGAAGAGCTCGGGGACGTTCTACGTCATGGGTACGTCCTTCGCGTCCCCGCAGGTGGCGGGGGCCTTCGCGGTGCTGCGCCAGAAGTTCGGCGCTACGCCCACGGTGGATCAGCTCGCCGCGCATCTGGCGGCGACCGGCGGTGCGGTTTCAGGGCTTCCCGCTGGACAGCAGGGCAAAGTGATCAACGTCCGGGCGGCGCTGAGCGGGACGCCGTAGGGAGGCGGCAGGGGCGGCTCAGAGATACGCGAGGATCAGCCAGGAGAACATCAACCCCATCGCCACGCAGATGACCCAGGCCGTGACAGCTGCCAGATACCAGTGCTGCTGAACCTCCAGACGGAAGCGCCCCTGGCTGCCCTTCGGGTGCTTGCGGAGTGAGCGTTCGGTGAGGGCGATCAAGGGCAGGAGCAACGCCAGCAGCAGAAGGAACGTGACCAGCTGGAGTGCTTTCCACAGGGAATTCGGCCCGACGCTCACCGCCCCCAGGGCGTGGAGCACCAGGAGCGAGACCTCCTGGGGCCCGCAGATGGCGAGGAGACCGGCACCGCCCAGGAACATGACCAGCACCCGTCCGAGGCGCTGCCCCCAGTTCAGGGGGACCGTCGGCACGGGCGCGGTGGGTTCGGAACCCCACTCGGCGACCTGGTCCGGACGTCTGCCCCGGTTGTGCCAGAACTGCCGCAGCGAGCCACGGATCGCCAGCGGCCAAAGGAGCAACGCCACCAGGGCGGCGATCTCCCACGCGAAGATCTGATTCGGGCCGATATCCCAGCCCAGCTGCTCCGCCAGGAAGATCAGCGCGATCCAGCCCGCCAGGAGCAGGGGCACTCCGAGAAGCACCGTCAGCGCGAGCCAGAGGAGCTGACGGGTCTTCGATGAGGGCGCCGGAAGGGGCTGCCCGGCCGGGTCAGGTCCCGGGCCCCGTCCTCCAGGTGCGAGAGTCATGTCTCCAAATCCTAGTGACCCGCGAACGCTCCACCTCCTCCGCGAGTGGTCACTTAAGCACAGTGTCGGCCCGCCGGACTGTGCTTAAGTGACCACTCGCGGAGGAGAAGGACGGTGACCAGGATCCGGGGCCTGTGGGGCGCTACGCTGAGACCGTCCATCCTTCTGACGGAAAGGCCGCGAGTGGCTGCATCCCTGCCCTGGCGCGGCGTCCTCTACGCGGGAGGGCTATCCGCCGTCGCCGGTTTCATCGACGCGGTGGCGTACATCCACCTGGGCGGCTACTTCGTCTCCTTCATGAGCGGCAACACCACGCGGGCCAGCTCCGATCTGATGCACGGTTCGCTCACGGGCGCGGGGCTGGCGCTGGGACTGATCGGCTTCTTCAGCCTGGGGGTGGTCCTGAGCACGCTCGTCTTCCGGCGCGCTGGGGAGCGGAGGTTGCCGGGCGTACTGGCGACGACGACGGCGCTGATCGCCGTCGCGGCCCTCCTTCCGTCGCTTTCGGCAGAGGCCGCGGTGCCGCCACTGCTGGCGATGGCGATGGGCGTGGTGAACACCTCCTACACGCGCAACGGCGAGGTCAGCATCGCCCTGACGTATATGACCGGGACCCTGGTGAAGACGGGACAGCATTTCGCTGCTGCCCTGACCCGGGCCGAGCCACACGGGGTGTGGCTGCGGTACTTCACCCTGTGGGCCATGATCGCGCTCGGCGCCGTGGCCGGTGCCGTGAATTACCGGTTCACGGGCCTTGCGAGCCTCTGGGTCGCTGCCGCCCTGCTCCTGGCTTGGACGGCGCTCGCGGTCCGTCGGCTTCAGACCCCGCCTTCTCCTCCGCGAGTGGTCACTTAAGCACAGTGTCAGCCCGCCGGACTGTGCTTAAGTGACCACTCGCGGAGGGGAAGGGAGGTGTACCTTCTCCATCATGGGGAAATGGTGGAAGCGCAACAGCTTCGAAGTCGACTCCGGAGTCGCCGAACTGGCGGTGTCCAGCGAGATCGCGGCGTCGCGGGGCACGGTCTGGCAGCTGATCTCGGACCCGGAGTACGCCTCGCTGTGTGATCCCGGGGTGCTCCACGCGGCCTGGATTCCCGGCACGTCGCGCGGGGTCGGGGAGATGCACGTTCAGGTGTTGAAACGCCACGGGAGGGAGTACTCCTCGGTCTCGGTGATCGTCGAACTGGTTCCCGAACAGTGGGTTCTGCTCCGTGGCTGGGGCACGGTGAACCCGGAAGACCGCTACTTCCAACGGCTGACGACGACGGAGTGCGGGACGCTGCTTGAGGCGGGCATCCGTGGTGGGTCGGGAAGCCGGGAGTGGGACCGGGCGATGACCCCGCAGCGTTCCCACGAGCTGGAACATCTTCAGAACTACGTGGACCGAGTCAAAGAGGTCCTGGAATCAGGATGGACCCCGCCTCCTCCTCCGCGAGTGGTCACTTAAGCACAGTGTCAGCCCGCCGGACTGTGCTTAAGTGACCACTCGCGGAGGAGAGGAGGGCGGAAAGCTCAGCTCCAGAGGACCGGACCGCTGCCGCGCTGCCCCAGTTCGTCGTCAGGGTTCTGAAGTGCGCAGCGTTTCAGGCTGAGGCAACCGCAGCCGATGCAGGAGTCCAGATCGTCGCGCAGATGGGTCAGTGCGGCGATCCGCGCGTCGAGTTCCTCCCGCCACAGCCCGGAGAGCCGGGCCCAGTCCCGCTTGGTCGGAGTGCGCCCTTCCGGCAGCGAATCCAGGGCCGCCTGGATCTCCTTCAACGCCATGCCCACGCGTTGGGCGGTCCGGATGAAAGCCACTCGTCGCAAGGCGTCCCGGGTGTACCGGCGCTGGTTCAGGCTGTTCCGGCCCGCGTGCAGCAGCCCCTGACGCTCGTAGAAGTGCAGGGCTGACGCGGGGACTCCGCTGCGTGCCGAGAGTTCGCCGATGCTCAGCTCGTGACGCTTGCCTCCGTGTATCTGTGGCATGTCCTCTTCCCGACGTCGTACGGTTTTGACCTCAACCATAGTTGAGGTCGTAGCGTCAGGGCCATGGAATCCACTCACACCTCGGACGTCGACGCGCGCAAGCCGGCCCCACCGGGCCGGAGCGCTCCACGAGGCGTCCTGGCGCCGGAACATCTCCTCACCACCTTGGGTGCCTGCGCCCTGGTGTTCCTGGCCGCCTTCGAGTCGATGGCGGTCACCACTGTCATGCCTCTCGTCGCGAAAGACCTGGATGGCAGTGCGCTGTACGCGCTCGCCTTCGCCGGGCCGCTGGCCAGCGGCGTCGTCGGCATGGTGCTGGCCGGTGCCTGGACCGACCGGCGCGGGCCCGCCCTGCCGCTGTTCACCTCGGTGGGGGTCTTCGCGCTCGGACTGCTCGTGGCGGGGCTCGCGCAGTCGATGCCCGTCTTCCTCGCGGGACGCCTCATCCAGGGTTTGGGCGGCGGTGCCATCAACGTGGTGCTCTATGTCCTGGTCGCCCGCGCCTATCCCGCCGCGCTGCACCCGAAGATCTTCGCGGCGTTCTCTGCGGCGTGGGTGGTCCCGTCCATGGTCGGGCCGTTCTGCGCGGGCCTCGTGGCACAGTACCTTAGCTGGCACTGGGTGTTCCTCGGCGTCGTCTTCCTGGTGGTCCCGGCGCTCGCGATGTTGCTTCCCGCTTTGCGTCGGCTGGCCGACAGGAGGACCGACGACGACGGCGCGGCAGCAGCCGCGGCCACCGCGCCGGCTGCTGCCACCACGCCAGCCGAGCAGCTCGACCCGGCGGCCACCCGCAGCACCGGGACCCGGGTGGCACTCGCCGTCGTCGTTGCGCTGGCTGTTCTGGGGCTGAACCTCTCGGTCGAGACGGGCCAGTGGTCCTGGCTCGTAGCGCTCGCGGCGGTGGTCCTGGCGTTGCTTGCAGTCCGGAGGCTTCTGCCGGCAGGGGTGCTCCGCGGCAGGACGGGGCTGCCCGCGGTGATCCTCATGAAGTTCCTGGCCGCCGCCGCGTTCTTCGGGGCCGAGGTGTACGTGCCGTATGTGCTGATGGACCGGTACCACTTCGAGCCGTCGACGGCGGGCCTCGCCTTGACCTGCTCGGCCGTCGCCTGGTCCACCGGCTCGGCGGTTCAGGGGAGACTCGCGGGCCGGTTGGGCGATGCGGCGTTCGTGCGGCTGGGCTCGGCCTTCGTCGCGGTGTCGATCATCATCATCCTGCTGGCGACCCTGGCAGGGTTGCCGCCGCTCACCTTGATCCTGGCCTGGCTTCTGGCCGGCGGTGGCATGGGCATGATGAGCCCGCGGCTGAGCGTGCTGGTGCTCGCGTATTCGACACCGCGCAATCAGGGTTTCAACAGTTCCGCTTCCAACGTGGCGGACTCGCTGGGGGCGGCCCTTTCACTCGCGGCGACCGGTCTGGTCTTCCACGTGCTGGCCGCCGGCGGTGCGTTCGTCGGGGTGTTCGCGCTGACCGCCTGCGTGGCCTTGGTGTCCGTGATCTTCGCAGGCCGGGTGCGGGCAAGGTCCCCGCGAGTGGGCACTTAATCACGGTCCAATGCGCCCGCACTGTGATTAAGTGCCCTCTCGCGGGGAGGAGATGCGGCAGCCTAGGCGTAGGGCAGGACCAGCTCCGCGTACCGCTCCTTCATCGTGGCGATGACCTCGTCTCCGTCGGCGTCCCAGATCTCCTGGTTGAAGATCTCCACCTCGATGTCCCCTGTGTACCCGGCGTCCCGCACCCAGCCGCCGATCGTGGCGAAGTCGATCACGCCGTCGCCCATCATGCCGCGGGAGAGCAGGGCGTCCGCCGCGATGGGGAGGTTGAAGTCGCACACCTGGTAGGAGGCGATCCGGCCCTCGCGGCCGGCCCGCGCGATCTGGGCCTTCAGCTCCGGGTCCCACCACACGTGGAAGGTGTCCACGGCCACGCCCACGGCTTCCGTGGAGTACGGTGCCGCGAGGTCCAAGGCCTGGCCCAGGGTGGAGATGAGCGCCCGGTCCGCGGCGTACATCGGGTGCAGGGGCTCCAGGACCAGGCGCACCCCGTGGTCGGCGGCGAACGGCACCAGCTCCGCGAGCCGGTCCGCCACGCGCTGCCGCGCCGCCAGGACATCCTTCTCGCCCGGGGCCAGCCCGCCGACCACGAGGAACAGTTCCGTGGTGCTCAGCGCGACGGCCTCCAGCACCGCCTGCCGATTGTCCTCCAAGGCGGCGGCCTGGCCCTCCGCGTCGGCGGCCGTCAAAAAGCCCCCGCGGCAGAGGGAGGAGACGCGCAGACCGGCGTCGCGGATCATCCGTGCGGCGTTCTCCAGCCCCGCCTCGGCCACGCGGTCCCGCCACGGGCCGACCGCCGGGATGCCGGCGCGGACGCAGCCGTCCACGACCTGCTGCAGAGTCCACTTCTTGGTGGTGGCACTGTTCAGGGACAGGCGGGAAAAGTCGCTCACAGAACCACTCCGTTCACGCGCAGGAATCCGGACATGCGCTCTGCGGCCAGCTCCGGGTCCAGCAGCAGCCCGGCCTCGTCCGCCAGCTCCAGCGTCCGCACCAGATGCAGCACGGATCGGCCCGAGTGCAGACCGCCCACCATCTGGAAGCCCGGCTGCTTGCCGTTCAGCCAGGACAGGAACGCGATGCCGGTCTTGTAGTAGAACGTCGGCGCGCTGAAGATGTGTCTGCCCAGCTCACGCGTCGAATCCAGCAACGCGCGCGCCTCGGCCGGCGACCCGGCGTCGTACGCCTGCAGCGCCGCCGACGCCGCCGGGTAGATGGCCGCGAAGATGCCCAGCAGTGCGTCCGAGTGGTGCGCGCCGTCCCCGTCGATCAGCTCCGGGTAGTTGAAATCGTCACCGGTGTAGAGCCGGACTCCCGTGGGCAATGCGGCACGCAGGGACACCTCGTGGGAGGCATCCAGCAGGGACACCTTGACGCCGTCAACCTTCCCCGGATGTGAGCGGATCAGGCCCAGGAACGTCTCCGTCGCTTCGGAAACGTCCTCAGACCCCCAGTACCCGGCCAGCGCCGGGTCGAACATGGTGCCCAGCCAGTGCAGGATGACCGGTTCGGTGGCCTCCCGCAGCAGGGTCGAATAGACCCGCAGGTAGTCCTCCGGGCCGCGTGCCACCCGCGCCAGCGCACGGGACGCCATGAGGATGACCTTGGCACCGGAGCCACTCACCACGGCCAGCTGCTCGCGGTAGGCGTCCAGGACGACGGCGAGCCCCGCTTCGCCCTCCGGCACCGCGGCCGGATCCAGCTGGTCCGTCCCGGCGCCGCAGGCGAGCAGATCACGGACCGTCTTGCCGGCCAGTGCGGGCGCACCGGAGCCGACGACGTCGGCCGCCTCCTGCGCGCTGCGCCGGATCAGTTCCTGCGTGGCGGCCCAGTCCAGGCCCATGCCGCGCTGAGCGGTGTCCATCGCGTCGGCCACGCCCAGGCCGTAGGACCAGAGTTCGTGCCGGTAGGCCAGAGTGGCGTTCCAATCGAGTGCCGCGGGAGCGCCGGGGGTGTTGTCCGCCGTCGTGAGCGGGATGACGTGGGCCGCGGCGTAGGCGTGCCGGGCGCTCAGGGGCGTGGACGGCTTGGCCCACGCGGTGGCGGGGCGGAGCGTGCGCTCGTAGCAGCCGCCGTCCGGGCTGGGAAGGGTCAGCGTGGCCATCAGAGCACGATCTCCGGGATGTCGATGGTGCGGCGCTCGGCGTTGGACTGCAGGCCGAGTTCGGCCAGCTGCACGCCGCGGGCGGCGGAGAGCAGACCGTAGCGGTGTTCGCGGCCGGCGACGACGTCGCGCAGGAACTCCTCCCACTGCAGCTTGAAGCCGTTGTCCAGCTCGGCGTTGGCGGGGACTTCCTGCCACTGGCTGCGGAAGGACTCGGTGACGGGCAGGTCCGGGTTCCACACGGGCTTGGGGGTGTGGGCACGCTGCTGGGCCACGCACTTGTTCAGGCCGGCAACGGCGGAACCGTGCGTGCCGTCCACCTGGAACTCCACGAGTTCGTCGCGGTAGACGCGGACGGTCCAGGAGGAGTTGATCTGGCCGATCACCGGGTCGCCGCCCGGGGTCTCCAGTTCGAAGATGCCGTAGGAGGCGTCATCCGCGGTGGCCTTGTACTCGCGGCCGGATTCATCCCAGCGGGTGGGGATGTGGGTGGCGGTCTTGGCGTTGACGCTCTTGACCGGGCCGATGACGCCTTCCAGGACGTAGTTCCAGTGGCAGAACATGTCCGTGGTCATCCCGCCACCGTCCTCCTTGCGGTAGTTCCAGGAGGGGCGCTGGGCGGCCTGGATGTCTCCTTCGAACACCCAGTAGCCGAACTCGCCGCGGATGGAGAGGATGCGGCCGAAGAAGCCTTCGTCCACCAGACGGCGCAGTTTGACCAGGCCGGGGAGGTAAAGCTTGTCATGCACGACGCCGGCGGTGACGCCGGAGTCCCGGCCGATCCGGGCGAGCTCGACGGCCTCTTCCAGGGTCTCCGCCGTGGGCTTCTCCGTGAACACGTGCTTGCCGGCGCGCATGGCCTTCTTCAGGGTGGCGGCGCGGAGGCTGGTCATGGACGCGTCGAAGACGATGTCCACGGTGGGGTCGTTGATGACGGCGTCCAGATCGGTGGACCACTCGCCGACTTTGTGGAGTTCGGCCAGCTCACGGATCTTGGCCTCATTGCGGCCCACCAGGATCGGCTCCACCTGCACGCGGGTGCCGTCGTCCAGGAGGAAGCCGCCGGCGTCGCGGATCGGCAGGATGGAACGCAGCAGATGCTGGCGGTAGCCCATACGGCCCGTGATGCCGTTCATGGCGATGCGCAGGGTTCGGGTGGTGGTCATCGGCTCTCCTGTGGTCTGGTCCGGGCGGTTCGGAAAACGCTTTCCGAATCTTAGTGTGACGCAGGCCTCTCGCCTTGGCAAGCGCTTTCCGAAAGGTTTCCGGCATGAGATGATGCCAGCGACGAAGGAGGATTTCCGTGGGTGCAGTGACCTTGAGCCAGGTGGCGCAGCTTGCCGGGGTGTCCCTGGCCACGGCTTCCCGTGTCCTGAACGGCTCGGCCCGGACGCCCGGCGCCGGCGTGGCGGAGCGCGTGCGGGATGCGGCCCAGGCGCTCGGCTACGTGGCCAACGCCCAGGCGCAGGCCCTGGCGCGGTCCAGCAGCGGCCTCATCGGCCTCATCGTCCACGACATCGCGGACCCCTATTTCTCCTCCATCGCCCGCGGGGTCCAGCGCGTGGCCCAGGCGGAAGGGCGCACCCTCCTGCTGGCCGGCACGGACGGAGGCCCGGCGGAGGAACGTGCCGCCCTGGAGGTCTTCGCGTCCCGGCGCGCGGACGCCGTCGTACTCGTCGGAAGCCGCCATGAGCGAGCCGGGCTTGAGGGCGACAATGAGGCCTTGCGGCAGGAGGCCGAGCGCTATCTGCGCAATGACGGGCGGCTGGTGCTGCTCGGCCGCTCGCTCACGGAGCGCGACAGTGTGCTGGAGATTCCGCACGCCGCGCTGGCCGGAGACCTTGCTGCGGCGCTGCTCGACGACGGCGCCCGGTCCTTTCATCTGCTCGGCGGGCCGGAGGGGCTGCTCACCTCGGACGAGCGACTGCGGGGCTTCCGGGAGGCCCTCTCCCGCCGTGGGGTGCGCGAAAGGTCGATGCATCGAGGAATGTTCGGGCGTGAGGGCGGTTTCACTGCGGGCCGTGAGCTTGCCGCGCTGCTCCGGGAGGAGATATCCGCGGGCGAGTGGCCCGTGGTGTTCGCCGCCAACGACAGGATGGCGATGGGCGTCGCCGCGGCCCTGCGCGAGAGCGGGTTGCACGCGCCCACGGACTACGGCCTGGCCGGATTCGACGACATCGAGACTCTCCAGGACTTCCAGCCGGGGCTCTCGACAGCCCGTCTCCCGCTCGAGGAGATCGGGGCTGCGGCGGCGCGGGTCGCCCTGGGCGGGACTGCCGATCCGATCCAGGGCCAGGTGATTCTGAGGGAATCCACGCGCCGGGTCTGAGCCCCCTCCGCGAGAAGCCAGTTGAGCACAGTGTTGAGGCTCCGCACTGTGCTCAACTGGCTTCTCGCGGAGGTGCGGAACCGCCTGGGACCCGGTTCGTTTGTGCACCCATGTTCGCTTGACTGGACAAGTGGATCCCAGTCTTGGCGGGTGGTTCCCGGGGGCAGTCCAATAGTTCTGTGCATTCCGCCGCCGCTCCCCACCACGGCATCTTCAGCCCGCCGTACCTTCTGACCACCCTCGGACTCCTGGCGCTCGTGGTGTTCAACGCCTTCGAGTCGATGGCCGTCACCACGGTCATGCCCGTCGCCGCGCAAGAGCTCGGGGGACAAGAGCTGTACGCCCTCGCCTTCGCGGGTCCCATGGCGGCCAGCGTGATCGGCATGGTCCTGTCCGGCAGCTGGTCCGACCGGCGCGGCCCCGTGGGCGCCATCTACGCCTCCGTAGGCCTCTTCACCCTCGGCCTGGTGATCGCCGGAACGGCTCCCACCATGCCTCTGCTGGTGCTGGGCCGCATCGTGCAGGGGTTCGCGGGCGGGGCCAACGGCGTCGCCCTGACGGTCCTGGTGGGAAAGGTGTTCCCGGCGGATCTGCACGCCAAGATGTTCGCGGCGTTCGCAGCGGCCTGGGTCCTGCCCTCCATCCTCGGCCCGTACATCGGCGGCCTTGTCGCTCAGGTGGCGAGCTGGCACTGGGTTTTCCTCGGGGTGCTGGTGCTGGTCATCCCCGCGCTGCTCGGACTGGTCCCGGCGCTGCGGAGACTCAACGAAAAGCATGAGCTGCCCACCGCCGTCGCACCCTATCCGTGGGGACGCCTGCTCTGGGCGGTGCTGGCCGCGTTGTCCGTCATGGGTCTGAACCTCAGCTCGGGGATCCCGGCGGTGGGCTGGGTTCTCGCGCTGGCCATGATCGCGCTCTGCCTCTTCGCGGTGCGGCCCCTGATTCCGCGCGGAACGCTGTCGGCTCAGCGAGGGCTTCCCAGTGTCGTGCTGACCCGCGCCATCGGATCGGCGGCCTTCTTCGGCACCGAGGTCTACCTGCCGAAGGTGCTCTACGAGGTCTACCACTTCGAACCGTCCTTCGCGGGCCTCGCCCTGACCTGCAGTGCCGTGTCGTGGGGCGTCACCTCCGGCATTCAGGGGCGGCTGGGATCCACGCGACTGCCGCATCATCGCGCGGTCCGGATCGGGTCAGCCCTGGTGTTCTGCGTGGTGACGGGCATTTTCGTGGTGATCCTGCTGGAGGGACCCGCCTGGGTGCTCATCGCCGTCTGGCTCTTCGGCGGCGCGGGCATGGGTCTGATGTTCCCGCGCCTGAGCGTCATGGTGCTGGCACTGTCCCGGCCGGGGGAGCAGGGCTTCAACAGTTCGGCGCTGGCCATGGCCGATTCGCTGGGCAACGCCCTGTGTGTGGCCATTTCGGGTCTGGTGTTCGCCGCCCTCGGAGGGCTCGGCGGAGCGTATGCGGGACTCTTCGCGGTGACGGTGGTCTGCGGGGTCGCGATGGTGCTGATCGCACCCCGCACCCGGGCACTGATAGACTAGAACGTCTGGCCTACGCCCACTGCGTGGAGCCTGCTGCCCTAGGCACACTGCTCTGGGCCACAGTTCTTGAGGACTTCCCCTATGACTTCTTTCGCCTCCCTGGGCGTGCCCGCCGAGATCATCTCTGCGCTGGGCTCTTTGGACATCACCGAACCTTTCCCCATCCAGATCAAGACCCTGCCGGACACCCTGGCCGGGCGCGATGTGCTGGGCCGCGGGCAGACCGGCTCCGGCAAGACGCTCGCCTTCGCCATCCCGCTGGTGACCCGCCTCGCCACCGATGCCGGGCAGCGCCGTGCCTCCGGTGCCCGCAAGCCGCGCGGCCTGGTGCTGGCCCCCACGCGTGAGCTGGCCACCCAGATCGACCGCACCGTGGCACCCCTCGCGGAAGGCCTCGGTCTGCGCACCACCGTCATCTACGGCGGTGTCTCCCAGGCCCGTCAGGAGAAGGCCCTGGCGGCTGGCGTCGACATCATCATCGCCTGCCCCGGCCGTCTGGAAGACCTCATGAAACAGGGCATCGTGTCACTGGATCAGGTGAGCATCAGCGTGCTCGACGAGGCCGATCACATGGCTGACCTGGGCTTCCTTCCCGTGGTGCGCCGCATCCTGGATGCGACCCCGGCCGGTGGTCAGCGCCTGCTGTTCTCAGCGACTCTGGACAACGGCGTGGACAAGCTGGTCAACCGCTACATGCAGAAGCCCGTCACGCACTCCGTGGACGCGCCGAAGGCCGCCGTGACCACCATGGAGCACCACGTGTTCCTGGCCAAGGACAAGGACGCCAAGAAGCTCCTGATCAACGAGCTCGCATCCGGCACCGGCAAGCGCGTGCTGTTCACCCGGACCAAGCACGCCGCCAAGAAGCTGGCCAAGGTTCTGACCGCGAACGGCATCCCCGCGGTGGATCTGCACGGCAACCTGTCGCAGAACGCCCGTGACCGCAACCTGGCGGAGTTCTCCTCCGGCGAGGTCCGTGTGCTCGTGGCCACCGACGTCGCTGCCCGCGGCGTGCACGTGGACGAGGTGGAACTGGTCATCCACGTCGATCCACCCGCAGAGCACAAGGCGTACCTGCACCGTTCGGGCCGCACGGCCCGCGCCGGCGCAGAGGGCACCGTGGTGACCCTGGTCCTGCCGGAGGAGCGCTCCGAGGTGCAGAAGCTCCTCCGCGCCGCCGGCGTGAAGGCCCCGCTCACCCCGGTGGCTCCCGGCTCGACCGAGATCCGGGACTTCGTGGGCGAGCAGGCTGCCGTCGTCGAGCCCGCGGCTCGCGCAGCCGCCGTTGCGGCCAAGGCCCCGCAGCAGGGCGGAGGCACCTCCACGGGGGCCAACGCCCAGCGCAAGCGGGCCCGTCGTGGTGGTGGCCAGGGCGGTTCCGCGCAGGCTTCCGGCCAGCGCGGCACCCGTCAGGGCTCGACGGCGGACACTGCCAAGGCTCCGGCCTCAGAGGGTGGGCGCGGCCGTCGCCGTGACGGGGCCCGCCCCGAACGTGGTGCGGCCGGTTCCCGGAGCGATCGTTCCGGCCAGACCCGTCCGGAACACAATGCGCCGCGCGGCGAGCGTGCCGCTCGTGGTGAGCGCAGCGAGCGTGCGGGTTCGCGCGAGCGTTCTTCGGCTCAGCGGTCAGGGGCTCAGCGGTCCTCGGCGCCCCGCGCCGGCAGCGCTCCCGTGTGGTCCTCGACCACCGGTGGCACCTCCGGCGGCTCCTTCGGCTCCGGCGGTCAGAACTCCGGTTCGGGCCGTCCGCCCCGCAAGGGCCCGCGCCGTGCCTCCGCCCCGGCGTCGAACGAGCGCCGCGGCCGCTAGCCGGGCCTTAACGCATCGACTGCTCCGCAGTTGTCGTTTTGAGCCCTCAAAACGACAACTGCGGAGCAGTCGATGCGTTAAGGCCCGCCTAGCCGGAGGGCCTTGACCATCGGGGCCAATTCGGCCTGCGCCGATGCCTCTTCCAGGACGGCGGCGAGGGTCTTGTCGTGGACGGGTTTCGCCCGGTCGTAGAGTTCGTGGCCTGCGGCAGTGAGCTCGGTGTAGATGCCACGGCGGTCGTCGGCGCAGAGCACCCGGGTCAGAAGCGCACGGTTTTCCAGGCGATTGACCAGGCGTGTGGTGGCGCTCGGGCTGAGAGCCGCGGCGCGCGCCAGCTGCTGCATGCGCATATGCCACCCGTCCTGCCGGTTCAGGGCATCCAGCACGGTGTACTCCACCACTGACAGCTCGACGGCGGCGCTCAGAGCCTTCTCCAGCTCGGATTCGATCAACCCGTGCAGTGCGGCGAGAGTGCGCCAGCCTTGTGCGCGGATCTCGACGGCGTCGTCAGCGATGCCCACTGCGATCTCCTTCTTCTGACACGACTGAACGGATAGTTGCTTGCGCTTTATATTTGCATGTGCAAATATTATGTCGTTCATGCAATAGAGCGCGCTTGCAACTATCTCTCAAGTCTACAGGAGAACCCTCATGCCCCTCGGGCTGCTGGCCCTCGCCGTCGGAAGTTTCGGCATCGGCCTCACGGAATTCGTCATCATGGGCCTGCTTCCCGGAGTGGCGGCCGACTTCGGCGTCAGCGAAACCACCGCCGGGTGGCTCATCACCGGCTACGCGCTCAGCGTCGTCGTGGGTGCCCTGGGCCTGACGGCGGCCACCACGCGACTGCCTCGGAAGAAGGTGCTGCTGGGCCTCCTCGTCCTCTTCATCGCGGGCAACGCTCTCACGGCCCTCGCCCCCGGATACGGCCTGGCCATGGCCGGCCGAGCCCTCGCCGCGCTCTGCCATGGTGCCTTCTTCGGCATCGGCTCGGTGGTCGCGGCGGGCCTCGTGGCTCCCGAGAAGAAGGCCGGCGCCATCGCCCTCATGTTCACGGGTCTCACCGCGGCCAATGTGCTGGGCGTTCCTTTCGGCACCTTCCTGGGCCAGCAATTCGGTTGGCGTTCGACCTTCTGGGTGATCTCGGCCATCGGGGTGATCGCCTTCGCGGGCATCGCACTGCTGGTTCCGGCCACCCGCGGCGCCGAACAGCACGTGCGTCTGCGTAGCGAACTGCGGGCGTTCCGTTCCCTGCAAGTGTGGCTGTCTCTGCTGACCACGGTCCTCGCGTACGGCGGCATGTTCGGGGCGTTCACTTACATCGCCTACACGCTCACCCAGGTCAGCGGCTTCCCGGAAGGGGCCGTGCCGTGGCTCCTGGTGCTGTTCGGCGTAGGACTCGTGATCGGCAACTGGCTGGGCGGACGCCTGGCGGATCGCTCCATCGACAGGACGTTGATCGGCTTCACCGTGGCGCTCATCCTGGCACTCGTCTTCTTCGGCCTCTTCGCGGCCTGGCCGCCGGCCGCCGTCGTCGCGCTCTTCCTGGTGGGTGGTTTCGGTTTCGGCACCGTTCCGGCGCTCCAGAGCCGGGTCATGAACCATGCCGGCCAGGCACCCACCCTCGCCTCGGGGGCGAACATCGCCGCCTTCAATGCGGGCAATGCGCTGGGCGCCTGGGCCGGCGGACTCGGCATCGCGGCGGGGCTCGGGTACACCTCGCCGATCTGGATCGGGGCGGGCATCACGGTGCTGGGTCTGCTCGTGATCGTCGTTGCGAGCCTCGATGCACGACGCCGCGTGGCGGGGTCGGTGTCGAGCTCTGAGAAATCGCTCGTCGAAGCGGTCTGACGAGCGGTTTCCCGGTCGCCGGAGCTTCAGGACTTCAGAGCTGCGATCGCGTCGATCTCCACCAGGAAGTCGCCCAGCACCGATCCGACGGTGGTCCGGGCCGGGTGAGGCTCGGGCACGAGCCGTCGGTAGACCTCGTTGAAGCCCTCGAAATCCCGTTCCGGGTATTGCAGATGGACTGTCGCCTTGACCACGTGGGAAAGATCGAGGCCCCGGGCGGCGAGGACCGCACTCAGGTTTCGGAAAGCCTGCTCGCTCTGCTCTTCGATGCTTTCTCCGACGAGCGAGTCAGTGACAGGGTCGTGCGGAGTCTGGCCCGCGGTGAAGTAGAAGCCGTTGGCCTCGACGCCCTGAGAGTAAGGGCCGGACGGGACGGGAGCGTTCACCGTCCGGAATGTCTTTTTCGTCATGAATATCTCTCCGGCCACCGGGGTGGCCTGTTCTGAAATGCGAGTCAAAGGACCTTGGACAGAAAGGCCCGGGTCCGTTCGTGCCTGGGCGCGCCGAGCACCTGCTCCGGCGGCCCGGCCTCGACCACGACGCCCTGGTCCATGAAGATCACCTGGTCGCTGACCTGCCGGGCGAAAGCGAGTTCATGGGTCACCACCACCATGGTCATTCCGGCCTCCGCGAGCTGCTTCATGACGTCGAGCACTTCGCCCACGAGTTCGGGGTCCAAGGCCGAGGTCGGTTCGTCGAAGAGCATCAGTTTCGGCTTCATGGCCAGTGCTCGGGCGATCGCGATCCGCTGCTGCTGACCACCGGAGAGCTCCTGAGGATAGGAATGCCCTCGGTCGCCCAGTCCGACACGGTCCAGGAGTACCCGGGCTTCCTTCAGCACCTCTGCCCGTGGCCGCTTCTGAACACGGAGGGGGGCTTCGAGGATGTTGTCCAGGACGCTCATGTGGGGGAACAGATTGAACCGCTGGAATACCATGCCGGCGTCCAGACGGGCCTGGGCCGTCTGGTCCTCCCTCATCTCGTAGAGCTTGCCATTGCGTTCCACGTAGCCGACCAGGGAGCCGTCCACGGAAAGGCGCCCCGCGTCCACCTTCTCCAGGTGGTTGATGCATCGCAGGAAGGTGGTCTTCCCGGAGCCGGAGGGGCCGATCAGGCAGGTGACGGAACCGCGTTCCACGGTCAGATCGATGCCCTTGAGGATCTCCACGGGGCCGAAGCTCTTGCGCACTCCGCGGGCTGTCACCATGGCTGTGCTCATGACGCGCTCCTGTTCTTGTTCTTCCTCCGCCGGAGGGTTCCGGCGGACAGTTCGAAACCCCGGCCGTAGCGCTTCTCCAGGAGCCCCTGGAAGTAACTGAGCACGGTGGTCAGTGCCAGGTACCAGAGGCTGGCCACGATCAACAGCGGGATGGTCTGGTAGTTGCCGGAATAGATGATCTGTGCGGAGTAGAGCAGATCGGAGATGGCCAGAACGCTGACCAGGGACGTTCCCTTCAGCATCGAAACGATCTGATTGCCGGTGGGCGGCAGCACGACTCGCATGGCCTGGGGCAGGATGATCCGGCGCATCAGGGTCGCCTTCTTCATGCCGAGGGCCCTGGCCGCCTCGTATTGACCCTTGTCCACGGAGGAGATGCCTCCGCGGATGATTTCGGCCATGTAGGCCGCCTCATTGAGCGAAAGCCCCAGCAGAGCCGCCCCTAATGGGGTGATGAGGACGTTCGCCGAGCCGATCACCCAGGAGGGTCCGCCGAAGGGCAGACCGAGGGCGATCACGGGGTACAGGGCGGCGATGTTGTACCAGAAGATCAATTGCACCAGCAGGGGAGTCCCGCGGAAGAACCAGATGTAGGCGCGGCTGATGGTCCTCAGCACCGGGTTGGCGGAGAGCCTCATGACCGCCAGACCTGTGCCCAGGGCGATGCCGACCGTCATGGAGACCACCGTGAGCAGCAGGGTCAGACCCGCTCCGGTCATGATCTGCGGCGCGAAGAGGAAGGAGACGACGACGTCCCAGTGGTACCGCTGGTTCATTGCGATGTCCATGGCCGCCAGGGCGGCGACGATCAGCAGGATCGCCGCCATGGCCACCCGGCCCGGATGCCGGAGAGGGACGACCGGAATGGCTTCGGACGGTGGCTCCGAGGCTGAACTGGCTGATGGCTGCCCCCGGCCGGAACTCAAAGCTGTCGGCTTGTCGCCGGCGTTCAGCTGCTCCGGGTCTGCGGGGACCGCGGGGTTCACATTCATATCGATCACGCTCACTGGAAGAAATTGACTCGTGCGTCGGGGATGGCGCTGGTGGAGAGGCCGTACTTCTTCAGCACGGCGCCGTACGCCTCGCTGCGGAGTACCGTCTGCATGGCTTTGGCGACGGCCTTGACCAGGTTCTCGCCCTTGGCCACCCCGATCCCGACCTCTGCGACGTCGTAGCTGGCCCCGATCTGGATTGCCGGATTCTGGGTGGCCGCATAGTTGAGAATGGGCGAGTCCGCGAGCACTGCATCCAGGCGGCCACTGCTCAGCGCTGAGATCGCCTGGCGGGTGTCCTGGTACTCGTTGCTCTGGATCTTCTCCTTGCCTGCTGCGAGGCAGGCCTCGTCGAACTTCGGGACGTCGGTGCGCAGCTGGTAGGAGGCGGTGAGGAACCCGACTTTCTTGCCGCACAGCGACTTCTCGTTCAGGCCGAGGGGGTTGCCCTGGGGAACAGCCACGCCGCTGCCGAACTGGGCGTAATCGACGAAGTCCAGAACCTTGCCGCGCTCGGCGGTGGGGGACATGGAGGAGACGGTGGCGTCATAGCGCCCGGCAGCGATGCCCGGGATGATCGAGTCGAAGTTGGCCACGTCGATCTGCACCTGAACGCCCAGTGCCTGACCCAGGAGTCGTGCGACGTCGGGGTTGAGCCCCACCATGTTCTGTGTGCCCTCCTGGTAGAACTGCGTCGGCGGTTCGTTGGTCGGAATGGCCACGCGGAGCGTCTTGGAGGATTTCACGGATTGCGGCAGGAGGGCCGCGGCCGCGGAGTCCACTGCGAGCGGCGGTACCTCCGTGGTGATGGCGCCCGCCGAAGCGGACGACGTCGCTGCGCCGGTCTGGCTGCAGGCGGAGGCTGCCATGACGACGGCTGCCGTGGCTGCTGCTGCGAGCACTCGCCGGAACCCCGGCCTCCGCGACCCCGGCCTTTGCACGGGGATGATCGAGGTGTTCATGCCCTGCTCCTCAGCTCGTCGGGAACGGCGGCGATCCGAGGCCTTGCCGGCGTGGTGCTGCGCTCGAACATCTCGGCACGGTGTCGGATGAGAGCCGGGCCGTCGGCGTGCAGTTGGGCGATGCTGGCGACTCCGAGGAGCGTCATGGTCCGTTCCATCTCCTGGGCGAAGAGGTTGAGGACGTGGGCCACGCCGGCCTCGCCCGCGGCGGCCAGGCCGTAGAGGTACGGCCTGCCGATCGAGCAGGCATCGGCCCCCAGGGCGATCGCCTTGATGACGTCCGAGCCGCGACGCACACCGCCGTCGACGATCAGCTCCAGCCGTCCGTCCGCGCGCCGCACCAGTTCGGGGAGGACGTCCATGGGCGAGGCCATGTGGTCCAATTGGCGGCCCCCGTGGTTGCTCACCTGGATGGCGTCGATGCCGATCCCTGCGGCCCGGTCCACGTCGTCCGGGTTGACGCATCCCTTCAACACGATCGGTCCGTCCCAGCGGGACCTCAGATGCTCGATGTCGTTCCAGTCCGTGGGCTCGTAGGAGCCGGCCAGAAGGGTCCGCCACATGTCCGGTGTACTCGCCAAGGGGCCTTCGGGAACTTCGGCATCGAGATTGGGGAACGCGATGGCGTCGTTGAGCAGGAAGCCCAGGGACCAGGAAGGGTGCAGAAGCCCCTCGACCACGGTGCGGGGCTTGATCGACGGAGGAGCGGTGAATCCGTTGCGGTAGTCCCGCTCCCGGTGGCCGATGCCCCGGCAGTCCACGTTCAGCAGAAGCGCTTCGTACCCGGCCCGGGACACCCGTTCCAGCACTGCGTCCAGCAGCCCGCGGTCTCCGATCGGCTCCATGTTGAACCAGCGCCGCAGGCCTGGTGTGGCCGCGCTGACATCCTCCATGGTGGTGGTGCTCAGATGCGCCAGTCCGTAGGGGACCCGGGCCGAGCGGGCGGCGCGGGCCACTGCGATCTCACCCTGCGGGTGGAACAGCCGGGTGCCGCCCGTGGGGGACAGCGTGAGGGGCATGGCGACGGGCCCGCCCAGGAGGGTGGACTCCAGGCTGAGGTCCGCCACGCTGCCCCATTGCGGCAGGAAGGACCAGTCCGCGAAGGAGTCCCGGTTCCGGCGGAGCGAGTATTCGTCCTCTCCGCCGCCTTCGATGTAGTCGAAGACGCTGCGCGGAAGCCGGCGTGCAGCCTGCTTCCGGATGTCCTCGACGTTGAAACTGCGCCTGCCGAGTCGCTCGGCCTTCGTCCGGGCAGGCGGCTGGACCGAGACCAGCGCCTTGATGTCTTTGGCTTTCATTCGCCTTCACCTCCAGGTCGTTCCGGGCTGAGCCGGATCTTCCCTTCAATGGTGATGTGAATCACTATGGCTTCGTATGGGAAATATCCTAAAAAATTTCCTTCATCATTGTGATAAATTCCATCCATGTTTGATGCGGCGAGTCCATCGGCGGCTGCTCCCGGCCAGGCCGTGCCCCTGACCGCCTGTCTGCAACTCCTCGGCCCTGTGGTCACGCTCCTCAACCCTTCGGAGGACGCTCTGGTTCATGCGGTCACCGACGTGGTCATCCATGACTCCTCGCGGCAGGTGACTCTGCGGGACCGGATCGTGCTGGCCATCGGCATGACGGCCGGCTCTGAGGATTTCGCAGGTCTTCTCGACACTGCGGTCGTGGACGGTGCCGCCGCGGTCATGTTCAAAGCGACGGGCATGCTGCTGGAAGATCTGCGGCTCCTCGCCGCGGGACGGCTCGCGCTCCTCGTGGTGGACGACGACGCCGACTGGGAGCGGTTGATCTCTCTGGCCAGGGCTTCGGTGGCGGGGGTCGCCATGGCCGACACCGCTTCGGGCGTGCGGCTCGGGGATCTGTACGCGTTCGCCAACACCACTGCCTCCATGCTGGGCGGGGCCGCGAGCTTCGTCGACACCCTGGGCCGGATCCTGGCCTATTCCACTCTCCCGGGGCAGCCTATCGACGAGGTGCGGCGGATGACCACGCTCTCCCTGCAAGAGCTCACACCTCCTGGCCTCGACGAGGATTTCAAGGCGGTGTACGGCGCGCCGGGCGCCGTCGTCGTCGAGTCGGGCGAGCAGGGGCTGGCACGTCTGGCGCTCGCGGTCCGTGCCGGAGGAGAACTGCTGGGAAGCCTGTGGATCATCGACCCCGGACCTGGGCTGAGGGAGCGGAGCCTGGACTCCCTCAACCGGATGGCGCCGCTGATCGGACTCCACATGCTGCACGCGCGCTCCGCGGCCGATTTCGGTGAACGCCGGAATGCCGACCTCATCCGGACCGTGATCGAGGATCCGGCCCATGCGGCTTTCGCCGCCGCCCAGCTGAATCTCGAAGCCTCCGACGGATTCGCCTTGGCTGCCTTCTCGGTCGTCCATCCGGAACCCGGCAGCCTGGACTCGGTGCGGGATCTTCAACGTCTGCTGCACCTCGTGAACACGGTCTGCCGAGTCCACTTCACCTCATCGCACGCGGCTCTGGTGGATTCGGTGGTCTACGCGCTCATGCCGGCGACTGGGAAGTCTCCTCGGGAGACGCACCGGAAGGTCGCAGGGGAGATTCACCGCTATGCCGCGGGCATCGGCGCCAATCCGGTGCTGGCCGCGGTGGGAGGTATCGCGCGGACGGTGGAGGGCCTGCCGGAATCACGGGATGAGGCGCTGCGGCTCATGCATCATCTGTGGAAACAGACCCTGGCGCGAGGCGGATCCGGTGCGCCGGCGGCCGCCTTGGCCGAGGACTACCGGACGCCGCTGAACGTGGATCGGGTCGGGGCGTACCTGGAACACGAGGGGCTCACCGAGTCCGATGCGCTGACGGAGATCCGTGATTTCGACTCGGCGAACGGGACCGAGTACCTGCCGACGCTCGGGGCCTACTTCGAGGCGAATGGCAATATCGCGGCCATGGCCGAGTCCTTGCACGTGCACAACAACACCGTGCGCTACCGGCTGGGGCGGCTCGCCCAGGACACCGGCGTAGAGCTGTCCGATCCGGACACCCGGCTCTGGCTGTGGCTCCGGCTGCGCACCGAAACAGGCAGTCTTTAGACCACCCACAACGGGGACTGTTCCACCGGCTCCCCGGTCCGTTCATCGCCTGGGGCCTCTCGGCAATCGCTTGCGCCTACCAGCCCCGTGCTTCCCACTCGGGGAGGTGCGGACGCTCGGCGCCGAGGGTGGTGGACTTGCCGTGCCCCGGATGAACCAAGGTCTCGTCCGGATACACGCCGAAGAGCCGTTCGCGCACATCGCTCAGCAGGGAGGTGAAGCGCGCCGGGTCCCGGTCCGTGTTGCCCACGCCGCCAGGGAAGAGCGAATCACCGCTGAAGACATGCGCCGGGCCGCTGGGTCCTTGGTAGACGTAGGCGATCGAGCCAGGGGTGTGACCACGCAGGTGCACCGCCGTGAGGTCGAAGCCGTCGAAGTTCCCCACCGCGCCGTGTTCCAGCGGGACGTCGACCGTCACCGGGAGACCTGCGACGTCGTCGGCCCCCGCAGCGGTCTTCGCGCCGGTCAGTGCCACCAGTTCCTCCAGAGCCCGGACATGGTCCCAGTGCTGGTGGGTGGTCGCGATGAGCGCCAGCGACGCCGGTGCGGCGGCGTCCGCTGCCCCCTCGGCGAGCAGCCGCTGGATCGCCGGGAAGTCGTCCGCGGCATCGATGAGAACCTGGGCGCCGCTCGCTTTCGCGGTCAGCAGGTAGACGTTGTTGTCCATGCCTCCCACGGAGACGGTGCGGATCGTGACGTCGTGGTCCTCGTGCAACAGCGTGCTCATACGGTTTCCTCCACGGGATCGATCGAGACGATGGCCACGAAGCCGCGGCCCAGGATTTCGGGGTTGTTCTGGTCGGAGCCGACGACGGCGTCATAGCGGCCGAGCTCGATCGCCTCGGAGGTTCCTTCACCGCCGTCGGACACTGCGGCCTTCCCCTCCAACAGGATGGCCAGCTGACCGCCGAAGACCGGGTGCGCCCGTTTCTTCGACAGTTCGAGGATCGACAAGTAGCCCTTGTAGGCGCCGGTGCGGGCGATGACGTTGAGGTCTCTGATGTCGCCTGTGGGGAGTGCGGAGGAGGATGCGGAGTCGCCGGAGAACCGGAAGGGCCGGTATTTCTCCATGGCGTGTTCGGCGCCGTCCACGGTCAGGACCAGCAGTTCGCCGTCGATCACGGAGATGACGCGTTCCATGCCGGGGAATGCCGAGAACTCCCCGGCGCTGCCGACCTCGGCGATGCTGACACGCCAGTCCCATTCGCCGTTGCTCGGGTGACGTGCGATCTCACGGGTCACCCCGCCGCCGTTGCGCCAGCGCTCGGGGCGGATGTCTGAAAAGCGGATGATCTCCATGGCTTCCTCTCGGTACTGTTCCAGCGTAGTCACGAGGGGTGGCCCGGACGAAGATCCGTGTCTTTGAGGCCTGTTTTCAAGCGACTGTGAGCTCACCGATCGGGGTGCGGCGGCCTGGTCTTGATACCGTCGTAGGTGATCATCCACCGGGAGGACCAGCAATGTTCGTGAAAGTGTGCGGCTTGAGCACGCCCGAATCCGTGCGTGCAGTCGTCGACGCAGGGGCGCACGCGGTGGGATTCGTACTCACCCCGAGCCCGCGTCAGGTCACTCCGGAGCAGGTCCGGGAACTGCTGGCCGAGGTGCCGTCCGAGGTGGCCGCCGTCGGCGTCTTCCGTCATGAAGAAGCCTACGAGGCGGCGAGTCTTGCCTCGGAAGCGGGACTGAGCTGGATCCAGCTGCACGGTGAGCGGACACCGCAGGAGGTCGATGCCCTGCAGGAGCGCGGCTTCTCGGTGATCCGGGCAGTCCGGATGGATGATCCGGAGCGGATGTTCGCCGATTGGGGCGAGGAACTGCTGCTGGTGGACGCTTCTGTGCCGGGTTCCGGGGAGTCCTGGGATTACGCCTCGGTACGGGAACGCGGCCTCGACGGCCGACGCTGGCTGCTGGCGGGAGGGCTCGACGCCGGCAATGTCGCCGAGGCCGCGGAAGCGGCTCTGGCCTGGGGCGTGGACGTCTCGTCCGGCGTCGAAAGCTCGCGTGGAGTGAAGGATCTGGAGAAGATCCGGGCCTTCGTGGCCGCCGCGCTGGCGGAGTAACCTTCCCCCGGCTTGTGTGCTCAGTTGTTCCACGGAACATCCGCAACAACTGAGCACACAGCGGGGAGGAGCGTCGGCTCAGCTGAGCCGACGCCGCGGGCTGTCCGGGTTCATCAGCGAATTCTTGCGTCCATAGGCGAAGTAGATGACCAGGCCGATCACGAGCCAGACGCCGAAGCGCAGCCAGGTCTCCCAGTGCAGCTGCGAGATCAGGAACAGCGAGGCGACGACGCCGATCAGCGGCACCACCGGCATGAGCGGCAGGCGGAATTCGCGCGGGGCATCCGGACGCGAGTAGCGGAACACGATGACGGAGACCGAGACCACCACGAAGGCGGCGAGGATGCCGATGTTCGTCAGATCGGCCACTTGCCGGATCGGCAGCACACCGGCCAGCAGTGCGGCCGCGGCACCGGCGATCCAGGTGACGCGCTGCGGGGTGCCGCCGCGATCCACCTTGGAGAACCACTTGGGCAGCAGACCGTCGCGGCTCATGGAGAACCAGACGCGGGTCACGCCGAGCAGGAAGGTCAGCATCACGGTGAGGATGGACAGCACTGCGAAGGCGGAGATGATGGTCGCGATCACCGGCATGCCCACATTCGAGAAGGCGGAGGCGAAGCCGGCCTTGGGGTCGATGTCCTTGTAATTCTGCATGCCGGTCAGGACCAGGGTGGCCAGGACGTAGAGGATCATCGCGATCACGAGGGACAGGATGATCGCCTTGGGCATGTGCTTCTTGCCGTCCTTGGCTTCTTCCGCGGCGGTGCTCATGGCGTCGTAGCCGAACACCGCGAAGAAGACGGTGGCGGCGCCGGTGAAGATGGGCCCGAACCCGGTGGGCATGAACGGGTTGTAGTTGTTGGTGTTCACGAAGAACACTCCGAGGCCGATGATGAAGAGGATCAGGATCACCTTGAGGCCGACCGCGATCAGCTCGAAGCGTCCGAACGCCTTCGTGCCGCGGCTGAGGATCCAGGTCACCAGGAGGCACACGAGGATGGCGGGCAGGTTGATCCAGCCGCCCTTGCCCTCATCGAAGGTGGACGTCAGTTCGACGGGCATCTGGAAGCCCAGCCCGGCCAGGAAGAAGTTCAGGTAGCCGGAGATGCCGATCGCGACCACGGCCACGATCGCCACGTACTCCAGCAGCAGATCCCAGCCGATGAACCAGCCGACCACCTCGCCCAGCGCCACATAGCCGTAGGTGTAGGCCGAACCGGCCTTCGGGATCATCCCGGCGAACTCGGCGTAGGACAGGGCGGCCGCGGCGGACGCGAGCCCTGCGATCAGGAAGGAGATGAGGACCGCCGGCCCCACGCCGGGGTTGGCGTCGTCGCCATGGGCCACCAGCCCGGCCAGGGAGAAGATGCCGACGCCGATGATGCCGCCGACGCCGATCGCAGTGAGCTGCCAGAGACCGAGTGAGCGGAACAGACCTCCCTCGCCGGAGTTCTCTTCGTCCATCTCGTCGATGGGCTTCCTGCGGAAGACTGAGAACGGGTTTGCTGTTCGTGACATGTCTGGCCTCATTTCTCATGCGTCGTGGCCGGCGTCTACACGCCGTCCTTCTTGGAACTATGCCCCTCGCTCAGGGGCCGATCAAGGGATCAATCAGGGTGAACCCTGGGGGATTCTGCCAGGATTTCTTGGCAGACTTAAGTCATGAAGACCCTGTTGAACATCATCTGGCTCGTCTTCGGGGGCCTGTGGCTGGCCATCGGCTACTTCGCCGCCGGCCTGATCTGCTGCATCCTGATCGTGACCATTCCGTGGGGTATCGCGTCGTTCCGGGTCGGGGCGTACGCGCTGTGGCCGTTCGGCCGGACGGTGGTGGAGAAGCCCGGCGGGAGCGGCGGCTTCGCTCTCCTGGGCAACGTCATCTGGTTCCTGGTGGCGGGCCTGTGGCTGGCCATCGGCCACGTGGTGACAGCGATCCCCATGTTCGTGAGCATCATCGGGATCCCGCTCGGCATTGCGAACCTGAAGCTGATCCCGGTATCTCTGATGCCGCTGGGCAAGGAGATCGTGCCGACGGACCGGCCCTTCGCGGCGAACTACCGCTGAGCCGTGGGCGGGCCCGCCGGGCGCGCCCACGGAACCGGCCATGAGGACCGGATGCCACGGCATCCGGTCCTCATGGCGCTTAACACTGGCGATATGCCCTCTGCCGTTGAGTGGATCCTGTCCATTCAGCTCAGGAGGAAGACATGTCCAGATCCCGACGGCGCCTGCTCGGCGCCCTCTGCCTCGGTGCGGTCCTGGTAACCGCGTGCACGGTTCCGGCGGTGCTTCCCGTCATCGGCTCCGCGCCCGCCGCCTCAGCCGGCGGCTCAGTGAACGACGACGGCGCCATCCCCCTGGGGAGCCCGGTGTCGCTCGACAGCGGGGTGCCCGCCGTGAGCTGGCTGCGCCCGGGCCTGCTGAAGGCGCTCCGTGACGCGCAGCAGGAAGCGGCACCCGCGGGCGTCTCGATCACGATCAGCAGCGGATGGCGCAGCGAGCGGCTGCAGGAACAGCTCCTGGACGACGCGACCCGGAAGTACGGTTCCCGGGCCGAGGCGGCCCGATGGGTGGCCACCCCGTCCACCTCGCCGCATGTCACCGGGGACGCCGTGGACGTGGGAAACGAGGACGCCATGAGCTGGCTCGCCCAGCACGGTGCCCGTTTCGGCTTGTGCCAGATCTATGCCAATGAGCGCTGGCACTTCGAACTGCGTCCAGCTGCCCGCCAGGAGGGCTGCCCCGTCATGTACCCGGATCCCAGCGTGGACCCGAGGATGGCCGCGTGACGATCCTGACCGCTCGCAGCCCGCTGGCTAGACTCTGACCATGCGGATCCTGATCGTCGAGGACGAACCGTATCTGGCCGACTCCATGGCCGAGGGCCTGCGGCGCGAGGCGTTCTCTGTCGACGTCGCCTATGACGGCGGCACTGCCCTGGAACTGCTCGCCGTCAACGCATACGACGCGGTGGTTCTGGACCGTGATGTCCCCGGACCCACAGGGGATGAGATCGCCCGCTGGGTGGTGGAGACGGGGTTGGCCACCCGGCTCATCATGGTCACCGCCGCGGACCGCCTGGATGACAAGGTCAGCGGCTTCGAGACCGGGGTGGATGACTATCTGGCGAAGCCTTTCATGCTCAAGGAGCTCGTCCTCAGATTGCGGGCGCTGCTGCGGAGGCCGGCGTCGTTCCGGCCTCCGGTTCTGGACTCCGCCGGTGTACGGCTGGACCCGTTCCGGCGTGAAGTGAGCCGGGACGGGAGAGCGGTGGCACTGACCCGCAAGCAGTTCGCCGTGCTGGAGCTGCTGATGGGCGCCGACGGCGGCGTGCTCAGTGCGGAGGATCTCCTGGAGCGGGCGTGGGACGAGAACGCCGATCCGTTCACGAACACCGTCCGCATCACCATCTCCTCGTTGCGCAAGAAACTCGGGGACCCGTGGCTGATCCATACCCTGGTCGGAGTGGGTTACCGCTTCGGTGAGGCTTCCGAAGGGGGAGCCGTATGAGCATGGACGCGCGCCGTCCGGGGGTGCAGGGCACCCGGAGGGCTCCCGGGCTCGGCATCCGGGTGAAGCTCACCCTGAGCTACGCGGCCTTCCTGTTCGTCTCCGGTACGGCCTTTTTCGCACTGGTGCTTCTGCTGCTGCGATACCTCCCGGCGGGAAGCCTGGTCACGGTGGACGGCGGTTTCGCACCCAGCCGTGGCGACCTCATGGACGCATTGCTGCCCAAGGCGGCGCTGGGCCTGGTGTTCTTCGCCGTCGTCGGGCTGGTGGGCGGCTGGCTGCTCTCCGGCGCGATGCTCAAACCCATCGAACGCATCCGTGAGGTGACGCTGGCCGTTCAGCACGGTGAGGTGAACCGGCGCATCCGCCTGGAAGGACGATCCGATGAGCTGCGGGAACTCGCCGACTCGGTGGACGTCATGCTGGACCGGCTCTCAGCCATGCTGGACGAGCAGCGCCGCTTCGCGGCCAATGCCTCGCACGAGCTGCGCACTCCGCATGCGGTGATGAGCGGGATGCTCGAGCTGGCGGAGGCGGACCCGGGGGCCGTGGACGTCCCACACTTGCTCCGGCGCCTCCAGGAGGTCAACAACCGGGCGACGAACACTCTGGAAGCACTCCTGGCGCTCACTCGGGCGGAGGGCTCGCGGCTTCGTCTCGAACCCTGCGATCTGGCAGAACTGGCCGAGGAGGCTCTGGGGGCTCAGCGGGAGGAACTGGCCGCGCGCAGGATCACGGTGACTGCCGAGTACGGCGGGGCCCCGTTGGAGGGGGATCCTGTCCTGCTGGCTCAGCTGGTGGGCAATCTGGTGCGGAACGCCGTCGTGCACAATCTGCCCAGTGGCGGCGAGCTGCGGCTTCGCAGCGGTGAGCTTCCGGGGCAGGGAGCGTACCTCGAGCTGGAGAACCCCGGAGACGAGCTGAACCCTGAGCAGCTGAGCCACCTGACCGAGCCCTTTGTGCAAGGCCGTGGACGTCAGGCCGGACCAGGCCGGGGCTCGGGGCTGGGATTGGCCATCGTGGCGGCGATCGCCCAGGCGCACGGTGCGCGCTTGACGCTCTCCGCCCTGCCGGAGGGCGGGCTGCGGGTCCTGCTCGTCTTCCCGCGAGCAGTCTGACAGCGCACGGCCTGACAGTGGAAGGCCCTGGTCAGACCGCCTGGAAGGCCCCGTCGGTGAAATGCGCGGCCACGGCGCTCGCGTTCAGATCGGCGGCGAGGGCGACGTCGGCCCCGAAACCACGCAGCACGAGCTCGCTTCCGCTGGCGCTCTCGGTGAGCTGGGCGGGCAGCTCATGGCGGAACGCGTCGAAGAGGGCGACGGCGGCCCGGGCCTCGGGGGAGAGGTGCGCGGGGGTGCGGCCGGGACCGGTACGCAGCAGGGAGGCGATGACCGCTCCGGCGCCCAGCTGATCTTCCAGGGCGGGGCGCAGGGCGCCGCCAGGCCAGCGCTCACCGGCGGCGATCACTGCGACGACGCCGGAGGGCGGCACGTGCCGGGCCAGCCAGTACGCCGTCGCGCTCGCGTTCCGGAGGGTCCCGGCCAGCAGCTCCGGAACCTGGCCGGCGAGGTGTTCGGAGATGGCGGATCCGTTGGGAGAGGGCAGGACGAGTTCCCGGCCGCCGTGCTCCCGGGCGTGCGTGCGGATCGACGTGGGGGACAGACTGAGGCGGCTGAGGCTCCGGGGAGCGGCGAGGAGGGCGCCGCGGTCCTGGGCCAGCCGGGCCGCGGCGGCGTGCAGTTCGCCGTCGCCCGGCGCCGCGCGGAACGGTCGTACCGTGAGCCCGGCTTCCACGCTGACGGACACGGCGGTGGAGAAGGAGAGCGTGTCGACGACGACGGCGGCCTCCGCGCCGGGAAGTACGGCCCTGGCTCCCCGGAGCCCCCACTCGAGGCGGACTGTGAAGGGCAGCTGACGATGTGCGGCATGCATCAGGCGTCACTCGTCCGTTCGAACCCGGACAGTTCCGAGCGCAGATTGGCCTGGGCTTTTCCCAACCACAGGGACCGTGCCCGCGGACTGTGGAAGAGGGGGTTCAGGGACAGCAACTGGGCGACGACCGCGGCCCGGCCTCGGGCGAAATCGGGGTCCGGGACGTGGGCGTAGTCGGCGCGTACGGCACGGAGGTAGCGGGCGTAGCGCGGAGCGGGCCAGGCAAGGACCGAGAGGTCCGCATCGCAGAGCAGCTGTGCCGCGATGTCGTCCGGACCCGGGGCGTGGTCGGCCGTGACCCGGACCAGCCGCGCCACGTCGGCGCGTTCCGTGGCGGGCAGCGAATGGAGGGTGGTCTCCGCGAGGACCGCGGAATCTTCCTCATCCTGGCCGGGCACGCCACGGTACACGGCGTCGTGGAACCAGGCTGCGAGGAGAAGCCCGCGTTGCCGGTCCGCCGGGAGTCCTGCGTCCGGGAGCAGGAGGTCCAGTGCTTCCAGGACGTTCAGGAGGTGGACCCGCGAGTGGTAGTGGCGGTGCGGTTCTCCCCAGCGTTCCAGGAGGCTCTCGCCGAGGCCTGGTTCCTGGGGGAGCAGCCGCGCCCAGCGGTCCCGCAGGGCGGGCAGGATCTTGTCCGGGCGTTCGCGGGCCGGGATGCGCAGACCGCTGGCGGCAAGGCGGCGGGCGAGTTCCTTGCCGCTGACGCTCACCGCGCCTGCGGCCACGAGTCGCTCGAAGTGCCGCTCCGCGACGTCGTAGTGGTCGCCGTCGAAGGCGCGTTCCGGAATGCCTGCGGCTTTCGCAAAGGCGTGCAGTTCGTCCAGGGTGGCGTCGGAGACCAGATGCGAGAACACGGTTCCGTGCGCCGGCCAGAACGGTGGGTCGATCAGCACGGTCATGGTCGAAATCCTAGCCGGGAGGAGAGCCTGGGGGACCGCTCCAAGGCCTGTGGATAACTTGACTCTCAAACTTGAGTTAAGTAGACTCAACTTAGATGCGTTGACGGATGTGAACCGTCAGCGCTTGGATGAAATGACAACCCTGTCGTGGTCCGCAAGTGAGCTGGAAGGAGCCGTTTTTGGACATCAAATTCACCACCAAGAGCCAGGAGGCCCTGTCCGCAGCGGCCATGAACGCCTCCACTGCGGGAAATCCGCAGGTGGAGCCCGCCCATCTCCTCAAGGCCCTCATGGACCAGCGGGAGGGGGTCGCGGTCGCCCTGCTGAAGGCCGCCGGGGTCGACCCGGACGCCGTCAGTGTCCAGGCGAGCGCGGCCATCAAGGCGTTGCCCTCCACCTCCGGAAGCACCGTGGCGCAGGCGCAACTGTCCCGTCAGGGACTGCAGGCCGTCCAGGCCGCCCAGAATGAGGCCGAGCGCCTCGGGGACAGCTACGTCTCCACGGAACATCTGCTGCTTGGACTCTCCTCCGGGAACGACGGCGTCGCGCGCCTCCTGCGGGATGCCGGCGCGAGTCATGAGGCGCTCAGTGCCGCGCTGCCCGGTGTCCGAGGCGATCGGAAGGTCAACAGCCCGGATCCCGAGAACACCTTCCAGGCCCTGGAGAAGTTCGGCACCGACCTCACGGCCGTGGCCCGCTCGGGCAAGCTGGACCCTGTGATCGGTCGTGACGCCGAGATCCGCAGGGTCATCCAGGTGCTCTCGCGCCGCACCAAGAACAATCCTGTCCTCATCGGTGAGCCCGGCGTCGGCAAGACCGCGGTCGTCGAAGGACTGGCTCAGCGCATGGTGGCCGGCGACGTCCCGGAGAGCCTGCGCGGCAAGACCCTCGTGTCCCTGGATCTTGGGTCCATGGTGGCCGGTGCCAAGTACCGCGGCGAATTCGAGGAACGGCTCAAGGCGGTCCTGGAGGAGATCAAGAACTCCGACGGGCAGATCGTGACCTTCATCGACGAGATCCACACCGTGGTGGGCGCCGGGGCCACCGGCGAGAGCGCCATGGACGCGGGCAATATGCTCAAGCCCATGCTGGCCCGTGGTGAGCTGCGCTTGATCGGCGCCACCACCCTGGACGAGTACCGGGAGAACATCGAGAAGGACCCGGCTCTGGAACGCCGCTTCCAGCAGGTCTACGTCGGGGAGCCGAGCGTGGATGACACCATCGGCATCCTCCGCGGCCTGAAGGAGCGGTACGAGGCGCACCACAAGGTGGCCATCGCGGACTCCGCCCTGGTGGCCGCCGCGAATCTGTCCAACCGGTACATCACGGGCCGCCAGCTCCCGGACAAGGCCATCGACCTGGTGGACGAGGCCGCGAGCCGGCTGCGCATGGAGATCGACTCCGCCCCGGAGGAGATCGACCAGCTGCGCCGTGCCGTGGACCGGCTCACGATGGAGGAACTGGCCCTGGCGGATGAGACGGACCCTGCCTCCGTGGAGCGCCTGGCCGCATTGCGTGCGGACATGGCGGACCGCAAGGAGGAGCTGGCCGGGCTCAACGCCCGCTGGGAGGCGGAGAAGGCGGGTCTCAACCGGGTCGGTGAACTCAAGGCCAAGGTGGACGAACTGCGCTCCCTGGCGGAGAAGGCTCAGCGCGACGGGGACCTCGCCGAGGCCTCCCGCATCCTTTACGGCGAGATCCCCACCCTGGAGAGCGAGCTCAGTGCCGCAGCGGCCGCCGAAGCCCAGAACAGTGGAGCGCAGAACAGTGGAGCGCAGCAGGGTGAGAAGCCCGCCCCCATGGTGGCGGACGAGGTCACTGCGGAGGACATCGCCGAGGTCATCGAGGCGTGGACCGGCATCCCGGCCGGCCGCATGCTCCAGGGCGAGAGCCAGAAGCTCCTGCACATGGAGGACTTCCTCGGTGAGCGCCTGATCGGGCAGAAGAAGGCCGTGGCCGCCGTTTCGGATGCGGTGCGCCGTGCCCGGGCCGGGATCAGCGACCCTGATCGCCCCACCGGTTCCTTCCTCTTCCTCGGCCCCACCGGTGTCGGCAAGACCGAACTGGCGAAGTCCCTGGCCGATTTCCTCTTCGATGACGAGCGGGCCATGGTCCGCATCGACATGAGCGAGTACTCGGAGAAGCACGCCGTGGCTCGCCTGGTCGGTGCACCTCCCGGGTACGTCGGATATGAGGAGGGTGGTCAGCTCACCGAGGCGGTCCGCCGTCGTCCGTACTCCGTCGTCCTGCTCGACGAGGTGGAGAAGGCCCATCCGGAGGTCTTCGACATCCTGCTCCAGGTGCTCGATGACGGCCGTCTCACCGATGGCCAGGGCCGTACCGTGGATTTCCGCAACGTCATCCTGGTGCTGACCTCCAATCTGGGCAGTCAGTTCCTGGTGGACCAGAGCCTGGACGCCCAGACGAAGAACGCCGCGGTCATGGATGTGGTGCGTGCCGCGTTCAAGCCGGAGTTCTTGAACCGGCTGGACGAGGTCATCATGTTCGAGCCGCTGTCCGTGGAGCAGCTCAATGAGATCGTGGACATACAGGTCAAGGATCTGGCCAAGCGACTCCGTGACCGCCGGCTCACGCTGGAGGTCAGTGACGGTGCCGGCGCCTGGCTGGCCATGACCGGCTACGACCCGGCGTTCGGCGCCCGTCCCTTGCGCCGTCTGGTGCAGAAGGAGATCGGGGACCGGCTGGCACGCGCCATCCTGAGCGGTGAGATCGTGGACGGCGACACCGTCCTCGTCGACACCAGCGAGGACCTGGGCGAGCTGAGCGTGACCCGTAAGTAGCGTCTGAGACGAAGAAGGGCCGCACCCGTCATCGGGTGCGGCCCTTCTTCTGTCCGGTCCTACTTGGCCAGGCTCTTGGTGAGGGTGTTCCCGTCCTCGGTGAACACGATGCAGTCCACGCGCCGATCCCCGGCCTTCCAGCTGTCCTGGCTGGGGTAGGCGAAGCGCTGACGCAGTTCCAGGGAGTCGGCCTCGTCCGTCAGGCTCGCGGTGCGGCAGAGCTCGCGGCCCTTGGTCTTGAACTGATCCACGCCCGGGAAGGCCGCCGTATCGGGGTAGTAGTAGACGTTCACCAGCTGACCGGAGTGCGCCGCGCCGCAGTCCACCACCACCAGTTCCGAATTGCTGTCATCCGGGTAGTTCCAGAAGCACTGGCCCTTCTTGGCGTCCAGGGCGCTGATGGTCTGGGAGCCGGACGGCGCGTCCGTCGACTTCGCGGACGACGACGCCTGGCTGCTCTGGGAGGCTCCGCTCGGCTCGTCGGGGGACGCCTTGGGCGTCATGCCGCCGACCACGAGGTTCACCAGCCAGATCACCAGCAGGACCACGACGATCCCGCCGACGATCGCACCACCGATGACCAGACCCTTGTTGCCCGGCTTGGGCTGTTGCTGCTGGGGGTAGGCGACGGGGTAGCCGTTCTGCGGCGCTTGGTACGGGCCGTTGCCGTACGGCTGACCGTAGGGCTGCTGTGGGCTTGCTTGCGGTTGCCCCTGCGGGTAGCTGTAAGGGCCGGGCTGCTGTTGCCCTGCTTGCGGGGGCACAGGCTGCTGAGAGCCCTGCTGCTGAACCTGCGGGGGAGTCGTCGCCGGGGGAGTCCAGGGGGAGCTCCCGGGTGCGGCCTGCTGGGGCTGCTCGGGCTCGTCCTGCTGAGCGGCCGGTGGAGCGAAGGGATCGTGTTGCGGCAGCGGGGGGCGGTGTGCGGGATCGGGTGCGGGGCTCCCGTTGTCCTGGGCGTCGTCGTGCCCTTGTGTCGGTTCGCTCATAGCCAAACTCCCGCCCAGTCTTCCCTGATCCCTGTCCCCTGAACGCACTCAACCCGCCGTCGGCAGCGTCTGCCGCCGCGGAAACACGAGGTGATGCGGTTCTTCGTCACTTCCGACTTTACCCAAGGCAACCTGGCTCGGCATTACCGAGGGGGCGTCCGGCGCGGTCGGCAAAGGGTCCGGCCGCACGTGTTTATGGGGAAACCATGTAATCTAGAGGTACGACACATTGACCAAACATTCCGGGGCCTCGCTACCTGCCAGGGCGACCACCTCCGGATCGACGTACAGAGGGGGTCACGCCATGGGGCGCGGCCGTCAAAAGGCTAAGGCAACCAAGCAGGCTCGGGACATCAAGTACTACTCCCCGAACACTGACTATTCTGCGCTGCAACGAGAAC
Organism: Arthrobacter sp. NPDC090010; assembly: GCF_044748305.1. Lineage (NCBI taxonomy): Bacteria > Bacillati > Actinomycetota > Actinomycetes > Micrococcales > Micrococcaceae > Arthrobacter > Arthrobacter sp. NPDC090010. Next base: position 68,572 of record NZ_JBIVFT010000014.1, read on the forward strand.
TCGGGGCATCCAATTCACAGATGAGCGGCCGTCGCGGTGCCGCATCGTCCCTGGAGGCGGATCCTTTTGAACCCGACTATTCGGAGTATGAGGACAAATACGCCGAACAGGATGACGACGAGGAAGACGAGACTGACACCCGCCGCATCAGTTGATGCGATGACGGGGTGAGTTCCCTTCAGACGAGGCCCGGCGGCCGGAGAGATCCGGCCGTCGGGCCTTCGTCGTGCCGGAGCCGGTTTGCCTGACCGTCCGTCGAACAGCGGAGGGGCATAGACTCTGGGTTCATTCCGGCGAACGGACCGAGCAGTGGAGGCGGCGAACTCAGCCTCGGGGATTTAGTGATCAACCGGGTGACGCCCCTGCTAGCGGCCCTTCCGGGGTGGACTCCGCCGCTCCTCTCTCCGATCTGGCCGACAGGGCCGGCCTGCCACTGTCCTTGATTCACCGGCTCGTCCGCCAGCTCGCCGAGCACGGACTGCTGGATGTGGAAGAGGGCGGCTCGGTGAAACTGGGCCTGGGGCTCCGGGAGCTGGTCAGCAGGAATTCGCCCACTTTGGAACTGCGCGCCGTGGCGTTGCCTTTCATGGAGGACATTCATCAGAGGCTGCGGCAGAACGGCAATCTCGCGATTCTGGACGGGCCGGATACGCTCTTCGTCGAACGTCTCTCCCGCCTGGATTGGTGATCAGCCGGGTCACTGTGGCCGAAGGACTGCCGTGCATGTGTCATCGGCCGGACTGGCCCTCATGGTGCGCCGGTTGCGAAGAGGTGCAAGGGTCTTACCTCCAGGACATCTCAGCGGAGGCTCTGGTTCCGAAGACCTGCGTCGCAGCGGCTAGCCGACACAGCGCGGAACGAGTACGTCCAGTTGGCGGGCTTGGCCGACGCATGGGGCATCGCGGTGCCGGTCCTGGACCCCAGAGGTCATGCTCTTGCGCCAGTGGGAGTAGTGGCCCTCGGGCTGAGGTGTGGTTGAGTGGTATCGTGCCGACCCTTCAGATCGTGGCCCAGGGAATCGGGTGCGGTGTCGAGGGGCTGCGGCGCCACTAGAGAGGTCTTGCCGGCAGTTTTCACAAGGCTGCGGGAAGGACCACGTCGCTTCTCTTGTAGTGAGTGAGGACGGGGCTGGCTTCTATTCGGGTGGCAATGCCCCCGAGCTTCTGGTCGAGGTCGCGCATCACGTCGAAGAGCTCAAATCGAGACTCAAGCGTCATGAGAGCTTGCACGCGTGCTTCGGTGGGCAGCTCTGCGGCCCACCGGGTACGCCAGTCTGCTGACAATCTGCTGGCGATCTCGTCGATGCGTGGAGATGGCGCGTGGATCGTGATGAGTGACTCAAGCGGGAATCCAAGGAGTGCGGGGTCGATCACCGCGCGGATGCTCAGGTAGTCGGTCTGTTGCATTTGCGCGATGCGTTTACGAACAGTGACCTTCCCCACTCCGACAGCAGTCGCGATTGCGTCGATGCTCAGACGGCCGTCTTGACCGAGAAGTCGGACGACTTCGGTGTCGATCTGGTCTGGGTTCAGCTCACCGCCCTGGCGGGCCCGCGCGGCCGCCTCGAGGGCACGGGTCTCGTCTTCGCCGAGCATCTCAAGTTGCTCGGCATTGAGGATATTGGGATGCCAGCCACGTACCGTGCGGCGGTACTGCTCAACGTAGCTGAATGAGTAGTCGGTGATGGGTTGTTCGGAGAGCTCCCGTCCGATGAAGCGGTTCCTGTCTGCATAGCGCAGATAGCACTCAGCGATGATAGCGCTGTCGCTCTCCAGTGTTGCGACCCAAAGTGTTTCCTTCCGGTGCGAGAGCCACTTAGCGACGGAATGTAGGTTCGAAGGCGCGCATCTGATACGAGCAAAGTAGCCCTCGCCGCGATTGACGAGGTGGGGCTGAGAGAGGCCTCTGACACGGACGATGCCCTGCTCGAGAAGCCGCGCACCGCGCCTGGCGACCGTTCGTTCCTGGATCCCCGTGACTTTCGAGATCAGTCGCCAAGATGCGCGGCCGTTGCGCAAGAGTGCAGCGCAGATCTCACGATCTGCTTGGTCAAGCGGTTCGGTCATTCTGCGCCTCCTGTCTGGAGAGCCTAACGCCCGCCTGGTAACTTTTCGGACACGAGAAGATCTTCTGGTTGACAGTGTAGCCACTCGGGTCCAAGATTTGAGTCAAATAAGACCTTTTTTGGCGCAGAATATTCCGATCTACTCATCCGCAGGAGAGATAGTGACTGAAGTGGACATCGATATCTGCCGTCGCAGCGCGGTGGCTCAGCTGGAGGCGATGCGGCGTGGGGAAATCTCAGCGCGCGAACTGCTGCATGAGACCCGAGAACGCTACGACCGTGTCAACGCGGAGATCAATGCGGTGGTGACGGTGGATTTTGATGCCGCAGATGACGCGGCCGCCAAGTCGGACCGACGTCGTGCGGCGGGGGAGCCCGCCCGCCCGCTTGAAGGGCTGCCGGTCGCGGTGAAGGATCTCGAAGACACCGCAGGGATGCGTAGTACCTATGGCTCGCTCCTGCACGCGGATCACGTGCCCCGTGGCGACACTCTGGTGGTGGAACGAATGCGGGCTGCTGGTGCTGTGATCTATGGAAAGACGAACACGCCGGAGTTCGGCACTGGGTCCCACACGTATAACCGAGTCTTCGGTGCGACGACGAATCCCTACGACCCTAGACGCAGCGCGGGTGGTTCGAGCGGAGGCGCGGCCGCCGCATTGGCGGCGGGACTCACTTCGGTTGCTGATGGATCGGATATGGGAGGGTCTTTGCGGAATCCCGCCTCCTTCTGCAACGTTGTCGGACTCAGACCCTCGATTGGCCGGGTGCCCAATTGGCCCTTGAAAGATGCATGGGACACACTCTCAACGAATGGCCCGATGGGCCGTACTGTGGCGGACACGGGGCTGCTGCTTTCCGTGCTTTCAGGCGCGGATCGTCGGGCGCCACTTGCATACCCGGAGCGGTTCGAAGCGGTATCTGAGGGCTTCGCCGGCCCCCTTCGGATCGGATGGAGCCGCACCCTTGGCGGCCTTGATATTCAGCCTCAGGTGAGTGAGGTTCTAGATGGCCAAGGACTACCAGTCTTGCATCAACTGGGGCATCGCGTGCTCGATGCAGAACCGGATTTGGAGGAAGCCGACTCGGTCTTCCGGGTCTTGCGAGGGCTGGACTATGCACGGAGTTTCGGGTCTCTGCTCGCCGAACATCGGGATGCTCTCAGCCCTGAACTCGTGGTCAACACGGAGTATGGTTTGACCCTCACCGTTGAAGATTACTTTGACGCGCGTGAGAGACGGACCAGCCTCTACAAAGGCATGCTCGAGTTGTTTGACAACATCGATGTGTTGGCCGCACCCGTCACCGCCGTCTTGCCGTTCCCCGCGACTCATACCTGGGTACGTGAGATCAACGGGAGTCCTCAGCCCGACTATCTCGAATGGATGCGCGCGAGCTGGCGCATCACACCCACTGGTTTCGCCGCGATCAGTGTGCCTTGCGGATTCAGCCCTGAGGGGCTCCCCGTAGGACTTCAGTTGATTGCCCCGCCGGGTGCGGAGAGCCGGCTCCTCGCACTCGCCGCTGCGTTCGAACGGGTTCGTCCCGTCTGGCGCGAGCATCCCATCGTTCTGACCACAGCCACAACTCCAGAACGACAGCTGGTAGAAACGGAGACTCCGCAATGATGACAAACAACGACGCGACACTGTCCATCCGCGGGCTGACGAAAGAGTTCGTCACCCCAGAAGGTGCGAACTTCATCGCGCTCGATGGCATCGATCTTGACATCGTTCCCGGTGAGTTTTTCATCATGCTCGGGCCGTCCGGTTGCGGCAAGACAACGCTGCTCAGATCGATCGCTGGGCTGGAGCAAGCTACAAGCGGGGAGATCTGGCTGGGCGAGGATCGGATCGACAGGTTGCCACCATATCTGCGTCAGGTAAACACTGTCTTCCAGGCGTATGCGTTGTTTCCACATCTGACCGTGCGTCAGAACATCGCCTTCGGTCTGGAGATGGAAGGAAAGAAAGCATCTTCGGCAGAGGTCAAGAACCGCATCGACGAGATGTTGGAGCTCGTCGGCTTGGGCGACTTCGGCACCCGTAAGCCCTCGCAGCTCTCGGGCGGTCAGCAGCAGCGGGTGGCTCTGGCGAGAGCCCTTGCTAAGAGACCGAACGTGCTTTTGCTGGACGAACCGCTCTCGGCGCTCGATCTGAAGCTGCGTCGTGGAATGCAGACCGAACTCAAACGAATACAGATCGAATCGGGTATCACTTTCGTCTTCGTCACCCACGACCAAGAAGAAGCGATGAGCATGGGCGATCGGATTGCCGTATTCAATAAGGGTTCGATTGTGCAACTGGGAACCCCCCGCGAACTGTACTCCGAGCCAACGAATCGGTTCGTTGCTGAGTTCATTGGGGAGATGAACTTCCTCACTGTCACTTTGGATGGTGGCATGGTGCGGACTGCCGGCGGAAACCACATTGCTGCGGAGGCGTTTTTGGAACCTCCTACCGGCGTAGGGACGGTGACGGTCGGGATTCGGCCAGAGCACTTGCGCGTCGCCGAAGGTGGAACTTTCGCCGGTGAGATCATCGCCTCACAGTATGTCGGGACAGACCTTCGGCTGTGTGTTCGTACTGGGCCAGAGGAAGAAGTCTGGGCCAGAGTCGATGCGAACTACACCGGCCCATCGTCTATCGGAGACCGCACGGCACTCGCCGTCGCGCCGCGTTCAGCCAGGGTGGTGAGAGCATGACCGCACCGGCCAATTGGACGGCGTCCGACGATGTCGTGACCGTAGGAAGATTCCGCAGAGCAGCCTGGCGTCGACCGGGAAGCGCGTCCCCGTGGCTCGCGGTTCCGGGACTGCTTCTGGGCATCGTCTTCGTTGCTCTTCCGGTGGCCCTCGTCATTGGGTACTCGTTCATGACACGATCTCCTGGCGGAGTCGGGGTGGTTGGTCCGGTTACCACCGACAGCTGGTCGCAGCTCGTCTACGAGCAGGACTTCACGGGAAACAGCCAATTCAACGGTCAGTATTTAGCGATTCTGTGGCGTTCAGTATGGATGGCCGCGTTGACCACCGTGCTTGCGGCTATCGTTGCGGTTCCCACCGCGGTGTGGATCGCAACGCGTACCCCGAAGGTCCGAAACCTGCTGGTACTGGCAGTGACCGTTCCGTTCTGGACGAACACTCTGATTCGCACCTACGCGTGGATGATTCTGCTCAATGATCAGGGGCTGGTCAATGCTGGAATCAAGGCGATCGGGTTCGCACCTTTGCCTCTGTTTCCCAGTCAGTTCGCAACCACCGTCGGGTTGGTGTACGTGTTCGTGCCGTTCATGATCTTGCCGATCTACACCAGTGCGGCGAAATTTGACTTTCGTCTCGCTGAAGCAGCATACGACCTGGGCGCAACGCGCTGGCGGGTGGTGCGTCGAGTGCTCGTTCCGAGCCTTCGTTCGGGGATCTTGGCGGGAAGCATGCTCGTGTTCGTCCCGGCATTGGGAGCTTTCATCCAGCCGATGCTCCTCGGCGGGGCGAAGGTCGATCTTATCGGGACTGTGATTCAGCGTCAGTTCAAAGAGTCGATGAACTGGCCATTCGGTGCCGCGATCTCAGTCGCATTGTTGGTGCTCACGCTGCTGGCACTGCTGGTGTTCGCGTTTGCTGCGAAACGACTGTCCGCTTCAGGGGAGAAAGCGAGCTTGCTATGACTTCGAACGCGCCGACCGGCCTGCAACGGACGGAGAGCCGCCCTGTCCGTGCGCTCAATGCTTTCCCAGGGTTCGCCGGGATAGGCATCGGGTTGCTCATCTTCCTGTACCTACCACTCGTCGTGATCATTGGATACTCGTTCAACGCGAACAACATCGTCATGGTCTGGAGCGGATTCAGCGCCGAGTGGTATGCCAAGGTATTCAACTCCGTGCAGATTCGCGATGCGTTCCTCAATTCCCTTCTTATCGCGTTCTGGTCGACTGTCCTCGTCTTGGTCTTCGCGGTCTTCGTCTCGGTCGGTTTGGTGAGCATGAGACGCCGGAGTTCCGCTGTCGTCGCCGGTCTCCTTTCAGCTCCCCTGATCCTGCCCGAGATCGTCCTCGCCATCGCAATTCTCAGTCTCTTCGCCTTCGCTAAGGTGCCACTGGGCATTCCGGCCATGATCGTCGGTCATGCCGTCGTCGGTCTGCCATTCGCACTGATGACGATCCGTTCCCGTCTATCTGAGGCGGATTGGACCCAATTCGAGGCGGCAGCGGACCTCGGCGCGAATGAACGACAGATCTTTCGGCGGATCACTCTGCCGATGCTCACACCGGCGATCGTCTCCGGTGGAATGCTGAGCTTCATCGTCTCAATGGACAACTTCATCATGTCGTTCTTCACCGCTGGTCCGGGAGCCACAACTTTACCCCTTTACATCTGGGGCTCACTACGTGTCGGCCTTACCCCTGAGATCAACGCACTCTCGACCATGATCCTCGCTGTCTCTGTCCTAGTCCTCGTTCTATCCCAACTCATCACGAGAAAGAAGAGCTGAAATGTACAGAACCAACCCGCGGAGGCGGATGCGCTTCGCCCTATTGTCCGCCGCCACGGTGGCGGTGATCCTCACTGCCACCGCGTGCAGCGGATCCGGTGATACCCAGGGCGGGAACGTGAGTTCCAGTAGCAGTTTTCCGACGAAGGGATCCGGCGAGCTCAATCTCTTCAACTTCACCAACTACATCAATCCGGACACTCTTGCGAAGTTCACCAAGGAAACGGGAATCAAGGTCAATGTCGACACTTTCTCGTCTGCAGAGGAGATGGTCGCGAAAGTCAAGACCGGTACGGCCACCTATGACGTCGTCACCACCTCCGACTATGTCACTCAGGATCTGATCTCGAGTGGTCAGTTGCTGGAAGTTGATGCGACTACCTGGCCGAACGGGGGGAACATCGAGAAGGATTTCGTCGACATTTACTTCGATAAGGGACGGAAATACACTACTCCCTACGCCACCGTGTACAACGGCATCGGATACAACCCCAAGGCGGTCAAGGGGCCGGTCGGCACATGGAAGGATTACTTCTCCGTGCCTGCCGGGTCAGCTGGAAAGATCGGCCTTCACGACAGCCAAACGTTTGTGATCGATGCTGCATTGCTCGCGACAGGGTCCAAGCCCTGCACGACGACTGGTTCCGATTACCAGAAGGCCCTCGAACTGCTTCAGAAGTTCAAGCCCAGCATCAAAGTGATCAGCTCGGATGGAACCATTGATCGACTCGCCGGCGGGGAAACAGTGCTTTCCACGATGTGGAACGGATCATTTGCGCGGGCTCAGGCGCAGAACCACGACCTGAAGTATGTGCTGCCCTCCGACGGATATGCGGTGAGTACTGACAACCTTGCCATCCTGAAGAACGCGAAGAATGCGGACAACGCCAAGATCTTCATGAACTGGATGCTCAACCCGATCAACGCGGCCACGAACGCCAACTGGATCAAGTATTCTGTCCCGCTCACCGGCCTGGATACGGAACTGGCGAAGCTCGATGCCGGTGGTGCCCCGGTCATCATTCCCACCGCCGAGCAAGCCAAGAACGGCATCATCCAGGAGCCCTGCCCTGCCGACGTCAAGGCACAGTACGACAAGCTTTGGACCATGTTCAAGGGTTAGCAACTCTCTGTGACGGTCGGCGGCGCCATGCGGGAAGAATGCTTCGCCGACCGTTGCTGGGTCGTTGAGGGTTGAGGCCGTCCGGCATGCGCGTTCCATGCGACAGCAGCAGTTGGAGCCAGTGGTGATCGGCCTGAAATGACACGAAAGCTGCAGTGCGCCACTTCCCTATTCGTCGCGCTCAACGGCGTTGTCGCTCGGATCAAGACACCGGCAGACGCCTCATAGTGGTTCGCAGCTTCCCGTGAAACTGCAGTCTTCGCTGCGGCGGTGAGTGTGGTCAGCGCGAAGACGTAGAAGCCCTCGGGGTATGCGATCTGAGCGACGAGGGCGAGGAGAACCACAACCTTGCACGATAGCGGTAACCGTTGTCACGGCTCGGAGAGCCTGGAGTTTCATCTTCTGCCGGACGGTTTGTCTTCACTGTCTCGTGCAGCAGAAGTGGCGACCCCGGCGATGGGAAGAACCCGGGAATCTCCTTGTTGTGCCTGTTCAATGAGCCACCCGACGCTTATATCGAAGAAACGGCCTACGAGGGCCGCTGCGCCGGGAGCGTTCCGGTCCACGAATGCCTCATAGATGGCTCGGTATGCCTCCGCAGAGGTGATGGGTTGTGCCAGGACTTCAAGGTAGGCCCTGAGCCGGGTTCGCAGCATCTTATCCAGATCGAGGAGAACCGGGTTGCAGGCCATTTCGGTCACCGCGTCGCCGAATTCCAGGCCATGGCCAAGGACCTCAGGATATTTCTCTTGCTCGATGCATGTCTCAAGACGCTCAAGTATTCGGCCGAGCCGGCGAAGATCCTCGGGTGTCCGTCTTTGGCACGCTAGATAGCTGCTCAGCGTTGCGGTCTCTTGGGCGACCATGAATAGATCGATGATGTCTTGATAGCTGACTTTGGCAACGCGGGCAGCTGAACGGGGCGCTCCGGGCACGGCGAGGTTTTCATCCAGAAGACAGTGAACGGCGCGACGTACCGCAGCCCGCCCTGCTTGATATTGGTCACCGATCTGACGCTCGGAAAGGGTCGTTCCTGGCGGTCTGTTTCCTGAGACGATATCGCGACGGAGTTCTGCTGCTACTCGCTCCGTCTCTTCTGAATACGGTTGTTCCCGAAACTTCACGCACGACCTGCTCGATGGCCCAAGCTAGCCGACTCAAGCTTGCGGAGTTCTGTTCCGCTGCCAGCGTCGACTCGAGTCAGCAAGCTGCTGACTCGGTCGTGCTCGTCTTTTTCCTGGAACTCCTTGATCAGGCGTTCTGTCGCGTTGGGGTCCCGTTTCGCGACTGACGTGAGAATAGAGTGCAGTGCCTCAGCTACCCGAATCGGATCGGTTACAGTCACGAGAAGAGCCCTTTGCTCGGGCTCAAAGCGGCACATTACCTGAATAAAGGGAAGGTTGTGTGTGGCGTCGACCATCGTCCGTTGAGCGTGCAGCAAGGTATTGAACCCTGCAAGGGAGTCGCCGCTGTCGATCTGCTGACGTGCTGCTCGGGCCAGCTCCAGGCAGGAATTGATCTCCTCATCGCTTGCGTTGTTGAGAAGAAGCCTGATGAGCATCGGGAACAGTGACCCGTTGACTTCGCGGATGCAAGCAAGATCAGCGGCCGTGGTCGCTCCCTTGACCTCTGCGCCGCGTTGGCGCCGCAGATCGACCAGACCGCCACGTTCGAGCAGCTCGAAGGCCATCCGGACGGGAGTTCGGCTCACACCATACTTCTGGGCCAGTTCCATTTCGATCAACCGGGTTCCTTCAAGGAGCTCTCCAGCTCGGATGCGTCGCTGAAGATCGCGGGCGATGTCCTTGGCTCTTGCGCCATTGTGTTCGTCAACCACGTGGCTCATTTTCGCACGGACATCTTCGACTTTCCCTGGTGTGTGACCCATCTGACCTGGGTCGTAGCACAGGTGATCTGAACGAGGAGTCTTCAGGGACGGGATCGGGATCGCCCGGAGCCGAGTCCAAGCCGTTACCGGCGGCTCCGCTGCTTCTGATCTCCCTCTCGAGTAGTTGCTCGTTGGTAGCAATGCGCACCAGATGACGAACGGCGGGTTGAAAATGAATCTTGTTCATATTTCCCGTTCGAATCGTCTAGAATCCAAGGGAAAGTTCAATTGCCCTACATTTGCATGGACGTTAGTCTTGTGCAGCAGGCTGGTGACTGCTGTTCAAATGTGCACCAGATCGCTTCGGTGGTTCTGCCACTGTCTGCCCGAACCGCGTCCACATCGCATCCGAACCTAGAGGAGATCAGAATGGGAAGTCATGCCCTCCAAAGATGGAGGAAGCCGTCACTACGCAAACGTCGAGTCGGCGCGTCAGTCTTGGCTGTTGCCGTCGCAACGAGCAGCACCCTGAGCGCCGCGCTCATCATGGCTCCGGCCGCCATTGCTGCTGGAGCGAATGGTTACGTCTTCAACGACGCGTGGACTTTGACCGGCTCTTCGGTCCAGACACAGTATTCTCCGAGCTCTCCCGCTCATCATTCGGCGGCTACATCATTGCCGTCCCGGACTGGAACTGTCGATGTCACGGCTCAGTTCGTTCCTAACGAGGACCGGAGTCCTGGTTCCACCATCCTCGGAAACGGGACGAACCAGGCTGCCTATGGTGGCCAGTCCGCGATGTTCATCGGCTCGCCCACCCCGGCGGATGTCCCAGCTCTTGGCCTCTATACGAATGGTTCTGACGGTTGCGGCGGTGCACTGGGGACTACTGAGCACCAGAACTTCAGTGAGCAGTGCGATGTTGGTAAATTGACCCTGACTTTCTCGAAGCCGGTCACTGACATGGTGCTGGACATCTCGGGCTTGGGTGGGTACTCGTTTACTGGCTCGGATGGGCGCGGATCTCGCGGTTCCTTCAATTCGACCATCTGGAGCATTGCGACAGATGGTGTCCAGTTCACCGGGCTGCCCGCTGCAGCTACGAACATGAAGACAGATGGCAAGGTGCTGAGCGTTGTCAATCGGAACACATTCACCCAGTGCAATCAGAATCAGCAGCTCAATAGCGGAACTACCCGTGCCACGCCACGGACCGATTTTGCGGGTTGCGGTTCGGTGATCCTCAAGGGCACCTTTGACACCGTGACGTTCGACATCGCGTCCATGGCATCGCCGTTCTCGATGTTTCCTACGGCTGAATACGGCACCGGCAGTGAGTACTTCGTGAACAACGGAACTGCGGCCTTTGACGGTGTTAACGGCAACAACCTGACTCAGAGTGAACGCAGCCTGACGGGTCGTCCAGATTCCTCGCAGAACTCCGATCTTCAGCGTGTGTCCTTGCGTTTGCCGCAGATGGGTGCGATTGGTGATCGGGTGTGGAATGACGCTAATGGCAATGGTGTTCAGGATGCTGGTGAGGCCGGTATTCAGGGTGTGATGGTTGAGTTGT
>NZ_JBIVFT010000015.1:0-47450 GCF_044748305.1 Arthrobacter sp. NPDC090010
CGGGGGGGGGGCCGCCGGCCCCGCCCCGCGCGGGGGGGGGGGGGGCGCCCCCGCCCCCCCCCCCGCCCCCCGCGGGGGGGGGGGGCCCCCCCCCGGGGGGGGGGGCGCCCCCCCCCCCCCCCCCCCCCCCCCCCCCCCCCCCCCCAATAGCTGACTCGGCAGATGGAGCGGGCTGTGTGAGATAGCGGTGTGAGAAAGCGGACGGGACCGAGGCCGGTGTGGCACCTGACGGTGTGGACCGGGAAGGCTCAGCCCACGTGAACCCACGGGCGGCGGGTGATGTCGGGCTCGGCTTCGCGGAGCACCTCACGTGTCACTGGAGCGATCTCACCTTCTCCGAAGAACAGGTACTTGCTGAGGTTCGAGATCGGGTTGCCCTCGGTCCACCGGAAATAGATGTGCGGCATCAGGCCGGTGACGTCGCGCAGGTGCAGGAGGACCGCGGCCAGGGTGTTCGGGACGTTGCCGCTGTGCACTTCCAGCACCCGGTAGCCGTGCCGGGTCTTTCCTTGGACCAGCAATTCCTCTTCGAAATCGGAGCTGTCCTCCACCACCACCTCGATGAACATCGCATCCGTGCCTGGCAAGTGGCTCGCCAACTGGGCGTGCTTGAACTTGGTGATGTAGCGCTGGGCTTCGGTGGACTTGGGCTCGTGCGCGATGAGCCGGATCGGCCCCTCCTCCTCGGACGCCAGGAACTGGAGGGCGGTCTCGTCCAGTTTGATGGTGGTGGCCCGCAGCTCGAAGGACCTGCGCACGCGGGATGCGAAGCTCACCACCAGGATCGCGACGATGAAGACGAGCGCGATCTTGATGCCGTCCGGGCGCTCGACCATATTGGCGATCGTCGTGTACACGAACACCGCGGAGACGATGCCGAAGCCGATCATCTTGCCCCGCTGCCCGGCAGTACGCGCGGCGAGGGTCACGGCGACGGACGCGGAGGTGATCAGCACCAGCACGCCGGTGGCGTACGCACCGCCCTGGGCATCGACGTCGGCGTCGAAGATCACCGTGATGACGAAGGCGATGAAGGTGAACACCAGCACGAGCGGGCGGATGGCGCGGGCCCAGGTGGGAGCCATGCCGTAGCGCGGCAGGTAGCGGGGCACGAGGTTGAGCAGGCCGGCCATGGCGGATGCCCCGGCGAACCAGAGGATCGCGATGGTGGCCACGTCGTATACGGTGCCGAAGCCGTCACCCAGGTACTGGTGCGCCAGATAGGCCAGGGCGCGGCCGTTGGCCTGGCCTCCGGACTGGAACTCCTGGGCCGGGATCAGGATGACGGTGGAGAGGGAGCTGGTGACCAGGAACGCCGACATGATCAGCGCGCTGGTGGTCAGCAGTTTGTGGGCGCCACGGATGCGGCCGGCGGGATTCTCCTCGGTGTCATCCTGGGCGCCACGGATCTGAGGCATGACGGCGACGCCGGTCTCGAAGCCGGAGAGACCGAGCGCGAGTTTCGGGAACACCAGGACGGCGAGGGCGACCATCATGATCGGATTGCCGTGCTGCTGGTTCAGGGCGCTCCACCAGTCGGTCACGAGGACCGGTGAGGTGAAGACGTGGATCAGCGCCACCAGGACGACCACCAGGTTCAGGGCCAGGAAGATCGCCACCAGGACGACGGCGACCTTGATCGCCTCGGCGAAACCACGCAGGAACACCACGCCGAGTCCGGCCAGCAGGGCCAGAGTGATGACGAGTTCCTGGCCGTGCAGGAATTCGGGAGCGAACGGGTTGTGCGTCAGGTGGGCGGACGCGTCGGCTGCGGAGAGCGTCATGGTGATCATGAAGTCCGTGGCGGCAAACCCGAGGAGCGCGAGCACCACGAGTTTGCCGCCCCAACGGGGGAGGAGGCGCTCAAGCATGGCGATGGAGCCCTCGCCTCGAGGGCTTTCCCTTGCCACGCGGCGGTACACGGGGAGTGCACCGCAGAGGGTCACCACCACGAGGATGATGGTGGCCAGGGGGGAGAGCAGTCCGGCAGCGAGAGCGGCGATCGCCGGTTGGTAGCCGAGGGTGGAGAAGTAATCGACGCCGGTCAGGCACATCACTTGCCACCACGGCCGCCGGTGGTGCTGTTCGGCCAGACCGTGGGGACCGGTCTGTTTTCCAGCACGCTCGGCGTTTTCCGCCATGAGCCATTCCCGCAGGGTGCGGCGCTTGCGGGGCTCGGAAGGATCCGCAGGTACGCGGGTGAGCGTGGTCACGAAGACTCCTTGTCATGGTGGAACCGTCCGCTGTGGACACCTTCACGCTAGGACTGCGCCTCCGCCGGTGCGACTGATCTTTATGAATCCTTTACGCCGGTCGAAATGCGACGACGGCGCTCGGCCGGGGACCGTCTCTCCGGTGGTGGTGGGGAGTGAGACTCGCCGACCACGAAGTAAACGTCTGTTGCATGATGGAAAACATACGTCCTATGATGGTCATCACAGACTGGCCCGCAGTGGCCGTTCAATGACGAGTGTAAGGACGCGCGCATGGAAGAGCTCCGCATCGAAGCCAATGGCAATCTGGGTCCCATCGATTCCTCCCGGATCCCGCGTTACGCCGGTGCGGCCACGTTTGCGAGGCTGCCCCGTCTGGACCAGGTGGAGAAGGCCGACGTGACCGTCGTCGGCGTTCCCTTCGATACCGGTGTCTCCTATCGCCCGGGTGCACGTTTCGGCGCGAATCACGTGCGTGAGGCAAGCCGCCTGCTCCGCCCCTACAACCCTGCCTGGGACGTCAGCCCGTTCGAGAATGTTCAGGTGGCCGACGCGGGCGACATGGCGGTCAACCCGTTCAACATCAATGAGGCCATCGAGACCATCCAGCAGAACGCTCTGGATCTCACGGCCAACGGCAGCAAGCTGGTGACCCTCGGTGGTGACCACACCATCGCACTCCCGCTGCTGCGCGCCGCCGCCGAACGCGCCGGCGAGCCCATCGCCATGCTGCACTTCGACGCCCACCTGGATACCTGGGACACCTACTTCGGCGCCGAGTACACCCACGGCACCCCGTTCCGCCGCGCGGTCGAAGAGGGCATCCTGGACACCGAGGCGATCAGCCACGTGGGTACCCGCGGCCCGCTGTACGGCAAGAAGGATCTCGACGACGATCACCGCTTCGGTTTCGGCATCGTCACCTCGGCGGACGTCTACTATCAGGGCGTACTGGAGACCGTGGAGAAGATCCGTGAGCGAATCGGCCGCCGTCCGCTGTACATCTCGATCGACATCGATGTCCTGGATCCGGCTCACGCGCCAGGCACCGGAACCCCTGAAGCCGGTGGCATCACCAGCCGTGAACTGCTGGAGATCATCCGTGGATTCCGTGGCATGAATCTGGTGGGCGCCGATGTGGTGGAAGTGGCCCCGGCGTACGACCATGCCGAGATCACCGGCGTTGCCGGCAGTCATGTCGCCTATGAACTGGTCACCTTGATGGCGGATTCCGCAATGCCGGGAGATCGCTTCGGCTCCGCCAATGGCTATGCCGCGCAGGTTCTGGGGCAGGAGAACCGTCGGCCGGCAGGATTCAATTCCTGAATCCGGCGTTCGCCTGAACAAAAGGACGAGCAGGCCCGAAGGGCGTCCCGCGACGGCGGGGCGCCCTTCGGCGTTCCCGCGCGGATGAACTTACCCCGGGTAAAGGTTTCCTCAGGTAAGCACTACTGATAAAGTTGCGCCCGGCAACTAATTTTTGACGACGTGAGGGTCCGGTGAACCCGCGGACGTGTCAGGGCACTGTCCAGGGTGAGCCGACGGGGATATCCTCAAGGCGGATTGTTGTCTCGCAGACCCCGAAAACCGTCCTCCCAGAGGATGATCTCGCGGTTTTTCCCCTTAAATGTCAGACCCTGTTCACTAGGCTGGATCCCATGCTCCTGACGCTCATCAAGCGCTATTCAAAGCCTTACCTCGGCCACATACTGGCCGTGGTCATCTTCCAACTCGCATCCACCATTGCGGCGCTGTATCTTCCCAGCCTGAACGCCCAGATCATCGACGAAGGCGTCTCCAAGGGGGATACGGACTACATCTGGCGTACCGGCGGAGTAATGCTCGCCGTCGCCTTCGTGCAGGTCATCTGCGCCATCCTCGGTGTCTACTTCGGTTCGAAGGCCTCCATGGCCATCGGCCGGGATCTTCGCGGCGCCGTTTTCCACAAGGTCACCAGCTTCTCCGCCCAGGACGTCAACAAGTTCGGGGCCCCGTCGCTCATCACTCGCGGAACCAACGACGTCCAGCAGGTCCAGATGGTCATCCTGATGGGCCTGAACTTCATGGTGTCGACTCCGATCATGTGCATCGGCGGCATCATCATGGCCTTGAAAGAAGACATCAGCCTTTCCTGGCTCGTCTGGGTCTCGGTGCCTGTGCTGGTCGCAGTCGTCGGCTATCTCGTCGTCCGTCTGATGCCGCTGTTCCGTGGCATGCAGAGCAAGATCGACCGGATCAACGCCGTGCTGCGTGAGCAGATCATCGGCATCCGGGTGGTCCGCGCTTTCGTGCGTGAGCCTTATGAGAAGGACCGCTTCGGCGTCGCCAACCAGGACCTCACGAACGTGTCGCTGAAGATCGGCGCCCTCTTCGTCCTCATGTTCCCGGCCATCGGCATGATCCTCCACCTTTCCACCGCGGCTGTGCTGTGGTTCGGCGGGCACCGGGTCGACCAGGGGGACATGCAGGTCGGTTCTCTGACGGCGTTCCTCTCTTATCTGCTGCAGATCCTCACGGCCGTCATGATGGGCACCTTCATGGCCATGATGATCCCTCGCGCTTCGGTCTGTGCCGATCGCATCGGAGAAGTCCTCGACGTCGAACCGTCCATGAAGGAGCCGGCGGACCCGCGCCAGCCCGAGGCAATGGTGGGCCGCGTGGAGTTCCGCGATGTCACCTTCGCCTATCCGGGGGCCGAGGAACCCGTGCTCAGCGAAGTCTCCTTCACTGCCGAGCCGGGACAGACCGTGGCCATCATCGGTTCCACGGGTTCCGGGAAGACCACGCTGGTCTCCCTGCTTTCGCGGCTCTACGATGTCGCAGGCGGCGACGTCCTGCTTGACGGCGTGCCGGTGACGGAACTGGCCCGCGGAGAAATCACCAAGCGCGTCAGCATGGTGCCTCAGAAGCCCTATCTCTTCTCCGGGACCATCGCGGAGAACCTTCGCTTCGGCCGCACCGGTGCTGAGGAACAGGAACTCTGGGATGCCCTCTCGGTAGCCCAGGGAGACGACTTCGTTCGTGCCAAGTCCAAGGGCCTCGAATCCCGGGTCGCGCAGGGCGGGACCAACGTTTCCGGTGGCCAGCGGCAGCGTCTGTGCATCGCGCGGGCGCTCGTCAGCCGTCCGAAGGTCTATGTCTTCGACGACTCCTTCTCCGCTCTCGACGTGGCCACTGATGCCCGTCTTCGCGCGGCTCTCAAGAAGAACACCCGGGACGCCACGGTCATCATCGTGGCCCAGCGCGTCTCCACCATCACGGAAGCGGACCAGATCCTGGTCCTGGACGATGGCCGGATCGTGGACCGCGGGACGCACCAGGAACTCCTGGAGACCAGCCCCACGTACCAGGAGATCGTCGAGTCCCAGCTGAGTGCCGAGGAGGCAGCATGAGCGGCGAAAGCGCATTCGAGAAGCGCGGCAAGCGCGGCCGGAAGAACGCTGCGGACCAGGCGTCGGAGGAGAGTTCCGTGGCGGTGGCCACGGAGGAGCACCCCGACGACGAGCACGTCGAAGAGGAGTACCAGCCCACTGAGGCCGACGGCGGCATGTTCGGCGACGTTCCGGCCAAGAAGGCCAAGAACTTCTGGCCGAGCGCCAAGCGTCTCTTCGGACTGCTGAAACCGGAAGCCGCGGGCGTCTGGTTCGTGGTGGCCCTCGTGGTCGTCTCCGTGGTCTTGAACGTCATTGCACCGAAGGTGCTGGGCAAGGCCATGGATGTGATCTTCGCCGGGGTGATCGGCAAGGGGATGCCGGCCAACGTCAGCAAGGACCAGGTCGTTGCTGGGCTGAAATCCCAGGGCCAGGACAACCTCGCGGACATGGTCTCCAAGATGAACCTGACTCCGGGCCAGGGGATCGATTTCCAGCAGTTGAGTTTCCTCATCGCGTCCGTGCTTCTGATGTACTTCGCGGCGAACCTCTTCCTCTGGGCGCAGGGATACGTCCTGAACCGCATCGTCATGAAGGTGGTCCGCCGCCTGCGTGACGACACCGAGGCGAAATTGAACCGCCTGCCGTTGAACTATTTCGATACCCGGCAGCGCGGCGACATTCTCTCCCGCGTGACCAATGACGTGGACAACGTGCAGCAGGGGCTTCAGCAGGCCTTCTCACAGCTGGTCTCGTCCGTCCTGACCGTTCTGGGCATCGCCGTCATGATGTTCGTGGTCTCCTGGCAGCTCGCGCTGATCGCCTTGATCGCGCTCCCGCTTTCCGCAGTAGCGGCCGGCGTGATCGGCAGCCGGAGCCAGAAGCTCTTCGCCGCCCAGTGGAAGAACACCGGCGAACTCAACGGCCAGATCGAGGAGTCCTTCTCAGGGCACGATCTGATGCGCATCTTCGGTCGCGAGGATGACATGGTGGAGCGTTTCGAAGCCAAGAACGAGGCGCTCAACAAGGCCGCGTTCGGTGCCCAGTTCGTCTCGGGCATGATCTTCCCGGTGATGAACTTCGTCTCCTACCTCAGCTACGTGGGCATCGCCGTCGTCGGCGGTCTGCGCGTGGCGGCCGGACAGATGTCGCTGGGTGATGCGACGGCATTCATCCAGTACTCCCGTGAGTTCAGCCAGCCGCTGGGCCAGATCGCAGGCATGGCCAACATGCTGCAGTCCGGCGTGGCCTCGGCCGAGCGTGTCTTCGAGTTCCTCGATGCCGACGAGCAGGACGAGGAGACCGCCACGGAACACCTGCCGGCCAAGACCGACGGCCACGTGGAGTTCAAGAACGTGAGCTTCAGCTACACCGAGGACAAGCCGCTGATCGAGGACCTCTCCTTCACCGCGGAGCCCGGCCACACCGTGGCCATCGTGGGTCCCACCGGTGCCGGCAAGACCACCCTGGTCAACCTGGTCATGAGGTTCTACGAGCTCAACGACGGTCAGATCACTCTCGACGGCGTGGACATCACGCACCTGAGCCGAGCGGAACTCCGGTCCCGCGTCGGTATGGTGCTCCAGGATGCCTGGCTGTTCGGCGGCAGCATCTACGACAACATCCGCTATGGCAACCTGGACGCGACGGAGGAGCAGATCATGGAGGCCGCCAAGGCGACCTTCGTGGACCGTTTCGTCAAAGCGCTCCCGGACGGCTATGACACGGTGATCGATGACGAAGGCAACAACGTCTCCGCCGGTGAGAAACAGCTCATCACGATCGCCAGGGCGTTCGTCTCGAACCCGTCGTTGTTGATCCTCGACGAGGCCACGAGCTCCGTGGACACCCGCACGGAGCTGCTGCTCCAGAAGGCGATGTCGGCGCTGCGTACCGATCGGACCAGCTTCGTGATCGCGCACCGGCTCTCGACCATCCGCGATGCTGACACCATCCTGGTGATGGAAGAAGGACGGATCGTGGAGCAGGGCAGCCACACCGAGCTGCTGGGTCGCGAGGGCGCCTACTACCGGCTGTACATGTCACAGTTCGCCGGTGGTGCCGAGGACGAAGAAGAAAACGCAGTCGTCGGCGCTGAGTGAGCACTGACCGTCACGGACGGATGGCCTCACGGAGGCCGGATACGATGGTCCGCAATCGGGAAACCGGGGGCGGGCCATCGTTGTCTGAAATCTCGAAAACCACAGGGGAAAGCATGTTGCTGGAAATCGCTGTCACCTCGGCAGAGGGCGTGGATATCGCCGCCACAGAAGGAGCGCACCGAGTCGAGCTCACCACCGCCCTCGAACTGGGTGGATTGACCCCGTCTCAGGGATTGATGGAGTCGGGGCTCGAGGCTGCCGGCCACCGGCTGGGGATTCACCCTCTGGTCCGGTGCCGTCCGGGTGACTTCCTGTACTCCGAGGATGAGTTGCGGCTGATGGAGCGTGAGGTCCGGAGCCTCGTCGGGCAGGGGGCTGACGGTGTGGTGATCGGTGCCTTGACCCCGGCCGGGATCGTCGACCGGGTTGCGATGCGGCGTCTGGCGGAGGTCGCACGAAACCACGATGCCGGGGTGGAGCTGACATTCCATCGGGCCATCGACCAGGTCGCGGATCCGTTCGCCGCGCTCGACGTCGTCATGGAGCTCGGCTTCACCAGGGTGCTCTCCTCGGGACAGCATTCGACGGTGGCTGCGGGTCTCGGCCAGCTGCGCCGCATGAGGGAACACGTCGGAAGCGGGATTCAATTGATGGCCGGCGGGGGATTGGCTCTGGACGATGTCGCGCAGGTCCGGAACGCAGGCCTGGACGCCATCCACCTCTCCGCGAAGAAGGTCGTTTCGACGGCGAAGTCAGGCACGGTGTCGCTCGGGGCGGCCGATGGTTCTGACCCGACCGCCTACATGCTGACCGACGCGGAGATCGTCAGGGCTGCCCGTGCCGCTTTGCAGCGGTGACCGGGAGACAGCCCCGCCCACAGATCTGTTTGACGATATGTGATGAAAAGTTTCACTTCTCGTCACATAGTCATGAGTCGTGACTCGTGTTTGCTTGAGGCCTCAAGTTTTTCGGGCGAAGGCGTCACTCTGCCGGGTGGATCGTGTGAGGATCGTCGTTCGAGTGATGGTCGGATCGAATCGCCCGCCCGGATGACTGCGCGAAAATATGGCGGTAATCCGCGGAAGTCAAGAGGGCATCGCCTCAGAGGTCCAATGTTTCCCCGTTCCCAAGATTTTCGCAAAACCCTATGGCAAACCCAGTCACTAGCTGTAAACTATTGGAGTCGATGTATTTGGCACCCAGCAGTTCAGGCAGTACCGCGGCGATCTCGCCGGTCTTTCTGAAGCACGGTTGAAGCATCTACACCTGCGGGGCGCATCCCGGCGCTCCGTAAACCTTCAGACAGGACAGAAACAGACATGGCAACTGGAAGCGTCAAGTGGTTCAACGCGGAAAAGGGCTTCGGCTTCATCGCTCCTGAGGACGGCTCTCAGGACGTTTTCGCGCACTACTCCGCAATCAACGGCAAGGGCTACCGCGCCCTCGAAGAGAACCAGCGTGTGTCGTTCGACGTCGAGCAGGGCCCCAAGGGTCCGCAGGCAGTCAACATCACCGCGCTCTGAGGTTCGCCTGAACCCGACCCGATGCCATTGAACGGCAGGGTTGGACAGAGAACTTCACTGAAGGACCGGCCATGAACGGGGCTGGTCCTTCAGTGATTTAACGGTCTTTGAAGACAGTGATTCAGCGGGTCTTGTGACAAGGAAGGGTTCTCTGAAGTAACGGGCTTCTGACGGCTCCGTGCCGTCCTGGGATCCGGAGCCGTCTCAGTATCCCGTACCGCCTCAGGACGCGGAGCTGGGCTCGCTCCGGTTCAGCGCCGTATCCCCACGGTGGCCAGGGACCCCGAGGCCATCGACTTCCCAGCCGTGCAGGCTCCATTGCTCCGGGTCCAGGACGTTCCGGGTATCCAGCATGAGCTTGCGTCGAACCGCATTCCCCGCGGCCTGTGGGTCGAGGTTCCGGAAGACGTCCCATTCCGTGGCAAGGATGACCAGCTCCGCACCGTCCAGGGCCGACATGGCTGACGACTCGAAACGCAATTGCGGGAAGCGGAGCCAGGCGTTGTTGATCGCCTTCGGATCGGTCACCGTCACATGGGCGCCGGCTTCGCTCAGCCGCACCGCCAGATCCATGGCAGGAGAGTCCCGGATATCGTCGGTGTCCGGTTTGAATGCGGCGCCCAGTACCGTGATCTGTCGGCCGGAGACGGCGCCGTCGAGCATCCGGCTGGCACGCTCGAAGGCTCTGCCGCGCTGTTCTCGGTTGATTCCGTCCACCGCGCCCATCCAGTCGTGCAGGCTTGTAACTCCCAGGCCGTGCGCCTGCGTCCTCAGGCTGCGGATGTCCTTGGGCAGGCAGCCGCCTCCGAACCCGAGCCCGGCGTGGAGGTATCGCCCGCCGATCCGAGGGTCCAGACCCATCGCATCGGCGAGGGCGACGACGTCGGCTCCGGCCGCCTCGCACAGCGCACCCATGGCGTTGATGAAGGAGAGCTTGGTGGCCAGATACGCATTGGAGGCGGACTTGATGAGTTCCGCCGTCGCGAAATTGCAGACGATCCGAGGAACTCCCGCTTCCAGCAGCGGAGCGTAGACGCCGTCGAGTGAGGCGACCACGCTCGGCGAGGCCTGTCCTTCCGTACCGTAGACCAGCCGGTCCGGAATGAGCGAGTCCTTGACTGCGGTGCCCTGGCGCAGGAACTCGGGGTTCCAGGCCAGTCGCAAGGAGGACCGCACGGAGAGGAGCTCGGCCAGAACGGCGACCGTTCCCACCGGGACGGTCGATTTCCCCACGATCAATGAGTCGTCTGCGGCATGACGGAGCAGTTCCTGGGTGGCTGCCAGCACATGACCCAGTTCGGCCCCCTCACCGGTTTTCGACTGTGGGGTGCCCACGCAGAGGAAGTGGACCTCTGCCTGAGCCGCATCGCTGAAATCGCAGGAGAAACGGAGTGTCCCTGCATCCACCGAATGCCGGAGCAGCTCGTCGAGGCCCGGCTCGTAAAACGGGGCGTGGCCGTGAGAAAGCTGGTCGACCTTCGTCCGGTCCATGTCGATCCCCACGACCTGATGCCCCATGGAAGCCAGGGTGGCCGCGTGCACCGCTCCCAGATAGCCGCATCCGACGACCGAAACCCTCATGCTTGCGCTCCGTTTCCGCCCCGCGGGACGAGACGATGGAATCCTGGGCCGGACAGGGCGGCCCTGTGATGATGACGTGCCTTTAGGCCCCGGTCCTGTTCCGTGGAATCCGCGATTCCGTCATCCGGAGTGCGGCCGAGAACCTCTGCATAGTGCGTCACGAGTTGTTGCCCGATGGCATGCCAGGTGCGTCCTTGCACACTCTCCAGAGCGGCGTCGGCGAAAGCCTGCCGTTTGAGATCGTCGCCCACCAGATCGGCGACGCGATCACGGAAACCATCAAGGTCCCCGGGGCGGTAGAGCCAGCCGGTCCGGGAGTTGTCCACGAGGTCGAGAGGGCCGCCGCGCCCGGTGGCGACCACCGGCACACCGGAGGCCATCGCCTCCTGAATGGTCTGGCAGAAGGTCTCGAACTCTCCGGGGTGCACGAACAGATCGAAGGAGGCCACGGTTCGCGCCAGGTCCAGCCCGCCGAGGAATCCGGTGAAGACGGCATCCGGGAGGGTCTTTTCAAGGGTTTCCCGCAGGGGGCCTTCTCCCACCACGACCAGCCGGATCCCAGGAATCGACGACAACGCCTTCAGGTCCTCGACCTGCTTCTCCGCCGCCAGCCTGCCGACATAGCCGACGATCCTCTCCCCGCTATTGGCAACGGATCGTCGCCAGGACTCGTCACGCCGCGAGGGGTGGAAACGCTCGGTGTCCACCCCTCGACGCCACATGTGGACCCGGGGGATGCCACGGCCTTGGAGCTGATCGCGGGCGAAACGGGAGGGTGCCAGCGTCCGGGATGACCGCAGGTGGATGTCCTCGACGCGCTGCCATGCCCAGTTCTCCAGGAACGGGACGCCGTAGCGTGCGGCGTAGCTCGGGACCTCGGTCTGGTAGACGGCAACGGTGGGGATCCCCAGCTCATGGGCGGCCTGCACCGCACGCCAGCCCAGAATGAACGGGGATGCCAGATGCACGACGTCAGGAGCGAAGCCGGCAAGGAGGCGCTTGACCCGGTTCACACCTCCCAGCGCGACCCGGACATTGGTGTAGCCGGCCAGGGGGACTGCCGGCAGGTGGTGGACGGTGGCTCCAGGGACGGTGACGGCATCCGCACCGATGCCCGGCGAAGGGGCGATCACCAGGACCTCGTCCCCGCGTTCGCGGAGATGATCGAGGACCCTCAAGATCGAGTGCGTCACACCATTCATCAGTGGCAGGAAAGACTCTGCAACGATTGCGATCCTCACATCTTCCACGGTGCGGGCCCCGCCTGACCCCGGTGCTACCGCAAGCTGTCCGTCGGGAAAAGCTTGGGTTAACGACCGGGCCCGGTCGGCGAACGTCGCTTCCGCCGAGGCCACAGCAAGGCGTGGCAGGATGGAAGGGATGAAATTGCGTGCAGATCAGAGCGGAAACCGCGGCCTACCCATGCCTCTTTGGCTCCAGGGCGGCCTCGAGTCGGCGCAGTCGGCCGTCATCTCCGCCGTGCTCGTGCTTCTGCCCACCGTGTGGGTCTGGATGAGCGGAGGTTTCGGACCGACGGGAGCGGACTTCATGGCGCGCCTGGCCGGCCAGGCCTGGCTGCTGATCCACGGCGTGCCCCTCACCGTTCATCTCTATGCCTCAGGCACCACGTCACAGGACCTCGGCGGTCCACTCACCTTGCTGCCCTGGGGACTGGCACTCCTGCCGTTCGCGCTCTCGTGGCGCGCCGGGCGCCGGCTGGCCAGGGCCTCCTATTCCGACCAGTTGTGGCAAGCAGCGCTTGGTGCGCTGCTCGTGTACGGGGGATTCTCCTTTGCGACGGCGTTCGTCTGCGGCACGGTCGACGTGCGGATCAACCTCTTCTCGGCCACCCTCATTCCCTTGGTGCCGGTCCTCGCGGGGCTGACGCTGGGAGCCCGGCAGGAGTCACGCTCCTGGACGCGGCTGATCGGTGTGGAAGCGGTCGACTGGATCTCCCGCACCAGCCAGCACTCCCGCTGGGCCGGCTCGTATCTGTGGACGGTGATCCGGGCGGCCTTCCTGGCGCTCATGGCCGCGTTGTCGCTGTCCTCTCTCATGTTCGTGCTGGCCCTGATCACACATTGGGCCGGCGTCGTCAGTGTGTACGAAGGTCTCGGCGTCGATGTCCCGGGAGCAGCGCTGCTGACCGTGGCGCAGGCGGGCTATCTGCCACATCTGGCGGTGTACTCGCTGTCCTGGCTGAGTGGGGCAGGCTTCACTTTCGGGCTCGGTTCGACGGCGGGTTCTCTCGGTACCGCGGTGGGCCCGGTGCCAGCCATCCCGGTCCTCGCCGCTCTGCCCACCGGGCAGTTGCCGCTCGCCTTCCTCGCGCTGCTGATTCCCGTCCTGGCAGGTGGGCTGGCCGGCTGGTGGTTCCTGCGTGAAGGAGAGAACCACTTCGACGAGTGGCTCTCGATCCGGATCAAGGCCCGTTGGTTCACAGCCGGTGCCTCCACACTCGTCCTGGGGCTTGCCGTGGGCGCGGTGGCGGGGCTTTTCGCCATGGTGCTGTCCTGGCTGTGCAGCGGATCGCTGGGCCTCGGGCGGCTCAGCCAGATCGGCCCACAGCCTCTGACCTTCGCGCTCTTCCTCGGCGCCGAGCTCGCCGTCGGCGTCATCATCGGCCACACCATGGCCCCCTGGCTTGAACGCCGGCAGCTGAGGGAACTGGAGACCCCGCAGGATGCCTCCGGTCCGTCTCGTTCCTCGTTCTCGGCCAGCCGTCCGGTCGACTGACGGCCGAACGGAAGAGGGCCGCCACTGGCCTATCGTTGACACCATGAGAATCGTGGTTTTGGTGTCCGGAAGCGGCTCCAATCTTCAGGCCGTCATCGACGCGGTCCAGGCGGGGGACCTCCCCCTAGAGATCGCCGCAGTGGGCGCGGACCGTGTCGACGCCTACGGGCTGGAACGTGCGGAAGCGGCGGGCATCAGCACCTTCGTGGTTCCGTTCCGGGAGTACTCCGACCGGTCCGTCTGGGATGCCGAACTCACCCGGACGGTCGCGAGCTACGAACCAGACGTCGTGGTGTCCTCCGGGTTCATGCGCATCGTCTCCGCGTCGTTCATCGAAACCTTCCATGGTCGCTACCTGAACACCCACCCGGCACTCCTGCCCGCCTTCCCGGGCGCGCACGGGGTCCGGGATGCCCTCGCCTACGGGGTGAAGGTCACGGGTTGCACCGTCCACTGGGCGGACGCCGGTGTGGACACCGGGCCGATCATCGCGCAGGAGGCCGTCGAGGTTCGCGACGGGGAGGCCGAGGCGGAACTGCACGAGCGCATCAAGCAGGTCGAGCGTCGGCTACTTGTCAGGACACTGTCAGAAATCGTTCAGAACTGACTGCTATAAAAAAGCGAACACTCACCGGGCCCACAGGGTCCTCCGCCAGGAGGCGGCCTTTGCTGGGTGCTTCCTGGCACGTGAAGGGAGTTCGCCGTGACTTTCTGGAAACCCATTCTGGACACGACCATCATCGAACCGAAGTTCCTGATGATGTGGAGCATTGTGAGTGCGCTCGTCCTGGTGTACCTGATTTTCAAGAAGCGCAAGGCCCGTTGGTTCCTCACGGCGGCGATCGCCCTCTTTGCGGGGATCGTGATCGGCCTGGGCATTCTCTGGTACATCGTCTACGTGGACAACACTTTCGGTGAACCTCTGCTCCCGGATGTATGGTTCTGGTTCCCGGCCGCCCTCGGCGCGATCCTGCTGGCCGTGGTGAACCTCCGGGGCGGTCGCTGGTGGCGTCCTATCGTCTCCGTGCTTTCGGTGCTCGTTTTCCTGGTGACGGCGGCCTTCCAGATCAACGCGGCCTACGGTTTGAACCCGACGTTGGCCTCGCTGCTGAACATCAACACGGACAACACCGTGCATTTCGCCCCTCGCAAGGACTGGCGGACGGAGCCTGCGAACGAACCCCTGTACAAGAGCTGGACGCCCCCGAAGTATCTGGCCAAGTACGGTGCGAAGGGGAAGACCCCCACCCAGATTCCGAACACACATTCGGGGTTCCCAGCGCGGTGGTCCGGGCTCTACCTGCCGCCTGCCGCCCTGGTGCACAACCCGCCGCGCCTGCCCTTCGTGATCATGATGAACGGCCAGCCGGGCAGCCCGACGGCACAGATCATCGGCAACGTCGCGGACAGCATGGCTGTCAAACATCACGGCCTTGCCCCGATCATCCTGGTCGTCGACCAGCTCGGCGATCCCACTCAGGACCCGATGTGCCTGAACAGTCCCTTGGGCAACGTGGAGACGTATGTGATGAAAGATGTGTTGCCGTGGGCCCGGGCGAATCTCCCCATCCTGCAGGACCGCAAGTACTGGACATTCATGGGCTACTCCAACGGAGGGACTTGCGCGAGCTACTTCGCCAACAAGTACCCGCAGGACTTCGGCAGCTACGTCTCCATTTCCGGTGAGGAGTTCCAGGGATCGGACAAAGCCGCCCAGACCCTTGCGAACTTCTTCAACGGTGACCAGGCGGCGTACGACGCCGTGAAGCCACGGAACATCATGGTCGCTCACGGCAAGTACCACGACATGTTCGCGCTGTACACGGCGGGCAGCAAGGACCTGTTCTACACCAACGCGGCCAAACGGTCGATCGCCACGGCGCACCAGGAAGGCATCCAGACGGAGTTCTACAGCGTCCCTGGTGCTGGACACGTGGGGAATGCGCTGGCGGGCGGGCTTTTCAAGGCATTCGCGGTGATGTACCCGCGTTGGGGCCTTTCGCCTTCGTAGGCTGAAGATGTGGACGATGTGATGAGGAAGGGCTGATACCGGACGGGTGGAGAAGATGACAGAGGACAACGGTTCTGCCGGGAAACCGCAGGAGCAGCCGTCGGATACACCCGCGGTGCCTGACCTCGGAGTCCCGCCCAGGACGCCGGGCAGGCTGCGCAACACCAAGGACGTGCTGGACGGATTCTTCCGCCGTATCCCGTTCTCCTTCCTCATGGCCGCGGTATTCCTCTCGGCCTCCGTCTTCTCGGGAAGTCTCGTGGGACGGGACAGCGTCCAGCTGAGCCGAGAGTGGGGGCTCGGGGTGGACAGCACCTTCCTGGCCGGACATTGGTGGACACCGTTCACCGCTCTCGTCCTGCCACAGGACACGCTTTCCACCTTCGTGTCCATCGGCGGAGCGCTGGTCCTCCTGGGCCTCGCGGAACGGACTTTCGGCACGCGGAAGGCGGCCATCGCGTTCGTCGCCACGGGCGTGATCGGCGGCATTCTCGGGGTCCTCCTGCAATGGATCGGGACGCTGACCTGGGAATGGTGGTCCACCGGTGCGTCGACCGCCCTGACGGTGGACCCGATGACGGGCCTCATGGGAGCGCTCGCCGCCGCCACGTCGAGCATGGGCCTGCTGTGGCGCCGACGGATCCGAGTCATCCTCCTCACCTACGTCTTGATCTTCGTGCTCTACTCCGGTGACCCCGAGGATCTCTACCGCTTGATCGCGGTGCTGGTGGGGCTGCCGCTGGGCATGCTGCTCAGTTCCCGCCTCCACTCACTACGGGTGCCGCACAGCTCCCATCGCGAGACCCGGACCCTGGTGGCCGCCGTCGTCCTGGTGACGGCTTTCGGCCCGCTGGTGGCCTTCCTGGGCAGCACGGATCTCACGCCGTTCGCCTTCGGCTCCTATCTGTTCATGAACGACTCGATCGATCCGCATGCGGTGCTGTCCGCGTGCAAGGGTGATTTCCCCATGACCCGGCTGTGCGTCAGACAGCTGGCGCGGATCGGATCTCAGGGGCCCGGCATGATGGCCATGTCGTTCCTGCCGTTGATCCTTCTGGGCGTGGCCGCCTGGGGGCTGTACCGCGGACGCCGCTTCGGATGGTGGCTGGCCGTCTCGGTCAATGCCGCGATCCTGCTCTACGCGCCGAGCTCCTTCGGCGTGGTCCGTGTGATCGCTCAGGGCGGCTCTCATCTGCACCGCCCCTTCAACGGGGCGGAACTGACGGTCTGGGTCGTCACTGCTGCGCTCGTGCCCCTCGCGTCCTTGGTGATGCTGTTCATCACCCGGAAGCACTTCGGGATTCGGGCGCCGAAGCGCGCATACCGTCGCTTCTGGCTGATCGTGCTCATCGCCTTCGTCGTCACGGCGGCGGCCTACTATCTGACCGCACTCGCGGACATGTCCTCGATCCTGCCCAAGACCGATCCCTTGCGGCTGCTGCTCGACACCCCGCGACGGTTCCTGCCGCCACACTTCGTCGGTGGGCCGACGCACATCGTACTGCCTCGCCACTCGCCGATCAGCTGGGCGTATCAATGGTCCGGCGCCTTGTTCTGGGCCGTCGTGCTGGGCACCATGATCTGGCTGCTGACCCGTTCACCGCGGATGGACACGGCGCGCGACGTCGAACGCTTCCGGACGCTGCTGCAGCGCCACGGTGGGGGCTCCTTGGGGCACATGACCACCTGGGAGGGCAACACCCCGTGGTTCCGTCGCGACGGTGATGCGGCACTGGCGTACCGGGTGGTCAACGACAATGCGATCGTCCTTGGTGACCCGGTCTGCGCCCGTGGTGAAGCCAAAGCCACGGTGGGGGAGTTCCTCGACTTCTGCGACGAGCACAACTGGACCCCGGTGTTCTATTCCTTCCACCCGGAGCTCTTGGCGGTGTTCGAAGAACTCGGCTGGCGGACCATGTCCGTTGGAGAGGAGACGGTGGTCCACACCCCGGAGTTCTCCATGAAGGGCAAACACTGGCAGAGCGTCCGCACGGCGTTGAACAAGGCCGTGCGCGAAGGCCACACCACGGTATGGACTTCCTGGGCAGAGCTTTCCTTCGCCGCCAGCACGGAGATCGTCGCGATCTCCGAGGCCTGGGTCGCAGAGAACAAACTGCCGGAGATGGGATTCACGCTCGGCGGACTGGATGAGCTGAAGGATCCCGAGGTCCGGCTGATGCTGGCATTGGATCAGGACGGCCGGATCGAAGCGGTCACCTCCTGGATGCCGATCCAGGAAAACGATGAGACGGTCGGCTGGACGCTAGACTTCATGCGTCGTTCGCCGGAGTCCTTCAACGGCGTCATGGAGTTCCTGATCGCGTCCTCGGCGCTGTACATGCAGGAGCACGGCTACCGTTTCATGAGCCTGTCTGGTGCTCCGTTGGCGACCAAACCGCTGCCTCCGGGCACGGAGGCTGCGGCGGGCAAGGCCGGCGTCGACGCGTTCCTGGCATGGCTCTCGCGGACGCTGGAACCGGCGTACGGCTTCAGCTCGCTGTTCCGCTTCAAGGCGAAGTTCCACCCGGAGTACGTCACCTTGTCCATGGCCTATCCGGACGTCCTCGCGCTGCCCGGCATCGGGGTCTCCTTGGCGAGGGCGTATCTTCCCGATGTCTCGACACGGGAGACCATGGCGCTGGCCCGGATGCTGGGCCGCAACAAGGACTGAGGAATCCTTCCGCGGCGAGGTTCCCTGTGTTCCGCCGAGTCCGCCATGTGTGCACTCTGGCCCCGTCGAGCTCGCTGTCTCGGTGCGAAACCGCTCGCAGTGGTAGCGACGTCGCAAGCAGCTAGCGAGCTCGGCTGGACTACCGGGCAAGTAGCCGGTCCGCATGGAACGAATGAGTTCTCCCGTGAGCCTTGCGGCGGAACTTCAGATGCAGCCGCCGCCGTGGATCTTGCGAGCCAGCGAATCCGTGCGATCAGTCATCCGGTACTCGGGGTGCGGGCCGTCTGCTGACTGCTGCAGATCCTCGTAGCCGGCCCCGAGGAATTGCACCGCGTATGAGTTGGTGATGGCTTCGAAGTCCTTCCCCGCAGCCGTCGGATCCGGGGTTCCGCATACCTGGGTGATCAGATAATGGGACAGCTCGTGTTTGAGGACGCTCACGATCACGGGTGAGTAGAACACCTGCCCCGCGGCAGCCGTGTCCCGATTCGCGTAGATCACCAGGGGAGTGGCCGTGCAGAAGACCGCGACGACGTCGGCCGGCACCGGGCCTTTGGACGGGCACTGAGCCGATAGTTTCTGGAAGTCCCACTCCACGGAGAGTCCGAAGGTCTGGACCAGCGCCGTCGCGGAGGGGATGTACGAGCCTTCGGCATCCGGCTCGGCCACCCAGCCGCGGGCCAGGGCTTCCAGGCGTGCGTTCTCCTGTTTGGGTGAGATCTTCCCGGTGAACGACACGGGCTTGCCCGCCGCGTTTCTGAACGTCCCGGCGGTCCCGAGCGGTGCCAGTGAGCGGAACTTCTTTTCGAGGGAATCGACCGAGCTGAGATATCCGCTCAAGCCTCTGGCCAGGACGGCCTTGTCCTGGCCGCTCAGCCCGCCCAGGGCCAGCCCCGCCACATGACGGGAGTCCAGGTCGGCGAGGTACTCCCGGATGTAGTTCGTGCCTGCAGGCGTCGCCGGCACGAAGAGGTTCAGACGCCCGGCCTTCCATTCGCTGCGGTAGAGGTCCGCCTTGGCTTTCACCGAGTCCACGATCGACTGATAGCCCGGCACACCTGCCATCAGGATGCGCGGTGCGGGAGGCCGGGCGGCTGGTGCCGGCGCGGGCACCGTGGCGGCGACACCGACGGCACCCAGCCCCAGAACCAGCACGGCGGCGATGATCCAGGGCCAGCGGCGGCGTCGTCTGGGAGGAGGCCCCCACGCTTCAGGCGGCGCCGCGGGTGGGAGAGGCTGGCCGGGTGGGAGAGGTTGCTCGATCATCGCTGTGTGGACACGTCTAGAACGCTTGGACCGCGGCGCGCAGATAACCGTGCGATGCCTCCAGGGCGGCCCGGCCGGCATCGGCGTCCGCCCCCGTGAGCACCATGAGGATGGCGAGCTTCACCGACCCTCCGGCGGCGTCCAGCGCCCTTGCTGCTTCCAGCGGTTCGGCTCCCGTGGCCTGCTGGACGGTGCGCTGCGAACGGGCCCGCAACTTGGCGTTGGTGGCCTGGAGGTCCACCATCATGTTGCCGTAGGTCTTCCCGAGCTTGACCATGCTGAGCGTGCTGATCATGTTGACCACGAGCTTCTGGGCGGTCCCGGACTTCAGCCGGGTGGAGCCGGCGACGAACTCCGGGCCGACCTCGACCTCGATAGCCACCTCGGCGGCGGCCCCGATGGCCGAGTTCGTATTGCAGGCCAGGGCGACGGTGAACGCGCCGGCGGCCCGTGCCGACTCCAGGGCGCCCACGACGTACGGGGTCCGGCCGGATGCCGAGATGCCCACGACGGCGTCCCCCGGCCCGATCCCGAGTGCGGCGAGATCGGCTGCGCCGGCTTCGGCGTCGTCCTCGGCATTCTCCACGGCGTTCCGGATGGCTTGTGCGCCCCCCGCGATCACGCCGACCACCATGCTCGGGTCGGTGCCGTAGGTCGGGGGACACTCGCTGGCATCCAGCACGCCCACCCGCCCGGCGGTACCGGCACCCGTATAGATCAGCCGGCCTCCCGCCGCCAGCTTCCCGTACACGCCGTCGACCGCGGCGGCGACGGAATCCAGCTCACGGGCCACGGCGGAAGCCACCAGTGCATCCTGACCATTCATGGCACGGACCAGCTCCGCAGTGCTCATGCTGTCGATCGCCGACAGTTCAGGATTGGCGGCCTCGGTGGACAGGCCCGAGAGCTGCTCGCGCAGTGCGGCGAGGGTGTCTTCGGGTTCAGGCTGGCTGGTCACGGTAGATGTACCTTTCCTGGAGGAGATCCGGCTGGGTGGCGAGCGCGGCGCCGTCGAGTCCGGTGCCGAGTGCCGGTACGACGACGGCGCCGACAGCTTGGAGCGCCGAGCTGAGGTGGGCGTTGAAGACGGGTGACTCGCTGACGCCGCCCAGGAGAGCCACGCGCCGGGACGGGTCGCCGGGGTGTGTGGCGGGGCCCGAGGTGAGCGCCCGGCCGACCGAACGGGCCACGTGGCCGCACGCGCGGTCCACGATGTCCAGGGCCACCGCGTCGCCCGCAGCAGCC
Source organism: Arthrobacter sp. NPDC090010 (assembly GCF_044748305.1). Lineage (NCBI taxonomy): Bacteria > Bacillati > Actinomycetota > Actinomycetes > Micrococcales > Micrococcaceae > Arthrobacter > Arthrobacter sp. NPDC090010. The sequence goes on from NZ_JBIVFT010000015.1 coordinate 20,720, forward strand.
GCGTCGAGGACCCGTGGGGTGAAGCTCCCCATGGCACGGTAGGGGTTTGCGGCGGCGCCCAGCCAGCCGGGGAGGTCGAGAACCGGCACGGGCAGGCCCTCAGCATCCGAAAGGAGGGTGGCGGGACCGCCGTCGAGCTCCTGGAGGACTGCGGAGAGACCTTGCTGACCGATCCAGCGGCCACTGCCTCGGTCACCCAGCAAGGGGCCCCAGCCGTCGGCCCGATGAAGGGTTCCTTCCCCGTCGAAACGGAACACCACCGCGCCGGTACCGATGACCACGGCCGCGCCGGGTGAGGAGCCGAAGGCCCCCAGATGGGCGGCTGTGGCGTCCGAGATGACGGCGGCCGGAACCGAGAAGTGTCCGGCCAGGCGATGTGCGAGTTCCCGGGACCCGGTCTCGTCGGAGGCCACTCCTGCGATGGCGGCGCCGATGGCCGCCGGCCGGGGGAGCGGAGTCCCGTCCGCCTCGGAGATGCGGAGATGCGCGGAGCCGTCCGTGATCATGAGGAAGGCCGTTTCGAGTCCGCCGGCCGTGGCGAGGCCGGGGAATCCGTCGAGCACTGTGGAGGCGAGGACGTCCGAGCCCTCGGAGGGATGGCTGCGGAGTTCCAGCCGGCAGCGGCTCTTGCCGATGTCGGCGATCAGTACGGGCCCGGATTCGGCGACGGGCTGGGACGAGAGCGCGGCGGAATCGGAGGGCAGATGTCCCGGCAGGCGGGAGGACGCGGGGTCCTGGAGGTCGCTCTGATCCGGAAAGACTGTCATGAACACCCACACTAGTGCCGCTCCCGCGCGCGCAACAGACTGTTAAGGATGACTCATCCTGTGTGAACAAGATTGAAAGAATCTTCTAAACACCACTTTCGATCAATCGGTGGGCTGGTGGCGGCCGTCAGGTCATGCGGTAGGGACGAACCGTCTCACGCGATAAAATGGCTTCATCCCGCCAATCGATGTCGCCGTGCGTGGGCCCGTGCTGGCTGCGTACGCCGAATCCGTGCCATTTTGGAGTCCCATCCGTGACCGTCACGCAGCTTGACCGTGTTCCCATCCGCCGGGCCCTGATCTCCGTCTACGACAAGACCGGGCTGGAGGAGCTGGCCCGCGGCCTGCATGCCGCCGGCGTCGCGCTGGTCTCCACCGGTTCCACCGCCAAGAAGATCGCCGCGCTCGGCATCCCCGTCACCGAGGTCGAGCAGGTCACCGGCTCGCCGGAGATGCTGGACGGCCGTGTCAAGACCCTGCACCCCCGCATCCACGGCGGCATCCTGGCGGACCGCCGCGTCCCGGCCCACATGGACACGCTCTCCGAGATGGAGATCGACACCTTCGACCTGGTGGTCGTCAACCTTTACCCGTTCGTGGAGACCGTGAAGTCCGGTGCTGCGCTGGACGACGTCGTCGAGCAGATCGACATCGGGGGACCCGCCATGGTTCGGTCCGCCGCGAAGAATCACGCCGCCGTCGCCATCGTCACGGACCCGCTGTACTACCCGCGCGTCATCGCCGCCGCCACCGAGGGCGGTTTCAGCCTGAAGGAGCGACGAGTCCTCGCCGCCCGCGCCTTCGCGCACACGGCCAGCTACGACAACGCGGTGGCCAGCTGGACGGCGACCCAGTTCCTCGATGAGGACGGCGACGGCGTCATCGACTGGCCCGCCTACGCCGGCGTCTCCCTGGAGCGTTCCGAGGTGCTCCGCTACGGTGAGAACCCGCATCAGCAGGCGGCCCTCTACGTTGACAAGGCCGCTCCGGCGGGCATCGCCCAGGCCGATCAGCTGCACGGCAAGGCCATGAGCTACAACAACTTCGTCGATGCCGACGCCGCCCTGCGAGCCGCTTTCGATTTCGCCGAGCCCGCCGTCGCAGTGGTCAAGCACGCCAATCCGTGCGGCGTGGCCGTGGCCACCCCTGGCGCTGAGGATCCCATCGCCGATGCCCACCGCAAGGCCCATGCCTGCGATCCGGTGTCCGCCTACGGTGGCGTCGTGGCCGCCAACCGCACCGTGTCCAAGGGCATGGCCGAGACGCTGGCCGGCATCTTCACCGAGGTGGTCATCGCCCCGGACTTCGATCCGGAAGCCGTGGAGATCCTCTCCAAGAAGAAGAACATCCGCCTGCTCGCACTGCCTGACGGCTACGGCCGCTACCCGGCCGAGCTGCGTCAGGTCTCCGGCGGCATGCTGGTTCAGATGTCGGATCGCATCGACGCCGACGGCGATGCCCCGGAGAACTGGACCCTCGCCACCGGTGAGGCCGCGGACGAGGAGACGCTCGCCGAACTGGCCTTCGCCTGGCGCGCCATCCGCGCGGCGAAGTCCAATGCCATCCTGCTCGCCAAGGATGGCGGCACGGTGGGCATCGGCATGGGCCAGGTCAACCGGGTGGATTCCTGCCGCCTGGCGGTCGAGCGCGCCAACACCCTGGGTGTCGCCGTGGAATCCGAGGTCGACGCCGCGGGCGGCGCCTCCAACGTCACGGCGGCCGGCGCTCCCGAGCGTGCCCGTGGTGCCGTGGCCGCGTCCGATGCGTTCTTCCCCTTCGCCGACGGCCTGCAGATCCTGCTCGACGCCGGTGTGCGCGCCGTCGTCCAGCCCGGCGGTTCGGTGCGGGATGAGGAGGTCGTCGAGGCCGCCAAGGCGGCCGGCGTGACGATGTACTTCACCGGTTCCCGCCACTTCTTCCACTGATCAGTTTCTTCGCCTGAGCAGGGAGGCTCCGAGCCCGTCTCGGGGCCTCCCGCCTGGGACGTCCGCGGACTCCGGAACGACGACGGCGCGCCGCGGCGCCCGACACGACGGCCCGCCGTCGTCGTCCGCAGGCACCCCGCACGACCCGGCTCCCCGGCAGCCCAGCGAGTAGGCTGGGAGAGCCTTACAACATCCTCGAAGGTAATACCAGCAGCAAGTAGGAGACGCCCTGATGGCAAAGATCATCTACACCCACACTGATGAAGCGCCCATGTTGGCCACTCATTCGTTCCTTCCGATCGTCAAGGCTTATGCCTCCCGTGCGGGTGTGGACATCGAAACCCGGGACATCTCCCTCTCCGGCCGGATCATCTCCGCGTTCAGCGATTTCCTCGAGGAGGATCAGCGCATCGGGGACGCCCTCGCGGAGCTCGGCCAGCTGGCCAAGACCCCTGAAGCGAACATCATCAAGCTGCCGAACATCTCGGCATCGATTCCGCAGCTGAAGGCCGCCATCACCGAACTGCAGGGCCAGGGTTACGCCCTTCCGGACTACCCGGACAACCCCTCCTCCGACGAGGAGACGGACATCCGTTCGCGCTACGACAAGATCAAGGGCTCGGCCGTGAACCCGGTCCTGCGTGAGGGCAACTCGGATCGCCGCGCGCCGCTTTCGGTCAAGACCTACGCGCGGAAGAACCCGCACTCCATGGGTGCCTGGTCCTCCGACTCCAAGACCAATGTGGCCACCATGGGCCAGAACGACTTCCGCTCCAACGAGAAGTCCGTGACCCTGGCCAAGGACGATGTCCTGACCATCCAGGAAGTGTTCGCGGACGGTTCCGTCAAGGTCCTCCTCAAGGATCTCAAGGTCCTGGCCGGCGAAGTGGTGGACTCCACGGTTCTGCGCGCCGCAGCCCTGGACGAGTTCCTGGCCGGCGCCGTGCAGCGGGCCAAGGAAGAGGGCGTCCTCTTCTCTGCACACCTCAAGGCCACCATGATGAAGGTCTCCGACCCGATCATCTTCGGCCACGTGGTCAAGGCCTACTTCCACGAGCTCTTCGCCACCTACGGTGAGCAGTTGGCCGCGGCCGAGCTCAGCCCGAACAACGGACTCGCCGCGATCCTTGCCGGCATCGACGAGCTTCCGGAGGACATCCGCGACGGCGTCCGCGCCCTCATCGCCAAGGGTCTTGAGGACGGACCTGCGCTGGCCATGGTGGATTCGGACAAGGGCATCACCAACCTCCACGTGCCCTCCGACGTGATCGTGGACGCCTCCATGCCGGCCATGATCCGGACCTCCGGCCATATGTGGGGCGCGGACGGCAAGGAGCACGACACCCTGGCGGTACTGCCGGATTCGAGCTACGCCGGTGTCTACCAGGCCGTGATCGAGGACTGCCGGGCCAATGGTGCGTACGATCCCACCACCATGGGCACCGTCCCGAACGTCGGGCTCATGGCCCAGGCCGCCGAGGAGTACGGCAGCCACAACAAGACCTTCGAAATCGCCAAGGCCGGCACCGTTCAGGTGGTTGCGGCCGATGGCACCGTGCTCATGGAGCACAGTGTGGAGCCGGGCGACATCTGGCGCGCCTGCCAGACCAAGGACGTGCCGGTCCGCGACTGGGTCAAGCTCGCAGTGACCCGTGCCCGGGCCAGCCAGACCCCTGCCGTGTTCTGGCTGGATGCGAGCCGTGCACACGACGCGCAGCTGATCGCCAAGGTGGACGAGTACCTCAAGGAGCACGACACCGAGGGACTGGACATCCGTATCCTGGCCCCGGAAGAAGCGACCACCTTCACCGTGGAGCGTCTTCGCCGCGGCGAGGACACCATCTCCGTGACCGGCAACGTCCTGCGCGACTACCTGACGGACCTGTTCCCGATCCTGGAACTGGGCACCAGTGCCAAGATGCTCTCCGTGGTTCCGCTGATCAACGGTGGCGGCCTGTTCGAAACCGGTGCCGGCGGCTCGGCCCCGAAGCACGTTCAGCAGCTCGTGGCCGAGGACTACCTCCGTTGGGACTCCCTCGGCGAGTTCTTCGCGCTGGTCCCGTCCCTGGAGCTCTACGCCGAGCAGGCCGGGACTCCCGGTGCCAAGGTTCTGGCCGACGCCCTGGATCGTGCGACGGGAACCTTCCTGCTGGAGAACAAGTCCCCGGGCCGCAAGCTCGGCACCATCGACAACCGTGGCTCGCACTTCTACCTGGCCCTGTACTGGGCTCAGGAGCTGGCGGCTCAGAAGGACAACGCCGAGCTGGCGGAAGCCTTCGCCCCGTTTGCGGCGAAGCTCGCCGAGCAGGAGCAGGCCATCGTGTCCGAGCTCCTGGCCGTGCAGGGTCACCCCGTGGACCTGGGCGGCTACTACCGCCCGGACGAGGACAAGGCCACTACGGCCATGCGCCCCTCGGCGACTCTGAACGCGCTGGTCGACGGGTTCAGCGCCTAGCCGTCCGCCTCTGCGACGTCCCGGAACTGACCGGGCCCGACGGCGGCCGTTTGCCTTCAGCTGAAGGCGAGCGGCCGCCGTCGTCGTCGTATCCGGTGTTCGGTGCATGGGCGAATGCCTCAACGGTCTGCTCCGCCGGCCGGGCCCACGTGTCCTGCTCACTTGTCCTGCCCACGTGTCCTGCCCACCTCACCCATCCGCCGAACTCGCTGGTTGAGTGCGAAATCGCTCGCTCAGGGCGCGAGTTCGCACTCAACAAGCGGGCTCGGCGGGAGTGGTTTGTGTCACTTCCTTTGACATTGTGATGACATTCTTGTCAGGATGAAGTTGAAGCTTCAATTGATTTGCCCGCCCAGAGGCCACCGAAACCGATGACCACCGATTGCGAGGACCCCATGGCTTCCACTTCGACTTCCCGTACCACCGACACCGCGCTGGCCGTTCTGAGGATTGCGCTGGGGGTGGTTTTCTTCGCCCACGGCTGGCAGAAGGTCTTTGAATTCACCCTTCCGGGAGTGCAGGGCTCCTTCGGACAGATGGGTGTCCCGGCCGCAGAGATCGCCGGGCCGGCGATCGCCTTCCTCGAGCTGATCGGCGGCGCCGCGCTCGTGCTGGGCCTTGTGACCAGGGTCGTCGGCGCCTTGCTGGCGCTCGACATGCTCGGAGCCATCGTCCTGGTGCACGCCCAGGCGGGTCTTTTCGTCGACCAGGGCGGCATGGAGCTCGTGCTGGTTCTCGGCGTCGGCGCCCTGGCGCTGGCCATCGCCGGGGCCGGACGCTTCTCTCTCGACGCGCTGGTCTTCGGCCGTCGCGGGAGCAGGATCGCAGCCTCCGCGTAGCTCTCAACCCCACGCGAAACGCCAGTAGGCGCCCTTATCCGCCTCGGATAAGGGCGCCTACTGGCGTATCGGGGGCGAAGGAGGTCAGCGCTCGTCGTTCGGGTAGCTGACGCCCAGCTGCGCACGGACCCCGTCGAAGAGACGCATGATGTTGACGGAATCCGCCCAGGGCATGGTCGGACTCTCCAGGAGGCCCTGCTGCACACACCGCGTGACTTCGCGCAATTCGTAGCTGTAGCCCGTACCCACAGGATCGAAGATCTCCACCCGGGGTTCGCTCTGCCCGATCCGGATGTGCAGTTCCCGGGGGTTGTTGACGGAGCCGAAGGTCTGCAGTGTCCCGAGCTCCCCGGCGACGGTGGCGCTGCGTGGGCCGTGTGCCAGCAAGGACGATGTGAGCGAGGCCTGTGCTCCGCCGGAGTAACCCAGGCTCAGCAGGTTCTGTGAGTCGACACGCTGTTCCGTCAGCGTCCCCCGGGCGTCCACCGCATCGGGGAAGCCGAGAATGCCCAGGGGCCAGAGCAGCGGATAGACCGTCAGATCCAGGAGCGCGCCGCCGCCGTCGCGCCTGGCCCAGATGCGGGCTTCGGGATTGGGCGGGCATGGGAACCCGAGGTCGGCAGAGATCCAATGAACAGCACCGAGCTCCCCGCTCGCGGCGATCTCGAACGCCCGCTGGATGGACGGCAGGAAGCGGCTCCACATGGCTTCCATGAGGAACACGCCCTTGTCCCGGGCCAACGCGGTCAGTTCCTCCGCCTCGCGGGCATTGATGGTGATGGCCTTCTCGACCAGCACCGCCTTGCCGGCCTTCACGGCGGCCTTCGCGATCTCGAAGTGCTGAGCATGCGGAGTGGCGACGTAGACGACGTCGACGGCGGGATCCTCCACCATGCGCTGGTAGCCGGGTACGCCGTCGTCGTCCCCGTAGCCGCGCGAGAAGCCGTGGCCCTCCGCGAACGAATCGGCTGTCTGCTGCGAGCGTGAACTCACGGCGTACAGTTCGGCATCCTGCAGAAGGGCGAGGTCCGCCGTGACGGAACGGGCGATGCCTCCCGTGGACACCACACCCCAGCGCAAGGGCCGTCCGGTGGCGATGGCGGGGTTCTGTTGTTCTTGGGACAGGAGCCAAGGGCGGGGGATGAGTGAAGCCATGGACCCATCATTGCACCAGGCTCAGTGGCGTGGAACGGGTCCATGGCTTCACAAGGAGTGGCCGTCCGGCCGGTTCACGCCGCCAGTCGTTTGCGGACGAAGGCGGAAAGCTGATCCACCACGACGATCAGCACCAGGACGATGATGATGTGCGTGAGCATCGAGTCGAAGCGGAAGGTCTTGATGGACTGGTTGATCAGAAGGCCGATGCCGCCCGCGCCCACGAGACCCAGGACGAGGGAGGAACGCACGTTGACGTCGAAGCGGTACAGAAGGAGGCCTACGAATTGCGGCACCACCATGGGCAGTGTGGCGTTGGCGACCTGCTGAAGCCGGTTGGCACCGGCGGAGCGCAGTGCCTCCTGAGGCCCGGCGTCGATCTCCTCCATCGCCTCCGCCCAGAGCTTGCCCATGACGCCCGTGTTGTGGCAGATCAGGGCGAGCACGCCAGGGAAGGGGCCGAGGCCGACGGCGGTGACGAAGATGAGCGCGAAGACGATGTCCGGCACGGCGCGGAAGAAGGAGAGGATCACCCTGGCCAGTTGATAGGTCCAGCCGGCAGGACTCGTGTTGCGCGCGCCGAAAACGGCCAGCAGCAGGGCCGTCGGGATGGAGAAGGTGGTTCCCAGCAGGCCGATCCAGAGCGTCACGAGCGTGGCGTCCAGACCGGGCTTGACGGTCTTCTCCCAATTCAGGTCCGGTGGGAACGCCTGCGCCAGGAAGTCCGCCATCCCCTTCCAGCCCTCCACGAGCAGTTGGGGCTGGAACTCGGTGCCCTCGATGGCGAAGACGTGCAGGACGATGATGACTGCGGCGAGGACTGCCCAGCCGAACCAGCGCCGAGGGCTGCGGAGCGCCGGACGGGACCGTTTCACCGGGGGCGCGTCGATACGGGTGCTCATGCTGCGAGCCTCCGATCGGGTGCGTAGAGCTCGTCCAGGTCGGCGGCGCCGATTCGTGTGACGGGGGAATCGAAGACCATGCGGCCGTTCAGCAGACCGATGGCGCGATCGGCGTGCCGCAGCGCCAGGTCGGGCTGGTGGAGCACCGCAGCGACGGCCAGACCGTGCTCGTGGGCGAGGCCTGAGAGCAATTGCATGACCTGCTCAGCGGCGTGCGGATCGAGCGCGGAGACCGGCTCGTCGGCAAGAACGACGTCGGCCCGCTGGCAGAGGGCGCGGGCCACGGCCACGCGCTGCTGCTGCCCGCCGGAGAGCCGCCCGGCCCGGTCGTGGGCGCGATCGGCCAGGCCGACGCGGTCAAGGCAGTCCATCGCTTCTTCGAGGACGTCGTCGGGGAAGAAGAGCGGGCTCAGGCTCCGCCCCGTGCTCATCCGCGCCAACGCTCCGGTGCAGACGTTTTCGAGAGCTGTCCGGCGAGGCACCAGGTGGATCTTCTGGAAGATCATGGCGGCCTTCCTGCGGGCCAGTTGCAGGGGCTTGCCCTGCAACTGGCCGAGGTCCTGCCCGCCCAGCTTGATGCTTCCGCCGTCCGCCTCCGTCATGCCCATGACGCAGCGCAGAGTGGTGGACTTGCCCGAGCCGTTGGCCCCGAGGAACGCGACCAGCTCGCCGGAAGCGACGGAGAAGTCGACTCCTTCCAGGACCTTGCGTCCGCCGAAGGACTTGGTCAGGGAGGTGACATCAAGGAGCGGGCTGTTCATCAGAGGTTCTTTTCGGTGAGGTTGAGAGCGGCGGCCAGGTCGAAGAGCGGCTTGTAGTCGTCCTTGGTGACGGCGATCATCGGGCCGGGAGGGGTCACGTCGAGGAAAGACCCGACCTTGGCGACGTCGGCGGCGTCTAGCTGGAGGAGAGCGTCGGTGACGGCCTTTTTCAGCGCCGGATCGGCGTCCTTGCGGATGGTGATCGGATCGTTCGGGATCGGGTCCGAGGCCCAGATCTGACGGAAGTCGGACGCCTTGAAGGTTCCCTCGGAGGTTGCCGTGGCGAGCGTCTGGGTATTGATCTCGGCGACGTCGACCTTGCCGTTCTTCAAGGCGAGCAGTGCTTCCGGGTGACCACCGGCGTAGTCGAGCTTGACGTCGCTCTCGGCGATCCCCGCCTGCTTGAGTGCGAAACGCGGGAGTGCGTCACCGGAGGTGGAACCGTTGGAGCCGAGGGCGATCGACTTGCCTTTCAGATCGTTGATGGACGTGATGGCACTGTCCTTCGGGACCCAGAGGCCGGCCTTGTAGCTGGAGAGCTTCTTGTCCGCGGTGGCGAAAGACGCGATCGGTTCGGCGCCGGCCTGCTGGCTGGCGAAGACGAAACCGAGCGGACCGAACTCGCCCAGGTCCAGCTTGCCGTTCTTCATGGCGAGAACCTCTGCCGCGTAGTCGTCCACCACCTGGACCTTGACCGGGCAGTTCAGCTTCTTGGACAGCGCGTCGGCGAGGACCTGGTAGGCCGGAAGCAGCTTGTCGGGGGCTTCGTAGGGCTCGACGCCGAACTTGATCTCCCCATTGGGGCAGACCGAGGCGGAGGAGGCCGAAGCGGAGTTCCCGCTGGCCTGAGAACTGCCGCCGCAGGCGCTCAGAGCGAGGACCGCGGTGAGTGACGCAGCCGCCGTGGCGAGGAGACGGGCACGGGTGGTCTTGTTCATGATGGTTCTTTCGTCAGGAGGGCGAAACGGAGGGGAACAGAGAGGTGATGGTTCGGTCTGCGATGCCGAAGGAGAGGGTCATGCCGACACCGGAGGTGACCGATACGGCGGTGACCCGGGGGAGCACTTCCTGGATGAAGAGCGGACCCACTTCGGATGAGGCGTAGACGCCCTGCCAGCGCTCGACGATCCGCGGCGGAGTGCCGAGTGTCTGGGTGAGGTGTTCCAGCAGCGTCTCGCTGACGGACTCGTCGAGGAACGGCGGGGCGGACTGGTGGTAGTGGTGGGAATCGCCCAGCAGGACGGTGCCGTCGGGGCGCTGGGTGAACATGACGTTGGCGCCCACCTCCAGCAGCTCCGGGTTCATGGTGGTGACCTCGTCCCGGAGCTCTCCTGCGGCGTCGGTTTCGACGAACGCCGGGTAGCGCAGCATGGATGTGGCTGTCAGGACGGCGGGCGTCAGATGGAACCCTTCCGGCATCCGGCCGAGCGCCATGTTGAGTGAGCACCGCTGGATCCGGTGCGCGGCGGCCTCTTCGGGGAAGAGATAGTCGAGGTCGTGGCCGACGCAGACCAGCACGCGCGAGGCGGAGAACCCGCCGCGCGAGGTGGCGACGTGGACTCTGTCCCCGTCGGTGGTGAAGGCCAGTGCCGAGGTGTTCCAGTGCACTGCGGCCTGCGGCAGGGTGTCCAGCCAGGCGGCGAGCTTGGCGACGGTCGTCCGGGGGTCCACGCGCAGATCATCCCGGAGGAACGCTCCGCCCAGCAGACCGGGCCAGGAGGAGTGCGTTCCGGCAGGCCCGAGCTTGGCGCGCGTCTCCTGAGCATCGAGGAGGGTCACCTGACCTTCTTCGCGGGATGCGGAGAGCTCTTTGAGTACGGCGAGTTCCGGTTCGCTGTGAGCGACGACGACGGCGCCCGTCGGGGCGGCCCAGAAGCCGGCCCGCTCGGCGATGGAGAGCCAGTGCCTGCGGGACACTTGTGCCAGCTCATACAGTTCGCCGCTCTGGGCGGTCACGCAACAGTGCCCGAAGTTCCGGATGGAGGCGCCGACGGCGCGGTGGTCTCGCTCCACGACCTGTACTGACAAGCCGCGTTCCGCCGCCAGGGCTGCGTGGGCCAGGCCCACGATGCCTGCGCCGACGACCAGAAGATCGGTGGTGGTTTCGTTGTTCACGTCATTCAGACTGCCGGACCGTGTGACCGCGCTTCAAGCCGAAACGGCACCTGTATAGACAAGTTCACGGAGTGTTTACCTGAGGCCGAATTGATTAACCAGGTGTTCATTCCAAGCCCCTGAAAATCATGACAGGACAAGTGTCTCCACTTGTATGATCAAGTGGTGAGTATCCAGCCGACAGAACCATTGCACGTCCGCCTGAGCGACGAGTTCATGCGTCGTATCAACGACGGTGTCTGGCCTGCGGGAAGCCAGCTTCCCAGCGAAGCGGAGCTCTGCCGGGAATTCGGCACGAGTCGCGGCCCCATCCGCCAGGCGCTCGCGTTCCTCCGCAGCGAGGGGGTCATCAGCGGCGGACGTGGCAAGTCTCCCGTGGTCCGCGGGGGAGTGCCCTCGCAGTCGTTCTCGACCTTCAACTCGTTCACGGAGTGGGCCTACAAGATGGGCAAGACCCCAGGCCAGCGCACGGTGGAACTGGCCATCCGGCAGGCGACTCCGGACGCCGCTGAAGCGCTCGACCTTCGGGTCGGGGACAAGGTGGTGGACGTGCTGCGCGTCCGTTACCTCGACGAGGAGGCGGCCATGCTGGAGTCCAGCACCTTCACCTATGACGTGGGGCGGCTCCTCTTCGACTTCGACACGGACAGCGGTTCCATCTTCGCTTACCTGAAGCAGCAGGGGATCCGGATCCACAGTGCCCGGCACACCATCGATGCCGTGGCCGCAACGGCGGCGCAGGCTGAGGCACTGGGGACCTCCCCGGGCTCCCCGCTGCTGCGCGAGCGGCGACTCACCACGACCGACGACGGGACGCATGTCGAGTACGCGGAGGACTGTTATCTCCCGGGGATCACGAACTTCATCATCGACAACACGGTGGAGCAGCGTGCCGCGCTGATCCGCATCCACACCGAAGGACATTGACATGACCCAGCTCGTCGCCTGCGACATGGCCGGAACCACCATCGACGAACACGGGGACGTCTACCGCGCCCTGGCCCAGAGCGTGGAGGAGGTGGGGATCGCGACCAGCGAGGCCGACGTTCAGGCCTGGATGGGGGCTGACAAGGTGGAGGCCATCACCGCCCTGCTGCGCATCGGCGATCACCCCGCCGACGAGGAGACCGTCCGGGGTGCCTTCGCACGATTCCGCGCCATCCTCGCCGGGCTCTACGCTGCCAACCCGCCTGTGGCGCTCCCGGGCATCGAGGACACGCTGAACGGTCTCCGGGCGCGAGGAGTCAAGCTTGCGCTGACCACCGGTTTCTCGGCCGACGTCGCGGGACCGCTGCTGGAGGCGCTGAACTGGAAGCTGGCGGACGACGACGGCGCGTCGGACGCTGCGCTGGTGCTCGACGCGGTCGTCACGAGCGACGAGGTCAGTGCGGGGCGCCCGGCACCCTTCATGATCCACCGTGCGATGGAGCGGACCGGGGTGCAGGACGTGCGGAATGTCATCGCCGCCGGTGACACCGTCAACGATCTGCTGGCAGCACATCGGGCGGGGGTCCGCGGAGTGGGCGTCCTGACCGGCAAGCTGGGCCGCGAGGAGCTTTCCGGACACCCGCATGACGCGATTCTGAACTCGGTGGCAGAACTGCCCAGTATCGTCTGAGGACTACGCGAAACGGCGGTGGGGGGGGGGGGGGGGGGCCCCCCCCCCCCCCCCCCACCGCCGTTCTCAATCCCGTCCGGAGACGGGCTGTTGCATTGGTGTGCTGCGCACGGTATCTGGCCTTTTCGCGTCTTCTTGGTGCTAGTCCGCTTCGATGGCGATGTTACGAGGATTCCGATGGGTTGAGTGAGGGTTCAGAAATTTTGGCAAATGTTGAACATTATGCTTGCGCTGACTCCGAACTGGCAGTAGCATGCAAAGTGCATTCATGCAAATAGATGTTATATAAATTTTTATCTTGCTCTTCGATTTATTGAACTTTCAAGATGTCGCATCCAGAAAGGTTTTCGATGTTATCGATCTCAGATCACGTTAAATTTTCAAGAAGCCCGTTTCGCATGGTCATTGCGACGCTCGTAGTCACACTCCTGGGTCTTGGGCTGGCGATTGGGCAGGCGAAGGCCGAGCCGACAGGTCAGTACTACTACAACTGCGTTTTGTCCAATGGTTCCAGCTACTTCCTCAAGAAGGGCGAGCCACTTTCTAACTGCAAAGGCTCCTATCTTCAGAAATATATTAACGGGAACCGGGTTCAGTCCATAGGTCTCACTCCCAGTGGCGCTGTCGCCGATCCTCGGTGGAACAGACCGATTTGCGCTATCACACTAACCGCGTCGGTGGTGCTGGTTTTCACTTCAGGAGGAGCTGCAGTCTGGCTTACCCGACAAGCTTCTAATGCCATTCTGAAGACAAAGTGCTTGGCATAGTTCATCCACCCTGTGGGCTTGAGATGTAAACATGAAGTTTTAGGTATCGATTTTCGCGGGTTGGGTCTTACCGGAGCTTTCCGGACACCCGCATGACGCGATTCTGAACTCGGTGGCAGAACTGCCTAGTATCGTCTGAGGACTACGCGAAACGGCGGTGGCCGGTGGACTTCCGTCCACCGGCCACCGCCGTTCTCAATCCCGTCCGGAGACGGGCTTGGATCACTTGCCCGAGGTGATTGGACCCAGGACCGGGTCGCCCTCGTAGGCGGTGCCCACATTCGCCTTGGTCACGATGACCGGCGGCAGCAGGAAGGCCGGGACGACCTTCACGCCGTTGTTGTACGACTTGTCGTCGTTGATCTCCGGAGTCTTGCCGGTCTGGAGACCCTTCACCATCTCAATGGCATGCTCCACGAGCTTGCGGGTGTCCTTGTTGATGGTCGAGTACTGCTGCCCGGCCATGATCGACTTCACGGACTCCACCTCGGAGTCCTGGCCGGTCACGACGGGAGTCGGCTTGCCAGCGGCCTTGACCGAGGTCAGGATGGCGCGGGCCAGGGTGTCGTTGGGCGAGAGGACGCCGTCCAGCGTGGCGGAGCTGTAGCTGCCGGCCAGGATGGTGTCCATGCGCTTCTGGGCGTTCTCGGCCTTCCAGCCCTGGGTCACGGCCTGTTCGAAGGTCTTCTGACCAGAGACCACCTTGAGCGTGCCATCATCGATCTTCGGCTGCAGTACGCTCATGGCGCCGTCGAAGAACACCTTGGCGTTGGCGTCATCCGGGGAACCCGCGAACAGCTCGACGTTGTACGGACCGGAGGGCTTCTTCGCTTTCATGCCGTCCAGCAGGGCCTGGCCCTGCAGTTCGCCGACCTTGTAGTTGTCGTAAGCGACGTAGTAGTCGACGGCGCTGGTGTTCTTCAGCAGACGGTCGTACGCGATGACGATCGCACCGGCGTCGTGCGCCTGCTTGAGCTGAGTGCCCAGCTGGGAGCCGTCGATCGCGCCGACGATGATGACCTTGGCACCCTTGGTGATCATGCTGGTGATCTGGCTCTGCTGCTCCGAGACACCACCGTTGGCGAACTGAACGTCGGCCTTGAAACCGGCACCTGTGAGGTCGTCATTGAACAGCTTCTCGGCCAGCACCCAGTTCTCACTGGTCTTCTGGGGGAGGGCCACACCGATCAGTGCGTCCTTGGCGAAACCTGCCGAACCGGAAGCGTCCCCGCTGGCGGTGGAGCCGGACTCGCTGCGGCCGCAGCCCGTGAGTGCCAGGGCGGCGATGGCGGCGACTGCGGCAGCTTTGCCCGCTTTTCCGAACATGCGCATGAGTGAATCTCTTTCTATTGATGAGCCGGGGACACTCGCAGGGTGCCCCCGGTCCGGGGTTCTAGGCCTCAGGCGGCCTTGGTTTCGGCTTTGGTTCCGAAGTTTTTGAGAAGCAAGCCGGTGATGGACCGCTTGCCCTGGGACTTGTTGTACACATCGAAAGCGACGGCGAGCAGAAGCACACCGCCCTTGATGATCTGGGTCCAGTCGGCCCCGATGCCCAGCAGCTGCAGGCCGTTGTTCAGCACGGCCATGACCAGACCACCGACGATGGAACCCATCACGGTGCCCACACCGCCGGAGACCGCGGCACCACCGATGAAGACGGCGGCGATCGCGTCCAGTTCCCAGCCGACTCCATCGAACGGGCCGGACGCCGTGGAGCGGGCCACGAAGATCATGCCTGCCAGTCCGGCCAGGATGGACATGTTCATCATGACCAGGAAGTCGACCTTCTTGGCCTGAACACCGGAGAGCTCTGCGGCGTGCTTGTTGCCGCCCACGGCATAGACATGACGGCCGATGACGGTGCGAGAAGAGACGAAGCCGTAGATGAGGACGAGCGCCGCCAGGATGATGCCGGAGATTGGGAAGGAGGTTCCAGGACGGCCAGTGGCGAAGAGGTAGGTGGCGTAGAGCAAAGCGCCGCAGATCAGGATCAGGCGGACCGTGATGACCCAGGTCTCTTCCACCTCGGCACCCAGGGCGGCGGATGCCTTACGACGGCGGATCTCCCCCCAAATGATGGCGGCGATGGCCAACAACCCGAGTAGCAGCGTGAGGTTGTTGTAGCCGGTGTCCGGTCCGATCTCTGGGAGGTAGCCTGCACCGATGGTCTGGAAGTCATCCGGCACCGGGACGGTGTTGGACTTACCCAGCAATTGGTTAAGGCCGCGGAAGAGCAACATGCCCGCCAGGGTCACGATGAAGGCTGGAATGCCGACTTTGGCCACCCAGAATCCCTGCCACGCACCCACCAGCGCGCCCAGTGCCAGGCCGTAGACGACCCCGAGCCACGAGGGAAAGCCCCAGTCACGCATGGCGAGCGCCACCGCGATCCCGACGAAGGCGGCCACGGAGCCGACCGAGAGGTCGATGTGTCCGGCGATGATCACCAGCACCATGCCGATCGCCAGGATCAGGATGTACGAGTTGCCGTTGAACAGGTTGATGACGTTCTCAGGCGTGAGGGTGATGCCGCCCGTCAGGATCTGGAAGAGGACGATCAGGAAGACGAGGGCGAAGATCATGCCGAACTGGCGTGTGTCGCCGCCGAAGATCTTTTTCAGTGCATTCATTGCAGGTTCCTTGGGTGCGTGGAGAGGGGCCGGCGGCCCCACAGCAGAGGGAAGGTGGTTCAGGCGGCCTTGCGTTTGGCCGTCATCAATTTCATGAGGTTCTCCTGGCTCGCATCCGCCTTGTCGAGGACGCCCGTGATGGAACCTTCGAAAATCGTGTAGATGCGATCGGACAGGCCGAGGAGTTCCGGCAACTCGGACGAGATGACGATGACGCCCTTGCCTTGGCTGGCCAGGCGCTGGATGATGCCGTAGATCTCGTACTTGGCACCGACATCGATACCGCGCGTGGGTTCGTCGAGGATGAGCAGATCAGGATCGGTGAACATCCATTTCGCCAGGACGACCTTCTGCTGGTTGCCACCGGAGAGCTTGGCCACTCCTTCCTCCACGCTGGGAGTCTTGGTGCGCAATGACTTCCGGTACTCTTCGGCGACCTGGAACTCCTTGTCCTCGTTCACCACCGAGTACTTGCTGACGCCCTTGAGATTCGCGGCCACGGTGGTGGTCTTGATGTCGTCGAGAAGGTTCAGCCCGAGGTCCTTGCGGTCTTCGGTGACGTAGCCCAGACCATGGTCGATGGCCTGACGGACGGTCTTGAGCGTGATCTCCTTGCCATCCTTGATGATCTGCCCCGAGATGAACCGGCCATACGAGCGACCGAAGAGAGACCGGGCGAGCTCGGTGCGTCCGGCGCCCATGAGTCCGGCGAAGCCGACGATCTCACCGCGCCGGACGAAGAAATTGGAACCCTTGCAGACCAGGCGGTCCGGGATCTGCGGGTGGCCCACGGTCCAGTCCTTGACCTCGAAGAAGGTCTCCCCGATCTGAGGCGTGTGATCCGGGAAGCGGGACTCCAGGCTGCGGCCCACCATGCCCCGGATGATGCGGTCCTCGTCCACGCCGTCGCCCTTGACGTCGAGGGTCTCGATGGACTTCCCGTCCCGGATGATCGTGATGGAGTCCGCGATCTGCTCGATCTCGTTGAGCTTGTGGGAAATCATGATCGAGGTGATGCCCTTGCCCTTGAGGCCCAGCAGCAGATCCAGGAGATGCTGGGAGTCGCTCTCGTTGAGCGCGGCGGTCGGCTCATCGAGGATGAGCAGTTTCACCGACTTGTTCAGTGCCTTGGCGATCTCCACGAGCTGTTGTTTGCCCACGCCGATCTCCTTGACGGGAGTATCCGGGTCGTCCGAGAGGCCCACCCTGGCGAGGAGATCGATGGCCCGGCGTCGCGCCTCGCTCCAGTCGATCATGCCGAAACGGGTCGGTTCATTTCCCAGGAAGATGTTCTCCATGATGGAGAGCTCCGGGATCAGGGCCAGTTCCTGGTGGATGATCACGATGCCGGCGGCTTCGCTGGCACGGATGTCTCTGAACTGCTGGACTTCGTTCTGGTAAACGATGTCCCCGTCATAGCTCCCGTAGGGATAGACGCCGGAAAGCACCTTCATCAAGGTGGATTTGCCGGCTCCGTTCTCGCCGCAGATGGCGTGAACCTCTCCCACTTTCACTGTGAGGTTCACTTCGGAAAGGGCCTTCACCCCCGGGAACTCCTTGGTGATGGAACGCATTTCCAGGATGGTCGCGGAGGTGGTGGTCTCAGACATCATTCGTCCTGCCTTGAAGCTTGCCTCGAAGTCGTACGGTGTGGGCGCCAAGCCCACTGAGCAGGAGTGCGGCCTGTGGCTCGCATCACCCTCCTGACGGACAAGTAAACTCGAGATTCGAGCTTGCCGTCAACACTTTAACGCAGACGCAGTGCCAAATCGTTACGACTTGGCGGTGACCGGGCGCCGGAACACCAGCGCGGCCGCGCCCAGCGCCTCGGCCCGCTCGCCCAGCGAGGAGACGGTGAGAGCGGTGGAAGCGCCCACCATCGGGATGGTGTGACGAAGGATCCCGCGCCGGATCGGGGCCAGCAGCAGCTCGCCGAGTTCGGCCAGGGGCCCGCCCACCACGATCACCTCAGGGTTGAGGAGATTGGCGACCGTGCCGAGCGCATGGCCGATGGCCAGCCCGGCGTCGTCGAGCACTCGCAGCGTGGGCGGATGGCCGTCCCGCGCCGAAGTGACGATGCTTCGCGTGGTCACGGTGCCGGGCTCATTGCGGCTCAGCTGTTCGATCATGGTGGTGGTCGAGGCGACGGTCTCCAAGCAGCCTCGGCTGCCGCAGCGGCAGACGGCGCCGCGGTCGTCGATGGCGGAGTGCCCGATCTCGCCCGTGATGCCAAGGTGGCCGTAGACGGGGCCCCCGTTGACGATCAGCCCGGCGCCGATACCCGAACCGATTTTGACGAACACCAGGTTCTGGGCCCCGCCGTGCGGGCCCCAGGTGGCTTCCGCGAGGGCTCCCAGATTGGCGTCGTTGTCGACATGGACGGGGAGGCCGAGGGCCTCGTGCAGCCGCGTGTCGGTCTCGATGCCCACCCACTCGGGGAGGACCGCTCCGTGGGCCACGGTATGGCTCCGGTGATCCAGCGGTCCGGGGATGCCGACCCCGACGCCGATCACATCGCCGTGGCTCAGCCCCTGCTCCGTCAGCAGATGCTCCATGAGGCCCCGTGCCGTGAGGATCCCGTGCTCCGCCTGGTGCCCGAGCTCCAGGGCGGCCGCGTCCTCGGCGACCACCCTGAAGTCCCGGGTGGCGAGCACCACGCGCACGTGGCGGCGTCCGAAGTCGATGCCCACCGCGACATTGTTGTCCGGGGTCAGTCTGACCTGGAGGGCGCGTCGGCCGGATGACGTGGTTGGTTCGGTGTGGACTGCGCCGTCGCGTTCCAGCTCCTTGACGATGTTGGAGACCGTTGCCGTCGACAGCCCTGTGGCCCGGGCGAGTTCGGCCTGCGTGGCCGGGCCGGCGGCCAGGGCGGTGAGAACACGCTCCTGGTTCAGAAGCCGGAGGGCGGACTGTGAGCCGGGGTTGCGGCGGCTTGACGGGGTGCTTCCCGGGCGGCTGGACATGCATGCAAGCATTCCTCAAGAGGCTCATTGCGGTCAAGAAGTTAACGCAATCTCCCGGATGCTCTGATTCGGCCGAGGTTGGCAAGCGCGCTGCACATCGGCTCCCGCCCGCTGGATCCGGCGGTGCACGAAGTACCTGAAGCTACGGGACATGGTGCAAAAGATCCTCTCCCGTTCAGTGTGGCGACCGCCTACCCTGGACACAGGACCGGGGCTCCTCCCGGGACGGCCGGAAGCGGCCGTCGATAAAATCCGGCAAAGAAAAGAGGGCTCTGGTGCGTCTGGCCATCATGCAGGGGGAGTCGGCGGTACTCGACGTCGAGTCGAACCTGGTCTCCCTGCGGGAATCCGCCCGGCGCGCCCGTGAGGCCGGGGCCGAGCTGTTGCTGAGCCCGGAGCTCTTCCCGGTCGGCTACGCGCCCCGGAAGCTGCGCGAGCAGTTCGACCCCGCTGCGCTGCCCGGCCTCCGCGCGTCCCTGGCGGACATCGCCAGGGAATGCGGCATTGCGCTGCTCTACAGCCTGCCCGACGTCGAAGAGACGGACTCGGAGGCTCAGTGGCACATCTCAGCCACCCTGCTCGGCCCCGATGGCGAGGAACTCTCGCACTATCGCAAGGTGCACCTCTTCGGCGCCGAAGAGCAGGAAGTCTTCACACCCGGGGCGGAGCCGGCCGCCGTCGTCGAGTTCCGCGGTCTGACGCTCGGCACGGTGGTCTGCTACGACGTCGAGTTCCCTGAGACGGTCCGGGCGGCGGCGTTGCGCGGAGTGGACTTCCTCATGGTCCCCACGGCGCTGGGGGTCGGCTATCAGCAGGTGCCTCAGCGGGTCATCCCCACCAGGGCGCTGGAGAACCATCTCTACCTCGCCTACGTCAATCACGCAGGGGTGGAGGACGGATTCGCACTCAGCGGAGGCAGCGTCGTCGCGGACCCGTTCGGTGAGCTCATCGCTGAAGCCGGCCCCGGTCCCGAACTGCTCATCGTGGATCTGGACCCTGAGAGGCTCGCCGCCGCCCGGGCGGACGTACCCTATCTCCCGGAACGCCGCCCGGATCTCTACCGCCGTTGGCTGAGTTGAGTCTTCACTTCCGCAGGCTGGGCTGAGTCGGCCCGGCAGATGCTTCGCGGCCTTGCTCGGAGGACGTCCGGACGTTCTCCGGCTCCAGGAATTGCAGGGCCAGCCACAGCTCGGTGCGCACGGAGGGATCCGCCAGCTCCTTGCCGAGGACCTCACCGACAGCGGAGATATGCCGTCGCACGCTGTTCCGGTGGATGCCGAGCGCATTCGAGGCCCCGTCCCAGGAGCCGTGAGCCGCGAGCCAGGCTCTCAACACGCGCAACAGCAAGTCCCTGCGCGCGGCCTCGAGCTCCAGAAGAGGTCCCAGAAGCTCCCGGGCGAGACCCGCGCCCGCCCCACGTGGCAGCAGTCTCGCAAAAGTCCTGGGCTCCTGCTCGGCCAGGAGGCTGCGGTGCTCCTCGTCCACCCTCGGCAGAAGGGCCAGGACTTCATGGCGCAAGGAAGGGATCTCACGCCGGGCCTGGGAAGCCAGTGTGTGCACAGTCGCCGGTCCAGGTGCCGGACGGGACACCGCGCAGGCGTATCCCTCCGCTTCCACCCGCGCCAGCCGGGACGGGCTGGGCTCCTGCCGGGTCACGGCGAGGACCAGCCCGCCGTCATGAGCCACCAGCTTCGTGTCCCAGAGCCGGCGCCAGGCCAGAATCTCGGCGGGAGCCTCGGACGGCTCCTCCGCATGTGAGCGGGCGGCGACGACCCTCAGTGCTGTGCCGCTGCCCGGCGTGCTGTCCGCCAGCAGGCGCGAGAGTACGCCGTCGTCGGTTCCCGAATCGCCGCCGAGCAGCAGGAGCGTCGCGAGCTGACCGGGGGAGAGCGAACCGGCGGCGCGCTGCCGGGCGAGCAGTTCCAGGAGTCCGACGGCGGTCGAGAGGATGCTGTTCTCCGGTGCGGTCAGGCGCTGCTTCGTGAGCAGGACCAATGCGCCCAGCGTCGGCTCGGGGCGTTGCAGGCGTCGCGCCGTGGGCGTCTGTGATGTCGGCGCGGAGGCCGGTTTGGTGCGGGACGCTCCGCGGAGGGGGAGTGCCTGCAGGAAACCGTCCGGGCTCTCGCGCAGTTCGACTCTGGGTCCGCTTCCGGACAACAGCTCCAGGGCCAACGCGCCCGCCTGGTCCTCCGCGTGCGCTGTTCCTGAACGGCCCGACTGAAGGCGCAATTCGCCCTGGACCCCGTAGAGGTAGACGGAACCGGGGATGCGCTGGACGAGGTTCCGGAGCAGTTCCTCCTCGCCGTACTCGCCCCGGACCGCCCGCATGAGCTGCCGGTTCGCGTCGGCCACCTGGCGCAGGACGCTCGCGCTGACCGATTCCAGGAGCCGGGAGAACGTCACCCCCACGGCGGCGAACGGCAGCGTGTCCGGGAGCTGCCAGAGGGTCAATCCGTGCCGGCGGCACGCGTCGAGCAGCGCGGGTGGCACTTCGCGGAAGTGCGGCTCAAGTCCGAAAGCCAGTGCTGAGACCCGGGCCTCCGAGAGCCGCTGGACGAAGCCGTCGACCGCCTCGCCAGCGGCGCCATCGCCGAGGAAAGGCAGGCCGGCGGTCAGCAGCAGCTCATGGTCCATGAGGTAGGGGGTGGGATCGGTGAGCTCACTCGTCTCCACCCAGCGCAGTGGAGTGTCTCCGGCGTCGTGCAGCACCTGCACAGTGGACGGCAATTGAGCCAGAAACCGATGCGTGGTCAGGCCGGGAGGGAGGCCGAGTTGTGCCTCACCGTCCGGAGGGGCACCATGGATGGAATGTGCACTTTGTCCCATAGGGGCAGAGTTTAGTCCGTATTGCACCATCGTGAGAGCTGGCTCACAGCCCTAGCCTTGGACTAGGCCTCTTCCCGCCGGCAACGACGCCGGCCAGCATTCCCCGAACCTCAAGGACCTCCCCATGACCACATCCCCCAAGACCCTGCCGGGCGCCGCGCCCAGCCTCGGCCGGCAGCTGGTGCGCCGCAAGTCGATTGCGCTCATGGAACGCGATGCCCAGGACAATGCCGGGCACGGCTCCCTCAAGCGCGGGTTCGGAGTCCTGCAACTGACCATGATCAGTGTCGGCGCCACGCTCGGCACCGGCATCCTGGTCATTCTCGGCGATGCCGTGCCGATCGCGGGCCCGGCCGTCTGGCTTTCCTTCGTGGTGGCCGGCTTCGCCGCACTGCTCTCCGCCGTCTCCTACGCGGAGATGGCGGGCATGGTGCCGGTGGCCGGATCGAGTTACTCCTACTCCTACGCCACCATGGGCGAGGGCATGGCCTGGATCTGCGGCTGGTGCCTGGTTCTGGAGTACGCGGTCTCCGTGGCGGCTGTGGCGGTGGGGGCCGGCCAGTACGTCAACGAGAGCATCGCCGTATTCGGCATCCAGCTGCCCGATGCGATCTCTCAGCCTCCGGGCGGCGGCGGGATGGTCAATCTGCCTGCACTGATCGTGGTTCTGCTCGCGACCCTGCTGTTGGTGCGCGGTGCCAAGGAAAGCGCCGTCGTCAACACCGTCATCGTCTTCATCAAGGTCGGCATCCTCGCGTTCTTCTGCGTCGTCGCCTTCACGGCCTTCAACGCAGGGAACTTCGAGCCTCTGCTGCCGATGGGCGCCGCCGGGATGAGCGCCGCGGCCTCCAAGGTGTTCTTCTCCTACATCGGCTTCGACGCCGCGTCCACCGCCGGCGAGGAAGCCCGCAACCCCAAGCGCGACCTGCCCCGGGCGATCCTGCTCTCCATGCTGATCGTCACGACGGTGTACGTCCTGGTCTCCGTCGCCGCCATCGGCGCCCGCAACTGGCAGTGGTTCGACGGCGTGGACGCCCCTCTGGTCCAGATCATCAACGAAGTCACGCACCAGCCGTGGATCGCCCTGGTCTTCGCCGTCAGCTCCGTGCTGGCCATCTGCTCCGTGGTCCTCACCGTGCTCTACGGGCAGACCCGCATCCTGCTCACCATGGCCCGGGACGGCCTGGTTCCCAAGATCTTCGGCGAGGTCTCGCCCCGCACTCACACCCCCGTGAAGGGCACCTGGATCGTGGGCATCGTGGTGGCCCTCACCGCGGCATTCATCCCGCTCGGCGCGCTCGCGGACGCCACCAGCATCGGTACGCTCTTCGCCTTCGCCCTGGTCAACGTCGCCGTCATCTACCTGCGTGTCACCAAGCCGGGCAAGACCCGCAGCTTCAGGGTGCCGCTGTACCCCGTGGTCCCGGTCCTCGGTGCCCTGGCCTGCCTCTTCCTCATGGCCAATCTCGACGGCGTGACCTGGCTGGTCTTCGCCGCTTGGATGGCGGTGGGCGTGGTGGTCTACTTCAGCTATGGACGACGGAACTCCCGCGTCGGCGGGCTCAGCGACCAAGACTACGCCCTGAGCCACCAGGACGACTGAGCCACCAGGACGACTGAGCCTGGCCCACTCTTCACCGCACTAGCAGTTCACGACTTTAGGCAAGGAACCATGGAACCCACCGTCGCCCCCGTCGCCGGGACGGAGAGCAACCCGTCCGCCCCCATCACCATGCTGAACCCGGATTTCCCCTTCAGCTATGACCTCTACGTGCAGAATCCAGCGGGCCTCGGCAGCGTCCCCGAGGAACTGCACGGCACTGAGGTCGCGGTCGTCGGTGCAGGCCTGTCCGGCCTGGTGACGGCTTACGAGCTGATGAAGCTCGGCCTGAAGCCCGTCGTGTACGAGGCCGATCAGATCGGCGGACGCCTGCGCACCGCGAGCTTCCCGAGCGCCCCGGGCGTGGTGGCCGATCTGGGCGGCATGCGTTTCCCGGTGTCCAGCAAGGCGCTGTACCACTACATCGATCTGCTGGGCTTGGACACCGCGGACTTCCCCAATCCGATGGCCCCCGTCACCTCCAGCACGGTGATCGAGCTCAAGGGCCAGAAATTCTATGCGGAGAAGTCTGAAGACCTCCCGGAGTTCTTCCATGAGGTGGCCGCCGCATGGAAGACCTGCATGGAAGAGGACGCGCGCTTCACGGAGATGCAGAACGCCCTCAAAGCCCGCGACACGGCGAAGATCAAAGAGATCTGGGACGAGCTGCTGGAGGAACTCGACGAGGAGACCTTCTACGGATTCATTGCGAACAGCCGCGCCTTCAAGGAGGCGGGCTACGCGCACCGTGAGGCGTTCGGCCAGGTCGGTTTCGGCACGGGCGGCTGGGACACCGACTTCCCGAACTCCATCCTCGAAATCCTGCGCGTGGTCTACACCGATGCCGACGATCACCACCGCGGTGTGGTCGGTGGCGCGGCCCGCATTCCGCATGCGCTGTGGAACCACGCACCGGAGAATCTCAAGCACTGGGCGGCCGGGACCTCGCTGGCGAGCCTGCACCAGGGTGCCCCGCGCGGCGCCGTGGCGAAGATCGCGCGCGTGAAGAACGACGACGGCGAGCCGACGTCGCGCATCGCCGTCACCGAGCGCTGGGGCCGTGAGCGTGAGTACGCCGCCGTCGTGACCACCTGCCAGTCCTGGCTGCTGTCCACCCGGATCCACACCGAGGAGGCGCTGTTCCCGGCCGAGATGTGGACCGCGATCGAGCGCTCGCATTACATGCAGTCCTCCAAGACCTTCGTGATGGTGGACCGGCCGTTCTGGAAGGACCGCAACCCGGAGACCGGGGAGGAGGTCATGTCGATGACCCTCACCGACCGCCTGACCCGCGGTACTTACCTGCTGGACAACGGCCCGGACCAGCCCGCAGTCATCCTGCTTTCCTACACGTGGAACGATGACGCCCTGAAGTGGCTGAGCCTGGATGCTGAGCAGCGTGCGGACCTGATGATCCACTCCCTCGAGCAGATCTACCCCGGGGTGGACATCCGGAGCCACATCGTGGGCTCGCCGATCACGGTGTCGTGGGAGTCCGATCCCAACTTCATGGGTGCGTTCAAGGCGAACCTGCCGGGCCACTACCGGTACCAGGAACGGCTCTACACGCACTTCGAGCAGTCTGCGCTGGACGAGGCGCACCGCGGCATCTTCCTGGCCGGCGACGACGTGTCCTGGACCGCCGGCTGGGCCGAGGGCGCCGTGACCACGGGCCTGAACGCCGTGTGGGGCGTGGTGAATCACCTGGGCGGCGCCTCCGCTGCGGACAATCCCGGCCCGGGCGAATTCCTGGCCGAGTACGGCCCCAAGCGCCTGGCCTGATTCAGATCGTCTCGCGATTTCTGCGCCCTTGTTGGCGTGGGGGGGCCCCCCGGGGGGGGGGGGCCCCCCCCGGGGGGGCCCCCCCCCCGGGGGGGGGGGGGGGGGGCCCCCGGGGGGGGGGGGGGCGCGGGCCGGAATAGGGCCGGGCGGGGGGTTGGGCGCCGCGGGGGGCGCCGGGCCCGCGCCCGCCGTCAAAACCCCCCCCCCCCCGCGGGGGGGCGGCCCCCCCCCCCCCCCCCCCCCGGGGGGGGGGGGGCCCCCCCCCCCCGGGGGGCCCCCCCACGCCAACAAGGGCGCAGTTCTATGTGCGAGGAAGATTCCACTCTGCTCGGGCTGTCTGAGGTAGACCGGCCTGACGCAGCAGGCCCTCCAGCCGCACAGGGTGCTCCAGATCGGCCCAGACCCATCGGACGACCGTCAGCCCGAGGCGCCGGAGCCGGTCTTCCCTGAGTTTTTCCGCAACCACCACCTCGGAGGGGCTTCTTCCTTTCAGGTACTCGGGCTTCACATACTTTTCACGCCCGTCGAATTCTCCGACCACCCCCAGTGATCTCCAATGGAAGTCGGTGTACCCGATCAATCCGGCACGATCACTGAACCTTGCTTGCAGCTCTGGCTGCGGGAAGCCGTACCGGTGCATCGCCACCCTGCTGAGCGATTCACCGGGAAGGTATCCACCGGGGTCGGCGAAGTCGAGGACTGCCTGAAGTTTCCGTCGTCGCGTGGCGTTGCCGATCTGCGCGATGAGTCTGTACGCCGCATCCCGGTCCCGTGGCTGGGTCGGGGCCTCCGTCGTCGTGATCGGCTCGCTGGTCTCCTCCGGCAGTGCCCATCCTTGCGAAGGTCGGGCGGAAGGTACAGGTCCTGTCTGGGCGGATTCGCTGACGTCCCAGGAACCGGTCCCCGCCATGCCGGAAAGCACTCGCGGGTTGAGCAAGCGGTCCATCGCGGCCACGGCCCAGGCGAACTCCTGATCCACGGCGAGATCGATGGCGGTGTTCACCACGTCGCTGCAGGGCAATCCATTGATCCCCACGATCTGCCGGACCCGTCCGTCAGGCCGGTGATGGACTATCCCATTCTTGGACCTGCCGCCCGAGGCAGCCGATCCGAGAAGATGGGTGGGATCGTTCCAGTCCTGTCCTGGAGTGTTCTTCAGCGGGAGCCCGTGAAGGAGAGCACTGCTGCGGCCCCAGAGTGGCAGCCGCATGCCGTATGCCTCGGCTGCGACCTGGAACATCAATTCCTGTCTGGCCCGTGGGGAAAGCGCGACCCAGGTGGAGGTCTCCACATAGCTTCCGCGACGGAGCCGGACCAGTGCCCCTGACCGGGCCCGTCGGGAGAGTTCATCGGGACCGAGTCCGTGAACGGCGGAGTCCCGTGCCCGGATCAGTCGGGCGGAGGCGACTGTCATGGCACGAGTCTGGTGGAATCCGGCGTGGTCCCGAGCGTTCGGTGTGTTTATGTGGACAACTCAAGCTCCACGAAAAATGCGCCCTTGTTGGTGTGGTGGGGGGGGGGGGGGGGGGGGCCCCCCCCCCCCCCCCCCGCCCCGGGGGGCGGGGGGGGGGGGGGGGGGGGGGGGCGGGCCCGAACCGCGCCCCACCCGCCGCCCAAAAACACAAA
>NZ_JBIVFT010000016.1:0-24696 GCF_044748305.1 Arthrobacter sp. NPDC090010
TGCACTCGAGAGGGTGTGGGAGAGTAGGACACCGCCGGACACAACCACCAGTGATGGCCCCGAGCAACGACGCCCGGGGCCACCACCATTTAAAAACAACACACACGGACACACGGCATGGCACCCACAGACACAGGCACCGAGGCCTCATAGGCTGCCGTCGGCCAGGATCCGGTCCAGGGTGCTCGTACCAAGCTCGCTCATAGGCGGATTGGACTCCCGGTAATACCAGACCAGTCCCATGGCTTGCTCGAAGGCCCAGGCCGCTCCGCGCCGCCATTCGGCTTCGTCGACGTCCAGGAGCTCCCGGAACAGCGGTCGTCGCTGGCCATCGAGCAGGTGCCAGGCCGCAACCAGATCCAGGGCCGGATCGGCCGGGCCGAAGTCACCGGTATCCAGGACGGCTGCCAGCCGACGGCCGTCCACGAGGAGATTGCCGGGAATCAGATCACGGTGACTCATGACCGCCTGCCGGCCCTCCGGCAGTTCGCGGAAGCGCGCCCAGAGACGTCCCAGACGGGGGACGTCCAGAAGGCCCTCACTGCGGCGAAGACATTCCTGCATCCATTCCTCGTGCGTGCGGAGTGAACCGCCCCGTCCTCCGCCGGCGAAGGTGCGCCCGCGGACCGGATGCGCACGTAGACCGGCGACGAGCTCGGCCAGGTCCGCGGCGAAGGCGGGGGAGTCTTCATGGCTGGATGGCGTCGGATTCTGTCCTGACAGCCACCCCTGGAGGCTCCAGGGCAGTGGGTACTCCTCCGATGGGCGCCCGATGCCCAGAGGCTCCGGGCCCGGGAAAGGCGAAGCCGTCCTGAACTCCTCCATCGCAAGGGCCTCGGAGCGGAGTACCCCATAGAGCCTCTGGGGATCATCGTTGCGCAGCGGGAAGCGCGCCGTCGTACGTTCCCCCACACGATAGATGGTGTTGACGGTCCCCGCGGCTTTCAGCCTGCTGATGCGTTCCCCACGGTAGTGGGGGAACTGGCTGATGATGAGCTCCGCTGCGTGTGTATCGCTCAGAGGTATCTGGTCTTCATGCATCATGATCGATCCGTCTTTCCGTCCCCGGCTTATCCGCCCACGCTACCGTGTGCCGCCGGAGACCATGGCCGGCGGAGTGCGAGCCGGCCTGGACCCAGGACACCGGAGGACAGAGAATGGGCGCATGAGTGCATTCGAGGGATTCCCCGTGGGCGGGGCGGGCTTCTACGCCGAACTGGAGGAGAACAACACCAGAGAGTGGTGGCTCGAGCATAAGGACGCCTACGAAGAGTTGATACGGCAGCCCATGGTGTCCCTCCTCGATGAGCTGTCCGGTGAGTTCGGGCCGGCGAAGGTCTTCCGGCCGCAGCGCGATGTCCGGTTCAGCAGGGACAAGTCCCCGTACAAGACGGCCCAGGGCGGATTCGCCGCTGCGGCAGACGGCATCGGGCACTATCTCCACCTCGATGCGGAAGGGCTGATGGTGGGTGGCGGCTTCCACGCTTCGACCCCCGCTCAGCTCGCCCGCTTGCGCGAGGCGGTGGCCGCACCCGTGACCGGACAGGAGCTGGTGCAGATCACGGAGGGCCTCCAGTCCGAAGGGTTCGCGCTCGGCGGTGAGACGCTGCAGCGGGTTCCTCGCGGCTATCCGGCGGACCACCCACGAGCGGAACTCCTGAAGTACAAATCCCTCACGGCAGGGAAGACGCTCGGCACGCCCGAGTGGTTGCCGGGGGCCGGCGCGTTGGACCACATCAAGGGAGAGTGGCGGAAGCTGACGCCTTTCGTGGAGTGGCTGCGGTCGAATCTCTCGGAGTGAGCCTCCGTCAGGCTGCATCCGGCGTCAGCTTCCGGTGGGAGATCTCCCATTCCGCGGGTTGAAAGCCAGCAGATTATCCTGTTTCGCTTCTCGGACCGATCAGACTCACAGACATCCGTGAACTCGCCGCCGGCCTCAGTCCTCGTCGTCGGCGCTGATCACGCCTGCTTCCAGAACCTTGAGCAGATCGGTGTCGGGGTTCAGGAGCAGGGTGGCTTCGTCACGGCGGTGACGCAGCACATCGTCGATGTAGGACTGCAGCGCCTCCGCCATCGGCACGTGCTGGTTGCGCTTCTCCGTCATGTACCAGCGGTGCTCCAGTACCTCGTGCACCACCTCGGCCGGTTCCAGCTTGCCGGAGAGCTCGCGGGGGATGGAACGCACGATCGGTTCGAAGACCTGGGAGACCCAGGCATGAGCGCTGATCTCCTCGTCCTGCCCGGGGTAGTTGTCCGCACGGTAGGCGTCCATGTCGTTCAGGAGGCGGCGGGCCTGGTTCTCCTGGGCGTCCAGGCCGGTGAGGCGCAGCAGACGCCGTTGGTGGTGCCCGGCGTCGACGACCTTCGGCTGCAGCTGGATGGTGGAGCCGTCCGCCGTCGTCTTGATGGCGTACTCCTCCACATCGAAGCCCAGCTCGTTCAGACGGCGGATCCGTGCGCCGACGCGCCACCGCTCGCCCAGCTCGAAGGATTCCTTCGCCGTCAGCTCGTCCCAGAGCCTGCGATATGACTCCATGATCCGTTCGCTCGTCGCGACAGGGTCCACGAGCTCGTCGATCAGTTCGCCGTCCAGCAGATCCATCAGTTCACCGGCGATGTTGACCCGGGCGATCTCCAGGTCATACTCGCGCTGGCCGGTGGACAGATCCGGGTAGAGCTCGCCGGTCTCGGCGTCCACCAGATACGCGGCGAAGGCGCCCGCGTCCCGGCGGAAGAGCGTGTTGGAGAGCGAGACATCGCCCCAGTAGAAGCCGATCAGGTGCAGCCGTACCAGCAGCAACGCCAGGGCGTCGATCAGGCGGGTCAGAGTGTCCTTGCGGAGCATCTGGGAGAACAACGCACGGTACGGCATGGAGAATTTCAGATGCCGTGTCACCAGGCACGGGTTCAGCGGACGCCCGTCCGGGGTGGTGCGTCCCGTGATGACGGCCACGGGTTCGACGCCCGGCACGTCCAGCCGGGCCAGCTTCCGGAGCATGTGATACTCGTGGCGGGCCACATGCTCGCTGGTCTCCTTGATGGCGATGACGCTGCCACTGAGGTGTGCGAAGCGAACCACGTGACGGGAGATGCCGCGCGGCAGGGCGGCCAGGTTCTTCTGAGGCCATTCCTCCAGCGCGATGTGCCACGGCAGGTCCAGCAGCTCCGGATCAGCGCTGGCTGCCGTGATGTTCAGCGAACCGACCACCGGCCCCGGCATCGGCTCGGCCGTGCCGTTCTCGCTTCGCGGCAGCTTGCCCAGCTGTTCGTAGTCGGTGGGCTCATCGTGCCACTGTGCCCCGTTGGAGGACGCGTTCTCGCTCATGCTTCCATCTTCCCTTAAAGCCTCCGGGCCCCCGCAGGGGCCCGGAGCCCTGAATCGGTCCTGCGCGCCTCAGTCGTGTTCGGCGGCCACGCCGGCATTCTCCGGCAGCGGGACGACGGCGGAGAGGTCCACCCCTTCGAACGGGTCCCTCGGCAGGGCGTTCCAGTCGATGCCGGGGCTGGGACGGAAGGTCACGTCCAGGGCGACCAGCCGCTCACCGAGAGCACCCAGCCGGCCGGCGAACGCCGCGGAGTCCTTTCCGTCCGGGCTGGTCCAGGCGGTCTCGGCCACCGCGATCGCACGGGGGTAGATCAGCCAGTGTGCCTGATCCAGATTCCGGATGGTCTCGCTCCAGAGAGGGGCTTCGACACCCAGGAGGTCCTCTTCGCGAAGGCCGTCCCGCACCGGGTCCCAGCCGTAGTACAGGTCCCAGTCGCCGACGGCGGCCCACTTCAGGCCGATCGGGTCGGACTCGTCGTACTTCTGGTCCAGGTAGCTGCCCTTGCCGGGCGACATGACCACTCGCGCGCCGTTCTCCCGGACCTGCTTGAGGGTCGGCTCGATGTCACCGTCCCAGTACTGGACGACGGCGCCACGCGGCAGTTCCGCCTGGGCGAACTCGTTCCACCCCATGACGGTCTTCCCGGTCGCGGCCACCGAGGCGGCGAAGTCCGCCACCATGGCCACGAAGTCCTCTTTGCTGGTGACGAGAGCCTCGTCGCCGCCCATGTGCAGGTACTCTCCGGGAGTCAGCGCGGCGAGCTGACGGAACACCTCGGCCACGAAGGGACGGGTCAGCGGATTGTCGTTGTACAGGGTTGAGAAGCCCACCTCGCCGGTCGCCGTCGGACTCGTGGCGATGCCGTCCGGGTTCAGCTGCGGGATGGCGGCGAGGGCCGCGTTGACGTGGCCCGGGACGTCGAACTCCGGGACCACCGTGACGAAACGATCCGCGGCGTACTCGACGATCAAGCGGTAGTCGTCCTGGGTGTAGTACCCGGTGCGGCCGGGGCCCAGGCCCCAGCCCTCGCGATCCACGCCGCCGTCCTTGCCGATGCGCGCCAGCTCCGTGAAGTCGATTCCCGTGGGGTTGTCCTCCGGGGTGTCCAGCTCGATCCGCCAGGACTGGTCGTCCGCGAGATGGAGGTGCAGCATGTTGTATTTGAAACGGGTCATGACGTCGATGAGCCGACGGATCTCGTCCAGAGGGTAGAAACTGCGTGCCACATCGAGCATGAGGCCCCGGTACGCGAAACGGGGAGCATCATCGATGACGACGTGGCCGAGTTCCAGCGACGGAACCACCGACTCGGTGTACCCCTTCTCCAGTGCCGCAGGCAGCAGCTGGCGCAGCGAGGCGGCCGCGTAGAAGAGCCCGGCGGGGCGGGCTGCGGTGAGCCGTACGCCGTCGTCGTCCACGCTGACCGAATAGGCTTCCTGGCCGTCGACGGTGTCGTCGAGGGCGAAGGTGATGACCGATGAACCGGTCGGGGTGCTCACCACGGGCACGTCCCAGGAGGTGCCTGCCCGCAGCCAGGCGGCGAACTGTGCGGCCACCGCCTCTGCGCCCGCGGCGGCGAGGATCTGGGTCTGCGGTGACAGAGTGGTGGTCCCGGGCGACGGGACGAAGGACAAGGGTGCGGGCGTGATGAGGTTCTGCTGTGACACGGAATGCTCCTGGCGGGATCGCTGGATGACGGTCTGAAGAATCGAGTGGGTACCAAAGACGGCCCGTTCCAAGGGGAACGGGCCGTCTGGCTGCTGACGGGTCAGCGAGGGCCGGCGGTGAGCCGCGGGCGGTTGATCAGTCGCCGACGCGCTCGCCGGTCTTGGTGTCGAAGAGGTGCACGTGGCCCTGCTGGGGGCGGACCCAGATGGTGTCGCCCTTCATCGGGGGACGACGGCCGTCGACGCGGGCCGTGATGTCGTGCTGCTTGCCGTCGAGCGTGGTGTGGCCGTAGACGTAAGCGTCGGCGCCGAGTTCCTCGACGACGTCGGCCTCGACCTGCAGGCCCTCACCCTCGGGCGCGGACTCCAGGTCCTCGGGACGGACACCCAGGGTGACCGTGCTGCCGCTGGCCTCCTGGAGCACTTCACGAGCCACGGGGTAGACGGTGCCGCCGAACTTCACGCCGCCGTCGGCCACGGGAAGTTCGAGC
Organism: Arthrobacter sp. NPDC090010; assembly: GCF_044748305.1. NCBI lineage: Bacteria > Bacillati > Actinomycetota > Actinomycetes > Micrococcales > Micrococcaceae > Arthrobacter > Arthrobacter sp. NPDC090010. Next base: position 5,485 of record NZ_JBIVFT010000016.1, read on the forward strand.
AGGTTCATGGCGGGGGAGCCGATGAAGCCTGCGACGAAGACGTTGGCCGGGCGATCGTAGAGGTTACGAGGCGTGTCGATCTGCTGGAGCAGGCCGTCCTTGAGCACCGCCACGCGGTCACCCATGGTCATGGCCTCGGTCTGATCGTGGGTCACGTAGACGGTGGTGACGCCGAGACGACGGGTCAGGGACGCGATCTGGGTACGGGTCTGGACACGGAGCTTGGCGTCGAGGTTCGAGAGCGGCTCGTCCATGAGGAACACCTGCGGGTTACGCACGATGGCGCGGCCCATGGCGACACGCTGACGCTGACCGCCGGAGAGAGCCTTCGGCTTGCGGTCCAGGTACTGCTCGAGATCGAGGAGCTTGGCGGCCTCGCGGACGCGGGTCATGCGCTCTTCCTTGGACACGCCGGCGATCTTCAGGGCGAAGCCCATGTTGTCGGCAACGCTCATGTGCGGGTACAGCGCGTAGTTCTGGAAGACCATGGCGATGTCACGGTCCTTCGGGGGAACGTCGGTCACATCGCGGTCACCGATCAGGATGCGGCCGGAGTTGACGTCTTCGAGGCCGGCGAGCATGCGCAGAGAGGTGGACTTGCCGCAGCCGGACGGGCCGACCAGAACGAGGAATTCGCCATCTGCGATCTGGATGTTGAGCTTGTCAACGGCTGGCTTGCTGGTACCCGGGTAGAGGCGGGTTGCATTGTCATAGGTAACTGTAGCCACAGTTATCGTGTCCCTTCATCGGCAGGTACGTGCCGAACGATCCGTAGTGAATGGTGAGTATTCAGTTGTCGTGAAAGTGCGGGGTCCCTCCACCGGTTCCGCGAACCGGTCAGAGCGGATCCCGCACTCAAGGCGACGCCGCACGGTAATGTGCGTCACATCACATCCTCAGTATGGCAGATCGATGTGACTTTTGTCTCCCGTCTCGCGTGAACGTGCCGTGAACAGGTGCTCCAGCAGCGTCGCCACATCCTCCGGGGAGTCGACCCGGAAACGTGCCGCTGTGAACCCCTCACCCACCTTGACCCCGAGATCGGGATGCTCCAGATCGGGGTCGGTGATCAGGCGCGCGAACGCGGTCTCGTCGGTGACGTCGTCCCCGGCGTAGAGGACGCTCACGGGGCCGAGGACGGTGCGGAGGAACTCCAGAGTCTCGCCCTTGGACGAATGCACCACCGAGGCTTCGAGGACCCGCTTGCCCGCCATCAGATGGACCCCGTGGATGCGTTCCAGGAGGTGCCGGGCCGCTGCCTCGGCGTCGACCGCGTCGTCCGTGGTCGCCTGCCGGGTGTGCAGCACGGCGCCGGCCGGCTTCTCCTCCACCCAGCAGCCTTCCGCCTGGCTCGCGACTTCCTGCAGAAGGCCGCGTACGCGGGCGAGGAGCTCTTGCTGTTCCGGATCCAGGCTCAGCCCGCTGCTGCCCTCGCCGAGCCACAGCTCGGCCCCGTGACTGCCCACCAGGACCGTCCGCGGCCCCGGCTTGGCAACGGCCCGCAGGCTGTGCAGCGAACGGCCGGAGACGAGCGCCGTCGTCGTCGCCTCAAGGTCCGCGAGGCCCTTGAGCGCCGCAGCCGAGCGCGGCAAAGGGCGGGCGTCGTCGGCATGCGGCACGAGCGGGGAGAGGGTGCCGTCGAAATCCAGGGCCACCAGGAGCTGGGGAGCGGTGGCCAGCTGGGCGACGGCGGCCTTCAGCTCCTTGCCGAGCTCCGCGGGTGCCGGGTCTCCGGGACGGGCGGCGCTCATGCCGTCTTCTCCGAGGAGTTCTTCAGGGCGTCCAGGCGGTCTAGGAACGCCGCCGACCAATCACGCACATCGTGTGTGATCACGTGGCGGCGCATGGAGCGCATCCGCCGGGCGGCCTCCGCGCGGGACACCCGCGTGGCCGCGAGGATGGCGGCCTTCAGACCGTCGATGTCGTGCGGATTGATCAGGAACGCCTGTTTGAGCTGGTCTGCGGCACCGGTGAACTCGGAGAGGACCAAAGCGCCCGTGTTGTCCACGCGGGCGGTCACGTACTCCTTGGCCACCAGGTTCATCCCGTCCCGCAGAGCGGTCACGAGCAGGACGTCGGCGGCGAGGTAGAGGGCGACCATCTCCTCGACCGGGTAGCTGTGGTGCAGATAGCGCACGGCCGTGCGGCCCAGGGTGTCGAAGGCGCCGTTGATATGACCGACGGTTCCCTCGATCTCCTCACGGAGCAGACGGTATTCCTCCACCTGCTCGCGGCTCGGGCTGGCCACCTGGATCAGGCAGGCGTCCTCGACGCTCAGGTCGCCGTCCTTCAGGAGCTCCTCGTAAGCCTTCAGCCGGTGCCGGATGCCCTTGGTGTAGTCCAGCCGGTCGACACCCAGCAGCACGGTGCGCGGATTGCCGAGCTCGTGGCGGATCTGCCGGGCGCGCTCCACGACCTTCGGATCCCGCGCCAGGGTCTCGATCTGCGAGACTTCGATGGAGATCGGGTAGGCCTCGGCCACGCACTGATGAGCGGTCGGCAGCGCGGTGTCCACGGAGAGGGTCTGCGAACGCGGCAGCGGAGTCCGTACCGACGGCGCGGTGCGGGCGAGGGAGGCGCTGGTCAGCCGGGTCGCCGCGCGCAGGAAGTTCCGTGCGTCGCTGCTGCGCTGGAAGCCGACCAGGTCGGCGCCCAGCAGCCCCTCCAGGACCTCGCGCCGCCACGGCAGCTGCGCGAAGATCTCCTGCGGCGGGAAGGGGATGTGGTTAAAGAAACCGATGGTCACATCCGGCCGGATCTGCCGCAGCAGTCGTGGGACCAATTGCAGCTGGTAGTCCTGGACCCAGACCGTGGCGCCCTCGGCCGCCACCTTGGCGGCGGCCTCCGCGAAGCGCCGGTTGACCTTGCGGTAGGCGTCCCACCAGGTGCGGTGGAACTCAGGCCGGGCGATCACGTCGTGGTACAGCGGCCAGAGGGTGGCGTTGGAGAAGCCTTCGTAATAGAGCTTCACATCGTCGGAGCTCAACGGGACCGGCACGATGTCGGTGCCGTCGTGGCTGAACGGATCGAGGACCTCGTCCGGGGCGCCGTGCCAGCCCACCCATGCGCCTTCCGCCTCCTGCATGACTGGGGCGAGGGCTGTGACGAGGCCGCCGGGGGAGCGGCGCCAGTGCAGAGCGCCGTCGTCGTCCACTACGCGGTCCACCGGCAGACGATTGGCCACCACGACGAAATCGAAACGCCGTGATGAGTGTTGTTCGGTGGTCTGGCTGTTGTCTTCCGTGCTCATGAGGCCCCCTCAGAGATTGACTTCCAGGCTCGTGGACCAGCCTAGTCCGCGGGGGACAGGTGTTTCTCAGACACCTGACATAAAATCGTTACGACCTGGCAGCCCATGGCCTTGAGCCCACATCGACTGAGGAAGCATGAGCCCTTCGAATGAACCGCGCCTGAGCAAGGCGGAACGTACTGCCCAAGCCCGTGAAAAGGCACGCATCATCCGGGAGCAGCAGCTCAAGAAGGAGAAGCGCAACAAGCTCCTTCTGATCTGGGGCGTGGTGGTGGCCGCCGTCCTGGTGGTGGCGATCGTCGTCTGGTCCATCATGGCCAGCAACGCGCAGAACGCCCCGATCCCCGATTCGGGTGCGACCCCGGCCAACGCCAACATCCACGGCGGCGTCATCCTCACCAAGGACGGCGTGCAGGCGCAGAAGGCCTCCCAGGTCAACACCGCGACCCTCCCGGCTCAGCCCACTGCGGCCCCGAGCCAGGGTGCCGCTGCGACCCCTCCCGGTGTTGACGCGGAAGCAGGCAAGCCCGTGAAGGTGGTCGCCTACGTCGATTTCATCTGCCCGGTCTGCAAGAACTTCGAAGACACCTACGGTTCGCTGCTGGACCAGGACGTCAAGGACGGCAAGATCACGGTGGAGTACCGTCCGATCGGCCTGCTCGATTCCCGCTCCACCACCAACTACTCCTCGCGCGCCGCGGCAGCCGCGGCTTGCGTTCTGGATGTCTCGCCCGACAAGTACCCGGCGTACTTCAAGGCACTGTTCGCCCAGCAGCCGGCCGAAGGCAGTGCAGGCCTCACCAACGACCAGCTGATCAAGATCGCTCAGGACGTCGGAGCGAAGGACATCAGCCAGTGCGTCAATGACCGCACCTTCCGGCCGTTCGTCAAGAACACCACCATGGAGGCGACGGCGACCGGCGTGGTCGGCACCCCGACGATCTTCGTGGACGGCAAGCAGTTCGGTGCGGGCGCGGACGCCAGCACCCAGTTCCCGGACATGGTGAACAAGGCGATCGCCGCCAAGGCCGCCAAGAAGTAAGCCGCGACCGCTCGACGGCGGCCCGGTCCTCATGAGGACCGGGCCGCCGTCGTTTTGGGTGCTTCCGCACGTCTCCGTTACGCTTTAAGCCGCGCCGCCGTGATTTCACGCGGCGCCTGCCTCCTTAGCTCAGTTGGCCAGAGCACCTGTCTTGTAAACAGGGGGTCGCCGGTTCGAATCCGGCAGGGGGCTCGGCAGGGAGATCTGCGGAATCTCAATGAAATAGGCCCGCCCAGGAAACTGGGCGGGCCTTTTCTTTGCCATGGGCTGTGCTCAACTGTTCACTGAGCGGCCTGGACTAATCCTTCTTGTGGGCCTCAGCCCATGCCTTCTGTGCGTACTCTTTGACACTCGTGGGATCCGCCTGCAGGCCGGCGGCGGTGAAGCGCTGCATGAGGTTCTGGGTGATGTCCTCGACCGAATCACCGGGCGACACCTCCACAGACTCCACGATCTCCTGAATCTTCCGCTGCATTTCAGCGATGAAGTTGTTCAGTGAATTCTCGTCCCAGTTGAGATTCATTTCGACGGTCACAGGGCCCCCTTGCTCGACGCACTTTGAGCCACACCCTACCCGATGACGCCCGCGCGACTGCGGTGGCACCGTCGGTGTTGACCGTCGGGAAATCGCAGAGGCGGTCAACAAGGGCCGATCGGGACCTTGCCATCAAGGAGGCCGCTGAATCGGGCGTCAATGCCCGGACCTGATCGATGACCTCGACCGAACTGCCGGGACGGCGGCAAAGTGTCTTGTCGACAGAGGGGCGCCGATTCGAATCCGGCAGGGTCCCGCGAGAAGGCCCTGGAATCCGCCTGCTTCCGGGGCCTTTCGTCTTTCACCACACGCCGACACCGGAAGACCGCGTCCCTCCGGCGCCCTCTTGCCCCTCCTTTGGGGTGAGTCCGCTACTCGGGGCGCGAGTCCGCTATCCCGGGTCGCGGATTCGCGCCCTGGATAGCTGACTCGGCAAGTGGGCCTCGCATGCTTGCCCGACCGGCTCACCTCGCGGGCCCGCCTGCCCCGCCAGCACACCCCGCCGGTTTGCCCGTCTGTTAACCCGGGCGTACCATGGAGGTGCACGCTTCGTTAGGCGAGGCTTCTGTATGAACACAGGCCACTGATCTCACGACGTCGAGAGACGCCCAAGGTTAGGACAGGTCTTCCCGGCTTAAGGGTTGACCCAAGGTGGCTTCCGGATTCGTTCCGGATACGTCGTGCAGTGCCAAAGCTCTTACGTGGAGGCGACAGCAGCATCCCCTCGCTCACGGGACCTCGTGTCCTGAGCCAGGATGTCACGTCCAGCAAGCCGGGACCCACCGTGTCCCGGACCTCCACGTTCGCGGTGCGCGCACGAGCCGTACAGGAGGTGAGTCCCATTTCTGCGGACAGTAGTAGTCAACGCTTTCTTTATCTGGGGACCGCCTCCGCGCACCCACTCCACACCTGCTGACACCCGGCCACCGGCCTCGCCACGCAGTGCCAAGTTCACTGCCGAGCTCGCCGTCGGGCAGCACCTCGCCGTAGCACAGCTGTGCCTTCATGCGACCGTACCGTGGATTCCGCGCGCCCCGCCGTCCCCTTGCCCAGCCTAGGCGGCCGTGTTCCGGCCGCCGCAGGCAGCCAAGGAGTACATCATGCTGACCTTCCTCAGCCGCGGTGCAGAGCGCACCGCCACCCTCGACACCGCCCGGCAGAGCAACACCGCCCGTTCCGCGGAGCTGCTGGCCATCGCCCGTATGGCCCCCGATGCCGCCCTGCGCCACCTCGGCAGCGCACCCGAAGGACTCACCCCCGCCGATGTCCGGGACCTCCTGGAGAGCTTCGGCCCCAACGACATCCGCCACGATCGCCCGGCACCCGCCGCAGTGCAGTTCCTCAAGGCCTTCGCCAACCCGTTCGTGCTGATCCTGCTGTTCCTGGCCGGCGTCATGTTCGTCACCGACGTCGTCCTCGCCGACCCCTCCGACGGCCCGGACTACAAGGGCTTCCTGACCATCAGCACCATGGCCACGATCAGTGCCGTCATGCGCTTCTGGCAGGAGTACCGCGCGGGCAACGCCGCTGAGAAGCTGCGCGCCATGGTCACCACCACGGCCACGGTGACCCGCTGCCTCGACGGCAAGCCCGTTACCGGGGAGAAGGACATCCAGGGGATCGTCCCCGGCGACATCCTCAGCTTCGCCGCCGGAGACATGCTCCCCGCGGACGTCTGCTTCCTGAAGACCAAGGACCTTCAGATCAACCAGTCCATGCTGACCGGTGAGGCCATGCCGGTCGAGAAGGCGGCGGGCGCCCTCGCCCCCGCCGCTCCCTCCGGCCCCACCGGGGACCCTCTCCAGGACGTGGACCCGCTCGGTGCCGACAACCTCGGCTTCATGGGCACCTCGGTCGTGTCCGGTTCCGGAACAGCGGTCGTCGTAGCGACAGGAAACCGGACGGCCTTCGGTTCGCTGGCCGCATCGCTCTCCGGAACCCGCCCGGAGACCGCTTTCGACACCGGGATCAAGAAGGTCAGCATGACGCTCATCCGCTTCATGCTGATCATGGTTCCGACCGTGTTCGTCATCAACGGACTCACCAAGGACTGGACCAGCGCCTTCCTCTTCGGTGTCACCACGGCGGTCGGCCTGACCCCGGAGATGCTCCCGCTGGTGGTCACGGCGAATCTCGCCAAGGGCGCCACCCTCATGTCCAGGCACCGGGTGATCGTCCGCCGTCTGAACTCCATCCAGAACCTCGGCGCCATGGACGTGCTCGCCACGGACAAGACCGGAACGCTCACGGAAGACCGCATCGTGCTGGAACGGCACCTGGACTCCACGGGCCGGGGCAGCGAGAGGACCCTGCTGTTCGCCGCGGTCAACGCGCACTTCCAGACCGGCCTGCGTGGCCTGCTGGACCGTGCCATCCTGGATTCCGCCGGGGATGAACTGCCCCGCATCACCGGTGCTTACACCCTGGTGGATGAGATGCCGTTCGACTTCGCCCGGAGGCGGCTCTCGGTGGTGGTCGAAGACCTTTCCGGCCACACCGTGGTCACCAAGGGCGCCGTGGAGGAAGTGCTGGGGCTCTGCACACAGGAGCTCACCGGCCGTGTCCCGGGCGGCACCGCGGCCCCGCTGAGCGATGCCCGACGGGTCGAGATCGAGGAGCTCGTCGCGGAGCAGAACGCCCTCGGCCTGCGGGTGCTGGCCGTCGCGGTCCGTGAGATCCCGGCCGCCGAGCTCGTCGGGAAGCCCGCCTCCGGAGGGCACCTCGACTATTCCGTCCAGGACGAGCGGGACATGACGTTGGTGGGCTTCCTGACCTTCCTCGACCCGCCCAAGGCCAGCGCCGGCCCGGCGCTGGCGAGCCTGGCCCGCAACGGTGTGGCCGTGAAGGTCATCACCGGCGACGGTGCACTCGTGGCGCAGAAAGTCTGCGCCGACGTCGGACTCGACACCGGCGCCGTGGTGCTCGGCCAGGAGACCGAGGCTCTGGACCTCGCCCAGCTCGGTGAACTCGCGGAGCGCACCACTCTCTTCGCCAAGGTCAACCCGGCTCAGAAGGCCCGCATCATCGAAGCCATGCGCGAGCACGGTCACACGGTGGGCTACCTCGGCGATGGGGTCAACGACGCTGCGGCCCTGCGCACCGCCGACGTCGGCATCTCCGTGGACACCGCCGTGGACATTGCGAAGGAGTCGGCTGACATCATCCTGCTGGACAAGGACCTCACGGTCCTGGAGCACGGTGTGATCGAAGGCCGCCGGACCTTCGTGAACACCATGAAGTACATCAAGATGACCGCCTCCAGCAATTTCGGCAATATGTTCAGCGTCCTGGTCGCCTCGGCCCTCCTGCCCTTCCTGCCCATGATCCCCGTGGTCACGCTGCTGCAAGGACTGGTCTACGACATCTCCATGCTCACGCTCCCGTGGGACAAGGTGGATCAGAAGGAACTCAGCCGCCCGCGCGCCTGGGAGTCGGAGAGCCTGTCCCGCTTCATGGTCTGGATCGGGCCGCTGTCCTCGATCTTCGACATCAGCACCTACGCGCTCATGTGGTTCGTCTTCGCGGCCAACACCCCGGAACACGCCGCGCTGTTCCAGTCCGGCTGGTTCGTGGAGTCGATCATCTCCCAGACGGTGATCGTGCACATCCTGCGGACCCGCAGGATTCCTTTCCTGCAGTCCCGTGCCAGCCGCTCCGTACTGCTCGCCACCTTGGCGGTCTGCGCGTTCGGCCTGCTGCTGCCCTTCACCGGGTTCGGCGCCTCGCTCGGGCTTGTGGCACTGCCGTGGACCTACTTCCCGTGGCTGGTGCTGACCATCGCGGCCTACGGCCTGGTGGCGGAGACCGCCAAGCGTGTCTTCATCCGACGCTTCGGCGCCTGGATCTGACTCCGTCCCATCCTGCGCACGACGACGGCGGCAACGAGGCCGCCGTCGTCGTCGTGCGCAGGAAAGCCGTTCACGAAACAGAGGAGGAACCTCATGGACGCACTCGACCTGACACTTCGCATGGTGACCGGCCTCGGCCTGGGCGCCCTCATCGGCTTCGAACGGCAGCTGCGCTCGCGGATCGCCGGGGTGCGCACCAACGCCCTGGTGAGCCTGGGTGCCGCACTGTTCGTCATCATGGGCGCCTTCAGCTTCACCGGCGAACATGCCGACCCCACCCGGGTGGCGGCCCAGATCGTCTCCGGCATCGGCTTCCTCGGCGCCGGCGTGATCATGAAGCAGGGTGCGTCGGTTTCGGGGCTCAACACTGCGGCCACCCTCTGGGCGTCAGCGGCGGTCGGAGCACTCGCCGGAGGAGGCATGCTGCTGCCGGCGGTCGGCGGCACAGCAGCGGTGGTCCTCTCCAATCTGCTGCTCCGCCCGCTGGGCCGCAGGCTCGATCGCCGGACCGGCCGCTTCAGTGAGGCGGTGGCCACCGAATACCACTTCGTCGTGCGTTCCAGCACGCTGGCTGAGGTCGCGGTCCGCTCCGCCGTCGTCGAGGCGGTACAGCGGCCCGAATTCACCGTCCACTCCCTGGAGGCGCAGGACATCCAGGACGGACAGACCGAACTGACCGTGGTGCTGAGCGCGGCGGAGCGCAACGACGCAGCACTGGAGACCGCCATCGCCAGCGTGATCCCCATCCCGGAGGTCACAGGCGTCCGTTGGCATGCCAGCGAGATCCGGGGAGAAGACTGAACCGCGAGGTCACGGAACGACTTTCTCCGTCACCTGCGAGTGACGGGCGACGGCGGAACCGGCCTTGCGGGGTAGGACATCCCGGGTGATCCGGCGTCACACTCCGTGACCCGGAGTCCTGGGACGTCACCCGCCGGTGCTTTCCAAGGGTCTCCGGTCCTGCACATCGGCCGTCCGGCGCTACGGGACGTCGTGCGGCGTCATCCGCCGTCGTACGCCGACCACGGCGCGAATGTTGAGCCGCCTTTCCTCGCGTGAACCGGGCCGCGAAATCCGCCCATGCTTCTGCTCAGATGGATGCCACGCGGCGGGCCACCCGGTCCGTCGGAGCGAAGAGGAGAGGCCCCGTGGGCAAGAACATCAGCAAGAGAACCGTGAGCAGGGCAGTGATCGCGGCCGCGATCATGAGTGCCACCGCACTCGTGCTGAGCGCTTGCGGGGGAGCGGCGACGGCCCAGAACGCGCAGGGCGAAGCCACCACCCTGCGCTATGAGGGCAGCACCAACAACGTGACCCTGCCCGAGCTTGCAGCGGATCTCGGATATCTGGGGGATCTGAAGCTCGACTGGATCGGGAACACCACCAGTGGTCCTGCCAGCATCCAGAACGCGGCCACCGGAAACACGGACTTCGGAGGGGCGTTCACCGGTGCCGTGGTGAAGCTCCAGGAAGCCGGGGCACCCGTGAAAGCCGTGATCAACTACTACGGGTCTGACGCCAAGTCCTTCTACGGCTACTACGTGAAGGACGACAGTCCCATCAAGACCGCGAGGGACCTGATCGGCAAGAAGATCGCGGTCAACACTTTGGGGGCGCACTCCGAAGCCGTGATCACCACCTATCTCCAGAAAAACGGGCTCAGCAAGGACGAGATCAAACAGGTCCAGCTCGTGGTGGTCCCGCCGAATGACACCGAGGAGGCGATCCGGCGCGGGCAGGTGGACGTCGGCGCCTTGAACGGGGTTCTGCAGGACAACGCCATCGCGGCGGGCGGACTGCATTCCCTCTTCAGCGACTACGGTCTCTTCGGCGCCTTCGCCGGAGGCCAGTATGTTTTCCGGAACGACTTCATCGCGAAGAACCCCGACACCGTGAGGACGTTCACCACCGGGGTGGCCAAAGCCATCGAATGGGCCCGCAACACCCCGCGCGCGCAGGTCATCCAGCGCTTCACGGACATCATCACCAAGCGTCACCGCAACGAGAGCACGGCCACGCTGAAGTACTTCAAGAGCATCGCCCTCCCTGCGAAGGGGGAGATCAAGGACGAGGACTTCCAGCGGTGGAACAGCTGGCTGAAGGACAGCGGGATCCTCAGCCAGGACGTGAATCCGTCCAAGTACTACACGAATGAGTTCAATTCCCTGGTCACCGCCGGGACGGGGGCCAAGAAATGAGCACGCCCAAGATCAGTCTCCGCCAGGTCGGCAAGAGCTTCACTGTCCGGGCCGGCAAGGGCCCGCGTTCCGCCGAACCGCGTCAGCTCGTGGCACTGCAGGACATCACCCTGGATGTGGCTGCCGGGGAATTCCTCACCTTGGTGGGTCCCAGCGGATCCGGCAAGACGACCCTGCTGGACATCCTTGCGGGTCTTGCCGCACCGGATACCGGTGAGGTCCTCCTGGACGGACGGCCCGTGACAGGACCAGGTCCCGACCGTGCGGTCGTCTTCCAGCAGTACGCGCTCTTTCCGTGGCGCACCGCCTCGGAGAACGTGGCTTTCGGGCTGGAGGACCGGCCGCTGGACGGAAAGGTCCTGAACCGGAAGGAACGGCGCGAACGGGCTTCCGAGTATCTTTCGCTGGTCGGCCTGTCCGGCTTTGATGACAGGTACCCCCATGAGCTCTCCGGCGGCATGCGCCAGCGCGTGGCGATCGCCCGCAGCCTCGCTTACGAGCCGGAGGTGCTGCTGATGGACGAACCCTTCGCGGCGCTGGACGCGCAGACCCGTGAACAACTGCAGGACGAACTGGTCCGGCTCTGGCAACGGACCGGGAAGACGATCGTCTTCATCACTCACGGCATCGAGGAAGCGGTGTACCTGGGGCAGAGGGTGGCCGTCCTCAGCTCGCGCCCCGGCCGTGTCAAGACGGTCGTGGACATCGAGCTGGGCGACCGCTCGGCCGAAACGGACCTCCGTTCCAGCCCGGAATTCGTGCGGCAGCGCCATCAGCTCTGGGAACTCCTGCACGACGAGGTCCGCCGGGCGCAGGCTTCCGGGCACGAGAAGATCCAGCCGGACGGCACCGCGGAAGAGCTCGCCGCAGAACCGCAGAGGAGCGTGGCCTGATGAGCACGAACACCCTGAACGACACCGCTCCACGCGCCGGGGCGGATGCCGCTGCGGCGGACCGCACTGAGATCGGTATCAACACCGGGATCGGCAGCGGTGCTGGGACTGGCGGTGGCGCTGGGACTGGCAGCGGCGCTGGGACCGCAGGTGGCATTGGGCCGACGACGGCGGCGGACGGCCGCCTCGGCGAGGAGACCCGGACACCGGTGGCGCCGTCGTCGTCCGCGGGTCCACTGCCGACGAGAATTCCGGACACCGCTGCGCAGGCGGTGCGCAGCCTGGGCCGCGGGGTGGTCCGGTTCCTCTGGTCCACGGGAGCGGTGCTGCTGTTCCTTCTTCTCTGGGAGTTCGGGCCCGGCCTGTTCCTCAGCCCGGCCACCCAGGTCTTCCTCCCGCCGCTCCATGAGGTCATCGCCGCCTTGGGGAAGCTCGTGGAGACCGGGCAGTGGCAGGAACACGTGCTCGCCAGCCTGGGCCGGTCGGTGAGCGGATTCGCCATCGCTGTGGGCCTCGGCGTCCCGCTCGGGCTGCTGATCGCCTGGTACCGCGGGCTGGACCGCTTCCTGAACCCTCTCCTGGAGGTCTTCCGGAACACCGCGGCCCTCGCATTGCTCCCCGTGTTCACCCTCCTGCTCGGCATCGGCGAGGTCTCCAAGATCAGCATCGTCGCCTATGCCGCGTTCTTCCCCGTCCTGCTGAACACCATCCTGGGCGCCCGGAGCGTGGATCCGCTGCTCATCCGCGCCGCCCGGACACTGGGTCTCGGCAGCGGGCGGCTCTTCACCAAAGTGATCCTGCCCTCCGCCGTGCCCACCATCTTCACGGGGATCCGGATGGCCGGCACCGCATCGGTCCTGGTCCTGATCGCAGCCGAGATGGTCGGGGCCAAGGCGGGCCTCGGGTACCTGATCACCAATGCGCAGTCCAGCTTCCTGATCCCCGACATGTATGCCGGGATCCTCACGGTGGCGGCCCTGGGATTCTCCGTCAACTATCTCCTGGTGGCTCTGGAACGCCACTTCTCCCGCTGGCGTCTGGCCCAGACCGGCCGCTGAGCACTGACAAGCAAGCCTGAAGAGGAAGGAAAACCCATGCCACGCCAACTCATCCTGAACGCGTTCCTCATGAGCAACGGGCATCACGAGGCCTCCTGGCGCCTGCCGGAGAGCGACACCCACGCCGCGACCGACGTGACGCACTACCAGCGGCTCGCCCAGACCGCGGAGCGGGCGCATTTCGATGCCGTGTTCTTCGCCGATTCCCCGGTGCTCCACGGGGACGTGACCCAGCGGCCCTACGGCGTGATCGAGCCGACGGTGCTTCTGGCCGCCATCGCGGCGGTCACCGAACGGATCGGGCTGGTGGCCACCGCGTCCACCAGTTACAACGAGCCGTACAACCTGGCGCGGCGCTTCGCCGGCCTGGAGCAGATCAGCGGAGGCCGGTCCGGCTGGAACGTCGTCACGACCGCAGGGGATGCTGCGGCACGGAACTTCTCCCTGGCGAGCCAGCCCGGTCACGCCGACCGCTACGCCCGGGCGGAGGAGTTCCTTCAGGTCACCGAGAAGCTCTGGGACAGCTGGGAGGACGACGTTCACGTGGGGGACAAGGGAGGCGGCACCTGGGGGGACGCCTCCAAGGTCCACCCCGTGCTGCACCGCGGAGAGTTCTTCCGGGTCGACGGTCCGCTCGATGCCCCGCGCTCGCCGCAGGGCAGGCCCGTGATCATCCAGGCCGGTTCTTCGGAGAGCGGACGGGACTTCGCAGCCCGCTGGGCGGAGGCCGTGTTCACGGCACACCAGAGCATTGAGAGCGCCCGTGAGTTCTACGCGGACCTCAAACGGCGGGTGGCGCTCGCGGGCCGGGACGCCGACACCGTGAAGATCCTGCCCGGGATCGTCCCGGTGATCGGCGCCACCGAGGCCGAGGCCCGTGCCCTCGACGAGGAGCTCGACCGCCTCATCCTGCCCGAGCACGCGCTCCGGCACCTCGCCGGCGTCCTCGGCGTCGACCCTTCACGACTGGAACTGGACCGTCCGCTCCCTGAGGACCTCCCCGAAGAGTCCGCGATCGAGGCGAACAAGAGCCGCAGGACCCTGATCGTGGCGCTCGGCCGCGATGAGGGTCTGACGGTCCGCCAGATCATCGGCCGCCTGGGTGGCGGCCGTGGACACCAGACCTTCGCGGGAACGGCGGTCCAGGTGGCCGACCGTATCGAACACTGGTTCACGACCGGGGCCGCCGACGGCTTCAACATCATGCCCCCGGTCCTGCCGTCCGGCCTGGAGGTCTTCACCCGGGAGGTGGTTCCGATTCTGCAGGAACGCGGTCTCTTCCGCACCGAGTACACGGGGACCACGTTGCGTGAGCACTACGGGCTGCCCCGGCCGGCGAGCCTCTTCACGGGCAGGAGCGCTGACGACGACGGAGCACCCGTGAGAGCGGCAGGCGGCGGTGCCGCAGAGGCACAGTCAGTGCTGCTCGGGGGAGGTGCCGCACATGCCGCTCGTCAGTGATCCGGACGGCGCCTTGTTGCGCCACGCCTTCGCCAAGGTGCCCAGTGGCGTGGCGGCGCTCGCCGCGCTGGTGGACGGTGCGCCGCAAGGTCTGGTGGTGTCGACATTCACGGTGGGTGTCTCGCTGGACCCGCCCCTGGTGATGTTCGCCGTTCAGAACTCCTCCAGGACCTGGCCGGTGCTGCGTCGCTCCGGCAGGCTCGGAGTGTCGGTCCTCTCCGCTCATCAGGAACATGCGGCACGACAGATCGCGTCCAAGGACGGCGACCGCTTCGCCGGACTCCCCGTGAGCGTCAGCAGCGAAGGGGCGCTGCTCCTGCCGGGGGCAGCCCTCTGGCTCGACTGCTCGGTGGAGCAGGAGGTCCCGGCCGGGGATCACGCCGTCGTGCTTCTGAGAGTGCATGCGCATGAGGTGCGGGAAGGACACGTGGACCCGCTGGTGTTCCACGGCTCGGCGTTCACGGGGTTGAGGCAGCCGGCGTTCGTCTAGGTGACACCGTCGCCCGGGATGATCCGGGTGCATTCTCGGGGAAGTGGGCCGTGTGCTCACTTCCCCGAGATCGTGTTCAGGGCCAGAACGATGATGAAGCCGTTGAAGAAGAAGCTGAGGATCGAGTGCCAGGTGACCAGCCAGCGGCCTCGGGAATCGAGCACCTCGCAGTCCGACGCGGCAAAGGTGGTGCCCATGGTGTAGGAGAAGTAGACGAAGTCCACCATGCGGGGTCTGGTGGTTCCCGGGACCCTCAGCAGGGGTCCCTTTCTGCCGTAGTGCCGTTGGAAGTAGATCTGGGCGAAGCCCCAGTGCATGAGCGCCCAGGCGAGCAGCATGCTCCAGACGCCGACCGCATAGGCGAGGATCTTCACGTCCTCCTCGGCGGTGCTGGGTGTCAACAGTACCTGAGCGGCTGCGGTCACGCCGATCATGCTGGCGAGGACGGTGGCGGCGATGGTGACGATCCGGGCGACGGGACTGATTTCGGCGGCCACCGGAACGGCCTGCTCGGCCGTCTGGACGACCCCGGCCTGACGCCCGAGACGGACGATCATGACCACGGAATAGACGGTGCCGAAGAGGCACCAGAGGGCCAGCAAGGACAAGACGCTCAGGTCCTTCTCCGCCACCATCACCGGGAAGAAACCGAGCACGCACAGAGCGAGCTGGGTGATCATGTGGACGATGAACCCCGTACTGGGAGCCCTGTTCTGCGGGCGAAGCCGTGATGAGGTGCGTGTTCTTCTCCGGTTCCGGGCCATAACCGCAATGGTAGGGCCCATCCGGCACCTGATACGAGGCTCGGTGGCGTCGCCCGAAGGACCACTTGACCTTGACGCTACGTCAACTTCTACGCTGGAAGGCATGGAGGAGAACACGCTCTGGAGCATCCAGGAGATCGCCCGGCTTGCCGGGACCACCAGCCGCACACTGCGGCACTACGAACAGGTGGGGCTGTTGCAGCCGAGCTCAGTGGGGCACAACGGATACCGCTACTACGATCAGGCGGCTCTGGTCCGGCTTCAGCGCATTCTTCTCCTCCGTGGCCTGGGACTCGGGCTGCCGGTCATTGCGGAGGTATTGGACCGGCAGCAGGAGCCTGCTCAGGCTCTGAGGCACCATCTCGGGCTGCTCCGCCAGGAGCAGGACCGGCTGAGCCGTCAGATCCAGGCCGTGGAAAACACCGTCGAACAATTGAAAGGAGGTGGTCGGCTCATGGCACAGGAGATGTTCGATGGCTTCGACCACACGCAGTACAAGGAAGAAGTGGAACAACGCTGGGGTGCCAAGGCTTATGCGGACTCGGACGCCTGGTGGCGGGGTCTGGGCCGTGACGGTCAGCAGACATGGAAGGAACGCCAGGAGGCGCTCAGTGCGGCCTGGGTGAGCGGGGCTGAACGAGGGCTGGAGCCGGCCGGGGCCGAGGCCCAGGACCTCGCGGCGCGGCACGACGCCTGGCTGTCCGGAATCCCCGGCACCCCGGGGTACCCGAACGGGGCCTCCGCGGAGTACCTGCTGGGTCTGGCCGAGATGTATGTGGCGGATGAGCGATTCGCCGCGCACTACGGCGGACAGAGCGGTGCGGAGTTCGTCCGGGACACCCTCCGCGTCTACGTGGAGCGCCGGGATTCCTGACGGTGCTCCGCACGGTCCGCTGCTCGCGAGATGCCAGTTGGGCACAGTCCTGAGCCTCAGGACTGTGCCCAACTGGCATCTCGCGAGCAGCGGAGGATACGGATCAGGCCCGGCGAAGGCTGATGTTGTTGCAGGCCTCGCACACGCTCTCCGGGATGACTCCCGCAGACTGCAGACGCCCGAAGATCCAGCAACCGAGGCAGAACCCTGCGAACGCTTCGAGGGACGCGGCCACGATGAGTACGCCCAGGAGCGCCCAGGCGACGGGAGCCAGACCGAGGCTCCAGAACAGTGCGGCCGCCGTGGACACCACGGCACCGATGCCCTGTGCGAAGCGCTTGGGCGGCCCCGCGACCAGGCGGGGCTTACCGATCCTCGGTGCGATGACGTGGACGGCCAGGCGCCCGACGGGGGAGTACCTCGGGCCACCGGCCACGCGGAGCCAGAAGCCCAGGGCGATGAGCCAGAGCAACCAGCCCCAGCCTGCGGCGAGCCCCAGGACCAGCGTCACCAGGCTGAGCAGCACGATGACGCCGGCCGTGGAACGTGCGGCGTACTCATTCACCGGGTTGGGGAACGCGAACGCCCGCCGAAGCCCGGTGCCGAAAGAGGAGGCGGTCATGCGCCCAGGATAGGGACGGCCCGTCCTCAGAGGGAAGCAATGTTGCTCCGTGCGACGGACGGACCGTCCCGGGGACCACGGTCAGAAGAACAGCGGAACGTGGAGTTCCTTGATCCACGCCGCCCTTCGGTAGTCACGGGCACGGAGGAGGATCGAGTCGTTGAAGACCTCCACCTGAAGCCCACTGGCCTCCAACGGGTCGAGAGAGCGCTCGCCGCCATGGCCGTCGTCCTCGAAGAGCGTCTGGATGGCGCCCGTGTTGACGGTCATGAAGCCCTCGGGGTTCCCTGTGCCGGGGACGATGCGGCGCACCGCCCAATCGGAGAGGTTCAGATCCCAGTGGGTGTGGCCGCTGAAGAAGAAGACGTTGCGGTACTGACCCAGGAGGTTCAGTACCCGGTCCGGCTGGAGGTAGTCGGATTTGTAGAGGGCGTTGCGGGTTCCCGAGACCGTGTTGGGCAGCGGGTGATGGCAGAAGACCATCACCGGCTTCTTCCGCCGGGCCCAGTACGCGAGCCGGGATTCGAGCCAGGAGAACTGCTCGTCGCTCATCCATACCTCATCCCACAGCTTGGAGTCGTGGTAGTGCATGTACTTCTCCGTGCCCAGCAGCAGGGCGGGGACCCCGCCAAGGTCCACTTCCGTGTAGACCTTCCGGCGGCCGGTGAAATCGTAGAAGTTGTTGAAAAGGGTCTGCTCCGTGCAGCCGTTCGGCCAGGTGGCCTGCTGCAACGTGGTGGGAGTGGCCCACTTCGGCACGTAGAACTCGTGGTTGCCGATCACCCAGTGGGCGTTCCGGGGGTGGGGATTGGACTCCAGGACCTTCTTGACGTCCCGGTACTCGAAGTCATAGCCGCGCGGGGTGATGTCGCCGTTGATGACGAGTCCGGCGCTCCGATTGCGGGGGTTGGTCTCTTCGATGTCCTGAAGGGCCATGGCGAAATCGTGGAGATCGCCCTGAATGTCGCTGATGACCGAGAAGACGCTCTTGGGTCGCCCGCGTCCGAGGGTGCCGGGTGAGGGTGCGTCGGCCTGCGCCGCCGTCGTGGTGCCGAGGGCGGCGAGGCCTGCCAGGGAGGACGCGAGGGCTGTGCGTCGGGTGAGGGGGTTCATGGCGCGGTGAGTCTTTCGCTGGGAGGGGTCTGACCCCTCAACCCTCGCAAGCCAGGGTGAATGCACGCCCCGCCCCGATTGCACTTGTCTAGACAGCGGAGTGAACGTCCGGTGAATGCCGTTCACCGAATGCTCTCCCTGGCAGGGTTCTATTCCCCGCCGGCGGGGGCTCCGGGTGGCATGGCCGGTGCGGGAAGCGCGTTGAAGGTGTACAGCTGGATGCTGTCGATCCCAGGAACCGCGCCAAGCTCCTCGATGAGTGTCTCCGGCACGTAGCGGCCGCCGACGATCAGACGGCGGGCCAGTGATCCCTTGCCGCTGAGGAACCGGAGGGAGGGGCCGACGCCGATCCGGCCTGCGAGGGACACGAGCTTGGCTTTCGGCACGGCCCCGGCCACCCCGGCCCTGATCGGCAGCGTGATGTCCTCGCGCCGCAGCATCCCGGCGTAGTCCCGGATGTGCTCCGCCGAGAAGCACATCTGTGTGACGATGCGGCTCGCGTACTCCTGCTTGCGCCGCAGGGAATCGAGCAACGCGTCGTCGCCGATGCGTGGATGCCCCTCGGGGTACCCGGCCACTCCCGTCGTGAAGCGGTCGCCGTCGAGTTGCCCGATCTCCCGGAGAAGCTCCTCGGCCGTGCCGTAAGGACCTGCCGCGTTCGGCAGGTCCCCACCGATCACGAAGAGCTCGGAGATGCCTGCCGCCGCGCATTCCGACAGGATGTCCGACAGTTCCTTCCGGCCGGTGATCGCCTTCGCCGCAAGATGCGGGGTGACGGTGTACCCGAGCTCCGAGAGCCGGGAGGCCGTCTTCAGTGTGGCCGCGACGCCATGCTTGGGCAGGCAGGTCACGCTGAGCGACGACGACGGCGGCAAGGCACCGCGGACGGCGTCGACGATGCCCTCCGTCGGGATGACTTCCAGGTGTATAGACAGCATGGCTACCCCGTTCCGAACGGTCTCAGTTCTCGGTGGTGAGGAGGGTGCGGGCTTCTTGGCGGGTGGTGCCGGAGTCTTGGATGGTGTCGGCGATGTGGGTGAGGTTGTTGGGGATGTCGCGTCCTT
>NZ_JBIVFT010000017.1:0-5000 GCF_044748305.1 Arthrobacter sp. NPDC090010
GTTTTTTGTTGGGGGGTGCTTTTTTTTTTTTTGTGGGGGGGGGGGGGGGGGGGGGGGGGCGGGGGGGGGCGGGGGGGGGGGGGGGGGTGGGGGTGGGGGGGGGGGGGGGGGGGGGGGGGGGGGGTGGGGGGGGTGGGGGGGGGGGGGGGGGGGGGGGGGGGGGGGGGGGGGGGGCCGCCCCCCCCCCCCCCCCCCCCGGGGGGGCCCCCCCCCGGGGGGGGGGCCCCCCCCCCCCCCGCCGTCGTTGCCGGGAAGGCGCTCAGTTCACCTGGTTGATGATCGTCTCAGCGACCTCGCGCATGCTGAGGCGGCGGTCCATGGACGTCTTCTGGATCCAGCGGAACGCCTCGGGCTCGGACAGCCCCATCTTCGTGGTGAGCAGGCTCTTGGCGCGCTCCACGAGCTTGCGCGTGGCGAACTGCTCCTTGAGATCCCCGACCTCCTTCTCGAGGGCTTTGATCTCCTCGTGGCGGGAGAGGGCGATCTCGATGGCTGGAATCAGATCGGCCGGGGTGAAGGGCTTGACCACATAGGCCATGGCGCCGGCCTCACGGGCGCGCTCGACGAGTTCCTTCTGGCTGAACGCGGTGAGCAGCACGACGGGCGCGATGCGGGCCTTCGCGATCTTCTCCGCTGCCGAGATACCGTCCATGACGGGCATCTTCACATCCATGATGACCAGATCGGGGCGGTGCTCCTCGGCGAGCTCCACAGCGCGCTGGCCGTTGTCGGCTTCGGCGACGACGTCGTAACCCTCACCACGGAGGATCTCGATGATGTCCAGGCGGATGAGGGTCTCGTCTTCGGCGACGACGATGCGCTTGGCCGGGGTGGTGTTGCTTTCCGGGGTGGCTTCCTGGGCCGCGGTATCGCTCACAGGGTCTCCTTTTGCGGTGGGAACGGACAAGTATGTCAGGTCTCGGGCGCCGTTGCCACTGGCCCTGATGGGCAGATTGACGCTTCTAGCCTATCTCCATGTAGAGTTATCACGCGTATGCGGCCCCCGTGGATGACGAGGACCGCATCGGTGCTTGCCCGAGTGGCGGAATTGGCAGACGCGCCGCACTCAAAATGCGGTATCGAAAGGTGTGTGGGTTCGAGTCCCACCTCGGGCACCGAAACAGAGGGCCGGTCGGAAGACCGGCCCTTTTCTGTTGCCGGACTGGGCAGGCGCCGGCATCACCGTTTGACGGCCTCGGCGATCCGGAGCGCTGTTTGACTTGGCGTGAGATGAGTGGTGTCGATCATCTCACCGGCGGTCGGAAGCCAGGTCCTCGCCGCCTCAGCGTATGGCTCGAGGTGTTTTAGGCGGAAAGGGGAGTCGGCCCCGAGGACCGTGTCTCCGGCTATGCGCTTCCGGAGCGAGTCGGCATCGGCATGGAGGACGAAATGCCTTACGCGGATGGAATGCCTGGCGAGACCGGCGCTGATCTCGTTCCAGTACTCCTCGACGAGCACGGTCATTGGAATCACCAGGACGCCTCCGGTGTAGTCGAGTACTTGCCGGGCGGTTTCAACGACGAGTGATCGCCACGGCGGCCAGTGCTGGAAATTATCCGTCGGGGGGAGCCCTGGTTTGATGTCCATCAGTGTCTCACCGACCTTTTCGGCGTCGAACACCCTGGAATCCGGAATCAGCTCCTGCACCAGCGGACTGGCCGTCGTCTTACCGGCACCATGGGTGCCATTGAGCCACACGATCATGAAGCCCCATGCTAATGCGTTCCTGCTCCGGATGGCCGCCGAGCGCGGCGAAACGCCCCGGCTGGGTAGGGACCCGGACAGAGCGTTCCGTCTCGCTGAGTGCGATCAACTGATCTTCTTGCGGTAGGCGATGATCGCGAAGACGTAGCCGACGACGAGGATGCCGACGCACCAGGCGAGAGCGACCCAGATGTCGTTACCGACCGGTTGCTGTGCGAACAAGGCCTGAATGGTGTTCACGATGGAGGTGACCGGCTGGTTCTCCGCGAACCAGCGGACCGGCCCCGGCATTGTTCCGGTGGGTACGAAGGCCGAGCTGATGAACGGCAGGAATATGAGCGGGTAGGAGAAGGCGCTCGCCCCGTCGGTCGTCTTCGCGCTGAGCCCGGCGATGATCGCGAGCCAGGTGAGAGCCAGGGTGAACAGGAGCAGAATCCCGATGACACCGAGCCAGGCCAGCACGCTCGCGCCGGTGCGGAACCCCATGAGGAATCCGACGCCGAAGATGATCGCGAGGGTGATCGCATTCGCCACGAGAGAGGTGAGCACGTGGGCCCACAACACACTTGAACGGGCGATCGGCATGGAATGGAAACGTTCGAAGATGCCGCTTTGCATGTCTGTGAACAAGCGGAACGCCGTGTAGGCGATTCCGGAGGCGATGGCGATCAGAAGGATGCCGGGGAGCAGGTAGTTGACGTAGTTCTCGGCGCCGGTGCTCTGTTTGAGAGCCCCGCCGAAGACGTACACGAAGAGCAGCATGAGCGCGATGGGCGTCACCGCCGTCGTGATGATGGTGTCCGCGCTGCGGAAGATGTGCCGCATGGAGCGGCCGGTGAGCGTCGCGGTATCGGCCATGAAATGCGTACTCATGACACGTCCTCCTTCTGGGATTCCTTCGGTCCGATGAGTCTGAGGAAGACCTCCTCGAGTGTGGGCTGCTTCTCCACGTATTCGACCTTGGCGGCAGGCAGCAGCTGTTTCAGCTCGGCGAGTGTCCCATTGGCGATGATCCGGCCTTCGTGGAGGATGGCGATGCGGTCGGCAAGCTGTTCCGCCTCATCCAGATACTGCGTGGTGAGCAGAACCGTGGTGCCGGTGTTCGCGAGTTCCTTGACGACATCCCAGACCTCGATCCGCGCCTCCGGGTCGAGACCGGTGGTGGGCTCGTCGAGGTAGATGACTTCGGGATGGCCGACGAGGCTCATTGCGATATCCAGCCGACGGCGCATGCCGCCGGAGTAGGTGCCGACCTTCCGCCCACCGGCATCACTCAGGCGGAACCGGGCGAGGAGGTCATCGGCCACGACACCCGGATCCTTCAGGTGGCGCAACTTCGCGACGAGCACCAGGTTCTCGCGCCCTGACAGGATCTCGTCCACCGCGGCGAACTGCCCAGTGAGGCTGATCGACTCGCGGACTTTCAGCGGTTCGTCTGCGACGTCGGCACCCAGTACCGTCGCCGTTCCGGCGTCGGCCTTGAGCAGCGTCGAGAGGATGCGCACCATGGTGGTCTTTCCGGCTCCGTTCGAGCCGAGCAAGGCGAAGATGCTGCCCTGTTCGACTGCGAAGTCGACGCCGCGGAGTACGTGAAGGTCTTTATAGGACTTTTCGACGCCCTGAACGGTGATGGCTGGGGGAGTCATGACTGTTGCTCTTTCCTTTTCGCGTCGTCCACGGCCTTGATCAGCCGCGCCCGTTCCTTGTCGATCCACTGCGTCCCTCCATAGGCCTGGGCGTAGTTCTCGGCGAACTCGACGGCGTCGTCCCCGACGATCGAGCTGACAGGAGTCCCGTCCAGGGCAGCGCGCTCCCACAGGTCCGCGAGGTCCAGGAACATCTGGACCAGGGTGTCGCCGTCCGTGATGCCGCCGTAGTACATGGAGTACCGGTGCTGGGCGTTGGCGACGGTCCTGTAGGGCTCGGGGAGTGCATCGAGCCGGGACTTCGCCTGCTTGTACTGTTTCTTCTGTTCGAGCGATCCGGTGAGCGCTTCGATCCACTTTGCGGCCATGGTCAGTTCTCCTTGTTTTCAGTCTTGTTGAGCTGTTCGATGTGCTGAGAGAGGAAGCTCCAGGTCTTCCAGAACTCCTCGAGTTCCTGGGCTCCCTGGGCGTTGAGCGTGTACACCTTGCGGGGCGGTCCCTTTTCGCTCGGCACCTTCTCGACGTCGACGAGCTTCTTCTGCTCGATGCGGACGAGCAGGGCGTAGATGGTTCCTTCTGCGATATCGGCGAAGCCGCGTTCGCGCAGTCGTGCGGTGATGTCATATCCGTAGGCGGGTTGTTCGGCCAGGAGAGCGAGAACGATGCCCTCCAGAGTGCCCTTGAGCATCTCGGTCATCTGCTTGCCCATCGGTCCCTCCTTTCACTACTCAGTGTTGCTTGGTACTAGTAGAAAGTATCACTGAGTAGTAGTACTTAGCAAGACTGAATAGTGAGAATTTTGAGGGTTTCTGACGGTGCCGACTCGACCCGAGCGCCGACGGTGGGGGGTGGGAAGGTCCGCTCAACGGTGAGTCGTCCGTTCAATGGGGGAGCGGGGGCGCCGCAGGCGCGTTTGTCCTCACTCGATCCCGGTCCGCGTTCGCGTCACGGCGACTTCTTCCGTTAACCTCCGCATTCCGAGGCAACTCCAGGAGGTTGATTTGAAATGGCCGATGGCCGTGAGGTTCATGGATTCTTCACAGCAAGCAGCCCCCTAGGGGGCCGTAATGTGAACCATTTTCGTAATAGTCAAAGCTCTGGCCGTCGGCTTTCGGCCCGCGTCACCGGCTCGGTGAACTGAGACCGGCCTGTCAGATCCGCGGCGCCCCTGCCCGCCGACGGGCAAACAGAGGGGTACTGGCCTGCGGGACGCCCAGGTGATCTACGTAACACTGACGAAGCGACAAAACACAGGGCAATTTTTTTCTAGCAGATACGCCTCTGACCCTGCAAGCGATTCACCAGAACTTCGCGTCTGGTTCACGTGTTGTTGCTGGTGTCCCGAATCGGGCGGGCCAAGGATTGAGGGTGGGAACTCCGGCAAGAGTTTTGGACGACCAAGCCGGAGTTCCCTCAGGAGCGGAAAACCGCTCCTGGAGCAATGAAGTCAACAAGCGCCCGGGCATTCGCATGTCCGGCGTCTCAGTTTCAGAACTCGAACCCACTTTATCAAGGAGACGAGCAGCCATGAAGAAGGCTCTCAAGTTTTCAACCCTCGCCGTCGCCGCTGTGGCGGCAACCCTGACCGGCACGGGCATCGCCCAGGCCGACCCGACTTCGTCCCCCCGCCCGATCAACGCCGTCGGCTCC
>NZ_JBIVFT010000018.1:0-5595 GCF_044748305.1 Arthrobacter sp. NPDC090010
CCGTGGTGGTTGGTGTTTGCTGGGTTTTGAATTTCTTTTTGGAGAGTTTGATCCTGGCTCAGGATGAACGCTGGCGGCGTGCTTAACACATGCAAGTCGAACGATGAAGCGGTGCTTGCACCGTGGATTAGTGGCGAACGGGTGAGTAACACGTGAGTAACCTGCCCTTGACTCTGGGATAAGCCTGGGAAACTGGGTCTAATACCGGATACGACCGCTCCACGCATGTGGTGGTGGTGGAAAGCTTTTGTGGTTTTGGATGGACTCGCGGCCTATCAGCTTGTTGGTGAGGTAATGGCTCACCAAGGCGACGACGGGTAGCCGGCCTGAGAGGGTGACCGGCCACACTGGGACTGAGACACGGCCCAGACTCCTACGGGAGGCAGCAGTGGGGAATATTGCACAATGGGCGAAAGCCTGATGCAGCGACGCCGCGTGAGGGATGACGGCCTTCGGGTTGTAAACCTCTTTCAGTAGGGAAGAAGCGAAAGTGACGGTACCTGCAGAAGAAGCGCCGGCTAACTACGTGCCAGCAGCCGCGGTAATACGTAGGGCGCAAGCGTTATCCGGAATTATTGGGCGTAAAGAGCTCGTAGGCGGTTTGTCGCGTCTGCTGTGAAAGGCCAGGGCTCAACTCTGGTTCTGCAGTGGGTACGGGCAGACTTGAGTGATGTAGGGGAGACTGGAATTCCTGGTGTAGCGGTGAAATGCGCAGATATCAGGAGGAACACCGATGGCGAAGGCAGGTCTCTGGGCATTAACTGACGCTGAGGAGCGAAAGCATGGGGAGCGAACAGGATTAGATACCCTGGTAGTCCATGCCGTAAACGTTGGGCACTAGGTGTGGGGGACATTCCACGTTTTCCGCGCCGTAGCTAACGCATTAAGTGCCCCGCCTGGGGAGTACGGCCGCAAGGCTAAAACTCAAAGGAATTGACGGGGGCCCGCACAAGCGGCGGAGCATGCGGATTAATTCGATGCAACGCGAAGAACCTTACCAAGGCTTGACATGGACCGGACCGGGCGAGAGATCGTCCTTCCCTTCGGGGCTGGTTCACAGGTGGTGCATGGTTGTCGTCAGCTCGTGTCGTGAGATGTTGGGTTAAGTCCCGCAACGAGCGCAACCCTCGTTCCATGTTGCCAGCACGTAGTGGTGGGGACTCATGGGAGACTGCCGGGGTCAACTCGGAGGAAGGTGGGGACGACGTCAAATCATCATGCCCCTTATGTCTTGGGCTTCACGCATGCTACAATGGCCGGTACAAAGGGTTGCGATACTGTGAGGTGGAGCTAATCCCAAAAAGCCGGTCTCAGTTCGGATTGGGGTCTGCAACTCGACCCCATGAAGTTGGAGTCGCTAGTAATCGCAGATCAGCAACGCTGCGGTGAATACGTTCCCGGGCCTTGTACACACCGCCCGTCAAGTCACGAAAGTTGGTAACACCCGAAGCCGGTGGCCTAACCCCTTGTGGGAGGGAGCTGTCGAAGGTGGGACTGGCGATTGGGACTAAGTCGTAACAAGGTAGCCGTACCGGAAGGTGCGGCTGGATCACCTCCTTTCTAAGGAGCAAACGAGATCATCATCCTCTTCCTGCATGGGTTGTGGTGGTGGTTGAGTGTAGAACCCGCTTGCCAGGACGCATGTTCCTGGGGTGTGGTGCTCATGGGTGGAATATCAAAGAAACACATTCCCGTGATGGGTGGTGGGTTCCTGTGAAACAGGGGGCCTGTTGCTTGGGGGTGCGGTGCCTGCACAGGTGCCACGGCGTGGGGGTCTTAGTACGCTCTCTCATCTTCGGGTGGGGGTGGCTGGAAGGGGTTCTTGGGTTGTGGTGGTGTGGGTGGTGTTGACACACTGTTGGGTCCTGAAACAACAGCAATGTTGTTTCTGGTTGTTCCCAGCCATTCGAAGCGCTGATGTGGCCTCCTGTGTGGGGTTGTTGGTGTGGGTGGTGGTGATGGGGTTGTTGTTTGAGAACTGCATAGTGGACGCGAGCATCTTGCATGAACGGCTTGCATGGTTGACATCTTTTGGGGTGTTGGTTGTGTGGGTTGTGTCATGTGGTTTTTGTGTGGCCAAGTTTTTAAGGGCGCACGGTGGATGCCTTGGCATTAGGAGCCGATGAAGGACGTGGGAATCTGCGATAAGCCTGGGGGAGTTGATAACCGAACTTTGATCCCAGGATGTCCGAATGGGGAAACCCGGCTGCCTGTTATGGGTAGTCACCCGCAGCTGAACGCATAGGCTGTGTGGAGGGAACGCGGGGAAGTGAAACATCTCAGTACCCGCAGGAAGAGAAAACAACATGTGATTCCGTGAGTAGTGGCGAGCGAAAGCGGATGAGGCTAAACCGGGTCATGTGTGATAGCCAGTGAGCGTTGCATGTCCGGGGTTGTGGGGTTGTTCCGTACCAGGATCACTGTTCTGGTCGGGTGTGAATGTGCTGGCGTAGGCGAACCGTTTGGGAAGGCGGACCGTAGAGGGTGATAGTCCCGTAGTCGTCGCGTTGTTGCACCGCTTGAGGGATGATTCCCGAGTAGCACGGGGCCCGAGAAATCCCGTGTGAATCTGTCAGGACCACCTGATAAGCCTAAATACTACCTAATGACCGATAGCGGACCAGTACCGTGAGGGAAAGGTGAAAAGTACCCCGGGAGGGGAGTGAAATAGTACCTGAAACCGTGTGCTTACAATCCGTCAGAGCAGGCTTGTTCCTGTGATGGCGTGCCTTTTGAAGAATGAGCCTGCGAGTTAGTGTTACGTCGCGAGGTTAACCCGTGTGGGGAAGCCGTAGCGAAAGCGAGTCTGAATAGGGCGTTTGAGTGGCGTGATCTAGACCCGAAGCGAAGTGATCTACCCATGGCCAGGTTGAAGCGACGGTAAGACGTCGTGGAGGACCGAACCCACTTCAGTTGAAAATGGAGGGGATGAGCTGTGGGTAGGGGTGAAAGGCCAATCAAACTTCGTGATAGCTGGTTCTCCCCGAAATGCATTTAGGTGCAGCGTTGCGTGTTTCTTGCCGGAGGTAGAGCTACTGGATGGCCGATGGGCCCTACAAGGTTACTGACGTCAGCCAAACTCCGAATGCCGGTAAGTGAGAGCGCAGCAGTGAGACCGTGGGGGATAAGCTTCATGGTCGAGAGGGAAACAGCCCAGACCACCGACTAAGGCCCCTAAGCGTGTGCTAAGTGGGAAAGGATGTGGAGTTGCTTAGACAACCAGGAGGTTGGCTTAGAAGCAGCCACCCTTGAAAGAGTGCGTAATAGCTCACTGGTCAAGTGATTCCGCGCCGACAATGTAGCGGGGCTCAAGTACACCGCCGAAGTCGTGGATTTCAGATAATAGACAAGCCTTTGTGGTTCAGTCGTCTGGAGTGGTAGGGGAGCGTCGTGTGGACGGTGAAGCCGCGGTGTAAACCAGTGGTGGAGACTACACGAGTGAGAATGCAGGCATGAGTAGCGAAAGACGGGTGAGAAACCCGTCCGCCGGATGATCAAGGGTTCCAGGGTCAAGCTAATCTGCCCTGGGTGAGTCGGGACCTAAGGCGAGGCCGACAGGCGTAGTCGATGGACAACGGGTTGATATTCCCGTACCGGCGAAGAACCGCCCATACTGAGCCCGGGATACTAACCACCTAAACCACCTTGTGGAGCCTTCGGGCGAAGCGTGTGTGGGGAGGCTGGGAACTGATCGGGGGAGGTAAGCGTATTAACAGGTGTGACGCAGGAAGGTAGCTGAGCCGGGCGATGGTTGTCCCGGTCTAAGCAGGTAGGCCGTTCCGTAGGCAAATCCGCGGAGCATTAAGGCTGAGACGTGATGGGACCCCACGTGGTGGGGGATTCAGTGATCCTATGCTGCCGAGAAAAGCATCGACGCGAGGTTCCAGCCGCCCGTACCCTAAACCGACACAGGTGATCAGGTAGAGAATACTAAGGCGATCGAGAGAATCATGGTTAAGGAACTCGGCAAAATGCCCCCGTAACTTCGGGAGAAGGGGGGCCCGGACTGTGAAGAGGACTAGCTCCTCGGAGCGGGTAAGGGCCGCAGAGACCAGGGGGAAGCGACTGTTTACTAAAAACACAGGTCCGTGCGAAGTCGCAAGACGATGTATACGGACTGACTCCTGCCCGGTGCTGGAAGGTTAAGAGGACCGGTCAACACTTCGGTGTGAAGCCGGGAATTTAAGCCCCAGTAAACGGCGGTGGTAACTATAACCATCCTAAGGTAGCGAAATTCCTTGTCGGGTAAGTTCCGACCTGCACGAATGGAGTAACGACTTCCCTACTGTCTCAACCATGAACTCGGCGAAATTGCACTACGAGTAAAGATGCTCGTTACGCGCAGCAGGACGGAAAGACCCCGAGACCTTTACTATAGTTTGGTATTGGTGTTCGGAGTGGCTTGTGTAGGATAGGTGGGAGACTGTGAAGCTGGCACGCTAGTGCTGGTGGAGTCATCGTTGAAATACCACTCTGGTCACTTTGGACATCTAACTTCGGCCCATGATCTGGGTCAGGGACAGTGCCTGATGGGTAGTTTAACTGGGGCGGTTGCCTCCCAAAAAGTAACGGAGGCGCCCAAAGGTTCCCTCAGCCTGGTTGGCAATCAGGTGTCGAGTGTAAGTGCACAAGGGAGCTTGACTGTGAGAGAGACATCTCGAGCAGGGACGAAAGTCGGGACTAGTGATCCGGCGGTACATTGTGGAATGGCCGTCGCTCAACGGATAAAAGGTACCTCGGGGATAACAGGCTGATCTTGCCCAAGAGTCCATATCGACGGCATGGTTTGGCACCTCGATGTCGGCTCGTCGCATCCTGGGGCTGGAGTAGGTCCCAAGGGTTGGGCTGTTCGCCCATTAAAGCGGTACGCGAGCTGGGTTTAGAACGTCGTGAGACAGTTCGGTCCCTATCCGCTGCGCGCGCAGGAAATTTGAGAAGGGCTGTCCTTAGTACGAGAGGACCGGGACGGACGAACCTCTGGTGTGTCAGTTGTACTGCCAAGTGCACCGCTGATTGGCTACGTTCGGATGGGATAACCGCTGAAAGCATCTAAGCGGGAAGCCCGCTTCAAGATAAGATTTCCATCCACCCTTGTGGTGGGAGAGGCCCCCAGCAGACCACTGGGTTGATAGG
This sequence comes from Arthrobacter sp. NPDC090010, assembly GCF_044748305.1. Taxonomy (NCBI): domain Bacteria; kingdom Bacillati; phylum Actinomycetota; class Actinomycetes; order Micrococcales; family Micrococcaceae; genus Arthrobacter; species Arthrobacter sp. NPDC090010. Next base: position 5,134 of record NZ_JBIVFT010000018.1, read on the forward strand.
CCGGACGTGGAAGCAGGGACTAACGACCTGTGAAGCTGACCGGTACTAATAAGCCGATAACCTGACCACACACCACACCACCCCTGGTGGTGTGAAAGAACACTGTGCTACGCGTCCACCATGCGGTCCCCAAACAACAAACCTGGGAAGACCATAATTGAATAAGCAACACCCCCACCCCCAACCCCCACACCAGGGGCGCAGGGTCACTGGATGGTGTTGCGTGTCACGGATGAACTCCAGTGACCCTTCCAAACCAACCCCCACCCTGGTGGGGTGTTTGAAAGAGTTACGGCGGTCATAGCGTGGGGGAAACGCCCGGTCCCATTCCGAACCCGGAAGCTAAGACCCACAGCGCCGATGGTACTGCACTCGAGAGGGTGTGGGAGAGTAGGACACCGCCGGACACAACCACCAGTGATGGCCCCGAGCAACGACGCCCGGGGCCACCACCATTTAAAA
>NZ_JBIVFT010000019.1:0-1224 GCF_044748305.1 Arthrobacter sp. NPDC090010
AGTGTTGGCGGCGTTTGCGCAGGATCATCAGTGCGGCTCCTCCTAGGACGAGGAAGGCTCCGGTTAGGGCGGTTCCGAGTCCGACGTTCGCGCCGGTGTTGGCGAGGTCGTCGCCGGGTGCCGGGTTGCCGGGGTTTCCTGGTTGTCCGGGGTTTCCGGGTTCTGGGGCGGGGGTGGTGGGTTCGGTGGCCAGGTAGGTGATGGTGACCTGGGCCCGGACCTCGTTGCCGTCGATGTCCTTGACGAGGTAGTCGATCGGGGTCGGGTTGCCGGTGAAGCCCTTTTCCGGGGTGAAGGTGATCTTCCCGGTTTTGGGGTCAACGGTCCAGACGCCTTCGCCGGGGACGACGAGTTTATCGACCGGGTTCCCGGTGGAGGGATCGATGATCTTCACCGTGGAGGGGTCCAGGTTGCCCTGGTCGTTGTCCAGGACCGGGACGGTGACGGCGGTTCCGGGCTTGTTGTCCCGGGACTCATCGTTACTGGCCGCGGGCGGGACGGGCTGGAGGTAGGTCACGTGGACGTTCGCCCCGGTCTCATTCCCGGCCTTGTCCTTCACGACATAGGCGATATCGCTGGGGTTACCGGTGAACCCGTTCTCGGGGGTGAAGGTGATCTCCCCGGTGGCCGGGTCAACAGTCCACTTACCCTCACCCGGAACAACCAGTTCATCGACGGGGTTGCCGTCGTTGTCCTTGATCTTCACCGTTGCCGGGTCCAGATCACCCTTGTCGTTGGCCAGGACGGGGACCTTGACGGTGGTTCCGGGCTTGTTGTTCAACGACTCATCGTCCGTGGCTTGGGGCTTGTAGGTCACGGTGACCTTCGCACCCGTCTCCTGACCGTTCCGGTCCTTGACGGTGTAGTCGATCGGGGTCGGGTTGCCCGTGAACCCAGACTCGGGGGTGAAGGTGATCTCCCCGGTCTTCGGATCAACAGTCCACTTGCCCTCACCCGGAACAACCAGTTCAGAGACGGGCTTGCCGTCCTTGTCCTTGATCTTCACGGTCGAGGGGTCGAGGTCGCCCTTGTCGTTGTCCAGGACGGGGACCGTGACGGTCTTGCCCTGGTCATTGTTCAGGGACTGGTCATCCGTTGCGGCTGGTGCGTCGACATAGGTGACGTGGACCTTCGCACCGGTCTCGTTACCGTTGCGGTCTTTGACGGTGTACGCGATATCGGTGGGGTTGCCCTGGAAGCCCTCTTCCGGGGTGAACGTGATGT
>NZ_JBIVFT010000019.1:1316-4288 GCF_044748305.1 Arthrobacter sp. NPDC090010
ACGTGATGTCCCCCGTCTTCGGGTCAACGGTCCAGACGCCTTCGCCGGGGACGGTCAGGGAGTCGACCGGCTGACCGGAGGGGTCGGTGATCTTCACCGTCGCCGGATCCAGATCACCCTTATCGTTGGCCAGGGCCGGGACCTTCACCGCCGTGCCGCGCGGGTTGTTCAACGACTCGTCGTTGACCGCTTCGGGCAGGTAGGTCACGGTGACCTTCGCGCCCGTCTCGTTCCCGGCCCGGTCCTTGACCGTGTACGCGATATCGGTGGGGTTGCCCTGGAAGCCCTCTTCCGGGGTGAACGTGATGTCCCCCGTCTTCGGGTCAACGGTCCAGACGCCTTCGCCGGGGACGGTCAGGGAGTCGACCGGCTGACCGGAGGGGTCGGTGATCTTCACCGTGGAGGGGTCAAGGTCGCCCTTGTCGTTGGCCAGGGTCGGGACCTTCACCGCCGTGCCGCGCGGGTTGTTCAACGACTCGTCGTTGACCGCTTCGGGCAGGTAGGTCACATGAACCTTCGCCCCGGTTTCGTTCCCCGCCCGGTCCTTGACCGTGTACGCGATATCGGTGGGGTTACCCGTGAACCCGTCCTCCGGGGCGAAGGTGATCTCCCCGTTCTCCGGATTCACACTCCACGTGCCCTCACCGGGGACGACCAGTTCAGAGACGGGGTTGCCGTCCTTGTCCTTGATCTTCACCGTCGACGGATCCAGATCGCCCTTGTCGTTGCCCAGGGTCGGGACGGTGACAGTGGAGCCCTGCTTGTTATTCAGCGACTCATCATCCGTGGCTTCGGGGAGGTAGGTCACGTGGACCTTCGCGCCCGTTTCGTTCCCGGCCTTGTCCTTGACCGTGTACGCGATATCGGTGGGGTTACCGGTGAACCCGTTCTCGGGGGTGAAGGTGATGTCCCCGGTGGCCGGGTCAACAGTCCAGACACCCTCACCGGGCACGGTCAAGGAGTCGACCGGCTGACCGGAGGGGTCCGTGATCTTCACGGTGGTGGGGTCGAGATCGCCCTTGTCGTTACCGAGCACTGGGACCTTCACTGCGGTGCCCTGTTTGTTGTTCAGGGATTCGTCGTTGACCGCTTCGGGCAGGTAGGTCACGGTGACCTTCGCGCCCGTCTCGTTCCCAGCCCGATCCTTCACGCTGTAATCGATCGGGGTCGGGTTACCCGTGAAGCCGTCTTCCGGGGTGAAGGTGATCTCACCGTTGTCCGGATTCACACTCCACTTGCCTTCACCCGGGACGGTCAGGGAATCGACGGGGTTGCTGTCCTTGTCCATGATCTTCACCGTGGACGGGTCCAGGTCACCCTTGTCGTTGTCCAGGGTCGGGACCGTGACAGCAGTGCCCTGCTTGTTGTTCAGGGACTCGTCATCGCTGGCTTGCGGCAGGTAGGTCACATGAACCTTCGCACCCGTCTCATTCCCAGCCCGATCCTTGACCGTGTAGTTGATATCGGTGGGGTTACCCGTGAACCCGTTCTCGGGGGTGAACGTGATGTCCCCGGTCGCCGGGTCAACGGTCCAGACGCCTTCACCCGGGACGGTCAGCGAATCGACCGGCTGACCGGCAGGGTCGGTGATCTTCACCGTGGACGGGTCGAGGTCGCCCTTGTCGTTGGCCAGGGTCGGGACCTTCACGGCCGTGCCCTGCGCATTGTTCAGGGACTGGTCGTCCGTGGCTTGGGGTTTGTAGGTCACGGTGACCTTCGCACCCGTCTCCTGACCATCCCGGTCCTTGACCGTGTAATCAATCGGGGTCGGATTCTTCGTGAAACCCTCTTCCGGGGTGAAGGTGATCTCACCGGTCTCCGGATTCACCGTCCACTTGCCCTCACCCGGGACGGTCAGGGAGTCAACGGGGTTGCCGTCCTTGTCCTTGATCTTCACCGTGGACGGATCGAGATCACCGGTGTCGTTGCCCAATACCGGGACCGTGACCGTGGTGCCCTGGTCGTTGTTCAAGGACTCGTCATCCTTCGCGGCCGGACCATCGACATAAGTCACGGTGACCTTCGCACCGGTCTGATTCCCGGCACGGTCCTTGACCGTGTAATCAATCGGGGTCGGGTTACCCGTGAACCCGTCTTCCGGGGTGAACGTGATATCCCCCGTGGCAGGGTCAACAGTCCAGACACCTTCACCTGGGACGGTCAGCGAATCGACCGGCTGACCGGACGGGTCGGTGATCTTCACCGTCGCCGGGTCGAGGTCGCCCTTGTCGTTGGCCAGGGTCGGGACCTTCACTACCGTGCCCCGCGGGTTGTTCAACGACTCATCATCGGCTGCTTCCGGCTTGTAGGTCACGGTGACCTTCGCCCCGGTTTCCTTGCCGTTGCGGTCCTTGACCGTGTAATCGATCGGTGTCGGGTTCTTCGTGAACCCTTCTTCCGGAGTGAAGGTGATCTCACCGTTCTCCGGATTCACCGTCCACTTACCCTCACCCGGCACCACCAGCTCATCCACCGGGTTACCGGAAGGGTCCTTGATCTTCACGGTCGACGGGTCCAGGTCACCGGTGTCATTACCCAACACCGGGACCGTGACCGTGGTGCCCTGAGCATTGTTCAGCGACTCATCATCCGCCGCGGCAGGTGCTGCCGTGTATCCGGCATCCACATCCTCAGCCACCGGAGCATCACTGTTCAGCTCAACCACCCCGGTCACACCCGAAGCATCAATATCCGAATCCTTGGACCGGTCACTACCAGCACCGGGCGTCGTCGGGGACATACCCGCCGGGGCGCCACTGAACCGCACCTTGTACTTACCCAACGGCAAGTCCTCAAAACGGTACGCACCCTCAGCATCAGTCGTCGTCGTGATCGGAGCACCATTCGCGTCAAGCACCGGCTGCCCGTTCTCATCCAACAACTCAACCATCACACCCTGAATACCGGCCTCACCAGCATCCTGAACACCATTGCCATTAGCGTCATTCCACACCCGATCACCAATCGCACCC
>NZ_JBIVFT010000020.1:0-4085 GCF_044748305.1 Arthrobacter sp. NPDC090010
GAGGGTGTGGGAGAGTAGGACACCGCCGGACACAACCACCAGTGATGGCCCCGAGCAACGACGCCCGGGGCCACCACCATTTAAAACAACACAACGATGTCAGAGCTTCTGATACATCACATGCAAGCCCACCAGACCGTCATCCGGGTGCTCGAAGGCCTCGGGAACCGTGCCGATGATCCTGAATCCCAGGGCCTGCCACAGATGGACCGCCGGATGGTTCGATTCGACGACCGCGTTGAATTGCATGCCGTGATAGCCCTCACCACGGGCCCACTCCAGGACGTGCTCCCCGAGAAGCCGGCCGATACCGCGATTTCCATGCCGGGGGCTGACGAGGAAGGACGCTGTGGCGATGTGAGCGCCTCGGCCGGGCCTGTTCGGGCCCATCTTCGCCGAGCCGACGATCTCAAGACCGTCCGTGGCGACCACTGTCCGGCCCGGCTCGTTCTCCATCCACCAGGGCCTGGCTTCTTCCAGCGTCTGACCCGCCGGGAAGGCGTAGCTGCGTCCCGCATCGATGATCTCCCGGTAGAAGCCGAAGATCTCGGGCCAGTCGTCGTCGGTGCTTCTTCTGATTTCCATGAAAGTCACCATAATCGACTGCTCTTATGGGCGGGTATCCGTTTCTCAACTGTTGCATAGTGCAACTTGAGGGCGTAGATTCAGAGGTATAGAACCACTGAGTCTGGAGGTCTCATGTTCAATGCACTCCTGGTCCTGAGAATCGCCCAGGGCGACATCCAACGAGTCTCTCTGCCGGATGGGCAGATGACAGAATTTCTCGCAGAGGCCGGGCCCTGGCCCGATGGGATCGTGGTGGCCGGCGAGACGGTCTACTGGACCACCATGGGCGAGCCGGTTCGCATTCCGGGAGTTGAGGGAGAAGGCGGCGCCGATTTCTCGGCCGCTACCGGAGGGGTTCATGCGGTGCCGCTGGCCGGCGGTCCGGTGCGCGACGTCGTCGGCCCTGGACTCATCACCACAGCCAAGCAGCTTGCCGACGACGGCAGGGGCAGACTCTATTGGGGCGACCGGGAAGGTTGCCGCATCTCCTCGGTGGCGATGGATGGCGATGGGCTGCACACCTTGATCAGCAATGTGCCGGACGCCTCCGGGGAGCAAGAATGCGTGGGCGTCGCAGTGGACGCGCCTCGCGGGCATCTCTACTGGACCCAGAAGGGGCCGGCCAAAGGCGGCAAGGGCAGGATCTTCCGTGCCGGACTCGAACTTCCGGCCGGCGAGGATGCCGATGCGCGCAACGACGTCGAGCTCCTCTGGGATGGTCTCCCGGAGCCCATCGATCTCGAGATCCATGACGGCTTCCTGTATTGGACGGATCGCGGAGCTGGCCCCACGGGTAACACCCTCAACCGGGCGGCGCTGCCACCCACGGGTGAACGCGGCGCCGAACCCGAGATCCTGGCATCCGGCTTCCAGGAGGCGATCGGTCTGGCGGTCGACGGCGAAGCGCATCGCGTCTATGTCTCGGAACTCGGTGGACGGATCCTCGCGGTTGAGCTGGACGCGCCTCGGAGCGCTCCCACCCTGGTGGCTGACCTTCAGACTCCCGTGACCGGCGTCGCCGGCCTGCGGGCCCCCGCAACATCACGAATCGAGAATCACGCATGAGCTACGCCTACACCTTCGAGCAGATCCGCACCCGTCCCGTCACCGTGATCGGCGCAGGCACCTTGGGCCGCAGGATCGCCCTGATGATGGCGTCCCGCGGCGGCGTCGTCCGGATCTCCGATCCCCAGCAGCAGACGGCGGAGGCAGCGGTGAGCTATGTCGAGGAGGCGTTGCCGGCCGTCCTCGCAGAGCGTGGTTCCGGCGAAGCGGGGACCGTAGTCGCGGCGTCGACGCTGGAAGAAGCGCTGCACGATGCCTGGCTGGTGATCGAAGCGGTTCCTGAGCGGCTTGAGATCAAGATCCCTCTTTGGGGTGAGGTCGACAGGATCGCCCCTGCTGACGCGATCTTCGCCACGAACTCCTCGTCCTACGCCTCCCGGCTGATGAACGAGCAAATCAGCGACAGATCTCGCCTGTGCAACCTGCACTTCTACATGCCACCGGTCTCCACCGCGGCGGACCTCATGTCCGATGGGGAGACGGGCCGCGAGGTCCTGGACACCTTGCTGAAGGTTCTTCCTGAGTTCGGTGTCCAACCGTTCGAGGCGCGCAAGGAGAGCACGGGCTTCATCTTCAACAGGGTGTGGGCCGCGATCAAGCGCGAGTCTCTTGCCGTGGTGGCGGACGGAGTGGCGCGACCGGAGGACGTGGACGCCATGTTCCGGCTCAACTGGCACATGCCTGCAGGACCTTTCCAGATGATGGACAGTGTGGGACTCGACGTCGTCCTGGACATCGAGGAGCACTATGCGGCGGAGAATCCCACGCTGCCGGAGGGCCCGCGAACCGTCCTGCGAAGCTATGTCGAGGCGGGCAAGCTGGGTCGCAAGAGTGGCGAAGGGTTCTACCGTTACGAAGGCTGACGGGCCCTCTCAGCGGCCTTCGCGGCTGGGAGAAGGCTCCAAAACACCCCAAAACTGGGTGAGATAGAGCAAAAAATGCCGGAAACACGCGGAATCTTCGGTTCCGAGGCGTGACTACTGGTAAGTTTCAGAGCAGTGGTTCCCGCGTGAACCGCGTGGAAATTCCCAGTAGTCGATACGTCCAGGAGGACACCCATGGCTAAGAACCGCAGCGACGTCGTCGCCGAAGTTGCCAAGAAGGCTGACGTCAGCCAGGCTTCTGTCAACAACGTGCTCGACGCTCTGTTCGAGGTTTTCGAAGCTTCCGTCGCCGCCGGCGAGAAGATCACCATCCCGGGCTGGCTTGCAGTGGAGCGCACCGACCGTGCAGCTCGCACCGGCCGCAACCCGCAGACCGGTGAGACCATCCAGATCCCGGCCGGCCACAGCGTCAAGCTGACCGCAGGTTCCAAGCTGAAGGCTGCTGCTTCCAAGAAGTAGGCTCTTCTGCTTGTTGAGGGCACCGGCAACAGCCGGTGCCCTCAACTGTTTAAGACGCATGAGGCGAGAGGCTGAATTCCCTGTGGATGGTGAAGCACGAGCATCCCGTGAGGTCGCTGAAGCATACGATCAGGTCGCAGAGCTCTATATCGAGCTCTTCGGCGATGAGGAGCTGGCCGACCCGGCGGACCGAGACGTGATCGTCCAGTGGGCCGCCGGCTGCCGTGGCCCAGTGCTCGACGCCGGATGCGGGCCAGGGCACTGGAGCGCAGCCTTGGCCCGGCGTGGGGTGCCGGTGGACGGTATCGATCTCTCCGCGCAATTCCTGATGCGCGCCAGACGGAGCTGCCCGGAGCTGACATTCGTGCAGGGAGACCTGCGATGCCTGCCGTACGAGAACGGCTCGCGGGCCGGTGTTCTCGCCTGGTTCTCACTGATTCACTTCGAGGAGAAGCAGCTGCGCAGAGCGCTGAAGGAATTCCACCGCGTCCTGGCGCCGGGTGGAGGACTCTTGATCGGCTTCTTCCTGCAGGGCGGTGACGAACCGCGGTCCTTTGACCACAAGGTGAGCCCGGCCTGGGCGTGGTCGAGCGACTGGCTCGCCCAGGAGCTTGTTTCCGCAGGCTTTCTGCCGATCCACTCAGAGGAGCGGCAAGCCACTGAATCGCAGCGGGAACAAGGCCATTGGAGTGCGGTGCGTGCGCCTGGGGAATGACTCCAGGAACCACTCGACGCCGGAGTTGTGCAGTCCCGGGGAACCGTGTACAGTAGATCGGGTTGCCGGGGCGGTGTTCCGGACCTGGCAGCCAACTTCGATTCTCATCCCTTTGAATTCAAACGCTGTTTGCGGCGCCCTTTTTGGTTGCCCGGCAGAGTGAATTCTGCGGAATTCGAATTCTCTTTCCGAAGCATTTCGGGAAGGGTGCGGATTTGCAAAAAGGAAAGCGGATGAGTTAGGATTGAAGGGTTGCGGCGGGAAAGCCGGGAGGAAACTTCCGGGGAGTAGCGCAGAGCAGTCTGTTGTTTGAGAACTCAATAGTGTGTCATGTTTTTTTGATACCAATGTTTTTTGGTAATCACTGGCTATCACCTCCGTGGTGGTTGGTGTTT
>NZ_JBIVFT010000021.1:0-1032 GCF_044748305.1 Arthrobacter sp. NPDC090010
CGTTGAAGAAGGAGTAGTTCTGTGACTCTTGCCCCTGAAGGCCGTAAGCTCCTGCGCATCGAGCAACGCAACGCCGCGACCCCCGTGGAACGCAAACCCGACTGGATCAAAGCCAAAGTCCACATGGGCCCCGAATTCATCGGCCTGAAAAACCTCGTCAAAAAAGAAGGCCTCCACACCGTCTGCGAAGAAGCCGGCTGCCCCAACATCTTCGAATGCTGGGAAGACAAAGAAGCCACCTTCCTCATCGGCGGCTCCGAATGCACCCGCCGCTGCGACTTCTGCCAAATCGACACCGGCAAACCCTCCCCCCTGGACCGCCTCGAACCCACCAAAGTCGCCCGGTCCATCCAAACCATGAATCTCCGCTACGCCACCGTCACCGGCGTCGCCCGCGATGACCTCGACGACGAAGGCGTCTGGCTCTACGCCGAAACCGTCCGCAAAATCCACGAACTCAACCCCACCACCGGCGTCGAACTGCTCATCCCCGACTTCTCCGGCAAACCCGAACACATCAAAGCCATCTGCGACTCGGCCCCCGAAGTATTCGCCCACAACGTCGAAACCGTCCCCCGCATCTTCAAACGCATCCGACCCGCCTTCCGCTACGAACGCTCCCTGGACGTCATCACCCAAGGACGCAACCACGGCATGGTCACCAAATCCAACCTCATCCTCGGCATGGGCGAAACCCGCCAAGAAATCTCCGAAGCCCTCCACGACCTCCACGACGCCGGCACCGACCTGATCACCATCACCCAATACCTCCGCCCCTCCGAACGCCACCTCCCCGTGGACCGCTGGGTCAAACCCCAAGAATTCGTCGAACTCGCCGACGAAGCCGAACACATCGGCTTCCTCGGCGTCATGTCCGGACCCCTCGTCCGCTCCTCCTACCGCGCCGGACGCCTCTGGGCCACCGCCATGCGCAAAAAAGGACGCGACATCCCCAACAACCTCACCCACATCGCCGACACCATCCAAGACTCCGGCACCACCCGCCAAGAAGCCCGCACCCTCCTCACCACC